>DATKTV010000023.1:0-62235 GCA_035530915.1 Acidiferrobacter sp. | reverse complement strand
AACCAGCTTGCCTTCGCGCTCCCATCGTCGAACCGTCTGGGCAGACCTGCCGATACGTTTTGCGAACTCGCCCATGCGGTATGCTTTACTCATAATGAATAAGTATCGGCATATCTGCATACCAATCCAGCATCGGTTAATGGCTCCATTCCCGCAAATCGCCCTGTGAACCCCCGCGAGACCAAGGGCCCCGCCATTAAGGGCTGCGCTCGGCCTCGACGAGTTCCGGCCAAGCCGCCTTCAAGTACACGCCCATAGACCAAAGCGTGAGGCCGGCGGCGACATAGAGCAGGATCTCGCCTACCCGAAAGGCCCGCACGCCGAATATCGGTCGCTCGTACAGCATAAGAAGGATCGCCGCCATTTGCGCGAGCGTCTTGAATTTGCCCACGTACGACACGGCGACCTTCTTGCGCTTGCCCACCTCGGCCATCCATTCCCGCAAGGCCGACACGGCGATCTCCCGTCCAATGATGATGAGGACCACGACCGAAAAGAGCGGTCCATCCAGAAGCGTCGGCCGCAACGCCGGATTGGCGACGATGAGAATCAAGGCCGCCGCCACCATGAGCTTATCGGCGACCGGATCGAGGAACGCGCCGAACGCCGAGGACTGATTGAGCTTGCGCGCCAGATAGCCATCGAGCCAGTCGGTAAACGCGGCGAGAAAGAAAAAGGCGGCACTCCCGAGGTTGGCCCAGGCGACATGGAGAAAGTAGACGAGCACAAAGACAGGGATCAGCGCGATACGCAGCAGGGTCAAGAGATTGGGCGCATTTATGGGCACGTGTTGCCCTCGGAGTGAAAGATGTCATAGATGCGGCGCGCAAGCGCACCACTGATGCCCGGCAAGCGCTCCAGATCGGCGAGCTCCGCTTGCGCCACAAACCGTGTACCGCCCAGCGCCTTTACCAAGGTCTGGCGTCGCCGCGGCCCGATGCCCGGAATCGCATCGAGCTCCGAGACGAGACGCGCCTTACCGCGCCGCGCCCGATGGGCGGTAATCGCAAACCTATGGGCCTCATCGCGGATCGTCGCCAACAGCAGCAACGCCGTGGGTTCCGCCTCAAGGGTAAAGGATAAAGCCTGGCCGGACCAATAAAACTCTTCGTCGCCAAAGCGGCGATTAGGCCCTTTGGCGATGCCCAGCACGCGTGCCTCCCGCCCGATACCGACAAGCGCGTCATGGGCCTTCGCGACCTGCCCTGCCCCCCCATCGATCAACACAAGATCGGGGAGCGAGGCCTTACTGTAGCGCCTTGTCACCGCCTGCGCGATAGCCGCATAGTCATCGCCGCCGGTAATCCCCTCGATATGAAAACGGCGGTAATCGCTCTTGATCGGCCCCGCGGGCCCAAAAACGACACAAGAGGCGATCGGCAATTCCCCTTGCGTGTGACTGATATCGAAGCATTCGATGCGCGTAGCCGCACCCAAACCGAGCGCCCGCACAGCGGCGCTCCAGCGGGCGGCGTGGCCGGCCCGCTCGGCGAGTCGTCGTCGTAGGGCGTCCTCGGCGTTCGTTTTGGCAAGCGCCATCCAGTGGCGGGCGATCCCGCGCATCGGCATCCGGATCAAGACCGAATGTCCGCTGTCTTCCGAAAGCGCGGACGCCAAAAACTCCCGACCCGGAATTCTGATCCCTAAATAGACACGGGTTGGCGGTGATTGGCCGAGATAATACTGGGGCAGAAAGGCCGCGAGCGCCTCCTCTGCGGATATGCCCCCCGGAACCTTCGGGAACAGCGTCTTAACGCCAAGCTGGCGACCGCCGCGAATAGACATGACTGCAATACAGACAACACCGCCATTGATCGCGACATCGATCACGTCGGCGTCGCCTTTGTCGCCATCCACGTATTGCCGCTCTTGGACCCCCGCGAGCAGCGCCACCTGATCGCGCAAACGGCCCGCCTGTTCGTAATCGAGACGAGTCGCCGCCTCCGTCATGCGCGTCCTCAACTCGCTTAGCAAGGTGCGATTACGTCCTTCCAGAAACAAGATGGTATGTTCGACATCGCGGGCATAATCGGACTCCGTGATCAGCCCGACGCAGGGGCCAGAACAGCGCTTGATCTGGTATTGCAGGCACGGCCTCGTGCGGTTGCGAAACACCGAGTCCTCACACTGGCGAACCGGAAACACCCGCTGCAGGAGGGCTAGCGTCTCGCGCACCGCAGAGGCGCTGGGATAGGGTCCGAAGTAGCGTCCCGGGGCCCGCCGCGCACCGCGATGAAAGCCGAGCCTCGGGAACGGCCCGGCCCCACCGAGAAAGATCAGTGGATAGCTTTTATCGTCTCGTAACAATATGTTATAGCGAGGTCTTAAGGCTTTAATGAGGTTATTTTCAAGCAGGAGCGCCTCGGTCTCGGTGTGCGTGACCGTGACCTCGATGTGTCGCACGGCCCCCATGAGGGAGGCAATACGGGGCGCTTTGGCAGGCCTTAAATAGCTTGCCACGCGCTTATGGAGATTGAGCGCCTTGCCGACATAGAGGACCGTCCCCGCCTCATCTAGCATGCGGTACACCCCCGGGCAATTGCCCAAACCTTGAACCAAAGCCCGAAGGTCGCTCATGAGACCTCGCGTAAGGCTGCCTCGAAAACGGCGACGAACGAGGCCTCAGTCAGCCGCCGGGTCTGGGTATTGTAGCGGCTACAATGGTAGGAGTCCCAAAGAACCCGGCCGCCTACGTCGTGACGCGCCCCGTGCCCGAACCGGAAATGAGACAGCGGTTGCTTGAAGGCCCGCAACACCGCATCGTGAGCGATCCGCCCCAAGGCAATGATAACCCCACCGGTGGGCTGGCGGGCCAGCTCGGCGGTGAGGTAAGGCGCGCAGGTCTGAATCTCGACGCCGGTGGGGCGATTGGCCGGTGGCACACATTTGACGGCGTTGGTGATACGACATCCTTTAAGTTCGAGTCCGTCTCCGACCGCCTCTGACTGCGGCTGATTGGAGAGACCCAAGCGGTAGAGCGTATTGTAGAGCAGGATGCCAGCGAAGTCCCCCGTGAAGGGCCGGCCGGTCGCATTGGCGCCGTGAAGACCAGGCGCCAGTCCGACGATCACGATTTTGGTGTCGTCGGCCCCTAGGGCCGGCACCGGCAGGCAACGGTAATCGGGGTAGCGCGCCCGGGTCTCGTCGCGAAATGATGCGAGCCGCGGACATTTCCGGCACCGACTGAGTGTATCGCCTTCCAACATAGCTCCCCTACGGCCTTGGGGCCGCTCCGCAGTACCGCAACGAACACAAAGACGCGGAATTCGCTCATCGCCGTTCTTGAATCAAACGCGCGAGACGCTCACACGAGTCATGATACTCGACGTCCTCCATCAATAACGGCCCAGTCCAAGCTGGCCGGCCATGGAGGCGGGTGATACGGGCCTGCGAGGCCGGGTTTTCGTAACCGGCAAGCGCCCCAAAGAGATCGTCGAGCCCACCGGGATCGTTGCACGCGAGCACCATATCGCACCCCGCCGCAAGCGCCTTTTGGGCACGCCCGCCTAAGCTCCCGGCCCCGTGCGCCCCCACCATACTGAGATCGTCGCTGAAAATCACACCGCTAAAGCGCAGCCGTTTGCGTAGGATATCGTTTAGCCAGACGCGCGAGAACCCGGCGGGCTCGCGATCGACGCGGGGATAGACGACATGGGCGGGCATCACCCCGGCTAGCACCGTCGGGACAAGTCGCGCAAACGGCACCAAATCGATCGCCTCCAGGCTCGCGAGTTCCCGGTCATCGGTCGGCAGCTCCTTATGGGAGTCTCCGGCCACCCCGCCGTGACCTGGGAAATGCTTACCGGTCGCCGCCATGCCGGCCTGCGTCATGCCAGCGACATATTGCCGCCCAAGCTCGGCCACGATCTGAGGGTCGCTATGAAAGGCGCGGTCGCCAATGACCGCGCACAGACCCAGGTCAATATCGAGAACGGGCGCGAAGCTGATATCGACCCCCAGCACCAGCAACTCGGCGGCCATAACAAGCCCCGCTGACCGCGCCAGTAAACGAGCCTGTGAGCGGTCCTCCGCATACAGGGCCCCTATTTCACGCGCGGACGGGAGTTGCGTAAAACCGTTCCGAAAGCGTTGCACACGCCCACCCTCGTGATCCACGGCGATAATGAGCGGTGGGTCCCGGAGGTCGTGAATCTCGCTCGTGAGGGCGCGCAGTTGCTTGGGATCCTCGTAATTGCGCGTAAACAGGATAACCCCGCCCACGAGCGGGTCTTTCAGCCACTTGCGCTCGGCCGCAGCGAGCGTGGTTCCCGCCAAATCCATCATAACCGGGCCTAGGGACATCGTTTTACCTCAAGCAATAATGTGAACCTGCGTGCCCGCCCCCACTTCGTCGAACAAAAACAAGATGTCATCATTGCGCATCTTGATGCAGCCATGCGAGGACGGGATACTCATTGCGTCTTCATCCGGCGCCCCGTGAATATAGATATAACGGCGCATGGTGTCGACGGCTCCGAGACGATTCTTGCCCACCTCAAGCCCGCTCAACCACAAGATCCGCGTCAATATCCAATCGCGATCGGGATAGAGTTGGCGCAACGCCGGGCTATAGATCTCGCCGGTCGGCCGCCGCCCCACGAATACGGCGTTGCGCGGCGCATCCCGACCGATCCGTGCGCGAATGACATGCAGGCCGCGTGGGGTCCGATAACTTCCAAACTCCTCGCCTACGCCATTTTTAGCGGTGGCGACCGCGACCTCTCGAATGAGCCGCCCGCCCGACCGCTCGTAGAGCCCTAACGTCTGTCGCCCGACATCGACCTCGACGTACGCCATTTACGACTCTCGCAAGAACAGCGCCATGGCCTCGACATGGTGGGTGTGCGGAAACATATCGATGACCCCCAATCGCGCCAGGCGGTAGCCATATTCGTGCACCAGGAGATCGGCATCCCGAGCAAGCGTTGCCGGATTGCACGACACATAGACGAGCCGTGGGACGTGATGCTCCGCCAAGACCTTGACCGCCGCAAGCGCACCGGTTCGCGGTGGATCTAAAAGTGCGGCGTCAAATTCCCCATCAGCGAACAGGCGCTCTAGGTCCTGCGCCTCAAGATCGATGGCGTGAAACACGATGTGCGAGAGCCCGTTTCGCACGCCATTGGCGCGCGCCCTTCCCACCAGGGATTCCGCGCCCTCTACCCCGACTACCGAGCGCGCGCGCCGACCGATCGGCAAGGTAAAGTTTCCAATCCCGCAGAATAGATCCAACACCCGGGTCTCGGCGCGCAGCTCGAGCCAGTCGACGGCTTGACTTACCATGGCCCGATTGGTCTCGCCATTGATTTGCACGAAATCGATCGGCGCGAACTGAAGCTCAACATCGAACGCCGGCAGTCGATAGGACAAGGGCGCGGGTTCTCTATCGACTGCGCGCACAGTGTCGGGACCGCCCGCTTGGGTATAGACCGCAAAGCCATACGTCTCCCCGAAGTGGGCGATCTGGCCCACATCCGCATCCGTTAAGGGGACCAGATGGCGAAAGACCAGCGCTGCGGTCTCATCGCCGGCCGCAAACTCCACCTGCGGGATCTGTTCGGTCACCGAAATCCGCTCCAAAAGCGCCTTCAGTGCGGGTAATTGCTGTCCGAGACGGGCGTTAAGCGTATGACAGACCGAAAGCGGTGCGAGCAGCGACTGCTGGCGCTCGCGAAATCCGACGAGAACGCCCCCTTTCTTGGGCACGACCCGTACCCCCAGGCGCGCCTTGCGTCGATAGCCCCAGACGGGGCTGGCTACCGGCTCCGCCCAGGACTCAACATCCACTTTGGCGATATGCGCCATGGCCTCGCGCACGATACCCGCTTTGGCGCGCAACTGCGCCGCCCCATCCAGGTGCTGAAGACGACAACCGCCACAGACCCCGAAATGGGGGCAGCGCGGCACCACCCGATCGTGGGCCGCACGCAGGATCTCGCGCGCCGCCCCCGTATCGTAGCGCCGCTTGCGACGGCCGTAGGTAAACCGGACCTCTTCGCCCGGCAACGCGCCATCGACAAAGACCACCTTGCCGTCACAATGGCCGACACCAGAGCCGTCGTGATTGAGGGACGCGATCTCGCAGACCCCCTCCTCGCGCCCTGCGCGGCCGCTCATGCAAGCCCTGGCCACGCCGCCAGAAAGGCCTCGAGATGCGGCCGTCCCGAGTCCCGGAGCAAGACCTTGAGCCGATCCTCTTCACGCTCGGCCTCGGGCACCGCCAGGTGCCCGCGCATGGCCTCCATGCGCAGAAAAACGAGGTAGGTATTCAACACATCGGTCTCGCAATAGGCCCGAATACCCGCGATCTCGCCGGCCCGAAAACGATCCCATACCTCGCTCCCGGCGTGCCCCTGTTTGCCAGGGAAACCAAGGAACGTGGCGATCTCGTCTAGCGGTGCCGTGGCGCGCGCCTGATGACCCGCCAAAACATCCATGACATCGGTATGGCGGGCGTGGTAGCGGCTCAAGTAGTTGTTCCAGCGAAAGGCCGGGTCACCGTCCCCCGACTCCCAGTAACGGGCACAAGCGACCTTGTGGAGCAGCGCGCGATAATGCAAAACCGGCAGATCGAACCCGCTCCCGTTCCACGAGACGAGGGTCGGCGAAAACCGCTCGATGCCCTCGAAAAAACGGCTGATGAGCTCCGCTTCCGATGATGACTCGTCCCCCAACGACCACACCTTGCATTCGTCGTCGCGGCGTAGCAGTACCGAGATCGCGACCACTTTATGGAGATAGTGCCGCAGAAACTCCTGGCCGCTCTCTTCGCGGCGCCGGTGCACCATCACCTTGGCGACGTCTTCATCGTCCAAATCCAGCTTGTATAAACGCCGACCGGCGGCGACATCGGGCACGGTCTCAATATCGAATACGAGAACATTCATGAGGCTGGGAAGACCCCCGTGGATAAGTAGCGGTCGCCGCGGTCGCAGACGATGGTGACGATAGTGGCATTCGTAAGTTCAGCGGCCAATAAGAGTGCCGCCGCGACCGCGCCCCCCGACGATATCCCACAAAAAATCCCTTCCTCTCTGGCTAGCCGCCGGGTCGTCTCTTCGGCCAGCGCCTGATCGACGTCGATCAGGCGGTCGACGCGGTTGGCATCATAGATCTTGGGCAGATAGGCGGTGGGCCACCGGCGAATGCCGGGTATCGACGCCCCGGCAGTCGGTTGGACCCCCACGATGGCAACAGCCGCGTTCTGTTCCTTTAGGTAGCGCGACGTCCCCATTATCGTGCCGGTCGTGCCCATGGCACTGACAAAATGGGTGATCTCGCCTTGTGTATCGCGCCAAATCTCGGGCCCGGTACCGCGATAATGGGCCTCCGGGTTATCGGGATTCGAAAACTGATCGAGCACATGGCCCTCGCCGCGCGCCTCCATTGCGCGCGCCGTATCGATTGCCTCTTCCATGCTACCGGCCCGAGATGTCAGGATAAGCGTTGCCCCAAAGGCGCGCATAAGGCCGCGACGCTCAGCACTCATATGCTCCGGCATCACCAAAATCATCCGGTAACCCTTGATGGCGGCGGCCATGGCCAACGCAATCCCGGTATTGCCGCTCGTGGCCTCGATTAAGGTGTCGCCCGGATGGATCGTGCCCCTGCGCTCGGCCGCCTCGATCATGTAAAGCGCGGGACGATCCTTGACCGAACCCGCCGGGTTATTCCCTTCGAGCTTCAAAAGCACGTGATTGCCAGAACCGGCGGCCATCCTCTGGAGGCGCACCAAGGGCGTATTACCAACACAATCTGCAATCGTTTTTATCAACACACAGGCATCTCGACTCTCATCCACAGACCTCCCAGGGAGGTGATGCGCCCCTTGCCGATCCCAAGCCGGTGCCAGCTTGAGATCCTGCGGGGGCCATAAACGTTGAGTTTATCCCACTCCCTGCGCGAGCGACACACGCGACCATTCCGCAAAATACAGGCAGAGCGCTTGCCGACCGCCATAATCATCCACGCCCAGGCGATAACGCAGACGAACGGAAAGACCCTCTTCGGGCGCCAAAGACTGCCGAAACCCCATCGCCTTCACCGGCTGGGTAAGCCCCGCTTGCGCCAACTGCAAACGCAGGTGTTGCCCCTTTATCACCTCCGCGCGCACGACCTGGAACACGCCCTCGAAAAGCGGCTCGGGAAACCCGTTGCCCCACGGACCGCCATCGCGCACCGCAAGCGCGAGCGCCAACGACAGCTCCCGCGGGTGCAGTTCCCCATCCGTATGGCCATCCTCATAAGGTCCGGGACCGAGCCGTCTCTCGACCTCGTGGGCGAAGGCCGCAGCCAGGACCTCCAGGTCGGCGGCCTTTATGCTAAGCCCGGCGGCCGCGGCATGCCCCCCGAACTGCACAAAGAGGCCCGGATGCCGTTCGGCGATGGACGCCAACGCATCGCGCAGATTCAATGCCGGCACACTGCGCCCCGATCCCCGCAAATAGCCCGCCTCCGCAGGCGCTAGCGCAATGACCGGCCGCTTGTGCCGCTCTTTCAGACGACCGGCCAAAATGCCGACAATACCCGGGTGCCAATGGGCCTCGGTGATGCAAATACCGGGACGCAAGGCCCCGGTCTCCACGGAGAGCGCGAGCTTCTCATCGGCCTCGCTTTGCATGGTCGCCTCGCGCGCGCGCCGTTCGCGATTTAAGGTATCGAGCTCTTGGGCCAGGGCATACGCCTCGCTGCGGTCGTCTGCCAACAGGCAGCGCACCCCGACTGCCATATCGGCCATGCGGCCGGCGGCGTTTAGTCGGGGGCCCACCTGGAAACCCAGATCCTGCGCGTAGATCTCGCCGGGCCGTTTGCCGCTCACTTCCAATAGCGCCGCAATGCCCGGGCAGGCGTGGCCGGCATTCATGCGCCGTAGACCCGCCCGCACTAAGAGTCGGTTGTTGGCATCGAGCGGCACGCAGTCGGCCACCGTCCCCAATGCGACCAAATCGAGTAGCCCCGCAAACGAGACCTGCGGGGCGTTTTGGATGCGCCGCAGCGCGATCAGGAGATACAAGACGACACCGACCCCCGAGATCGCCTTACTCTCGAAGCAATCCCCGTGCTGATTGGGGTTTACGATCGCATAGGCCTCGGGTAGCTCGTCGCCGGGCAAATGATGATCGGTAATGATCAGCCGCATCCCCAGACGCTTGGCAGTCTGCGCCCCTTCGACGCTATTAATCCCGTTGTCGACTGTCAGAAGCCACGTAGGTGCAAAGGCGGCGGCCCGCGTGACGATCGCCGCCGTCAACCCATAACCCTCCGTGGCCCGATCCGGGATCAGGTAGCGAACGTCACGGGCCCCGAGCGCGCGCAGGCCCCGCACCGCGAGCGCCGTCCCGGTGGCACCATCGGCATCGTAGTCCCCCACGATCAGTATGGTTTCCGCGCGCGCAATCGCCCCTGCTAAGGCCTCAGCTGCGTGGTCAAGGCCGAGCATCGCATGCGGCGGCAGCAGATCCGCTAGACCCTGCTCCCATTCATGGCGATCGAAAACACCACGCGCGGCGTAAAGACGCGTCAGTACTGCGGTAACGATAACGTCCGTGGTCTGGTCAGTCATCGCCAACCACGCCAAAAGCGCCAGCGATCCCGACGCGTCAAGCGAAACAAGGGACCGTGATCGCCGCTGACCACCAACTCCGAAATAGCACCGCGCGCCAGCTGCTCCGTCAATGGCTGAAGCCAACTCGTCGCCACGGTCTCCAGAAACGCCGACCACCCTTCGGTATCTCCGTATTGCACTGACCCTTGCGCGCCGCGCAAAACGACCAGGACATGCCCACGACTATCGAGGTCATCGGGCCCGGAAGGGACGGGCGCGCACGCCGTTTGCGTCGCGCGCGCCGCACCTGCGAGGAGCGTGTCATCGGTATAGACCTGAGAGAAGCTGCGCGCGGTCGTGGCGGCGATCCGACCCGGCCCCCAAAACCACACGCTATTGACGCACACCCCAAGGCCTTCGCCGCCGTGGGTCCCGATCAACGCCTGGTGCAGTAACATCTGGGCTTCGTTTAGGCGGGTCCGCCAGTAGCGGCTATTACCGGTAGGCAGATAGTCGTGCACGTTATGTCCGGTCACCTCGGCGAGACTGGCGACGACCAAGGGTTCGGGGGCGGGCAGGGTCAGATACCATCGGGTCGGCGCACAGACCTCGATCACTCCGCCCTCGGCGGCAAAAACGGAGCCGACCAAGCCGCTCAACCGCATCGCCTCGTCGGCTGCCAGCCCTAAGGTCTCATTGTCGACAAGGAGCAGCCGGTCGCCATCTACGGCCAAATAGACCGGATCGCAACGCACCCACCAGCGCCCATCAGCGGCTTGTCCTTCACCCAACCGAGCGAGCGCGGCAAGCCCCGCGGTGTGCGGCAGCCCAAAAAGGTCCAGGGCGCGCTCACTGAAACCCGCGCTCAGCCGGTCCTCTTTCTGGGCGCGCGCGAGCACCCGCGCAAGCGACCGCGGCCACGGCGCAGGCCACTGCGGCCCGCCGGTCAGCCCCGGGATAAACACCGTAACTCTTTGAACCGCAGCCGATTCCCGCCGAGCGCTCATGTCCGATCCCGAATGGGGGTCTTGCTTGCCGACTGTGGCCTCCGCCATCCAGACCCCGACGTCCCCTGTGGGCGCGGCGCCCACCACCTGATCGCGGGGATCTGACTTGCGATCAATCGCCTGACCGCCACCATCGACTGGTGGGCGGTGTCCGGCGACGACGGCCTACTGCGCACAAGGGGATTAGGGCGATACCCGCCCCCTGATCGGTGACCACACGACGGCGTGATCGTTACGCCGTCCGCTCGAGGATGATGGCACGCACGGCCGCGAGCGTTGGGGCGACCGTCATCAGGTCTGCAGGTCCCCCCTGACGAATGGCCACATCCGGGTCTTTCAGTCCATGACCGGTCACGGTACAGACGATAGTCGTGCCTTCCTCGATGCGTCCGGCGCGTAGATCGCGCAACGCGCCGGCCACCGAGACCGCCGAGGCCGGCTCGCAAAATATGCCCTCTTCGCGCGCCATGAGCCGTTGCGTTGCCAGAATCTCATCGTCGTCAATGGCGCCGAACCACCCGTTGGTCGCAGCCCTCGCCGATTGTGCCAACGCCCAAGACTGCGGGTGCCCGATGCGAATTGCGGTCGCGATCGTTTCCGGGTCATCGACCATCTTGCCGGACACGAACGGGGCCGCACCGGCGGCTTGATAGCCGACGAGCTTCGGCATCGAGCAACGGCCCTGGCCCTGATAATCCCGATAGCCTAACCAATGGGCCGTGATATTTCCAGCGTTCCCGACAGGTAGATAGTGGTACTGCGGGGCAAAGCCGAGCGCATCGACGATCTCGAACGCCGCCGTCTTCTGCCCTTGCAGGCGATACGGGTTCACGGAATTGACGAGCGTAATCGGGGTGGTGGCCGCAATCTCCTTCACAAGCCTCATGCCGGCATCGAAATTCCCTTGAATTTGCACCACGATCGCACCATGGATCATCGCCTGGCTTAGCTTGCCAAGCGCGATCTTCCCCTCCGGGATCAAGACGAACGCCGCGAGGCCCGCGCGGGCGGCATAGGCCGCAGCCGATGCCGAGGTGTTGCCGGTCGAGGCACATATGAGTGCGCGCGAGCCCGCCTCCACCGCCTTCGTGACCGCAAAGCACATGCCGCGATCCTTAAAGGATCCGGTCGGATTCAGTCCTTCAAATTTCACATAAAGGGTCGCATCGCGCCCCGTCGTCCGCGTCAGCCGATCCAACCGAATGAGTGGTGTATTGCCCTCGCCTAGCGTGATGATGCGGCTGTCATCGGCAATGGGAAGCCAGTCACGGTAGCGCGTGATAATGCCGGTATAACGGGTCATGGTCAGTTCCTAAAAGTTGCGTGAAATTGCGCCTAAGGGCTATCGGTCGCCGCTCGGCACGATTGCGCGCCGTCCTTCAAAGGTTTTGAGTAGACGTACGGCATGAGCCTGCGGCCCCTAATCAAACGCCTCGACGCGCAATCTGTGAATCTTGCCGGTGACCGCGGCCAGCGCTGCGATCCGCGCAATCGCCTGATTGATCTGCGCCTCACGGACCTTGTGGATCAGCAGAATCACCGGGACCGTGTTTGCGCCATCGTCCGGAGCCTTTTGCAAAATCGCCTCGATACTGATGCCCAGATCAGCCAGAATGCGGGTTATATCAGCCAGTACCCCAGGGCGATCCTGGGCCTCGCAGCGCAGGTAGCAGGCCGTTTCGACATCGGCCATGGCCAAGATCGGGCCATTCGAGAGCGCGTCTGGCTGAAACGCCAAATGAGGAACGCGCAGCTCCGGGTCGGTCGTCAAGGTACGTACCACATCGATGATGTCCGCGACGACCCCGGAGGCCGTCGGTTCGGCCCCGGCGCCCGGCCCATAAAAAAGCGCCGATCCCACGGCATCGCCATTGACGAGCACGGCATTCATGACCCCATCGACGTTGGCGATGAGCCGCTTGTGCGGAATCAAGACTGGATGCACGCGCAACTCAATGCCCTGCGCACTCGTTCTAGCAATCCCTAGGTGTTTGATCCGATAACCAAGCTCTGCCGCATAGGCGATATCGGCGGATTCGAGCTCCCGTATGCCCTCTACATAGACCTCGCCGAACTGAAGGGGTATCCCAAAGGCGATGGCCGCCAGAATCGTGAGCTTATGGGCCGCATCGATCCCATCGATGTCGAAATGGGGATCGGCCTCGGCATAGCCGAGCGCCTGCGCCTGGCCCAACGCCTCATTGAACTCCGCCCCACGTTCGCGCATCTGCGTAAGGATGTAATTGCAGGTCCCGTTGATGATACCGGCGACCCCGTGGATGCGGTTGCCAGCCAACCCCTCGCGGATCGCTTTGATGATAGGGATACCGCCGGCTACCGCCGCCTCGAAGGCGACGACAACCCCGCGCGCCCGCGCCGCGGCAAAAATCTCGTTACCGCAGGTCGCAATCAACGCCTTATTGGCGGTCACGACATGCTTTCCGGCCTGGATGGCGGCCAAAACATAGGACCGCGCGGGCTCAATGCCACCCATCAACTCGACGACCACCTCAATACTGGCGTCCCCGAGGATATCCTCCGGGTTGGTCGTCAACCGCTCGGCCGGCCATGGCACGGGCCGCGCCTTCGTGAGGTCGCGCGTCAGGATCTTGACGATTTCGATCTCGCGGCCCGCGCGCCGCCCGATTTCGTGGGCATTGCGGGTCAAGACCGAGACCGTCCCCCCGCCGACAACACCAAAACCGAGCAGCCCGACCCGAACAGCGGTCACGAGGCTTCCTTTGCCGGCACACCGGCCCGCCGCAACATATCCTTGATGCTCCGCACGGCCTGCCTGGTACGGTGCTCGTTTTCAATCAAACCAAAGCGCACATACTCGTCCCCGTACTCACCGAAACCGATCCCGGGAGAGACGGCGACCTTCGCTTCCTGTAAGAGCTTTTTCGAGAACTCCAACGATCCTAGCTCGCGGAAGGGCGCGGGGATTTTCGCCCAAACAAACATCGTGGCCTTCGGCACATCAACATCCCAGCCGGCGGCCTTGAGGCCCTCGCACAAGACGTCACGACGCCTTTGATAATTGTCGCGGATCTCGCTTACGCACTCCTGGGGACCTTCCAGGGCGGTAATCGCCGCAATCTGGATCGGCGTGAACATGCCGTAATCCAGATACGATTTCATCCGCGCCAAGGCCTCCACGAGTTCGCGATTGCCACACATGAATCCCACCCGCCAGCCGGGCATATTATAGCTTTTAGAGAGCGTGAAAAATTCGACCGCCACATCGATCGCGCCCGGGACCTGGAGTATCGACGGTGCCCGATAACCATCAAACACGATATCCGCGTAAGCGAGGTCATGGATCACGTAAATACCGTGCTCACGCGCCACCGCGACCACCTTCTCAAAAAAATGGAGATCAATACACTGGGCCGTCGGATTGCTCGGGAAATTCAAGACCAGCATTTTCGGTTTGGGCCAGCAATTACGGATCGCGTTTTCGAGTTCAGCAAAGAAATCGCCGCCCGGTACAAGCGGGACATGCCGAATATCGCCCCCGGCGATGACAAAGCCGTACGGATGAATGGGATAGCTCGGGTTCGGCACGAGAATCACGTCGCCCGGCCCGGTAGTCGCGAGCGCGAGATGCGCCAAGCCCTCTTTGGAGCCGATCGTCACGATCGCCTCGCGGTCCATGTCTAGGGTCACGCCGTAGCGCTTCTCATACCAGTGGCAGATCGCCTTCCGTAGCCGCGGAATACCGCGCGAGACGGAGTACCGGTGCGTATCGCCCCGTTGGGCGGCTTCGCAAAGCTTATCGACGATATGCCGGGGGGTCGGGTGATCCGGATTACCCATCCCGAAATCGATGATGTCCTCGCCTCGTTTACGGGCCTGTGCCTTCAGCTCGTTGACGATATTGAAGACATAGGGAGGCAATCTCGTTATGCGGGGAAACTGATGATTCATACTCCACCTTGGGCGCCTAGACGCACCAACCCCCGTTATCCTGGGAAAGATGTCTTGTATAGTGTTGTGGGGCGCCAAACACGACCATTCGAAGCGCGAACATACGGGCGAAAGCGCACGCTGTCAATGTCGGCCGAGAGATTTCGTCCATCGGCGTGCCCGTGCCCCCGCCGCGCCATCCGATGCGCGGGCCTCATGGGTCACAAAGCGTGACCTGACACCACCCGATAACCACCAAGGACGGCTTGAAAACGCGACGGGACGGCGCCTCCCTCTAACGCCCCGCCATCTGAAAATGCCGCCGCAGGATCAGGCCACGGCCCCGGTTACGCCTGCAAACGCGGCCCGACCGAGACGGCCCGTGCCGTCGCTTGAGGGGCCACACGGGCCGTCTCGTTTTCGAAAACCGACCCCCGGATGCGATCGGAGGTGATACATTAGACGCGCGCCCTCTTATAACGGCGCTGACCGAGGGTCCTCCACAAACCGATGAAGATACATCTTGACACCAGCGATGGCCGACACGTCATCAGGACCTACGAGCCAGGGCGCATCCTGATCGGGACGGCAAGCTACGAGCGGAGCCTTATCCTGACGCCGGATCGAATCATCGACGATTGGCGGCCGCAGCATTTCGGAGAATTAGACGCGCAAGCCCTTGAGGAACTATTGGGCCTACAAGCCGAGGTGGTACTTTTGGGGACGGGTAGCAAATTGCGCTTCCTGGGGTCTGCGCAGCCCGCGAGTCCGACACACCTGCCGGTCGCCATCGAGTGCATGGACACGGGCGCTGCCTGTCGCACGTACAATCTGCTTTTGAGCGAAGGGCGCCCAGTCGCCGTTGGGCTCCTGATTGCCGATCCACCCCCTGCCTCAACGGGCTAGGGACTCCCTCGGCTACCGTTAAAATAAGGTATCCATCGAGTATCCGCTCTTTTCCAGCATGCCGCGCAAACGCCTGAGCGCCTCGACCTGGATCTGGCGCACACGCTCGCGCGTGACGCCAATATCTGCCCCCACCTGCTCTAGCGTCGAGATATCGCGGCCATTCAACCCAAAGCGGCGCTCGACCACCTCGCGTTGCTTCTCGTTCAGTTCCGAAAGCCAAGCGCCGATCTGCGCGTGAAGGTCCTCGTCTTGAAGAATATTCTCCGGGTCCGGGGTCTTATCGTCGGCAATGGCATCCAACAAGGAGCGGTCCGGGTCCATATCGAGCGGCGCATCGACCGAGGCCACACGCTCATTGAGCCCCATCATGGCCCGCACGTCTTCGATAGGCTTATCCAGAAGCAGTGCGACCTCTTCGGCGGTCGGTTCGTGATCTAGCTTCTGCGCCAGATAACGCGCCGCGCGCAGATAGATATTGATTTCCTTTAAAATATGCACGGGCAAACGGATCGTCCGCGTTTGATTCATGATCCCGCGCTCGATCGTCTGCCGGATCCACCATGTGGCATAGGTCGAGAACCGGAAGCCCCGTTCCGGATCGAATTTTTCGACCGCGCGAATGAGCCCTAGGTTGCCTTCCTCAATCAAATCGAGCAGGGCAAGACCGCGGTTCATATAGCGGCGCGCGATCTTGACCACCAACCGCAAATTGCATTCGATCATGTGGCGGCGTGCGTCGAGATCGCCTTTTAGGGCCCGCCGCGCGTAGTAGACCTCTTGTTCTGCCGTGAGTAGGGAAGAAAATCCAATTTCCCGAAGATATAACTGGGTGGCATCGGCCTGCGGGCCGGCGGTATCGGCGACCTCCCGATCGGGTGCCGTCCCTGTGGCGACGCCGACCTCGCCGCTGACTTCTACTACTCCCTCCGCATCCGTCTCCGCTGAAGCATCCAACTCCGGTGTTTCCGCAATATTTTCTTCAAGTTCCGGTTCAACCATGGGTGGGTCCGCCTCTATTCTGATGATGGATATGCGGGAGATAATGTATCGGATTGACGGCAATTCCGCGTTTCCGGATTTCAAAATCCAATCCTACGCGATCCGTCCCGCTATCGCCCATAGTGGCAATGATCTGGCCCTGTCGTACCATCGCCCCCTCCTTTGTATCGATCCGCGCATTGTGCGCGTACGCACTTAAGTAATCATTATTATGTTTTACGATAATAAGCTCACCATATCCTGGAAGTCCACTCCCAGCGTACACGACGCGGCCGGCGGCCGCGGCCCGAACCGGCTCACCGTAGGTGCCGACGATCATGATGCCCTTGTTTCCGGGTTGCCCATCGGCAGGCCTGCCCCCAAATGTATCTTCGACACGCCCGCGCGCCGGCCAAATCCAGGATCTGACGCGTCGCAGGCGGTGGCTTACCGAAACGATGGGTGTGGTCGGCGGGCGTGAGACCGGCAGCTTGCGGCTGGCGATGCGGCCATTCGTAACGAGCGGTCGGCTATGTGCCGCCAAACGACGGGGGATTTCGGGAGCTTGAGCAGGTGCGGGCGAGGCGCTGTACTGCGGGGGCGCGAGCCGGATCTCCTCCCCCACCGTGATGCGATAGGGCGAGCGGATGGCGTTCCACTGCGCCAATTGGCGGTAATCATGGCCAGTTTCAAAAGCAATACTGTAGAGCGTGTCACCCGGCAAGGCGCGATAAAAGCGTTGCGGCCCGGAAAAAAACGAGGCACTGTCGTCGTGAATCGGCGCCGGTATCGTGGCCGAACACCCACCGAGCGCCACCCAAACGATCACCACGCCAAGCCGCGACCATTGCACTACACGATCTCACCGGGAAGCAAAGGCACGAAATTCACGCTCTCTAGGCGCTCAAACGACATCGTAGTCCCGCGTCGCCGATAGAGCAGCAGTTCTTGTTCGCTGCCCCCGACGGGCACCACCAGTCGCCCGCCATCTTTCAGTTGGGCAAACAGCGCCGGCGGGATCGCGCGCGCGGCAGCGGTCACCATAATCGCATCGAACGGCGCCTCCTCTGGCCACCCCTCGTAACCATCGGCATGGCGGCTTGTGATGTTCGTAAGACCGAGCGTCTGAAATCGCCCGCGGGCCGCGCGCACCAGACTCCCCACGCGCTCGACTGTATAGAGACGCTGCACTAAGCCGGCAAGCACCGCCGCCTGGTAGCCAGATCCGGTACCGATCTCCAAAACTTTTTCCAAGGATCCGGTCATGCGCAGGGCCGCGGTCATGCGCGCGACGATATAAGGTTGCGAGATCGTCTGCCCGTGCCCGATCGGGAGCGCCGTATCCTCGTACGCGCGCGTCGCCAGTGCCTCGTCGACAAAGAGGTGGCGCGGAACGGCGGCCAAGGCATCGAGCGTCGGCTCATCACGCACCCCGGCGTCCCGCACGCGCCCAATCAAGCGCTCGCGGGTACGTAACGAGGTCATGCCAACCCCCCGTTTTGCCTGATTCATAGGGCCTCTCGACACCAGGCATTCAGATCCGCCAATGCATTGTGGCGGGTAAAGTCCGCATGCAATGGCGTTACCGAGACACGCCCGACCGAGATTGCATAAAAATCGGTACCAGGCCCGGCATCGGCGGCACTACCCGAAGGCCCCACCCAATAGATCAGGCGGCCCCGTGGGTCTTCGTCGCAGATGACCGACTCGGACTTATGCCGATGACCGAGTCGTGTCGCCTCGAAACCTTGCAGAGCGGCATAGGGGACATCGGGCACGTTCACGTTCAGCACGGTGTCCGCCGGCAGGGTCTCTGCGGTCAGCGCCGCCAACATCCGGCGTATCACCTCGGCTGCGGTCGCAAAATGCGTAGGCTTGGCGGAGGCGAGCGAGACGGCAATCGCCGGCAGGCCCAAGAATCGCCCCTCCATCGCCGCCGCCACCGTACCCGAATAGAGTACGTCATCGCCAAGATTGCCCCCGTGATTGATACCGGCGACGACAATATCCGGTTCTTGATCCAACAGGCCCGTAATCGCCAGATGCACGCAATCCGTTGGGGTTCCATCGACATAAAGGAAACCGTTGGGGGCGCGGTGCGCCCGCAACGGCCGCATCAAGGTCAAGGAGTTGCTGGCCCCGCTGCGATCCCGGTCCGGCGCCACGACGGTCACCTCGGCGATATCCGCCAGTGCCGCCGCCAGACACTCAAGCCCGGTCGCCATATAGCCATCGTCATTGCTAAGCAGTATGCGTCTCACGTGCTATCGCAGTCTCGGCAGGGGTGCTAGAAAAGTGGCCTCGAAAGACTGACTCATGGTCGCCCCCAAGCGTTGCGCGAACTGCGTCACCAGACTCTGTCGGGGCGAGAAATCAACGATGTTCGGCGCCTTGAAGACATGCCGCGAGACCGAGCCCACCGTACCAAAATCATCCACCAATCCCAGCGTGCGGGCGCGTGCCCCGGTCCAGATGAGGCCACTAAAGAGTCCCGGGTGGGGCCTTAGTCGCGCGCCGCGACCCCTCTTTACGGCCGCGATAAACTGCCCATGAATCTGATCCAACATCTTTTGCGCAAAGGCCTGGTGGGCCGCCGTGAGCGGCGAAAAGGGATCCAGGAAATCCTTGTTGCGTCCGGCAGTTAATAGGCGTCTGGTGACCCCGATCTTTTTCATGGCTTGCGTATACCCAAACCCATCCATCAGCACGCCTATGGAACCTACTAGGCTTGCGGGGTTGGCATAAATCCTATCGGTCGCCGCCACCACGTAGTAGCAGCCGGAGGCGCACAGATCCTCGACTACCGCATCGATAGGGATGTGCGGGTACTGCTTGCGCAGACGCCAAATCTCGGCGTTTATGTCGCTTGCCTGGACCGGGCTGCCGCCGGGGCTGTCGGCATCCAAAATGACCCCGGCGGGGTGGGCCGCGAACGCGGCGCGTAGCGCCCCGTCGATACTGGCAGCACTCGCCGCGCCGCCGGCACTGATCGTGCCGTCTAGGTGCACGACCGCCGTAAAGTGGTTGGCAAGGCCTACGGCCTTGAAGTGCGTGGATTCGTAACTCAAGAAGATAGCCGCGACCAACACCAGGAACACAAATCGCGTAACCAGTGCCCAGCGGCGACTCCGGCGCTGCTCGAGAAGCGCCGCAAAGGCCAGCTTCTCCAACGTCTCCCGGGCCCAGCCCTCCGTCAATTCCCCCCGCTTTGGCGGCGTCCCACCGTTATTGTCTTTATCATCCAAGCCGGTCATATCAAAGCTCCTTCGCCGCAACCTTCACGCCTGTTCCATACCCACGCATGGGCCCCGTGCCGCCCAACGCACCCCGTCCCCAGTAGGCCACCTTACGGCAGATCATAACGCGCACCGTGTAGCGCGCAAACTTGCCGTCCAGTCGGGGCGGCCGCGACCCTTACGACCACTACCCGAACCACGCGCAGAGCTCCGCGAAGCTATCCAGACACACTGCGGGACCATGCGCGAGGAGCTCCGCGCGCTCGTGGACGCCGTAACTCACCGCCGCGCTCGCAATCCCCGCCCGCGCTGCCATCTCCATATCGTAGCTCGTGTCCCCAATCATAATGGCCCGCGCGCCATCGACGCCGGTCTCGGCGAGAATTTCTATTAACATCAGCGGATCGGGCTTGGATTGCGTCTCGTCGGCACAACGGGTAGCGGAAAAAAGCCCGGTAAGGCCAGTCATGCCGAGCGCCGCGCGCAACCCCGCCCGGGATTTGCCGGTTGCCACGGCCAACGTATAGCCCCGTTTTTGAAACGCGAGCAGACCCGCTTGCACCCCCGGGAAAAGCGGCATCGGGGTCTCATTTAACCGCATGAAGTGCTCTCGGTAGCGCACCGCGACCGCCGCCCGCACGGCGCCGTCTTGCTCAGGCAGTAACTGCGCTAACGCCTCGGCGGCGCCCAGTCCAATAGTCCGTCGGATCGCCTGGTCCGTGAGTCCCGACAGGCCGCAGTCGCGCGCGGCGCCCTGGAAGCAGCACACGATCTTGTCAGCCGAATCCATCAACGTACCGTCCCAATCGAAGATCAACAGATCATACTTATTCGCCATCGAGCCGCTCCAAGACGCGTTGCAGATCCAGGGGTAATGGTGCCGCTATCTGCAGCACGGTCCCCGTGACCGGATGCGGAAAAGACAATCGGGCGGCATGCAAAAACATCCGGTTTAGTCCCCGTTTCCGCCACGCCGCATTTTCTGCCGCATCGGCGTAACGCTCATCCCCGACCACGGGGTGGCCTATGTGGGCGGCGTGGACCCGCACCTGATGCGTGCGTCCGGTCACCAAACGGACCTCGACTAAGGTCGCATCGCGGAAGACCTGTTTGGGTGCAAAATGGCTGACAGAGGCCTTGCCGGTGGCGTGGACTACGACCCGCCGTTCCGTACCCTCGGTCCTCAACAGTGGCGCATCCACTGTGCGCGGCCCACCGTGCCACGACCCGGACAAAAGCGCGGCATAATGCTTGCCGAATTGCCCGGCGCGCAGCGCCGCTTGCAAGGTCCGCAACGCCGACCGCCGCTTGGCAATGACCAGACAGCCGGAGGTGGCGCGATCAAGCCTGTGCACCAGCTCCAGGCTACGGGCTTGCGGGCGTGTGGCCCGGAGCGCCTCGATCACCCCGAAAGACAGCGACGAGCCACCGTGCACGGCCATGCCACTCGGTTTATCCAAGACCATTAGGACGTCATCTTCAAAAAGGACGAGTTCGTTTAACCAGGTCGACTCCGGGGCCTTGGGCGCGGGGGCCCGGACCTGAACCGGGGGTACACGGAGCACATCCCCTTCCTGGAGACGGTAATCGGCCTTCTTCCGGCCTTTATTGATGCGCACCTCGCCTTTGCGGACGATCTGATAGATATGGGTGCGGGGAACCCCTTTGAGCGTTGCCAACAGGAAATTGTCCAGGCGTTGCCCGGAGCGTTCGGCGTCTATCGTGATCCAGCGGACTAGAGGAGCCGCCTTATCGTGCGAGGGCATGAGCGAAGCCAGAGATTGCCGGGGCGCAACCCGACTGCTATAGTGCGCTTATCGTATGCGTGGATATTAACAAGGTTTCGGCCCGCATACAAAGCGATTTTCGAGATGGGCCGTTTATAGGCCGTCTCAACGGGTTTCGCACACCTCGCCCAACCGGAGGAGTGCTCGGATGTGCGCCCCCTGCCAAGGTGGCGGAAAGTTCAAGGCGATTGGTGCGTTAAGCGAGGTCATGCCCCATTAAATGGCCCTCCCCTCGCCACCCAGGCTCGTCTGGACTGCCTGCCCCCCTCTGTAGATAGGCGGGTGGTTGCGCGCCGCAAAGCGGCGGAGTCAAGATTCATGAAAAGAATGCTCTTTAATGCGACCCACCCGGAAGAATTGCGGGTGGCGATTGTTGATGGCCAGAAACTTGTCGATTTGGACATCGAATCGGCTAACTACCAGCAAAAGAAAGGGAACATCTACAAGGCGCGCGTGACACGGGTAGAACCCAGTCTCGAGGCCGCGTTCGTGGACTATGGTTCGGAACGGCAGGGCTTCCTTCCCCTAAAAGAGATCTCCCGATCCTACTTCGGCGGGTCCGATAGCAAGGTGCCGCTTGGCCAAGTGCGCATCAAAGACGTGATCCGGGAAGGCCAGGAGATCGTGGTCCAGATCGAGAAAGAGGAGCGCGGCAATAAGGGCGCGGCCCTCACCTCCTTTATCAGCCTAGCCGGCCGTTATCTAGTATTGATGCCCAATAACCCCAAAGGCGGCGGCATCTCGCGGCGCATCGAGGGCGAAGAGCGCGCGGAACTACGTGACATCATGGCGCAACTTCAGCTCGCCGATGATTACTCGGTGATCATCCGCACAGCGGGCATCGGCAAAAGCGTAGAAGAACTCCAGTGGGACCTCGATTATCTGGTCCAACTCTGGGAGGCGATCAATCGGGCCAGCACGGAACAGGCAGCCTCTTTCCTGATTTATCAGGAAAGCAGCCTCGTTATTCGCGCGATCCGGGATTATCTGCGTAGCGACATAGGCGAGATCCTGATCGATAGCCGGGACATCTATGAGCGCGCCCTGAAGTTCATGCAACAAGTCATGCCCCAAAACGTCGACAAGCTGAAGCTCTACGAAGACGAGATCCCGCTCTTTTCTCGCTACCAAATCGAACATCAAATCGAGTCCGCGTTTTCCCGCGAGGTCCGGCTCGAGTCCGGTGGTGCGATCGTCTTCGATCATACCGAGGCCCTGGTCACCATCGATGTCAATTCGGCCCGTGCCACCAAGGGAAGCGATATCGAGGAAACGGCCCTCAATACCAATCTGGAGGCCGCAGAAGAGGTCGCCCGCCAGCTACGGATACGCGATTTGGGCGGCCTGATCGTCATCGACTTCATTGACATGACGCCGATGCGCAACCAGCGGGCGGTCGAAAGCCAACTGAACGAGGCCATGAAGGCGGATCGCGCCCGCGTTCAAGTCGGACGCATCTCACGCTTTGGTCTGTTGGAGATGTCCCGCCAAAGGCTGCGTCCCTCGTTAGGCGAATCCAGCAGCCTGACCTGCCCGCGTTGTGACGGCACCGGACATATCCGCAGCGTCCCCTCCTCGGCCCTCCAGATCTTGCGCTTTATTCAAGAAGAGGCCATGAAGGAGAACACGGCGGCCCTGCATGTCCATCTGCCGATCGCGACGGCCACCTTCCTGCTAAACGAGAAGCGCCAGGAGCTAAGCGGCATCGAGTCCCGTCTCGGCACCCCGATCACCATCGTTCCCAGCTCCGATCTGGAGACGCCTCATTACCGTATCAAGCGCCTCAAGGCTGAGGAGATCGAGACCGAACGCGTAGCGCCGAGCTACCTCATTCCCATGGAGGCAGAGCCTGCAGAAACGGTTCGCACAACTCAGACCCCGGTCGTCGAGCGGCCCGTAGTCGGCCAACTCGCGCCGCTGGCCCCCTCGCCCATGGCGTCGGCGCCGCCACAACCCAACGGCGTGATCCGAAGCCTGCTGAATCGCTTGCTTGGCACGGGCGCGGCACCGAAAACCGAACGCACCGTAGCCGATGTCGCGCCCAAAAGCCGACCCGCACGACCGCCACGGCGTACGAGCGCGGGCCGTTCGCGCCCACCCGGAAAGCCGGCCACCGAGGGCCAGGCACGCCCGGTGCGGGAACGAGTCCGTACCGAGAAACCCGAGCGTCCGATCGAGAAGGTCGAACGCACCGGCGATCCCGCCGAGCGAGTCGGCGAGAAGGGAGCCCGACCTCCGCGGACGCGTAGCCATAGACCCCGTCGTGGGGGGCGTGGACGACATGGCGCCGGACGCCCTGATGCGGGTGCGGCACCCACGTCCGAAAACTCAGCGGACGGCAATGTCGCAGAAAAGCGCGTAGGCGAGGGCGAAGGATCGGCTGCACCACGGTCGGTCTCCAGCACCGCGGTCACCGAACACGCCGCGCCGCCCGTGTCTTCAGTGCCCGAGGCACCTCGTGAACACTCTGAGCCGCCTCGTGAACACCACGAGACACCTCGTGGACACTCTGAGACGCCTCGCGAACACCCGGCGCCCGCGCCCATGCAAGCGGAACGTGAACCGACCCCGCCGACCCCGCGCGAGGCCGAGAATCACGGCGAGTAGCACGCCCCTTTGATCATCACACCGGTCAGGCATCATCGCGCCTGACCGGTGTGGGCACTACGTCAGCCGCTTACGAATATCCACCAAAAGACCGGCTGACGCATCTGCCAACAGGTCGTAGACGCGGTCGAATCCACGGGTCCCGCCGTAGTAAGGGTCCGGAACCTCAGTGGTGTCCGCATGCGCTGCAAACTCCAGAAAGAGACGGATGTGGGTATCATCGCCGTGCGGGAATCGGCGGAGGTGGTCTAGATTGTCACGGTCCATCGCCAAGACATAATCGAAGTCGCTTAGATCCCGGGCCTGCACCTGCCGACCCTTTAGCGCGCCGATCTCGATCCCCCGGCGAGCGACGGTGTCCTGCGCACGCCCATCGGGGGGCTCACCTATGTGATAACCATGGGTCCCCGCCGAATCCACGACGACCTGGTCGCCCAATCCGGCCTGTTCGATCAGGTCGCGAAAGATCCCCTCCGCCATGGGCGACCGACAGATATTGCCAAGACAGACAAACAGCACTTTAATCATTCGGAGCCTCCACCAGAGACCAAGACCGTACGCCTAACGAACCGACTGGGATTCGGTTAGGCCCAAAAGGAGACTCAACGCCACCGGCGCAAACAGCACAGCAGGCCACACCAGCGGCATAATGGCAGCCCCACTCTGCTTTGAGAGTTGCGCACCTAAGGCCAGCAAGACAAAAAGGGCCTGAATGCCCGCGATGCCGATGACCAGGCCGGAATGCGAAACGATAAGCCGCCACCCACGATGGATCGCATCACGAGCGTGCGCCTGCGGGTCGACCGCCGCCTCTGTATAAGCGACTATCGTCAAACCCACCCACATCGCGAGCATGCCGAGAACCCACACCCAAAGTGCCGCTAGACTCAAGAGCCCGAAAATGACCCCCCAGAAACCGGCATGGGTGTTTAGCCAACGGACCAGATCGTGGATATGCCCAGTTGCGAAAAACAGCGCCCCGAGCGCGGCGGCAAGCACAAGACCGGCAAGCGCAAGCCCGCCGGCAATGGCGTAGGCGCTCCGGGCAAGCCGCCCGAGCGCCAGCGGAACGACTCTGTGGAGGCTGCGCACATATAGCAAACGCACCCCAGGCGCGCACGCCGCCCACAGCAAAAAAGGCCATAGGGTCGTGGTCCGCGAATGCATGCCAACCAATACGGCACCGACCAGATCATAGCCGCCGAGGGCCAGCGTCCACGGATCTGTATAGGCCCGTTGGACTGCCTGTTGGGCCGCTGCTACAAGGTCGTCCATAGGGCGTTCGCTCGTTCAAGATCCGCTTCGGTATCGACCCCGGGCCCCGGCGTCCGATCGGTCCGCACGACACCGATCATGGCGCCATGCTCGAGCGCGCGCAGCTGTTCTAGGCCCTCGCAAAGCTCCAGCGGACACGGCTCCCAACTGCTAAACAGGCGCAGGAAGCCCACGCGATAGGCATAAAGGCCGATGTGACGCAGCGGACCGCCAGGGAGCGGTTGCAACCGTGGCCACGGTATCGGCGCCCGCGAAAAATAGAGCGCCCGCCCCTGTTGGTCGCAAACGACCTTCACGACATGCGGGTTCTGGAATTGCTGATCGTCGGCCAGCGGATGGGCCGCAGTCGCCATGGCAAAATCTGGGTGACAGACAAGACAGTCGGCGACCTCGGCCAAAAGCTCAGGTGGCATCAACGGCTCATCACCTTGGAGGTTTACGACGATGTCGTCCTCCTTGAGACCAAGCGTGCGCACCGCCTCGGCCAAGCGATCGGTCCCCGATACGTGGGTCGCTCGTGTCATCACCACATCCCCGCCCGCCGCGCGCACGGCCTCCGCGATGCGGGTATCATCGGTCGCCACGGTAACGGAATCCGCACCACTGGCCATGGCGCGCTCGTAGACGCGGACGATCAGTGGCCGCCCACCGACATCGCGCAACGGCTTTCCCGGTAGCCTCGTAGCGGCGTACCGCGCCGGGATCACGACGTGCATCAGTTAAGGGCCTTGGCTTCCTCGTCGGTCACCGCCCGCGCCTCCTCCTCTAGCATGACCGGGATATCGTCGCGAATGGGGTAGGCGAGCCGATCGGCCTTGCAGATGAGCTCCCCTTGCCCGCGGTGAAAGTGCAAAGGCCCCTTACAAATCGGGCACACCAGAATATCCAAGAGTCGCCTATCCATATCACTCCTTCGCTGTCAGTCGCGCCACGATACGCCGCGCGATCTCTAAGTCGACCGTTGCCGTCACCGGCAGGTACCATAATCCTGGGCGGGCAAAACGTTCACATTTCACGGCATCCTTCTCGGTCATGACAACCGGATCCGCGCCCGCGAAGATCAAATCCCCCGCTACGTAATTATGATGGTCTGCGAACGCGTGCGCCACTACTTCGAGGCCCAGCTCCTCTAGGTACGCAAAAAAGCGCCCCGGATTGCCGATGCCCGCCACCGCATGCACGCGCCCCAGGGTCTTGACCGGCACCCGCTCATCCCCGCCCACGGCGCACGCCTCGGCGCCTGCGAGCGTCATGCCCCACTCGCCGGCGACCGGGGTTCCTTGTGTGACCTGAAAATCCAGCGATCCCCAACGACTGCGACCCTCGCGCAACGGCCCGCTGGGCAGGCACAGCCCATTGCCGAAGCGCCGCTTCCCATCCAATATCCCGATTTCGACCCGCCGACCCAACCGGTAATGCTGTAGCCCGTCGTCGGCGACTATGACATCGCACCCCTCCCAGATGAGCGCCTGCGCCCCCCGTACCCGATCCGGGCTTGCGATCACCGGCACGCCTGTCCGCCGCGCGAGCAATACGGCCTCATCGCCGGCGATACGGGGATCAGTGGTCGGCGCGACCCGCAACACGTGGCGATTGCGACCACCATAACCACGCAAGACCACGCCCGGTCGCATGCCGGCGGCGATCAATTGCGCGCACAACCAGGCCGTAAAAGGGGTCTTACCGGTCCCCCCTACGGTCACGTTCCCGACGACGACGACCGGCACGGACAGAGCGTGTACGCGCCCATACCCGCGCCGATAGAACCATCGCCGCAAGCCCCCTGCGGCACAATACAAAAGACTCAAAGGCAACAGTGCGAGGCTCCATACCCCGATGTGCTCCCAATGACGCCAAGGATCTTTCACCAGCCCCCCACCCTCGCCAATAAGGCCTCGGTCGCCGCGGCCGCGTCCCGGCGTTCGCCCCAGAAAAAACGGCGCACATCGTCACCGACGGCGCGGCCGATCGCCGGATTTTCCACAAGATCCTCCCAATAGCGCCAGATGTCGGCATCACCCCACTCCGGTATCGGTGCCGGACGCAGTAAGCCTAGATCCGCCGTTCGCCGCGCGCTGACGACCCGCCCCCCGGCCAACGCGGCCCACAGCAGCCGTTCCGGCGGATGCACTAGGTGCACCCCCGTGCAGCTCGCGGCGAGCGCCGGCCAAAACCGCTCGTCATCGACCCACACGACGGCCCCGACCGGCAAAGGCTTGCGGTCTTGGTCCCACACGCTCAAGCGCGTGGCCGCCGCCGTACCCGCACCCAGAAAAAGGATGTCCGTGCGCGCCAATCGCGACCGGCGCCACATCGCGACCAACGCCTCGGCCTGCTCGGCCTCGGGGTCCGCAAACCACCAAAGCGCGCGGGCGTGCGCCCCGGCGATCCCCGCAAACACGGGCTCGACCTGTGCCGAGGCCATCAGTGAAGAGAACGCCACATCGGTATGGGGGTGATCGCGCCACGCGGCGCGCTCATCAAAGGTATTGGGAAAGCCATAGCAGGGCCCGGCGCCATCCGGCGGCAGGCCGTGCACGACACAACAGGGAATCTGGGCGCAGGCCAGGGCGCGGGCCAATCTCGGTCGTAACGCCGAACCGAGTGCCACGACCCCCGCCGGGGCCAGGCGCGCCAGGACGCGCGCACTCGCCGCCGCCCGGTCGGCCGGCCCAAAACCGTAGCCGGTACGCGGGCATGTCTTTAAGGCCGCCAAGACCGTCGGGTACTCCGCCTCGAAGGTCACGATCAGGCGAACATCCTGGCGGCGTGTGGCGATCGCGCAGGCGATCTCCCCGGCGAGCGTGTTCGTGGCGATCCCGGCATCGGTCTTGATCCAGACGATCCGGCCCGATCCACCCGGGGGGTTTAGAAAACCCAGGCGGGCGTTCGCCCGCCCGTAGCGCCCGGTGACGCGATCGCGAATATCGGCGACTAGGCCCGCTGACAGCCGGCCCTCATACGCTGGATTAGGCATGAAACTGCATCTGGTGCAATCGCGCGTACATCTTGTTTAACGCCAGCAATTCGGCATGGGTTCCGTGCTCGATGATATGACCCTTGCTCATCACGAGAATGCAGTCGGCGTGCTCGATCGTAGAGAGCCGGTGCGCGATCACAAGCGTCGTCCGATTTTCCATAAGCCGGATCATCGCCGCCTGAACGTGCCGTTCCGACTCCGTGTCCAAAGCCGCGGTAGCCTCGTCTAGAATCAGCACCGGCGCGTTTTTCAGGAGCGCCCGGGCAATCGCGATTCGTTGGCGCTGGCCACCAGATAGACGCACTCCCCGCTCGCCGACGACGGTCTCCAGTCCGGCCGGTAGATCCTTTAGGAACTCGGCGACATGGGACGCCTCGATGATCTCCAATAGTCGCGATTCATCAGCCAAGGTCTTCTGTCCATACAGAATATTCTTACGAATCGTGGTGTCAAAGAGCACGGTCTCTTGGCCGACCAATGCGATATGGGAGCGCAGGTTTTCAAGCGACAAATCGCAGATATCGATGCCGTCTAGAAAGATTGCCCCATTTTCAGGGTTATAGAAACGCGGGAGCAGATTCGCGATCGTCGTCTTGCCGCTCCCGGAGGTCCCGACCAGGGCCACTGTCTGCCCGGCGTGCGCCATAAAGGAGACATCGTCGACCACGAACGGGCCGTTCGGGGCATAGCGGAAACATACGTTTCGATACTCGATCTCCCCACGCACCGTCGCCAGGACCCGCGCGCCGGTCTCGACCTCGGCTGGCTGGTCGATGAACGCAAAGACGCTCCGCGAGGCCGCCATGCCCGTCTGTAGGGTCTCGTTTACCTGCGTCAATCGCTTGATGGGCGCCAGCAACATCATCATGGCCGTGATATAGGACATGAACGCGCCGACCGTGCCATGCGCCTCGCGCATGGCGACGTAGACGACCCAGGCGAGCATGACCGCGGCCAACAACTGCACAAACGGCACCCCCGAGGCCGCTACCCGCACCCTATGCATATTCTCGCGCCGATTGTTTTCGTTGGCGCGGCCAAACGTCGCCAGGGCCTCCTGCTGGCCACCGAACGTCTTGATGACCCGGTTGCCATCCACCGCCTCTTGAACGACGTGCGAGATGTCGCCCATGGAATCCTGGATCGACCGGCTACTCCGACGAAAACGATGGCCCATCTTGCGGTTGACATAGGCAATGGCGGGCGCGGCGCCGAGGATCGCCACGGTAAGCCCCCAGTTCAGATAGACCATCCACCCGACTAACCCCAATACCGTGAAGTTGTCTTTTACGAGCGTCGACAGGGCGCGAGTGGCGGCACTCGCCAATTGCTCGACATCGTAGATGAGCTTGGCGATCAGGACCCCGGAGGAGTTGGCGTCGAAAAAGCTTGTCGGCAAGTAGAGCAGCTGCGAGAACATCGCTCCGCGTACATCGAAGACGACGCGCCGGCCCACCCAGTTCATGAGGTAATTCGAGAAAAACGAGGCGACGCCGCGCACTAAAAAAAGGCCGACTAAGGCGATCGGTATCAGGCGGATGCTTTGCGGATCCTTGTGCACGAATCCGCCGTTTAGCAGCGGCCGCATGAGGGCGGCAAACACAGGCTCCGTGGCCGCTCCCACGATCATACTGATGATCGCCAAGCCAAACGCCCCGCTATAGGGCCAAACGTAGCGTAATAGACGCCGGTATAAGCCCTTGGTATCCGTGCTCACGAGGGGTCGCGCACTTTCGTGGCGAAAATAATGCGCACGAGCCCGAGCCGGCGGGCGGCATCCAGCGCATGGACTACGGCCCGGTACGGGGCCTTTCGGTCGGCATAGAGAATCACGGGGGTGTGCGGGTCCTTGGCATGGGCCGCCAAGGCCTGCATAAGGGCCTGTTCATTGCCCGCGACCGTCACACCATCGATGGCAAAATCCCCGGCGGCATCGATCGCAATATGAACACCAGGGGTTTTGATCGGTTGTTGCGGATAGGCCTGCGGAAGCTCGACCTTCAAGGCGGACTCATGGGCAAAACTGGTCGTCAGCACCAAGAAGATCAACGTCATCAAGAGGACGTCGATCATCGGTACGAGATTGATTTCGGGCTCGTCTACCTTGCGTCTCCGAAACTGCATCAATGAACCTCGCGCTCGCCCTTTAATATCTCCACCAGTCGCATGGCCTCACGCTCCATATCCATGAGCAACCCATTTACGCGAGACCGAAAATAGCGATAGAAGATCAGCGTCGGGATCGCGACGCCAAGCCCGGTCGCCGTGGTGGTGAGGGCCTGCGCAATACCGCTGGCCAGAATCGCGGGGTTCCCGATCCCGGCCTGGCCGAGCCCGGAGAACATATGAATCATGCCGAGCACGGTGCCCAGGAGCCCCAAAAAAGGTGCAATCGCCGCAATCGTGCCGAGCGTATCGAGATAACGGTCCAGCTCGGTCGCCGCATGGCGCCCGGCGTCTTCAATCGCCTCCCGCACGATCGCACGCGAATGGCGCCGATTGACGAGGCCGACCGCCAGAACCTGGCCCAGCAAGGATCCGTCTTCCAGGGTCTTCAATTGTTCGGGGGGGATATTCCCGCGCGTCATCCATTCACGAGCGGCGGCCGCCGCCGCCACTGGTGCCACTTTGCCCTTCCGTAACGCAACCAACCGCTCGCCGATAATGGCCACCGCAATCACGGAGCACAACAACAGCGGCCACATGACAAAGCCGCCCGCTCGTATGAGTTCAAGCACAATCTATCCTTATCATTCTAATGAACGCTACTCTAGCAAGGCTCAACAGGTGTGGGAAGCGCTCCCGGCAAACAAATCCGGCGACCGCAACCCTGATAGCATCGCAGTCGCCGACTTGCGCGCGCTCGCGCCAATATACCGCGCTATGCGCATGCCGCTCACGCGGGCTTTAAGCGGCGCCTTTACGGAGGCCGTCGCCGCCGCCTTGTCATTATCATCGATTGCCGCGGCCCGCACCGCGATCCCGCAGGCAACACACCCATCACTACCGAAATGACTCCCAACCGGCCGGTAGGTACGGATCAAAGCCGGGGTGGCGCGCCTGCCGACCACTCATCGCCGACCTCGACGGACAAGCAGCCGTCCTTGATCACGCAGACCCGTTCCATCGAGCGCGCCAGAGCATGATCGTGGGTCACCAATATCAGGCTCGTTCCCAAGGCCTGATTGAGACCTGAGAGAAGCTCGAAAACACCGCTGGCATTCTGACTATCCAGATTGCCGGTGGGCTCATCTGCCAACACGCATTTTGGCTCATGGACGACCGCCCGGGCGATCGCCACCCGTTGACGCTCGCCGCCGGAAAGCTCTCCGGGCTTATGCGCGGCGCGATCCGCCAAACCGACACGGGCGAGCATCGCGCGTGCGCGGGCGGTGGCGGCCTTCGGTGCGACGCGACCGATCAGCAGCGGCAAGGCCACGTTTTCCAGGGCGGTAAATTCCGGCAAGAGATGATGGAACTGATATACGAACCCCAGGGCGGCGTTGCGTAGCCGACCACGCCCCGCTTCGCTCAAGTGGGCCAAATCCTGGCCATCGACCAATACCCGCCCGCAGGTGGGTTGATCAAGACCGGCCAGCAGATGCAAGAGCGTGCTCTTGCCGGCACCGGAAACACCGACGATCGCAAGCCGTTCACCGGCTCGCACCACAAGGTCGATCGCCCGCAGGACATCGACGTGCAAGACCCCTTCATCAAATGTTTTGCCGACTCCCTCGGCACGGATCACGTCACTCATTCGTAGCGCAGGGCCTCGACAGGTTCGGTCTTGGCGGCGCGCCAGGCCGGATACAAGGTCGCCGCGAAACTCATGACAAATGAGGCGACCGCGACATGTGCGACATCCATCCAGCGCAGATGCGAGGGGAGTTCACTAATGTAGTAGACGTTCGCCGACAGGAAGTGGGTATGAAAGAGATGCTCGATGACCGGCACGATGGTAGTAATGTTGATCGACAAGAGCACGCCGAGCACCACCCCAAGAAGGGTCCCGATGACGCCGATCAACGTGCCCTGCACCAGAAAGATCACCAGGATGCTGCCGGGGCTCGCGCCCAGCGTCCGCAAAATCGCGATGTCCGCCCGCTTGTCCGTCACGACCATGACAAGTGTGGCCACGATATTGAATGCGGCCACCGCCACGATCAGCAGCAAAATCACGAACATCACGGTCTTTTCGATCTTCAAGGCGCGAAAAAAGTTGGCATGCTCCTGGCTCCAGTCGCGCACCTGGTAATAGGCTGGTAATTGGCCAGTGAGCGCCCGGCGCACCGCCGGGGCCTGATCGGCATCAGCAAGCTTCAAACGGACGCCGCTCACGTCGTGGCCCATGCGATACAAGGCCTCGGCATCCTTCAGATTGATGAGCGCAAGCCCTGCATCATACTCATACATGCCGACGTCAAAAATGCCAACGACTGTGAAACTGCGCAATCGCGGCAAGAATCCGGCCGGCGTCACCATGCCGCCGGGCGCGATCAGGAGGACATGCGAGCCCACGGCCGCGCCGAGACGCCAGGCGAGATAACGCCCGAGCACGACCCCGAATTGACCGGGGCGCAAGGCCTGAAACTCGCCTTCGACCATATGGCTCGCCACGTTCGATACGCCCTTTTCGCGACCGGGGATCACCCCGCGGACGACCGCGCCGCTCGAATAGCGCCCATGCACCAGCAGGCCCTCGCCACGCACATAGGGGGCGGCGGCCACGACGCCGTGCGCACGCGCGGCGATCGCCGTGACCGCCCGCCAATCCTTCAGTTGGTGCAACGGTCCGCTGATCGTGACGTCCGAGATCACACCCAAGATGCGGTGACGAAGTGTGCGCTGAAAACCGTTCATCACCGACAACACGGTAATAAGCGCCATCACGCCGAGCGCGATCCCGATCATCGAGGTCACGGAGATAAAGGAAATAAAGTGATTCCGTCGCTGGGCGCGCATATAACGCAGCCCGACAAAGATCTCATAAGGTCGGATCATGGTGCCAATGGGGCCTTTAGCGCGCCCTGCGCGCCCGCGGCACTGAGGGTCCCGGCGAGCCGCGCCAGGCTCGCCTTTAACTCCGGATCACTGACCTCTTCGGCCAACGAGGCCAGGCAGCGCGTCGCTTGCGGGTAGTGCCGCTCTGGATAAGAGTGGGCGGCCGGCGGCGGACCGCGATCCTCGGTCAGGCGGACTGTGATCTCGCGAAGGTCTTCGAGGCCCGGCTCTCGGCGTAGCCGGGAAAGCAGGTCAGCCGCCTCTTGGCGCAAGCGCGCGGCAAAGGCCGACCCGGGCACCGTCACAAAAAGCCGCCCCCGACAATAAAATCGAGGTTCGATCCGCTGGAGCGCCCCGGAGCAGCACTTGCGCCAGATCGGCCGCAAGGTCTCGGCCGACAAAAGATCGGCCGGGGGCACCGGCACCGACCGGTGGAGGATATCCGCAATATCTTGCATGACCCCCAGTATGCCAGAATGCTTGCGGCTTTGGATATGCGCGCAGCCCCGATACACTTATAGGATGTCAGAGATTGCCGATCGCCTCGCCACCGTCTTGGCCCGCATTCAAGAGGCCGCCGGCCGCTGCGGGCGCGATGCGGCCGCCGTGCGCCTCGTCGCCGTAGCCAAGCACCAGCCCGCCGCCGCAGTCGCCGCACTCGCCGACTTAGGTCACTGGCAGTTCGGTGAAAGCCGTGCTCAAGAGGCCGTGCGTAAAATCGATACGCTCGCGGATCCTCGTCTCGAGTGGCATTTTCTCGGCCCCCTGCAACGCAACAAGGCCCGCTTCCTCCCCGGTCGCTTCCAGTGGGTCCACTCGCTCGACAGTCTCGCACTCGCAGAAACGCTCGCCCGCCATGCGAACGCCCAAGGACACCCGCTGCGTGCGCTCCTGGAGGTCAACGTCACGCGCGATCCGCGCAAGCATGGCCTCTTGCCAGACGCCATCTTCCCGTTCCTGGAGACCTATTGCGAACGCGCTTGGCCCGGTCTCATCCTCTCTGGCCTGATGACGATCGGTCCGCACGGCGGCGATGCCCGCGCCACCAGTCAGACCTTCGCGGCCCTGCGTGAGCTCGGCGAGGCCTGCCGGACACGCTTCGGTCTATCCCCCTTCAATGAACTCTCCATGGGCATGAGCGACGACTACCCGCAGGCCATTGCCGAGGGCGCGACCATCGTGCGCATCGGCCAGGCCTTGTTTGGCGAACGCCGCCCTCTTTAGGTCTGCTCGTAGGCCCCGACCAGGGTTGCGCTAGCGGCAATCAGGACCGCGCCCAGCCAGGCCTCGGTCCCTAAGACGCTATGCAAAAGGAGGTGTTGGGAAAACGCTGCCGTGATCACCTCGAATACCAACAGGACCGACGACTGGCGGACCGGCAGCGCGGTCACCCCATATTGGACGAACAAGGTGACCGCAAAGATGCCGATGCCGCCCAACAGGGCGGCGCGGACCCAGGCCCCGACCGGGGCCATAGGCGCCAGCGGCGCCGCCGGGGTATGAAACGCGAGCACCACAAGCCCCACGATCACGACCCCCAAAAAGGTCGACAAGACCTTGGTCTCAAGCGGCAGGGAGGGATAGGCGCGCATAATGACGTTAGCGGCGGCAAAACTGAAACCGGCGACAAGCGCTAAGATATCCGAAAAACGCAGCACCAAGGCCGCATCGTGCCACAGCAGGATGACGGTCCCCAGAATCGCCCCGCTGACACCTAATATCACGACCGGGCTTAAGCGTTCGCGCAAAAAGACGCGCGCCAACAATACCGACCACACCGGGGACAAATAAAAGAGTAGGGTCACGCGCAGGATGTTGTCGTTCAAGATCGCCACGACAAAGCCGATATTGGTGACCCCACCTAAAAACGCCAAGGCCAGCCACACCCGCCAAGGCCCGGCGCACCGTCTCCGCGCCCCGCAGAGCAGCACCCCGGAAAGCCCCGCACCCGCATACAAAATGACGGCAAGCCAGACACCTGAAAGCCCCTGCTGGGCCAACGCGCGCAACGGGTACCAGAGGACGCCCCAGGACCCGGCGCCGACCAATAATGCCGCGACCGCCCACCGATCCTTGGTCACAACCGAGCGCTCCCGTATAATCCGTCAACCCAACGAGTCATGAAACATGAACCCCCACATTCGATCGCTCCATCCCTACCCGTTTCAGCGACTGGCCACCCTGACCGCGCCCTTGGCGCCACCAGCGTTGCCGCGCATCAATATGGCCATCGGCGAACCCCGTCATCCGGCGCCAGACGTCGTCACTACCGAGATTACCGAGGGATTGGGCGCGTTGTCGATCTATCCCTCGACGCGCGGCGGCGATGCCGTGCGACGCGCCATCGCCCAATGGTTGACGCGACGCTTCCGGCTGCCCCCGGAGGCCATAGACCCCGACCGCCATGTGCTCCCCTCCTCGGGGAGCCGCGAGGCCATCTACTCGGTCGTGCAGGCCCAGATCGACCATGAGCGCCACCCCCGCCCGGTCGTGCTGATGCCGAACCCCTTCTATCAGATTTACGAGGGCGCAGCCCTCTTGGCGGGCGCCGAACCCTACTATTTGAACACCGACCGGGCCCACGGATTCCGCATGGACTTTGGCGCGGTTCCCAAGGATATCCTCGCCCGCACACAACTCGTCTTTACCTGCAGCCCGGGCAACCCGACAGGCCAGGTCATGAGTCGAGCGGAGTACGACGAGCTCTTGGCACTGGCCCACCGTTATGATTTCTTGATTGCGGCCGATGAATGTTATTCTGAGATCTATGACGACGAGGATGCCCCACCCGAGGGGTTGCTGCAATCGGCAATCGCATCGGGCGTGAAGGATTTCGCGCATTGCGTGGCCCTCCACAGTCTCTCCAAGCGGTCGAATGTCCCGGGGCTTCGATTCGGGTTCATGGCCGGCGAGCCAACGTTCATGGCCCAGTTTTTGACGCTACGCACGTATCTTGGCTCGGCACCCTCGACGCTCGCCCAAAACGCCGCGATCCCGGCTTTGAACGATGAGGCCCACGTGCGCCTAAACCGCGCGCGCTATCGCGAGAAATTCGACGACGTGCTCATGGTCTTGAAAGATGTCATGCCAGTCGAGCGCCCGTGCGGGGGTTTCTATCTTTGGCTCCCGACACCAATCGACGACGAGGCGTTCGTCGCCGGCCTCTATGCGACCCAGAATGTCCTGGCGCTCCCCGGCCGCTATCTGTCACGCCCGACCCCGCAGGGTGATCCGGGCGCAGGCTATATCCGGCTGGCCCTCGTCGGCCCACGGGCCGAGTGTTACGAGGGGGCGCTACGGCTGCGATCCTATGTTCAATCTCTTGGTCTGAGGACTATGAATGACACGTCAAACACTAATTGAAGCAGCCTATGAGTTGCGCGCTGCCATTACGCCCCGCAACGTCGAGACCCCGGTCAAAGACGCGGTCCAAAGCGTCATCGACGATCTGGACCGGGGCGCCTTACGGGTCGCCGAGCCAGTCGATGGTCACTGGCTGGTCCACGAGTGGATCAAAAAGGCGGTGCTGCTCTATTTTCGGATGGAAGATAACGTCCTGATCAAGGGTGGCGACGGCCAATATTACGACAAGGTCCCGTCCAAATTCGCGGACTACAACTCGCACGCCTTTCGTGAGGGTGGGTTCCGCGTCGTCCCGCCGGCGGCCGTGCGGCGCGGCGCCTATATCGCCCCGCAAACCGTGCTGATGCCCTCCTATGTCAATATTGGCGCCTATGTCGATAGCGGCACTATGGTCGACACCTGGGCTACGGTCGGATCGTGCGCGCAAATCGGCAAAAACGTCCATTTGAGTGGCGGTGTCGGGATTGGCGGGGTATTGGAACCGCTCCAGGCCAGTCCAACCATCATTGAAGATGATTGCTTTATCGGGGCGCGTTCCGAGATCGTCGAAGGGGTCGTAGTCGAGCGCGGCAGCGTCATCTCCATGGGCGTCTTCATCGGCCAGAGCACCAAGATCCTAAACCGCGACACCGGCGAGATCACCTACGGGCGCATCCCGGCGGGGTCGGTGGTCGTGTCAGGATCGCTACCGGCAAAAGATGGCAGCCATAGCCTCTACTGCGCGGTGATCGTCAAACAAGTCGACGCGAAGACACGCAGCAAGGTCGGCATTAACGCCTTATTGCGTGACATTTGACCATGGAACCGACACTCGCTTTGGCCATCGAACTGATCAAGCGGCCCTCGGTCACACCCGCCGACGAGGGCTGCCAGGGCTATATTGCCGAGATTTTACAAGCCGCCGGTTTCCGGACCGAGTCGTTGCGATTCGGGGACGTCGACAATCTGTGGGCGCGCCACGGCGAGGCCGAGCCGCTGTTCGTCTTTCTGGGCCACACCGATGTCGTGCCGCCAGGACCGCTCGAGGCCTGGACCAGCCCGCCCTTTGCGCCGACCGTGCGCGACGGCATGCTCTACGGGCGCGGGGCGGCCGACATGAAGGGGTCCGTTGCCGCTTTCGTCCAGGCCTTGTGCGGTTTCGTTGAGCGCCATCCGCACCACCCGGGCTCGGTCGCGCTGCTGCTGACCTCGGATGAGGAAGGAGACGCCCGCGACGGGACTGTGCGCGTACTGGCGCAGCTCGCCGAACGCCAAGAGCGCATTAGCTACTGCTTAGTCGGCGAACCGTCATCCGTTCAGGTTTTCGGTGACACGATCAAGCACGGACGCCGGGGGTCATTAAGCGGGGACCTGACCATCCACGGGGTCCAGGGGCATATCGCCTACCCTGAGCGTTGCGACAATCCCATCGCCCGGTTCGCGAAGGCCCTTGAGGCGCTCGTTTCGCACGTTTGGGACGAGGGGAGCGCCGACTTCCCGCCAACGCGCCTCCAGTTCTCCAATATCCACGCCGGCACCGGTGCCGACAACGTGATCCCCGGCCATTTGCACGCGCTATTTAACCTCCGTTACGCACCCACCACCCCGGCCCCTGTGCTTCGGGCCGGGGTCGAGGAGATTCTGCGCGCCCACGATCTGCGCTATACCCTGACTTGGCGACTTTCGGGCGAGCCGTTCCTGACATCCGGCGGTCTGCTGCAAACCGCCCTGGCGGCCAGCATCACCGCCGAAACCGGGGTCCAGCCGAGCTACTCGACCGGAGGCGGAACGTCCGATGGTCGGTTCGTAGCGCCCTTTGGTACGCAAGTGCTTGAATTCGGTCCCTTAAACGAGTCTATTCATAAAATAAACGAGACTGTTGCCGTAGCGGATCTTGCGCGTTTGACTCGGATTTATCTTGGCACTTTGGAGCGCGCATTGGTCACTCAAGTCCCGGATTCGTCTATACTTGCTCGGGAGACTCGACTCCATGGATAGTATGCCTAGCATCACCGTCAAACTGAATCAGGCCGTCATAAAAGAGATGTCCTTACCGCAAGGGGATCTCTCGATCGGCCGTCGGCGTACGCACGCCTTGGTCTTGGAGGATGCCGCCGTCAGCGTCGACCACGCCAGCATCTTTACGGTCGGCCAGGATTCCTTCCTGAAGGATCTCGGTAGCACCAATGGGACCTTCATCAACAACCGTCGGGCGCACAAACACCACCTAAAGCCGGGCGACCACATCCTGATCGGCAAATATACCCTGGTCTATGGGGATCTCGACTGCGATCCTTCGCTAAAGAGCGAACCTGCCGAAAGCCCCCTGGCAGACGCGGCGCTGTTTGTCTTGAGTGGATTCAACAGCGGCAAGCGCATCGATCTCAAGGCGACCGTGACCCATCTTGGCAAAAGCGGACAATCGGCGGCCATGGTGTCGCGTACCGGTGATCGCTTTACCCTGATGACGACCCCTGAGGCGACCCTCGTGCTCCGCAACGGGCAAAAGGTACCCCCCGGTGGCAATCTTTTGGAATCAGGCGACATCATCGAGGTCGGCGATACTCGCCTCCAGTTCTACCATCACTGAGCGTAGTATTGAGTGGGCATAAGCCTCACCGTTACAGGTCGGCGCCCGAATGCGTTAAGGCCTAAGGAATGAAGTGCCGGGGATGATTGCGGAAAGTTCAAGGGAATGGCCCCTGCGCGTGGAGTTTGCGAACACGACGGCCGATATCGCCGAGGTCCAACGCCTTCGTCACCAGGTCTTTGTCGGCGAGCTCGGCGCCACCATCAACGACTGCGACGGCAACCGGGATCACGAATACGACCGTGACCGTTTCGACCCGCACTGCGTGCAACTTGTCGTGCGCGCGAACCACGGTCCGGTCGTGGCATGCGCGCGCATCCTGACGACCGAGACGGCGAGGCACTGTGGCGGCTTCTACTCGGAGTCGGAGTTTGACCTCACCCCGATTCTGGCCTTGCCAGGGCGCATCATGGAGGTCGGACGCGTCTGTGTTCACCCAGACCACCGCCAAGGTCCGGCCATCGCCCTGTTGCTGTCAGGTCTCGCCGACTTCCTAGAAGACCATGCCTATGATTATCTTATTGGCTGCGGCAGCGTTCCGCTTAGCCCCGACCGTGAGCAGGCCTTGCGCACGGTCGCGACACTCATTCGCCGCTACGGTTGCCCGGATGCGCTACGGGTAGCCCCCCGTAATCCCCTGCCCCAGGCCCAGGATAGCGATGGCGACGATGGCAGCGCGACCCCGGCACTGCTGCGCGCCTATACGCGATTGGGGGCCTATATCGGTGGCCCCGCTTGCCTCGATCCCGACTTTGGCGTCGCAGACGTCCTGATCCTGTTATTTCGTACCCGTTTCGATCGTCGCTACCTAGAACGCCTGCTCGGACGCACCTCCAGGCAACGCGCCGCGTGAGGGTTCCTGGCGGTGCGTTTGCCCGACTCGTCGCCTTGCTGGCGCACACCGTTTTGGGCGCCCTGATCGCCGCCTTAGCCCCCGCACACGCGTTGACGGATACGCGCACGGGGACTCGGATCGTGATCCTCTGGCATCGTGGCCTGCTGGCGATCCTCGGCATCCGATTACGTGTCCTAGGCCAACCGATCGAAGCCCCTGCCCTCGTTATCGCAAACCATGTCTCCTGGGTAGATATCCCGGCCCTGGGGGCGCTCTGTTCGGGCCACTTCATCGCCAAATCCGAGATTGCCACGTGGCCCCTCATGGGCTGGCTTGCCGCCCAAGCCGGGACCTTATACATCATCCGGGGCGATAAGCGGGCCTCTGGCCAAGTGGCCACGCGCATGAAGGAGGCCCTGCTGCGCGATCAGTCCGTACTCTTGTTCCCGGAAGGCACATCGACGGACGGCACGGTGGTTCGCGCCTTCCATGCCCGCCTCTTTGCCCCCGCCATCGACAGCGGTTGCCTCGTGCAACCGGTTGCCATTCGTTACCTCGACCGACGGGGCGTAAACCACCCCGCTGCCCCCTACTTCGGTGACGCCACACTCCCGCGCCACCTCTGGGGGCTGCTCTGCGCGCGCGGCGAATTCGCGGTCCACGTCGATTTCCTCGCGCCCGAGGTCTCGACGGGGCTCACCGCTCGCGCGCTCGCCGAGCGCACCCGTACCGTGATCGCAAGCCACTTAGGAGTAGACCCCTAACTCCCCACCCGGATCGGGCCCGCCGCCAATCCGCGCGCCTAATCGCAAGACCTTTTGGGATAGGGGCGCATGCATCCCGGCTGCTGCTGCGACCGGCCACCACCGACTGCGCCAATGCAAATGTAATCATCTGTAAGCCCGCGGTGTGCGGTGATCTCAAACTCGCGTATCCTCTCGCCATGATCCGTATCCTTCTCGTCGATGACGACAATCGCCTACGGGAGCTGTTGACACGCTACCTGACCGAGCAGGGTTTCGCGGTCACGGCGGTCGCGAGCGGGCGCGATATGGATAAGGCCCTCTCCCGTGTCCCCCATGATTTCCTGATCTTAGACCTCATGTTGCCAGATGAGGATGGCTTGAGCCTCTGCCGGCGACTGCGCAGCGAGGGCCAATATATTCCGCTGCTGATGCTGACCGCCCGCGGCGATGAGGCCGATCGGATCGTCGGTCTCGACGTGGGTGCCGACGACTATCTTTCCAAACCATTCAACCCGCGCGAGCTTGTCGCGCGCATCAATGCCATCCTGCGGCGCCATAGCACGCCGGCTATCAAGAAGCTCGTCTTTGGGCGTTATACGCTCGACCTTCACGACCGCTCGCTCATGGCCGATGGGACGCGCATCGACATCACAACCGCCGAGTTCGAACTGTTGCGAGTCCTGGCCACCCATCCCCATCAGGCGCTCTCGCGCGACACCCTGATGCGGCTTGCCCGGGGCCGTGACCACACACCCTTCGATCGCTCCATCGACGTGCGTATTTCGCGCCTGCGCCGAATCCTCGAAGTCGATCCCACGCACCCGCGACTGATCCAAACGCTCTGGGGGTTTGGTTATACCTTCAACCCAGGAGACGAACCGTGAGGCTCTGGCCAGAGACCCTGTTTGGTCGCACCGCGCTCATTATCGCGCTCTCGCTTGTCATCGCGCAGTTTACGTTCCTGTTCTTGGTGAGGCTCTCTTTCACCCATGTCCACGTCCGCCAGATCGCCCTATTGATCAGCGACGAGGCGCAGACAATCCAGGCGGCGGAACGATTCCTGTCGCCGGCCCAAAGGCGCGCGTTCGAGGCTCATCTCCGGCCTTTAGGCGTGCGCTTCGAAACCCAAGCCAAGGCCCCGACTGCCATCGGTCCGTTTGGGCGGGCGCTTACCCACCAACTCACAAACGGCGGTCTGCCAGCCGAAATCACCACCCACAAAGACAGCCTGAACGTCTCCGTGGCCACCCAGGGCCGCTCCTTAAGCGTCCATCTGCCGGGGCTGTCGCCCATGCTACCGTGGCCGCGCATAGGGTTCCTGATCGTCGGATCGCTGCTTGCCGGACTGGGGGCACTGCTCATCGTGCGCCGAGTCAATCGCCCGTTGGCCGAATTGGCCAGTGCGGCCATGGCCTTCGGGCACGGCGAGAACCCCCCGCCCTTATCCGGGGAGGGGCCTATCGAGGTGCGGCGCGTCTCGGCCGCCTTTAACCAAATGACCGAGGCGGCGCGACGCTATGAACGCGATCGGGCACTCCTGCTTGCCGGTGTGTCTCACGATCTCCGGACGCCGCTTGCGCGCATGCGGCTTGCCGTCGAGTTGGCCTTGGCCTGCGATCCGGGTCTACGACTAGGGATGATCCAGGATGTCGAGGAAATGGATGGTATTCTGGCCGAATTCCTGGCCTATGCCCGTCATGGCGTGGAGGAGGTCCCGATCACGGGACAATTAGCGGGCCTTATCAAAGATATCGTTTTACGCTACAACCGCCAGGGCCAGGCTATCGTCTATGACTCCGAGCCCCTGCCGGACTTCGCGTACCGCCCACTTGCGACTGGACGACTGATCGGCAACCTTGTTGATAACGCCGTCTCCCACGGCCGCCCGCCGATTCATATCCAGACCTTCGTGGCGGCGGGCTTCGTTCACATCGTCATCACCGACCGCGGGCCCGGACTGACCGAGCGCCAACGGACCCATCTCCTGTCGGCCATCGAACTGAACACCGGCAACAGACGCGGGCTCGGACTTGCCATTGCGAGACGCATCGCCGAGGCCCACGGCGGAACCATCCAACTGCGCAACCGCGAGGGCGGCGGACTCGAGGTGCTCGTCCGCCTACCCCTCCGTGAACCCGCCTTACTCGAAGGCGCAGCCAGCCCGCATACCCATGGCCTTTAGGATTTTTGCCAGCGGACACAGGCCGGTAATCGATGCCTGTAAGAGATTGGCGCCCACAAAGGCCGTGAGCCAAAGCCAGTCATTGGAGACATAATGGGCCAAAAGCACACTGATCAAAACCACTGATCCCGCAAACGCCATCACCGCCCTATCGATCGACATACCACACTCCTAGATCACTTTGATTGACGAGTTCCGATTGTAGCATAGGGCATCCCTGCAGCCGGTACTCTGGGCAGGTTACGGCGTGCGCTACCGCCCGACCAAAAACTCCGGCGCTAACAGGTCCGGCCACGGAAACCGGCTATCAGCCACCGCGACAAACGACGGATTGAGTTGACGCGGATGGTGGTAGGTAAGCGGCGTACGCCCCGCTATCCGTACTGCCCCACCGGCCTCCTCCAACACACACTGCCCGGCGGCCGTATCCCAAGTATGGGTCGGTCCGAGGCGTGGATAGAGGTCCGCACGCGCCTCGGCAAGCCGGCCGAATTTCCAGGCCGAACCGAGCGCGGTGCGCTCAATCGGCGCGACCGCCTGGGAGAGTGACTCGCAGAGCGCATCGACGGCCTCGGTACCATGGCGGGCGCTACCGACAAGCCGTATTCGCCGCCCCGGGAAAGGCGTGGGGTGTAGCCGGCGAATCGTCCCGCGCTCCGCTTTGTAGGCGCCACCGCCGCGACGGGCGAAGTACACCTCACCGGTCACGGGCACGTGGATCACCCCGAGCACTGCGCGACCATCCTCCACCAAGGCGATGCTGACCACGAAGGCGCCGGTGCGCGCGACATACTCCTTCGTGCCATCGAGCGGATCTACCGACCAGTAGCACGTCGCCTCGACGTCCCCGCCCTCCTCCGAGGCCACCGGGATCTGCGGGGTGGCCGCTGCCAATACCGCCAAGATCACCTCGTGGGCGGCGCGATCGGCAGGCGTGACCGGACTCCCGTCGCCCTTCCAATCCACCGGACCTATACTCTGGTAGTGCTGAAGTATGATCAAGGCGGCCTGGTGCGCCGCGTCTCGCGCCGCCGTCAAATAGTTGTCATATTCACGGTTCATATCACACCACACCCTCGCTTCGACCTGTTAAGATGCCACCTCGCTCGCGATTTCTGGCACCTGTTTCGCGGGCGAGTGACGAACATCCCCGGCCGGACTGCCTCACCCACCGCGTCCATCCCGGTCAAAACGACTCTCCGGATTCTCTCGAATAACCCCATTAGCGTACTTTATTAGCACGTTTGATGGTTTCATACCCGTCTACGTTTCCACGCCCAACGGTCGATCGCGAATAAACATCGCTCATTGATCAAATAGCTACTGCCATTGTCGCGAAAACACAGTATAATCACCGTCAAGTGTCTTTCGTACGGCACTGACAACGCATGATCGTGGAACTATAACGGAAAGGCGCTGTCTTTGAGAACTGACATAAACTATGAAGGTAAACCCAATCAAATGACCATGAAGATCACGGCAGCAACGCGGGCGCTCACCGCACTCGCGCAAGAGACTCGGCTCGGCATCGTTCGGCTATTGGTAAAGGTGGGTCCGGATGGGCTTGTCGCAGGCCAGATCGCCTTGAGACTGAAGCTTGCCCCGGCGACGTCCTCTTTTCACTTGTCGCAGCTGACCCAAGCAGGCCTTATCAAGCCCACGCGCGAAGGGCGATCGATTCGCTACGCGCCGGTTCTGGCTACCATTAGCGAGTTGCTGGAATTTCTGGAAGACAATTTGAGCGGCGGTCCGACACAAAAGACTCCGCCCAAGGCCGCCTCTAAGGCCTCATTGAAGGCAGCCCCCAAGGCTGCGCTGAAAAAGACGGCCTCCGCAAAGAAAAAGACGGCGAGTCGTAAGCGCCGTTAACTAGACGGCGGGGGGCGGTCACACCGCCTTACCCGCCTTTTTTGCGAGCGGGGCAGTCTTCTGGATTGAGGACTACGAGCTTTAGGTCGCGCTGGGCGAGCGGCGAAAACGTCGTTTGTTCATAAGAAACGAGCCCGTCTCGTGGGTGGCGGAAGTGCTTTACCGCCGGCTCTCGAAACCACACCTCCTGTTGCCGCCAATACCGATGAAACTCCTCGCTACGCGCACTCAATCGCGCCACCAGTTCCTGATACCGATCAGCCCCCTCTAAGTCACTCGCATCGGCGACAAATTCGGCGATAAGCCGCCGGGCCCGACGCTCCCAATCCACGATCAGGGTTCGCGCACTCGGCTCACAGAAGACAAAACCCAAGAGATTGCGATCGGCGCCGCCCGTGCCCAGCCAATCCGGAAACAGCCGCGCCGCCCGTTGATTCCAAGCAAGCGCGTCCCAATAGCGCCCCAGGCAGTAAGCCGGGGCGTCAATGCGCTGTAAGAGCGACACGATCGCGGGCGGCGCCACTGCCGCCGAATCGGCGCCGCGCACGGGCCCGAGGCCAGCGATCTCCCACAGGTAGCGGCGCTGTGCATCGGTACAGTCGAGCGCGTGAGCAAGGCGCGCCAATACCTCATGCGACACCGACGGGGCCCGACCCTGCTCGATCCACGTATACCAGGTCGCGCTGATGCCACAGAGATCGGCCAGCTCCTCGCGGCGCAGCCCCGGCGTCCGGCGCTTGCGCGCCCCGGGGGGGGGTTCCGTGCGCGGCGGCGTGCGTTCACGCAAGGTACGCAAAAACCGCCCAAGTTCCTTGTGCTGCATCGAAAGAGACCTCTGCCAGTGGGTGTATATACCAGTATAAGTACTGGTATTGTACCAGTATAATTACGCCGTATCCTCATCTCTCCTGGAGACCTCTTTGGAGATCGTCATGTCACACGACCAGCATGTCACAGACCAGTTTGACCGCACCGCCGAACGCTATCGCACGAGCGCGGTCCACGCGCAGGGGTCGGATCTTGCGACCTTGCGCGCAGTGGCCGAGCGCTTGCACCCAGCCGCCGCCCTCGATGTCGGCTGCGGCCCCGGCCATGCGAGCTTCGCTATGGCGCCGTTTTGCGAACGCGTACACGCCGTCGACGCCAGCGGTGAGATGTTAAGGGTCGCCGCCGACGAGGCCCGCCGACGAAACTTGGCCCAGATCACGATCCATAGAGCACCGGCCACCGACCTCCCGTTCCCGGACGCGAGCATGGATCTCGTCAGTTGCCGCTATAGCGCTCATCACTGGCGCGACGTGGACGCCGGCCTAGCCGAGATCGTCCGGGTCCTAAAGCCCGATGGGGTGTTCGTGCTCACCGATTCGATCGGCTATGAGGCACCGCTCGCCGACACCCATCTTCAGACGATCGAGCTCTTGCGCGATACCAGTCACGTCCGCAGTTATCGGGCCTCGGAGTGGGTCGCGACCCTCGGGTGCCATGGGCTCGTCCCCTGGCACTGCGATTTTTTCCGGGTCCGTTTGGCCTTTGACGAATGGGTGGAGCGCTCCCAAACACCGCCTGGGCGTGTTGCAGTCATCCGTCAATTGTTGGCCGATGCCCCGCTGGAGGTCCGGCGCGCGTTCGCGATCGCCGACGATGGTTCGCTTGAACTCGACGTGCTCACCTGTCAGGCGCGCCGGGTCGCTTACCCCAGTTGACGACTACGCGGCGCAGACGCGGTTCTCGATCGTCCCGAGCCCCGCAATACTCATGCGCACGACGTCGCCTGGCTTTAGATAGCGGGGAGGATTCTGACTCATGCCGACACCGGCCGGCGTTCCGCTCGCGATGATGTCGCCTGGCTCGAGCGTGATGAGGTGCGAGAGGTAACTGACCAGCGCCGCCGGGTCGAACACCATATTTTGGGTGTTACCGTTTTGGCGAAGCGTGCCATTCACCCAGGTCTGGAGCGTGAGATCGTGCACGGAGGCGATATCGGCCCGCTCGGTAATGGCCGGGCCCAGCGGCGCGAACCCGTCGCCAATCTTGCCGGCCAGCCACTGGCTCGTCTGAAACTGGAGATCGCGGGCGCTGACATCATTGATGATGGTATAGCCAAACACGTATTGCAGGGCGTCTGCGACCGGGACCCGGGTCGCGCGCGACCCGATCACGATGCCGAGCTCCACCTCGTAATCGAGCGCCTGCGTGTTCGCCGGGAGGGTAATGGGATCATACGGGCCATTGATCGCATTCGTCCATTTCGCAAAAAGCGGGGGATAGGCCGGGAGGCTTTGGCCGATCTCGCGGGCGTGATCGCGATAATTGAGGCCCACGCCGATGAAACGCCTGGGGTCATGGAGTGGCGCGCACAAGTGGATCGACCGCCCCTCGTCTACGAGCACCCCGTCCGCATCGGACTTGCGCAACGCGGCGAACAGCCCATCAGTCCCGGGCACCGCGAGCAAACACCGCAGACTGCCGCTCTTGAGGGCGCCCCGAAGACCTTTGACAGGCGGCATGCCAGCGGCCACAAACCGCTCGTAGCTTGCCTCTAGATCCCGCAACCCGTTAGCGGTGCGGACCGCAAGCCGGGCGCGATCGCGGCCCTGGGTCCGTCGCTTGTAACGCACAAACTGCATAATCCCCTCCATCTTCTGACTAAACGCCGTCGGACCACTGTCCGCACGTTCTATAAATTCCCGGAATATCCGCCATAAGGCTGCGAAATAACCGTCTGATTCTTATTCCGCTATCAAAACAATTCAATAGCCTTTGGCCGAGAATGCCTTTAGTTTAGGCCGTCAATATTTCGATACCTGGAGCGTACATGCCGGCAGGATACAAAACCGAGGATCACAGCAAGCAGGAGATCAAGTACTCCACATGCTATATGTGCGCCTGTCGCTGCGGCATCAAAGTGACGATCGAAGACAACCGGGTCCGGTTCATTCAAGGTAATCGCAATCACCCCATCAATAAAGGCGTGCTCTGTGCTAAGGGCTCGGCTGGCATTATGAAGCAGTGCTCGCCTGGGCGCCTGCAAAATCCGCTGCTGCGCAAGCCCGGCACCGAACGCGGCGCCGGCGAATTTATCGAGATATCCTGGGACGAAGCCTTGGACATGCTCACCAAGCGCTTGGCCCATATTCGCGAAACCGACCCCAAGAAGCTCGCATTCTTTACTGGCCGCGACCAGATGCAGGCCCTGTCACGCCTTTGGGCCGAACAGTTTGGCACACTCAACTGGTCTGCGCATGGCGGATTTTGTTCGGTGAACATGGCGGCCGCCGGCCTCTACACGCTCGGCTATGCCTTCTGGGAATTCGGCGACCCCGACTGGGATCGCACCAAGTACTTCATGTTGTGGGGGGTCGCCGAGGATCATAACTCCAACCCCATGAAGATCGGCATCGAGAAGGTCAAAAGGCGTGGCGGCAAATTCGTCGGTATCAATCCGGCGCGTACCGGCTACCAGGCGATCGCCGACGAATGGGTCCCGATCCGCCCCGGGACCGACGCCATGCTCGCCCTATCCATGATCCATGTGCTGTTGTCGCGCGAGCTCTTCGACTGGGACTTCCTGATTCGCTACACCAACTCGGCGTTCTTGGTCGTCCAGACGCCGGGGCAAAAAGGTGACGGGCTCATCTATCGCGACGAGGACGGGCAGCCGCTGGTCTGGGATATGAAGAAAGAGGCGTTCGTAAGCGGCATGGATGCCGCCAATCACCCGGCGCTCTTTGGCGAATACGTGGCCCCGGACGGGCGCCCGGTCAAGACCGTCATGACCTTGCTCGCCGAGCGTTATCTAGACGAGCGCTTCGCGCCGGCCAATGCCGCGAAAGTCTGCGGTATCCCGGCTGGCACGATCGAGCGCTTGGCGCTCGAGGTGGCCCACGTGGCCTTCAAGGAGACCATCGAAATCGACGTCGAATGGACCGACTGGGCCGGGCGCAAGCACAATAAGTTCATTGGCCGGCCCGTGTCCATGCACGCCATGCGGGGCGTATCCGCCCATTCCAACGGCTTTCAGGCCGCGCGCGCTATCCATCTGTTGCAGATCCTGCTCGGCACGATCGACTGTCCGGGCGGATTCCGCGCCAAGCCCCCTTACCCGCACCCAGTGCCGGTGCCCGAGAAACCCGCCCAGCACAGCGCACCCAATACGCCGCTAAAAGCCCATCCGCTCGGTTATCCGACCGCGCCCGAGGATCTCGTGATCGATGACGAGGGGCGCCCACTGCGTATCGATAAGGCCTACTCTTGGGAGGCGCCGATCGCCAACCAAGGCCTTATGCATATGGTGATTACCAACGCGGCCAACGGTGACCCCTACCCGATCGATACCCTCATATTCTTCATGGCGAACATGGCCTGGAACTCGTCTATGAACACGACGAATATTCAAGACATGTTGCGCGCCAAGGGCCCCGACGGCGAACACAAGATCCCATTTTTGGTGGTCGTCGACGCTTTTCATTCGGAGACTGTGCATTTCGCGGATTTGGTGTTGCCGGATACCACCTATCTTGAACGCTACGACGCCATCTCACTGCTGGATCGGCCGATCTCCGAGCCCGATGCGATCTGCGACGCCATTCGCCACCCGCTCTTAGAGATCGATCGCAACGTCCGGCCCTGGCAGGAGGTCTTAATCGAACTCGGCGCGCGCCTGAAACTGCCGGCCTTTAGCAACGAAGACGGCACGCCCAAATACAAGGGTTATCAGGATTTCATCATCAATTACGAACACGCGCCCGGGATTGGGTTTTTAGCCGGCTGGCGCGGGGCCGACGGCAGCAAGTCGCTGCGCGGCGAACCCAATCCTCAGCAATGGGAACGCTATATCGAGAACCAGGGCTTCTTCCAATACCATTTGCCCGAGGAGTTGCGCTATTTCCGGTTCGCGAATAAGGGCTATCTGGAGTTCGCCAAGGAGGTCAATTTCAACGCGACCGCCGAGCCGATCATCATCGAGCTCTATTCGGAGTCGATTCAGCGCTTCCGTTTGGCCGGGCTCGGCCTCTACGATGGCCCACAGCCCAAAGATCCAATCGACCAAAACCGGCTTGCGACCTACTTTGACCCGTTGCCAGACTTCTACGAGCCGTTGGAACAGCAACGGATCGACAAGAAGGAGTACCCGTTCTTTGCGGTGAACCAGCGGCCGATGATGATGTACCACTCATGGGACTCGCAGAACGCATGGCTTCGGCAGATCATCGCCCAAAACCATCTCTATATGAACCGCGCCAAGGGCGAGAGCGTAGGCATCGCGGACGAGGATTGGGTGTGGGTCGAGTCCCGCAACGGCAAGATTCGCGTCCAGGTCCGCCTGATCGAGGGCTGCCAGGAAGACACCGTCTGGACCTGGAACGGCATCGGCAAACAATCTGGTACCTGGGGCCTTAAGCCCGATGCGCCCGAGGCCACCCAAGGCTTTTTGATGAACCACCTGATCTCCGAGCTGTTGCCGGAGAAGGTCGGCGAACGGCGGCTGACCAATTCCGATCCGATCACCGGGCAGGCGGCCTGGTACGACCTTATGGTGAAGGTCACCAAGGCCGCCCCGGGCGAAGAAGGGGTGTGGCCGACGTTCGCCAATGCGGCACCACTGCCTGGTGCCTCACCCAAGCCCGACATTCTGCGCTATAACACGCGCGCCAAGTCGTAAGGAGTAGCGACGATGCGTTTAGGACTCGCGATTGACCTGGATACCTGCGTTGGCTGTCATGCCTGCGCGACGGCCTGCAAGGAATGGAATACAAGCGCGATGACCGCGCCGCTCACCGATTATGAACCGTACGGCAAGGAGCCGTCGGGCGTGTGGTTTAATCGCGTACGCCATTACGAGATCGGCGATTACCCGAACAACAAGACGACCAATTTCCCGATGTCTTGTATGCACTGCGAAAACGCCGAGTGCGTGACCGTCTGCCCCACCGGCGCCTCCTACAAGCGGCCCGAAGACGGCATCGTCTTGGTCGATCAAGACAAATGCATGGGGTGCAATTACTGCGCCTGGGCCTGTCCGTATGGGGCGCGCGAGCTCGATCACGAGTCGGGCACCATGAAAAAATGCACGCTCTGCGTCGATCGCATTTACGATCAAGAGCTGCCGGTCGAGGAACGCAAACCGGCCTGTGTATTGGCGTGCCCCGCCCATGCCCGCCTCTTTGGCGACCTCGATGACAGCGAGAGCGTCATAAGCCGGGTCGTGCGCGAGCGTGGTGGTTATGCACTCATGCCGGAGTTGAACTACCACCCGACCAATCATTATCTGCCGCCGCGCCCGCGGCCGACGATCCCCACAAACGACCTCGGTCGACACTCGCTCGCCCACAAGGTGAAAGAGTGGGTCAACCGCGTCGTCGAACGATAACCTAAGCAGAGGGCTCTATGAATCCATCACTGGCCGTTATCTTTTTGACGCTGTTCGCGGGCAGCGGTTTTGGCCTCATGGCCGTCGTCGCCGCCGTCAATGATTTCCATATCGACGGGGGATTGAGTCCTCTGCTGACCGTGATCGCCGCGGCGTTCTCTTTGGTATTGGTGACCATCGGCATGATCGCGTCGACCACCCATCTGGCCAACCCGAAGAACGCCTGGCGGGCCTTCTCGCGCTGGCGGACCTCGTGGCTGGCCCGCGAGGGGGTCTTGGCGGTCCTCTTCTACCCGCTTACCATCGCGTATTTGGGCTGGGTATTTTTCATGAATGCCGACCGCGACACGGTCGCGCTCATTTTGGGCAACAGCGCCGCGGTCGTAGGCCTTGTGACGATCTTTGCCCAGGGCATGATCTACGCCTGCCTGCGCACCATTCGCCAATGGCATACGCCGCTCGTGCCGGCGAACTTCTTTGTTTTGGGTCTGGCCTTGGGCACGACCTTGCTGGCCACTGCACGGGTCGTGACCAACGGCCCCGACAAAAGCCTGATCGGCATGGCGATCGCGCTGCTGATTGCCGCGGCCGTCATGAAGGCCATCTATTACTTCTGGATCGGCAAACCGAGCGGCACGACTTTACAAACCGCGACTGGCTTTAGCGGGACCAAGGTCCGCCTCCTAGACCAGGGACACACCTTCGGGACCTTCTTGACGCGTGAGTTTAGCAATAGCATCACGCCGCTTACCGCGATGCGTCTTAAAATCGTCGTCTACGTCGTCGGGTTCGCGATCCCCGCCGGGGTCTTGACCCTCGCCCTCCACGAACCCATTGAGCTCTTTGCCATCATCGCGCCGTTAGCAGCGTTTTTCGGGATCGGTGTCGAGCGCTATCTCTTTTTCATCGAGGCCCAACATGTGATCAACCTCTATCACGGGCGCGCACCCGCAGCCATGCCAAAAATGGGTCCGGCGCCCAAGGGGCATCTCAAGATTCAGTCGACCAAAGTTCTGGTCCCAAGCCTGGACAAACACTAGGGCCCGTGCCTGAATGCGGTTATAGTGAGGCGCTTTAGGCCTTAAGAGGAGCCCCGATGGCGCACCGAAAGGCATCCGTGCAAGACCGCCTGACCCACTTCGACGCCGCAGGCCAAGCCCATATGGTCGACGTGGGCGACAAGCCGGTCACCCACCGCGCCGCGACCGCCGAGGGCTTTATCGAGATGGCCGCGGAGACCGCATTGGTCATTCAGGCGGGCACCGCGCACAAGGGCGATGTCTTAGGCGTTGCGCGCATTGCCGCCATCCAGGCCGCCAAGCGCACCGAGTCCTTGATTCCGCTCTGCCATCAGATTCCGATCTCCGGCATGGACGTTTCCTGGGCATTCGCTGACGAGCACCGCCTGCGGTGTTGCGTCACCGTCCGCACCCAACATGTCACCGGCGTCGAGATGGAGGCGCTGACCGCAGTCAGCATTGGGCTGCTTACCGTCTATGATATGTGCAAGGCTATAGACCGCGGCATGACCATCAATGGTATCCGCCTACTCCACAAAGAAGGGGGTCGCTCTGGAACCTGGGATCGCAGCTGATATGTCGACTACCCGGCCAGTCGTGGCGGATACCACGACGGCCCTTGACGACCGCTTCGGGCGGCGCATCTCCTATTTGCGCGTGTCTTTGACCGAGCACTGCAACCTACGCTGCCAATACTGTTCGCCCGCGGCGGGCACGCCCTGGTTTGCGCGCAAAGACCATCTGATGCCGGGCGAATTAGACGAGCTGTTGACCATTTTTTACGAGCTCGGCATCGGTCATATGCGTTTTACCGGCGGCGAGCCTCTCCTCTACCCCTGGCTTGTAGAGCGCGTGGCCCACGCCCGCGATCTCGGTGTCGCTAAACTGAGCTTGAGCACCAATGGCTATCTTTTGGATCGGCTGGCGGGCCCGCTCGCCGCGGCAGGCCTCAAACGCATCAACATGAGCCTAGACAGCCTCGACGCCGAGCGCTTCGCGCGCATCACCCGCGGTGGCGACCTAGCGCGCGTACTGCGCGGCCTCTTTCTCGCGCGCGACGTGATCCCGCATATCAAATTGAATGTGGTCTTATTGCGGAACGAAAACCTAACCGAGATCCCAGCCTTGGTCGACTTTGCGCTCCGCGAGGGCCTGGATGTCCAATTTATCGAGACCATGCCACTTGGCGCCGCCGGCACGACAAGCCGTGGCGAAAACTATGTGAGTATCGCCGAGGCCCAAGAGCGGATCGGCCAGACCCATACCCTGATTCCCGCGACCCGCGCCGCAGACGAGGGCCCGGCCCAGCACTTCCGGATTGCGGGCACGACCCGCAAGGTGGGGTTTATCAGCCCGATCAGTCAAAACTTTTGTGCGAGCTGTAACCGTCTGCGGCTCACCTCCACCGGGCGACTAGTCTATTGTCTGGGGCAAAACGATGGGGTGGATCTCATGGGCCCATTGCGCGACGGGATTGCCAAAACGGACTTGGCCGATCTGATCCGCGCGAAGGTCTGGCATGAAAAGCCCGAGCGCCATACCTTCAATGATGCGCCCCAACGCGCAGCGCCGGTCTATATGATGCGGCTCGGGGGCTAGCTTCATGGTGACGGTGCGCTGTTTTGCGGGTATCCGCGAGATCCTAGGCCACGATACGCTAAGCTTTACGCCCGCCAAGGACGCATCCACCGCAGCCGATGTCCTAGCGGCCGTGGCTGGCGCGCACCTACCGGGCCTCCCTCAACCGATCCTGGTCGCGATCAATCGGGAACATGCCGCACTGACAAGCCCGGTCCATGATGGCGATGAGGTCGCCTTCTTTCCCCCGGTGAGCGGCGGCTAATGATCGTCCGCCTCCAGGCCGCAGACTTCGACCCGGAACACGAGGCCCAAGCGCTGACGGTCCAAGGCGCCGGGGCGCGGGTGAGCTTCGTCGGGACCGTGCGGGACGTCTCGGCCGGACACCCTATTACCGCCCTTGAAATCGAACATTACCCCGAAATGACGACCGCCGAACTCGAGCGCATCGCAACAGCGGCGCAGGCTCAGTACCAGCTCCTCGAGGTCCTCATCATCCACCGGTTCGGTCGCATCCTGTGTGATGAGCGCATCGTGCTCGTGACCGTCTGGTCGGCCCACCGGGCCGCGGCCTTCGCCGGTTGTCAGGCGATCATGGATGCGTTAAAGACCTGCGCGCCGTTCTGGAAAAAGGAACTGACCACCGAAGGCGACCATTGGGTCCCCGGCCGGTCCCCGCCGGACTTAGACTAGGCCCGATTGCAGGGCATGGACCTTCTCCTCTAGCGCCAGCCACCGCTCCTCGTCTTGGGCATGGGCGTCACTCATCGTGCGCCGCTCTGCTTGGAGGGCCTTCAACATGTCGCCGCCTTGGCGATAGGCAAGGGCGTCACCCAACACCCCATCGATCTCAGCCAAGCGGGCCTCGTAGCCGGCAAGCCGGGCCTCGATCGCCTTCTGTTCCTTTAGGTAGGTTTTAGGGGAAACCGCAGGTATCCGTCGGTCGGTCTTCGGTTTGGCGGCAACGGGGGGCATACGGCGTGCTGCCATCTCGCGCTGATAGTCATCGAGGTCGCCCGTAAACTCCCGCGCCTGACCATCGGCCACCAACCACAAGGCGTCCGCGCACGACCGGATCAGGTGGCGATCGTGGGACACAAGCACGAGCGCGCCCGCATAGTCTTGCAGGGCATACATCAAGGCCTCACGCATCTCGAGATCCAGGTGGTTCGTCGGCTCATCCAAAAGCAGGACGTGAGGCTTCAGCCATGAGAGTCCGGCCAATACCAGGCGGCTTTTCTCCCCGCCCGAGAAATCCCTGACCGGGCGATCGCGCACGCTTGCCCCGAAACCAAACCGGCCCAGGTAGTCGCGCAGTGCCTGCGGGGTGGCGGATTTATCAAGCGCTGCCAGATACTCCAGTGGCCGCATATTGGGATCGAGCTGCTCTAACTGGTGCTGGGCAAAATAGCCGAGCGTCACCCCCGGGCCTAAGATGCGGGTCCCGGCTAAGGGGTCTAGCTGCCCGACCAAGATCTTCAGAAAGGTGGATTTACCGGCGCCGTTTGGGCCGATGACCGCTATGCGGTCCCCGGGGGCGATACTCAACCGGACGCCGGCAAACACAGGGGCCCGCCCTGGGTAGGCGAAGGTCACGTCGCGTAAAGAAATCAGGGTATCCGGGGCGCGCTCGGGGCTTGGCAGCGGCAGGTCGTAGAGCACATCGCCCTGCACTTTGGCCACGCGCTCCATGCGCTCTAGCATCTTTAGTCGACTCTGGGCCTGACGGGCCTTGGTGGCCTTGGCCCGGAACCGCGTCACGAAGCGCTCAAGGTCTGCGATCCGCGCCTGTTGGCGCTCATAACTGGCTTGCTGCTGCACGACTTCGGCGCCCCGGCGCGAGACAAAGGCGTCATAAGAGCCCGTATAGAGCGTCAGGACGTGATCGTGGATGGCGGCAATCCGATTGACGACGGTGTTCAGGAAATCGCGATCGTGGGAGACTACGAGCAACGCCCCCTCGAAACGCGCTAGGTACTGCTCGAGCCAGGCAATCGCCTCGAGGTCCAGATGGTTCGTGGGCTCGTCTAGCAGTAAGAGATCGGCCCGCCCCATGAGTGCGCGCGCGAGATTTAAGCGCATACGCCAACCGCCGCTCAGGACCTTCACCGGTCTTGCGAGGTCGCTTTCGGCAAACCCGAGCCCGGCGAGAAGCTGGCTTGCCCGTGCCGGGGCCGCAAAGCCTTGGATCGCCTCGTAATGGGCTTGGGCGGCGAAATAGCCGTCATCGTGGGGCTCCCTTGCAAGCCGCGCCTCGAGGGCCCGCAACTCCTCATCGCCGTCTAGGGTAAACGACAACACCGAGGACTCGGTATCGGGGATCTCTTGCGAGACGCTCACGACCCGCACTTGGCCCGAGAAGTCTACCGAGCCCGCATCCGGTTCAGCGCCCCGATTAATGAGCTTTAGGAGGGTCGATTTCCCGGAGCCATTGCGCCCGACAAGCCCGATCCGCTGCCCCCGGAAGACCTCGCATGAAACGCCACAGAAGAGCTCTTCTGCCCCCAGCCTAAACCATAGATCTCGGATCGTTAACATCGGCCTATTCTAAGCCTTCATGGTGGGCTAGGCGAAGAGAGTGAGATAGACGCTTTGATACCAAAGAGGCTTACGGTATGATGCCAGCCGGAACGGGGCGTAGCGCAGCCTGGTAGCGCACCTGAATGGGGTTCAGGTGGTCGGAGGTTCAAATCCTCTCGCCCCGACCAATATAAACAAGCACTTAGCACATGACTATCCCCTCCATATTGAGTTTTTGGTCCAAATTTGGTCCACTCCGTCCTTAGCAATAGCAACAGGAGGGAGTTCCAGTGGCCAACATTCTGAAGCGTGGCGAACGGCAATGGCGGGTGCGCGTCCGCCGCCGCGGTCATCCTGTCCAGTGCAAAACCTTCGAGACGCGGGTCAGAGCGGAAGCCTGGGCGCGAAAAATCGAATCGGAGATGGATGAGGGGAAGTTCGTTTCGCGGACCGAGGCCGAGACAACGAGCTTGGCGGACGCGCTGGATCGTTACGCGCGCGAGATCAGTTCGCAGAAAAAGAGCGGCGATAGGGAAATTTCTACTATCCGTTGGTGGCGCGCATCTCCCCTATCCCCTCGATTTTTGGCCTCGATCCGGGTCACGGATATCAATACCGCCATCGTCGCCAAGCGGGCCGAAGGCGCGTCTCCTGGCACCATCCACCTCTACCTCGCCCTACTCTCTCATCTATTCACAGTGGCTCGCAAGCACTGGGGAATGGAGTCGTTAAGTAATCCCGTAGAATTGGTCCATAAGCCTAAACTTCCTAGCGGTCGTACCCGTCGCCTCGAAGCGGACGAGGAGGGTCTTCTGCTCGCCCATGCCGGCGCCGGTTTGGCGCCCGTGATCCAATGGGCGCTTGCTACTGCCATGCGACGGGGTGAAATTGTGGAGCTCCAGTGGGAGCATATCGACCACGAGCGGTCGAGCGCCTACTTGCCGGAAACTAAAAATGGTTATGCCCGTAGTGTACCGCTTTCTGATCAGGCACTTACCCTACTATCGGGATTGCCGAAGAATCACCGCGGTTCCGTGTTTGGTATGAGCGAGTATGCCATTACGCGCGCCATGCGACGGGTCTGTAAGGTGGCGGGTATCACGGGTCTGACTTTTCATGATTTACGTCACGAGGCGATTTCGCGCTTGTTTGAGCAAACAGACCTAGATGCGATGGAGATTGCCAGGATCTCGGGACACCGGACGCTGGCTATGTTGAGCCGCTATACCCACTTAAGAGCCCATCGACTCGCTGGCCGGCTCAACGGGGCAAAGCGCGGCGAATAACCGCTCTTTATGCGGGGTATTCGTCGCCATGAGCACCGCTAAATACCCCGACAATAGGGTCTGGTGAGTTTGCGAGTCGATATAATGCGAATAGGAAACGACAAAGATGTGGCGGATCTCTTGGGCATCAGCCAAGTCCGTTTGAAAGCCCGCATTGCAGGCGGAAATCCCATGCCACCGTTCATTAAGTTGCCTGGTTTGCGCCGTCGGCGCTGGAACCTGGATGACGTTGAAGCATGGATAATTGGATTTGCGCAAACATCCACCGTTCCTGCTAACCACCACCCCGAGGCATCGCTTACGAAACTGCGGCGACCAGGGCGACCCACGAAGGTTGCGCAGGCGCGATCACGCACCACCCCGCAACAACAGACCTGATCGTAAGTTGCGTTTCCTCCCCGGCGTGAGACGATCGGCTCCATGACGCCTAACTTGATGTTGCGCCCGACGCTCTGTCCGACCCTCCTCCGATCTTCCGATTGGCCACCTCTATTAGCTCGCGTTTACGCCGCACGCGTTCACGATGCCCATGATCTTGATCTCACTTGGGACGCACTTTTCTCAGTAGCCAGTCTTACGGATCTCTTTAAGGCCTCAGCGCGTCTAGCACGGGCGATTGCGTACGGCGAACCGATCGTCGTCGCCGGCGACTACGATGCTGATGGCGCCACCGCGACCGCAGTCCTTATACGGGCCCTCCGCCAGTTTGGCGCCTGTGTGGATTTTATCGTACCTGACCGCCGTCTCGAACGGTATGGGCTGACCGAGGCGTTGGCGGCACGCATCGGGGCGATGGTACCGAAACCGCAATGGGTCGTGACTGTCGACAATGGAATAGTAAGCCATGCCGGCGCGACGGTTTTGCGAGACATTGGAATCTCGTTAATTATTACCGATCACCACCTGCCAGGCGATACCTTGCCATCCGCTTATGCGATCATAAACCCGCGCCGTCCCGATGACGTCTCGGGTGCCGTAAACCTCGCGGGAGTCGGCGTCGCTTTTCTCTTGGCCATTGCGGTGCGGGAACGCCTACTTGAGCAGAAATGGCCCGCCGCGCGCCCCAGTCTCGCACCGTTGTTGCCGCTAGTGGCCCTGGGCACGATAGCTGACTGTGTGCCCCTGGACCGCATCAACCGCCTCTTGGTGGCCCAAGGACTCAAAGTCATCAAGAACCACTCGGGGCCTCCGGGTATTCGAGCGCTGGCGACGGCCGCCCGCCGTGATGTCTCATTGCTCACGTCTGATGATCTCGCGTTTGCCGTAGCACCCCGTCTCAATGCGGCTGGCCGCCTGCAGGATATGACGCTCGGTATTCAGGCCCTCTTAACCGACGATGACGAGACCGCGACGAGACTGGCGTCCCACTTAGACGGTATTAACCAAGAACGGCGGCAACTCGAAGATACGATGCGCCAAGAGGCGGAGGTCCTGGTCAACCGGGATCTGGCTCTGGCTCTGAACGATATCCCTCCCGTCTTCTGCTTACATGATCCCCTATGGCACGAGGGTGTTGTTGGACTCGTGGCTGCGCGTATTCGCGAGCAAACGGGACGGCCTACCGTGGCCTTCGCCGTTGGCGCAGATGGCCTACTGAAAGGCTCCGCGCGCTCCATTCCCGGCATCCATATTCGCGATATGATCGCGGCGGTCGTGGCGTGCCACCCCGGTTTGGTGGTCCGTTTCGGTGGCCACGCCCAAGCCGCGGGCTTGACTCTGGCGCCAGATGACTTTCCCCTCTTTACCCGCGTACTGCGCGAAGTCGTGACACAGTCAACCACTGCGGAGACGTTTTGCGATGCGATCTTCACAGATGGCCTTTTGGCGAGCCACGAGCAGACCGTAGAGGTCGCGCACGTTTTGGAGAATGGTGGTCCGTGGGGTCAAGGCTTCCCGGCCCCGCGGTTTATTGGTGACTTTCAGGTTGTAGCCATCCGTCCGCTATCAGACGGACTCCATGCCAAGCTGACCGTAGTCGGAGAGCATGGAGCACCACTCGCGGCTATCGCATTCCAGTGTGCCGCGCGCCTACGGTGGACCCCCAAAGTGGGACCAGCGCGGTTCGTGTATGGGCTGACCGTCAATCGCTATCAGGGGCGCGAATCGGTTCAGCTGCTCATCGAACGAGTGCTTTCTGAGGGAGCATAATGAGAGGGTCGGCCTCAGATACCGTATCTCGCGCATTCCAGTAGCCCTCTTGAGTTAAATGAGCTATTTGCAAGCTGAGGTTGGATTGGACTATTTTTCAGCTGAGCGAGCCTCATTCAGGAGTAGCCATACAGGTTGGCATTTGGCTTTGCGACCCAACTCATCACAAGATAATGTTGGCTAGATTTCCTGTTTAGAAGGCGGCAATGTACCAGAAGATAACCGTCAGGATGGTTGATGCTTTTTGTCTGGTTTCGGCCTTAGCAGACAGATGGGGTGAATTTTGCGGGCGCCTGCTCTTCGGCCAATGGCGACGTTGGCGTTTCGATCCATTCGGTCCGCGCAGTGCAAGCAAGACCGGACATTGGTACGAATACGAGGCTTGAACAACCGCTTTGATCAAGTGCGGCGGCGAAACTCGACCCATACTGGTCGTTCCTCAAGGCCGGAGAAAACCGCACCTGACCAAAAGAGGCCCGCACGGCCGTATCAGTACGTATGGTATGTTATGAATCCGCCAATGCTAATACTTGCCGTCCAATTGTTTGAAGATCAGTAACATGACGGTCAATATAACGAATGTTAGCGTTCTAGGAGAGGTATGGGCCTTGTTTGACCATGAGTACTTTGATGTATATCCATTCGAGGCGGTTCCTTTGAGTGAGGATTCCTACTTGATGGATGAGCGCTATATAGAAGAATATGAACTGGCGATGCTAGATACTATTTCTGGCGGCGAAAGTGCGAACGTCGGTTACATAAGCTATATCGCGGCGCGACGAATCAATGATAGGTCAATAGATTTATCGTGGTATCCGAACATCTACGACAGATTCCACGAAGTACCGGTATTGCTGCCGAAGGAGCAGTTTGTTGCGTGCGTCGGTTGTTGGAGGTATGGCGAAAAGCCGCGCATCTTCGTGAAATCGACCTGGCTCGAGCAACTGCATCTAAGACTTTACTCTGTTTTTTGCATGGTGGATGCAATCGGTGTGAAGGACGCTCTTCAGAGAGGCGCGCTTTCGCGTGAGAGGCTTGTTGCTCTACGGGACGCGATTGATGAAGTGGCCAAACAGTACCCAGAAGTGTCATTCATTTCATTCGCGGACCGCCTACTGCTTAAGAGTAACTGGTCGGTTGGCCACTTCAGGAGTGATGTTTCCTATACATATCGACCAGAGGTTTTTGTCAAAGTTGTGAAAGACATTCGAGAAATATACAGGGACATTCTTGAGTTAGATGTGTATGCAATTATGACCCAAGGGAGCAACGAGTACTACGAGGACTCCTTGCTCCACATATCGGAATCCGAGAACCATATTTGCCTTAACAGTCTCGGTTTGCCGTTTGCGCAACTGATGTCGATCGACAACTCCGTGCATTCCGCTATCAAAAAACGGAACCATAACCCATCAGAACTTTATCTGGACGCGCAATTCCTACATTCCCTTCGCTTCAGGTTGCAGTTCGACAAGAAATCCCTGGGGCAATATGCGTATCACGACAAGATGATGAGCACATGTGGACACTATTATTGTGTTGGATGGGAAGAGCTACTTGAGAATCTGGATCCAGACTCAGATGAGAGGTAAGAGAATGCAATGGAATGCACCAACGCAATCAGTTATCTCCATACCTGACGCTTCGCTCCGGGTCAGCCACAACTCATCGTGAGCGTTGAATGTCCGCTTTCGGGATCGTGAGACCGGCTGGTTCTCGCCGATAGTTCGCATTCGGCATTCCACTCGTCTAACGGCCTTTGTTGAAAGACCAGCGGACATCCGATTCTATTCACCGCGCCTGTCGTACAGTAATCCAAACCCCACTGTCACGAATCCCCAAGTAAATGGTCGTAGGATACTGTACTCAAGCGGCGAAACAGGTCTGGGTGCTGCGATTCAATCGTCTGGCGTGCAGACACGGATGCGGTGTCCGTCGAGATCCAGTGCGACGAATGTTAGACCAAACACAGCCTTATGCAGATCCTGTTCAATCTGCACGCCTACGTTTTGCCAGTGCTCGCACAACGTACGCACGGCATCATCGTCCTGAACCATGAAGGCAAGTTCGGAACGATGTCCAGTGCCTCCAGAGGCGAAGTTCTTTGCCTTAACAGACCATAGGCCGAGAGTCAGGCCGTTTGGGAATTTGAACGCCACATACGTGGGGTACGCCGCCACGGGTGGGCTATCGAACATCTGCTCATAGAATTGAGCACTTCGCAACGGATCTTCGACATACAAAAGAATAAGGTTCGGGTATTGCATCGTTTGCTCCTTGGGTCAGTTTGTTGAGACGTCATCAGATTAACAGACGACACTGCCAAAAAATGGCAGTATCATAAGCTACATGAGCCGCACCGAACGTCTTTTTGAACGTAAGCGATCGGGGAACTACAGGCTTGCTGAATTGACGGCTTCGTTTTTGATTTTAGGAAGAGGCACTGGCAACACCATCGGTACCTGATCCGGCAGGATGGCCCCCGGCAGCAGCGCTTCCAGGTCTTCGAGGGTCTGG
>DATKTV010000022.1:0-58987 GCA_035530915.1 Acidiferrobacter sp. | reverse complement strand
CCCGCAACGGCAGTTCTAAGATAAAGGAGGGACCGGACTTTTTGGGCATCATGTTGAGTATTATACGATCCCTGCATAATGACGCCAAACGCCGCTGACCCCAGGGATAAATCCCGGGGCTTGCGCGGCGGGCTTGGTCATACGGACTCCACAAGGGGCCACGGGTTTGTAGGTGCGCATCATACCCGCGGTCAGTGCGGTGTCAATTACCACAAAGGCCAGGTCACACGAGCGGCGCATACGCACGCCCAACAGACTGCGGGCGAGCACTAGACCCCAAAACGGACGCCTTCGCGGTCGCCCCAAAGGGGTTCTGGGAGCGGCCGCCGACTCGGCTGGCGCCTCTACGGTGTTCGCGCCTTCTACATGGGGCCTGCTTCACTATAATGAAGAGGAGATCATGTTAGGAGACCGCCATGACGCCGACTCTCTATCAGTTCTTTCACCGCCACATCCAACACGGTTTTGGGCGGGCGGGGATCGCTGAGCCGACCACTGTCGCCTACGTGAGCGACCTCTTGACGCGCTTTGCGCACACCGATGCCTTATACCCCATCAATGACAGCGAACAGCGCCCCCTGACCACGCTTGTGCAGTTCCTCGTTGAACAACGGGCCGCGCAAGCGAAAGGCCATGGGCACGACATGGTCGTCGTACGCCATCTGGCCGAATACACGCTGTTCATGAGTGGGTTTTTTCGGGACCGCCTACGGGCGCGCGGACAATTGTCCTATTACGCGGATCACGGCCGGAGCGCCTTTGGGCAAAGCGCCGACCTGGAGAAGAATACGGGCCAAGCACGCGTCTATTGGCGGCTACAACATGACTTCGGCCGCGTCGCAGAGACCTTAGACGATATCCGCCACCACCAACTCCCGCTCCCGGCCGGGGCGTTCGATCAGCCGCTGACGGCCTTGTGGCGCCGGTAGCCTTCTAACGACGCGCCCATCTGCGCACGGCAGCCGCGTGGCGGCGACTGACGGCAAGCCGCTTATCGAGGCCCTTGAGCGCGACTTGCCAGGTGGCGCTGCCGTCTTTCTCGATACCGATGATATAGGGGGTAGCGACCAGCGCGTTTCTGTGGATGCGCAAAAAACTCTCGCCAAACTCGCGCTCGAGATTCACGAGCGAGTCCTCGATCAAGTGCTCCTCACTTGCCGTTCTTACGGTCACATATTTATTGTCGGCCAAAAAATAGAGTACGTCCTGAACCGGTACCAGACGAATATTGCCGCGCAAGTGCACACTCAAATGAGTGCGCGTCATGGGTGTGTCCTGGGCCTGGTTAATCTCATGCAGCTGTTGTAAGGTGAATCGGCCGGCCTTGCTTAGTGCTTTGGCCAAGCGATCCTTGCGGATTGGCTTTAGCAGGTAGTCGACGGCGTTTACCTCAAACGCATCCAACGCGTGCTGATCGTAGGCGGTCGTAAAGATAACCCCTGGCGGGGTCTCGAGCCCCATGAGATGCATCGCGGCCTCAAGCCCGTCCATGCCCGGCATCCGGATGTCCATCAGCAACACGTCCGGATTCAATCGCATGGTCTGCGCTATGGCCTCACTGCCGTTCATCGCCTCGCCCACGACTACATATTCGCCAATCTCGCCGACAAGCTCGCGAAGACGGTCACGCGCCAACTTTTCATCATCGACAATGAGGACTTTCATGCCCTCCCTTTTTTGCTCGACTAGAGCCCCTGTCTCACTCATCGCGGTATCCCACTCAAGTATCGATCTCCCTGATTTTTCATAATTGGCATCTTAATCTTGACATAATATTGGTCGCCTTCCTCGAACGTCTGCAAGGTGGCCGCCTCAAAAAAGTGCGAGGCAAGCCTTTGACGAATATTATCCATCGCGATCTTATTTCCTCGCCCATGGGCGTGTTTGCGAATCTCCGGCACAGGATTGCTTATGAGGATATTGAGGGTCTCGGTATTGTCGGCCCATAACTCCACCTTGACCGTGCCTCCGCCGAAGCGCGGCTCGATCCCGTGGTATATGGCATTCTCTAAGAGTGGCTGCAAGGTCAGCGCCGGAATGAGGGCGTTGCGCGGCACATTGCTGACCGTCCAGTGCACCTGTAAGCGGTCGCCTAAACGCAGCTTTTCGATCTCCAGATACTGACGCGAAATCTCCTGCTCTGCCGATATCGGCACAAGCTTGCGCGCATCGGCCAGCAATACTCGAAAAAGATCCGCGAGATCCTGGAGGGCGGCCTCGGCACGCGGCGGGTCACTGCGGGTGAGGCTAGCGATACTATTCATGCTGTTAAACAAGAAATGTGGGCGGATGCGCGACTGCAGGGCCTGGATGCGCGCCTCTTGCTCCAATTTGGCGTCCACCTGGGCCTTATGAGACACAAACAAATGGCGCAACCCCAACAACATGACAATCGTCCCGATCAGGAGACTATGGACGAGCACCGTCATTTGCCAGGCGGGCCAACGAACAGGGATCACGTGGAGGCTATAGAACGCCGCTATCATGCCCTCGGTCACGATCACGATCGCGATAAGCAAAAGGCCGATCACAACAAAAGAACCCCTGATGGCCGAGAGCCTGCGGATGCTCTTGCTCGCAATGCGAAGAAACAAGAGACTCACCAGGGCGATGGCGAGCGTGTAGGCGGATAGAAACAGAAAATCCCGGCCGGCTGTGATCCCGACTCGGGTGTTCAAGGCGATCGTAAAGATCACGGCAATGGCCTCAGCCAACACCAGGATCCGGGCGGCCATACCAAACGATCCAAAATCCGGAAGGAAGTAGCTCGTTGAATCTTTCATCGCCACCTGCTGATGACAAGACAGAACCCGTGACTCACGGGAGGACTTGCCAGAATACCAGGAAAAAGTGCCCCCCGAGCCCTAAAAGCTCGGGGGGCAGATAAGCCTGGGCCGGTATTTCGGGGTGGGGGTGTTAAGGAGAGTCCAGCCCAGGTACTACGAGACTACATTAGTAGACACAAGGCACGGCCTCAACCCGTCACCGATGGGTGGGCATCCTTAACAGATAAATGGCGGACCGGCCAATCCGCCCTTAACGCCGAGCGCCGGGTTCGGTACTATGAAGGCCCTTTGATCCGAGAGCATGCATGTCCTCCTCCGATAAGGCCTGGAAAGGCCGCTTCACGCAACCCACGGACGCCTTTGTGGAGGCATTTACGGCCTCGGTGAGTTTCGATCACCGCCTCTACCATCACGACATCTTGGGATCCAAGGCCCACGCCGCCATGCTCGGTGCGGTCGGGATTATAAGCGAGGCGGAGGCCCAGGCGATTGTCGCCGGGCTCACGGCCATCGAAGCGGACATCGGCGCGGGGCGGTTCGTATGGTCCGTAGAACGCGAAGACGTCCATATGAACATCGAGGCCGCGCTGATCGCAAGGCTTGGCGAGGTCGGCAAAAAGCTCCACACCGCACGCTCGCGCAATGACCAGGTGGCAACGACCGTACGACTTTACCTGCGTGACGGGATCGATGCCGTCTTGGCCCAGTTGCGCGATCTGGCCCAGGTGTTCCTGGCGGTAGCGGAGCGGGAGGCGGACACCATCATGCCTGGGTTTACGCACCTGCAGGTCGCCCAACCGGTCACCTTGGGCCACCATATCATGGCGTGGTTCGAGATGATCTTGCGCGACCAGGAGCGCCTGATCGATGCCCGCTCGCGGGTCAACGTCATGCCGCTTGGGGCCGGGGCCCTTGCCGGGACCAGTTTTCCCATTGATCGCACCATGACAGCGGCCGCGCTCGGTTTCTCGCGCCCCACCGAAAATTCCCTGGACGCCGTATCCGACCGCGACTTCGTCATCGAATTCACGGCGGCCGCGGCCCTAATCATGGTGCATTTATCACGCATGGCCGAGGAACTGGTCTTATGGTCGACGCCGCAGTTTGGGTTTATTGAACTGGCCGACGGTTTTTGCACCGGGTCTTCCATCATGCCGCAAAAGAAGAACCCGGACGTTCCCGAACTCCTGCGCGGCAAGAGCGCGCGCGTGATTGGCCATCTCACGGCGCTACTCGTCCTTATGAAGGGGCAACCACTCGCCTACAACAAGGACAATCAGGAAGACAAGGAGCCCCTCTTCGATACGCTAGATACCGTGAAAAACTCGCTGCGGGCGCTGACCGAGCTCTTGCCGGCCACCACCTTCCATAGGGATCGCATGCGTCTTGAGGCTGCCCGTGGCTATCCTACGGCCACCGACCTGGCCGATTATCTGGTGCGCCACGGCCTGCCGTTTCGCGATGCCCATGAGGCCGCCGGGCGCGCCGTGCGGCTTGCGATCGACCAGAAGGTGGACTTGGCCGACCTGACGCTGGCCGACCTGAAGACCTGCTCGCCCCTGATCGAGGCGGACATTTTTCCGGTCTTGAGCCTTGCGGGATCGCTTGCGGCGCGCGACCATTTTGGCGGCACGGCCCCCCACCAAGTACGGAAAGCCGTGGCCCGTGGTCACACGCGCTTAGCCGACCTAGAACATATTGAATAGATCGCCGATAAGATCGTTGCCGACCGCAAAGCCCGCGCCCATGCCGAGCCCACTCGTCAGGGAACCCATAAACCCACCGCTCTGAACCCGATTCGCCCAACCCGTTGGCTGAGCCACGGGGTTGGGGTGGGTCGCGACATCGTTCTCAAGCTTACTGATGTAGTCGGCCATTTGCTGCGCCAACGTGGTTGCGTTCTGGGCCTGGGTTTGCACGGCGAGCGCGACCTCACGCAAATCCATGGCCCACTCCCGCCCGGTCGCCTGATCGGGCGCGGCGGCCGCCAATTTCTGCGCCAGGGCCTGGAGTTTTTGTAGGCTCACCTGGGTTTGCTGTTGGACTGAGGCCAATTGGTTTTCTGCTTGCTGATAGTCCATTACTCGCTCCTCTTTTTAAGTATCACGGGCCGCCAGTATCTCATACTCGCTTGCGCATAAAAGACCCCCTGAGGTCGTCTCAGTTCCTGAAATCCTGGTCGATGACATCCGGCCCCAAGCTTTACGCAATAGCCAACGCACCGCAGCCAAGACCACCTGGGCCTTTTACCAAACAGGGTCCGAGCCGGGGCCCTGGGCACAGCCATGGCGACCGGCAAGGGCGCGCGGGGCACCGGGTTGGTCACACGCAAAGCGGACGCAGACGAGGAAATTCGCTAGACTGGGCGGCTAACTATGAACCCTTCAGGGTGGCCGCGTGAGCGGTTTACGGGCAGGAGCGGATATGAGTTGTTTTGATGACCTAAGGGAGCGGCTCGCCGAATTTGCCAAAGAGCGGGATTGGGAGCAGTTCCATTCGCCCAAAAACCTAGCCATGGCGTTGATCGTCGAGGCCGGTGAACTCGTTGAGCAATTGCAATGGCTCACCGAAGACGAGACCCACAAGCTCTCAAGCGCCCAACACCAGGCCGTGAGTGAGGAGGCGGCCGACGTCCTCCTGTATCTCATTCGCTTCGCCGATCGGCTTGGCATCGACCTCGAACAAGCTGCCTGGGCCAAGATCGACAAAAACGCGGCGAAATACCCAGCCGACCGAGTTCGCGGGAGCTCCCGCAAGTACACGGATTACACGTGAACTACCAACACGCCTTTCATGCCGGGTCAGCGGCCGATGTCCTAAAACACGTCGTACTGACCGAGACTCTGGCGTGCCTTATGCAAAAACGGAAGCCGCTTTTCGTTTTGGATACCCACGCAGGCGAGGGCATGTACCGCTTAAATGCCACCGGCGAGGCCGCCGACGGCATCATGCGACTCTGGCCTCGGCGCGCGGAATGGCCGCTTTTGGCCCCTTACTTCGACGTGATCGGCCGCCATAACGGCACACGGCTCAAGAACTATCCCGGCTCGCCTCTTTTTGTGACGAATTTCCTGCGGTCCGGGGATCGATTTGTGGCTGTGGAGCAGGCAACTGGCGCGCATGCAGTCTTGCAGCAAGTCCTGCGGTCGGAACAAACCCAGGTGTTCCTCGGCGACGGCTATCATGCCCTAAAGGCCCTGCTCCCCCCGCCCGAGCGGCGAGGCCTCATCCTCATAGACCCCCCTTATGAGCGCCTGACTGAACGCAGCGCACTCCTTGAAGGATTAAAAACGGCGTTATTGCGTTTCCGGCAAGGGGTCTACCTTATCTGGTATCCGATCAAGGATCGACGTGATGCCGACCGCCTCATCACGGTCCTGACCCAACTCGGCGAGAGTCTGTGCGTCGAGCTTCTGACCTGGCCCGCCGATGTACGTAGCCGCCTGAATGGCTCGGGCCTTGTGATCCTAAATCCCCCTTTCGGACTCAAAAAAAGACTGGGCGAGATCATACCGACTCTCGCCCAGATACTCGCCCAAGATGGGCTTCCCCGTTACCGCGTTCGCTAGGGGTGGATCTCGATAAAGCCGTGCTGCTCTAACTCGATGATACGGGCAAGTGCCCCCGCGTTGACCTTCACGTTGGGTAACAATTGCTTGTTGCCCCAGTGATGGCCACGCATGGTCACGCCGCACTCCTCGACATCGACGCCTTGATGAAATAAGGCCTCGACCTGACCGCGATAGGGATTGCCCGTATGGACATGCATGACTCGGTCGTAGGCCTTGTTATTCAAAAGCATGTAGCCGGCCTGGCCCTGGAATATCGCGTCAATCTTCCAGCGCGTATGATCGTGATTAAACTTCTTTACCATCATATGCATCTGGGCCAAGCCCACCGGCTCCCGGGTGTGCGGGACGAACGCCAGATGGTCCATATTGAACACTACCTTGGCATGCTTCAAGACTACCGGGATCTGCACGTGGATGCTGTTCCACTGCACCGCCCCTTCAACGGCAAACACCGGGGCGCTCACCAGCAATAACGACAACACCGTCCATAAAGCACTTTTTTTCATAAGTCTTCTCCTTAGTCGTTAAAAGATCAAAGTCGTCTGGAGCGCAATCGCATTGTCCTTGGCGCTCGTCACCGCCAAGGCATTGGTTTGCGCGCCCGCCGGACTGATGGCCGCCAGATGCGGGACGTCGATGCGATTGAAGGCATAGTTCAAAGTCACGCGCGCCTTGGGCGAGATATAATACTGGATGCCCAAGGTCGTAGTCTTGAAGATGCGCTCCAGACCGGGGTTGTTGGTCAGGCGATTGTATTGGTCGTAGCGGGCCTCGAGATCCCAATGCGTGCTCACAAAGAACCCGGCCTCCACATAACCGCCGACTGCGGCATTATCGGCGCTCGGATACAGGGCCTCGGTGCAGAGACCGTTTGATGTGGCGCTCGCGGTACCGCACGTGCCCGCGCCGGCGGCGCCCGTGGCCGTGTTCGCAAACGGCTCGGGCGTGATGATCCAGCCGGTGCCGCGCATCAGTTCGCCTGTGACCCGCAACGCGCCTGGCTTCATAAAGCCGCTGCGGAACTGGGCGCCGAGACCATAACGCTTATATGTATAATCTTGCTGAGTAAAGCCAAGGCCCGTCCCATTACTGACATCGAGACCTTCGTGCCCGACGTGGCCCCAGACCCAGCCGCTGATGCCGGCCTGATGCGGCCCCTTGCTGTGATTGAAGATGTAGGCCTCTTGCAAGAGCCCGTAATAGCTTGGGGTATTGGCGGTATTATTGGCGTAAAGCGTTGAGCCATTGGCGATCATGCCCGCATAGGCGAACTGCCAAGGGCCGTTGTTAAACCAATCGAACACCTGCACGCCGGTATCGCGCGCCGCGTTAATCGGTGCCGACGTCACCGCATAGCCACCGGCCCCGATGCCCGGCGTACCTGTCGTTCCGCCAGCATAGGCCGGCCCGGTCACGAACTGATTCAAGATGAGCTGGCCACTGACATTAGTGAAGTTGACGTAGTCAAAGTCGGGGATGCCCTGCAGGTCCTCTTCCGGGCCCGGGGTCTTGAAAATCCCCACCCGTACGCGCGCGCCTGGGATCTCGTTGAAGGTCACGGAGGCATCGGTAATACGTGGGGTCGATCCCCCGCTACCGGTCTCCGTGTAGCCATTATTGCCGAACTCGGCCATAAGAAAGTAGTCGACCTTGTTGTTGACCGGTAAGACCGTGCCACGGACGCCAAGGCGGGCGCGCAAGATGCCAAAACCGGTGCTAGCGGTATGCTGGGGGGCGACCTCGTTAAAACGGGGCACCGCGCCATTGAAGGGTGTGGCGGCCGGGCCCACTAGGCCGTTGACTGCCGACCCGCCCGTATCCTGATAGGTCGGCTGAATAAATCCAAAGACCTTGATCGGGGCGGCTATGCCGTTCGGTTCGGTCCCTTCCAATTGAAGCCAGTTCGTGGCCTGCGCGACACCGGCAAAACACACAGCCGCTACCGCCACTGCAACCAATGATTGTTTCTTCACTTAACTCCCCTTAGTTGTAATAACTACGTTTTATTTTTTCATTTCGCATCGCTGGCCGCCGTTACGGGCGGATATAATTCCAGCCCTCGCTTTCCCGGCGCATGATCTCGATTACGCCACCGGGAACTACATGGGCTACGGGATTTAAGTCGGCCTTCGTCAGGTGTGCCTTCATCATCGTGTTATGGCAAGCGGCAAATTCCACGCCCTCGGCATGCAGGCTCTGAACCATGCGCCCATGGACGTTGTGCTTTAAGAGCAGGCGCAGACCGGGACCGAAGGCCACAACCTCCACCTGCACCTTGTCCGGCCCGAAGTACTTCAACACATTGGCCGTGTTCGCCAACACCAGCCGCTGCGCCAAGGCACTGCCGTTGCTGATCTGAAAGACAACATGGTGAGTGGCAAAGGCGTGAACCTGTGGGTCGGCGTGGCTTGGGCGCGCAAACGCCAAAAACACCAAGCCGGAAAGGGCGAGAACAAATCGCTGATAAACTGCCTTACTTGTCATATTGCGCTACTCCTCTGGTGGGTTTTGGTAAAAGCGTATTTTTATTATGGTTTTTGGCATGCACGCTGCGCTGTTTGCAAAGCGGAGTCGAGGTACGACTCGTAAAAAGAGGGCGTCGAAAGACCCAGCATTTCCGGGGCGACTATCCGCCCTTGCCCATTAAAGAACTTTATATCAGGAACAAGCCGGACATGGAACCGTTTCGCGAAGCGCGCCTCGGTCGTCACGTGCCCGGCGAAATCCACGAGCCTCTTGTCGCTATCGATGTTGACGCGTCGGAAAATGATGGAGCGAAACCTGGGCTCGTGCCTATCGGGCTCGACAAAATCCCGCTCGACGACCCCGCAGTAACGACACGTCGGGGACCAGAAAAGCAATACGATCGGGGTATGATGGGCGCGAGCCACCGCGCCGAGCGCAGCCAAATTCGTAGCGCGCAACAACGCCTTCGCCGGCACCATCCCGAGCCCGCCCAGGGCCAGCACGAAAACGCCGATTTGCGTAAGGCGCGCCGACCTCTTACGATGACAGCCTTCTAACTTCACCATCTTGGACTCTCCTTGACGACGCTGCATCTTGGAACTCGCCAGAGTGCGCTAGCCTTGTGGCAAGCCACATATGTGCGCGACCGGCTTCTGACCCTGCATCCTGACCTTACGATCGACATTATCCCCATGACGACCGAGGGCGACCGGCTCTTGAGTGCCCCGCTCATCGCCGCCGGTGGCAAGGCCCTATTCACAAAGGAGCTCGAGCAGGGCCTCTGTGTGGGACGCATCGACCTCGCCGTTCATTCCATGAAAGATGTGGTGGCGCAATTGCCGGCGGGTTTGACGATCGGGGCGATACTCGAAAGGGAGGATCCGCGGGACGCGCTCGTGTCGCTTTTGGACATCACCGACCTCGATTCCCTGCCCAAAGGGGCCCGAATCGGCACGGCGAGCCTCCGGCGGGCAAGCCAGCTCCGCTATAAACGGCCGGATCTCGCCATCGAGAGCCTGCGCGGCAACGTCAACAGTCGCCTAGCCAAACTGGATGCCGGCGAGTTCGCGGCCATCATCCTGGCGGCCGCCGGCCTAAAGCGCCTGGGTTTCGCCGACCGGATCTGCGGCTATCTGCCGATTGAGGCGAGTCTGCCGGCCGCCGCGCAAGGGGCTATCGGGATTGAGTGTCGCGTAGCAGACCATGAGACGCGGGCCCGCATCGCCCCACTAAACCATCCCGAGACGGCGATATGCGTCGACGCGGAGCGCGCCGTAACAGGGGCTTTGGCGGGTGGCTGCCGACTCCCGATTGCCGCCTTTGCGACCCTAGATCAGGGCACCATCACGATTCGTGGCCTAGTCGGGGAGCCAGATGGCAGTCGCCTGATCACCGAAACGGTGACCGGACCCGTAGCGCAGGCCGTGGCACTGGCCATCGCGGTGGCCGAAGGCCTCCAGGCCCAAGGGGCGTTGGCCATCATCGAGCGACTGCTCGGAGCGGGCGCGTGACTGGACTTGCCGGTCTGAAGGTCCTGGTCACGAGACCGGAAGGCCAAGCCCAAGGCCTTATGGAAAAGCTTGCGGCGCTGGGCGCGGCCCCGCTCCACTTTGCGGCCATCACGATCCTCGAGCCCCGCGATACCGTGGGACTAAAAGAACTCATCGGACGCCTCCCCACGTTCGATTGGGCCATCTTCATAAGCCCAAACGCGGTGGCCCGCGCCTTCAACTTGATCCAGGGGCTGGGCCAGGAATGGCCAGCCCGGGTCCGCATCGCCGGCATTGGTCGCGGGAGCGCACGGGAATTAAAACGATGCGGGCTCACCGACGTGCTGGTCCCGGAGGGGCGTTTTGATAGTGAGTCTTTACTCGCACTTCAGCCCATGCGCGAAGTAGTGGGGCTGCGATTCGTCATCTTCCGGGGCGAAGGCGGTCGGGAATTGCTCGGTGACACCCTCACGGCCCGAGGGGGCCATGTGGAATACGCGGAGTGCTATCGGCGCGGGGCGCCAACGGCTGATGTCTCGGCGCTCCTGCGCATTTGGGCGCGGCTCGGCCTAGACGCTGTTACGCTGACCAGTACCGAGGGACTACACCACCTCTACGATGCGCTCGGACAGGTGGGCCGACACTGGCTTACCAAAACCGCGTTGATCGTAGTCGGGCCGCGCATGAAGGAGGCCTGCCTGGCTTTGGGGCTCAAAGGCCCTATCATCGTGGCCGATGGGGCGGACGACGAGGCCATCATTGCCGCCCTTCTTACATGGCATAACGGGGAAAACCCCCTATAATCCCATAAACTCAGAGTTTCTCATGACCGACACAGACGACAGCACCACCGAAGTCACACCGACCCCGCCCGCACCTGTGCCTGTGCGCATTCATTCGCCCGCAGGTGGTCTGGCGCTCCTTTTCTCGCTCATAACGCTCGTGGGCCTCGGCTATCTTTGGTATGCCTTGTCTTACCAAACCCACATTCTCGGTATCAACGTCGCCCAGAAACTGCAATCCCAGGATCAGGCGGTCGCGAGCCTCAATCTCACGATCGCCAAACTCTCGCAATCCGAGACCCGCACCCAACTGGCCATCCAGGCACTCAGCCACCAACAACAAGCGGCCGTCGCCAACCACAACGGCCAACAGCGTTGGCACATCCGGGCGGCCGAGGATTTACTCCTGATCGCCAACAACCAGCTCCACTTCGAGCACAACGTATCGCTCGCCCTGCTTGCGCTGCATCAAGCCGAGCAGGAAATTCGCCGCCAAAGGGACCCCCGATTGTTCCCGGTACGCGCGGCCATCCTTCAGGAAATCCTGCGCCTACAGGGGTTGCGCAAACAACACGTATCGACCATGGCCCTGGAGATCTTGGCCTTAGCGCATGCGGTCCGGACGCTGCCACAGGCCGTGCCCGACACCTTTCATAACTACCACCCGCAGGTCGCCCAGGCCCCCAATGCCAACTTTTGGCAGCGGTTTATCCACGGTTTGTGGCGAGACTTCGTCAACCTCATCCGTATCCGGAAGGAGCCGATTCACGAAACCGCCCTGCTCTCGCCAAAGCGTGCCTACTATGTTCGCGAGAATATGCAACTGCGGCTTTACACAGCCGAACTCGCCCTTCTAGAGCACCGCACAGAGGTCATGCATGCCAATCTCGTGGCCGCAAATCGCTGGATCAATCGCTACTATGATACCAAGGCCCCATCCGTGCAGGCCGCCCAACAACAACTACAAGACCTAACGGCGCGTAGCGCGACCCTGAAATGGCCCGACATCTCGGGGTCGCTCCATCTGTTACGCCGTCTAGCACGTAGCGCGCCATGAAAACCCTGGCGGCGATCGTCATCTTGTTGTTTGTCACCGTCTTCGTGACGCTAGGCACCATCCATAACCCGGGTTATGTGCTGATCGAGCACAAGCCCTGGAGTGTCGAGATGCCACTCGCGCTCTTTGCGCTCCTGCTGCTAGCGACCGTGGCGCTCCTTTACTTCTTGTTGCACGTCATATTGCGGGTCCTCCATATTCCCCGCGACGTGGGGCGCTGGCGCCTGAATCGTCGCGTACGGCACCTCCAAAAGGCCCTCCATACCGGAGTAATCAAACTCCTGGAAGGCGACTACGCGGGAGCCGAAAAGGACTTTACAACCGACCTCAAAGCCGGCGATCTGCCCGGCGTTCATTACCTCGGCGCCGCCTGCGCGGCGCAAGGCCAGCACCAATACGAGCGCCGCGACGAATACTTAACACATGCGCAAGTGGCACCACGACTCACGCTTGCGACCGGCCTCCTCCAGGCACATCTCTACGAGACCGCTCGCGAACATGAGCGGTCCCTGGCCACCTTAAGTGCGCTGCGCATCGCGAATCCCGGCAACCGGACCGTTCTCCGCCTGCTCGCGCAGCGGGCCCAGGGCTTGCACGATTGGTCCTTGGTAGCCCAACTCGCGCCCGAGCTGCGCCGCTATAGGGCACTGGAACCGGCCGCGATCGACGCGATCGAGCTTACGGCGCACCGCCACCTGCTCATGCTGGCTACCACGACCCCGGGGGACTATGAAGATACCGTTTGGCGCGCCATCCCCAAAGGCCAGCGGCAGCAGCCAACGCTCATCGCCATCTACGCGCGCAGCCTGATCCAGCGCGACGCTATGGACGAGGCCGAACGCCTGCTGACGCCCGCCTTGCGGCAAGAGCCAACCGATGAACTCTTTGCGGCCTATGGGGAGTTGCGCGGGCCAGAATCGTTGCGGTTTTTGTCGCAAGCCGAGACCTGGCTTAAGAGCGCCCCGGGAAATCCAGTCTTGCTCCTCTGCCTCGCCAAATTGGCGCTCGCCGCCAATCTCCCTGGTAAGGCCCGGGAATATGCGGAGCGCTGCGTAAGACAAAGCCCGGGGAGTGAAACCTATGCCGAACTCGCCTTGGTCATGGAGCGCCTAGGCGACGAGACTCGGGCTCGAGAATATTGCCGCCGTGGGCTGAACCTCCAGAAAAATCGGCCCGACAACCGCCGTACCGACGCCACCAGCTTGCCGTTCTAGCCCGTTAAAAAGGCGGCTACCGCCAGACTCTGGGGCTTGGCACCCCTCTCGGTGCGGGATTTAGGTCCCAGTGCCGACTGGCGATGGCCGCACGGGCCGGGACCTAATCTTGCTCGCGACTCGCTCAGGCGCGCGGATGAATCGGGATCACAAGACGGCCGCGAGCGGGCGAGACATCCATGAGTTCCGGCTGCAATGTGATATGACCGATATCGAATCGATCATGCAGCATCCCTTGCATAACCTTCAAAAGATCACTCCAGCGGGCGAGATCGGCCACGACCACATGCGCCGAGAGCGCGAGCAGGCCCGACGACAAGGTCCAGATATGGAGATCGTGAACCGAGATTGCGCCCGGGACTTCCGCCAACGCCCGACCAACCGTGCGCAGATCCAAGTGGCTGGGAACGCCTTCCATCAAGACATTGAGCGTTTCGCGCAAAAGCTGCACTGTGGAATACAAAATGAGACCCGATATCACAAGCGAGAGAACCGGGTCGATCGGAAACCACCCGGTAAAATAAATCACCGCGCCCGCCACCAAAGCGGCCGCCGACCCTAAGAGATCGCCCAATACATGCAGGATCGCGCTTTTGGTATTGAGCGTCCGTCGCTCGCGGCTTAGTGCATATACCACCCCGCCGTTAATCACGATCCCAAGCGCCGCTACGATAATCACTGCACCGCCGGACACGGGCTCTGGGTGCTGGAGCCTGCGGATCGCGGCGATAACGATGACGGTCACAACGGCAAGCAAGGCGAGCGCGTTGACGAAGGCGGCGATAATCTCGGTGCGCACAAAACCATAGGAGTGGCGGGCCGATGGTGGGCGGCGAGCTATCCACACCGCAAACAGCGACAAGGCGAGCGCCAAGGTGTCGGACAACATGTGGCCGGCATCGCTCAAAAGCGCGAGCGAATGAGCAAAGAGGCCCGTACCCGCCTCGACGAACGCAAACACCAAGGTCAGTCCCAGCGATGCCCAAAGCCCGCGTCCTTCGGCATCGTGGTCGTGATGATGGGAGTGTTCGCCGCCCACGCGTCTACACCGGGTCCTTCGCGTAATCGAAGGTGTCGTAATAGAGCGCCTCTTCGCGAAGACCATGGTTGCGGAAGAGCTCCTTGGCCGCCTCGATCATTTGCGGCGGACCGCTCGCATAGACCTCGTAACCGGAAAGATCCCCCACGTCGGCGGCGACTGCGGCATGCACAAACCCGGCCCGCCCGACCCACTCGTCGGCCGGGTCGGGCTGGGACAAAACCGGCGTGTAATGGAAGTACGGATACGTTCGTGCCCACAGGAGCGCGAGATCATGAAGATACAAATCCGCGCGCGTGCGCGCCCCCCAGTAAAGATGCAGGGGTCGTTTGGAGCCGGCCTGGAAGGCCTGCTCCAAGATCGCCTTCATGGGCGCAAACCCGGTCCCGCCGGCTAGCAAAATCACCGGCGCAGCCGAGTCCGCGCGCAGGAAAAACGTGCCAAGTGGCCCCTCGAAACGCAAGAGCGCGCGCTCCTTCATGTCCTGGAAGACATGTCCTGAAAACTGTCCGCCCACCACATGTCGGACGTGGAGTTCTAAAAATTCGTCATCGCCGGGCGCATTGGCTAGGGAAAAGCTGCGCCGACATCCGTTCTTCAGCAGGATATCGACATACTGGCCAGCCAGATACTGGAGTCGCTCGTTTTGCGGGAGCTTCAACATCAGGCGCATGACGTCTGGGGCCAGTTTCTCCATACGCGCCACCCGACATGGCAAGGTCTTGATCATGATCCCTTTGGCGGCACCGACCTCGCGCGCCTCGATGACGACCGGGCCTTCCGGCACCGCCCGGCAAAAAAGCGCCTTCCCCGATGCCCGCTCGGCCGCACTCAAGGCCTTCGGCTCATACTCCTTATGCACTACCGCGCCCGATAGGACCCGCCCCTTACACGTACCGCAAGTGCCATTACGGCAACTATAAGGAAGATGAAAACCCTCGCGTAATGCGGCTTCGAGAATGGTTTCTCCGGGGGCAGTATCATATTCGTGGCCGCTTGGTTCAATCCGCACTTTCAAGGCAACACGATCCCAGGGCTTGGAGGAAGGGGCCATTGTCCCCAAAAGCCTCGCGTTACGGAAGGGCCTTCCTTGATGCGCGCACCTTAAGGCCGCGCCGGCGCCGACAATACCCTAAGGCGCAAAGGACTACGTTGACAAAAAACCGCCCCCGGCCTCTAATGCCCGCTATGACTAGTGGCACCGAAAATCCCGCACTATGACAAATTCCGAGGTTCTCGTCGAAGCGGAAGGCATTACGCGTTTCTATGGAAAAATCGCGGCGGTAATAGACGTGAGCTTTACGATTCGCCGCGGGGAAGTGCTGGGTTTTCTGGGGCCAAATGGGGCGGGAAAGACAACCACCATGCAGATGCTCGGCGGCAGCCTTGCGCCCTCGTCCGGTCGTGTTCTTATTGCGGACCACGATATGCGTAGTGAACCGCGACCGGCTAAGTCCGCCCTCGGCTACCTGCCCGAACACCCCCCTCTGTATCGGGAACTGACGGTCGACGAATACCTGGACTATTGCGCGGCCCTTCACCGGATACCGCGGACGCAAAGGCGGGCGGCCCGCGAGCGCGCCAAAGACCGTTGCGGGCTCGGCGACGTCGGCGGACGACTCGCCGCCAATTTATCGAAGGGCTACCAGCAACGCGTCGGGCTCGCCCAAGCGATTATCCATGAACCGCCTGTGGTTATTCTAGACGAACCGACGGTGGGGCTCGACCCTATCCAGATCCGCGAAATACGCCGCTTGATCCGCGAACTCGGGCAAGATCATGCCGTCATCTTGTCGACCCATATCCTGCCCGAGGTCCAGGCCAGCTGCGATCGCGTACAGATCATTCATAAGGGTCGCCTGATCTTAAGCGAAACCATCGACAATCTGATGCACCGCGTCCAATCACAGGTCTTAGTCGTGGCCTTTCGCCGCAATCCCGACGTGGCCTTGGTGCAGGACCTAGCTGGGGTCCATTCCGTCACGGTCGTCGACGAGAACCGGCTGCGCCTTTTTCATGAACCCGAGAACAACCCCACGGATGCGCTGGTGCGGCTCGCCGTGGAGCAAGATTGGGGACTCTACGAGATCAATCCGGAGCATTCATCACTGGAGAGCATCTTCGTGGAACTGACGGGCGAACAGCCAGAGACCTCGGACACCTTATGATTCGTACCATAGCTTGGCGGGAATTGCGCAGCCTATTTTTATCGCCGTTGGCGTTTGTGATCCTGGGTCTTACCCAGGTCATCCTGGCGCGCCTTTTTCTTGGCCACGTGAATCTGTTTCTGACGATCCAAGCGCAACTGGTATCGATAGCCAACCCGCCGGGGCTCACCGCGCTCGTGGTCGCACCCCTGCTTGGCAACATGGGAGTTCTGCTCCTTTTGATCACGCCACTCATAACCATGCGCCTGATCGCCAACGAGCGACACAATGGCACCTTGACGCTCCTGTATTCCGCCCCCGTATCGATGACGGAAATCATACTGGGAAAGTATCTCGGAATTTTGGGCTTCTTTTTTATCATCGTGGCCCTCACCCTCGCCATGCCCCTTTCGCTGCTGATGGGTGGGCAGCTGGATTGGGGAATGTTCGGATGCGGCGTGCTCGGACTCCTGTTGTTTACCTCGACACTGGCGGCGGTGGGCCTATTCATGTCCACCCTTACCAAGCACCCGGCGGTCGCGGCCATGGGGACATTCGGCGTGTTATTCTTACTTTGGGTGATCGACTACGCGGGCCATGCGCAGGGGACAGGCGGATACATCGTCGCCTACCTCTCGATCGTGAATCACTACGAGCCGTTTCTGCGCGGTTTTTTTGATAGCTCGAATGCCGTCTACTTCGTCACGCTCTCCGTCAGTTGTCTGATATTGAGCATCCGCAGACTTGATGCAGATCGGATGGACGCCTGATATGAAATGGCAGCGAATGGCAATGATCGGCAATCAAGCGACCTTCATCGTCCTCTGGCTCCTGGTCGCCGGGCTCGCGCTCTATGCGGGCGACCGTTACCACTACCAATCCGACTGGACTGCGAACAACCGCAACAGCCTCACGGCGCCCAGCGTCGGTGTCGTTAAGGCCCTGCGCGAACCAGTCACGATCGACGCCTTCGCCCACGGCGCGGCGCTACGCCGCGATATTCGCGCGCTCATCGGCAAATACCAGCGAGTCGATCCGCAGATCCAGCTCACAATGATCAACCCCGATAAACATCCGGCGCTTGTGCGCCGCTTAGGGGTTACCTTCAACGGGGAGCTTCAAATCCATTACGGGAAACGCTCGGCGCTGGTGCTAAGTCCCACCGAGGCCGGTGTCACCAATATCCTCGCGCGGCTGCAACGCACGGGCCTGCGCCACTTGATCTTCCTTACCGGCAACGGCGAGCGTCGGCCCGACAGCCAGGCCGTGCTGGGGCTCTCCACGTGGGCCCGGCGCCTTAAGGCCCGCGGGTTTCAGGTGTCGTCATTCGACCTCGGCGCGGCGCGGCCGCTGACGCCAAAGGTCGGGGTGCTCATCATCGCCGACCCCCGGATCCCCTTTTTGGTCGGCGAGATCAGGACCTTGAAGGCCTTCGTCCAGAACGGCGGCGATGTCTTGTGGCTGCTTGAGCCCGGTCACACAGAAGGTCTGGCGGCGCTTGCGAAGACCCTAGGCATACACATCCGACGCGGCTTTGCCGTCGACCCCACGTCCATGCTGTTAACCGGGACGAGCCCCGACTTTATCGCCGTAAACCGCTATCCAAACGCCGGTCCGGTGCATGGTATGCACTTAACCACGGTGTTTCCGACGGCCACCACGCTCACCGTGACCCCGGTCGCGGGCCTCCATGTGCTGCCGATTCTGCGCACCGGCGACACGGCCTGGCAACAGCGCAAACCGCTCGCCGGGATCGTTCAACCGCCCCACGGGGTGACACCGAAATCGCTCACGTTAGGCGTGGCGCTAGAACGCGCCCGGAGGCCCGGCCAACAAACACAACGCCTGATCATTCTCGGCGATAGCGATTTTGCCTCCAACAGCTTTATCGGCGAGGGCGGCAACCTCACCTTGGCCATGAATTTGGCCAACTGGATCGCCCACGACGACGCGTTCATCAACCTCCCCAACCGTGCGGCACCTGACCTCACGCTCGTTTTAACGCGCGGCAAGGAAGAGATCATGGCCTTCGGCTTCCTGCTCATATTGCCCATCGTGTTTTTGGCAGGCGGGCTTGTGGTGTGGTGGCGAAGGCGGCGATTGTAACGATGACGAAGCGCTGGCTCGTCAATGGTGCCCTGTTCCTCGTGGCCTTAGGCTTAGGGCTGTTTTTGTGGGACAAGCCCGAAACAGCGGCGCCGTATAGGGCACCGCAGCTCACGACCATAAAAACGGCGGCGATTTCCGCGATTATCGTGCAACGCGCCAGCCACCGCACCATCGTCTTCAAGCGCATCGGATCACAGTGGTTCGTCCTGCGGCCGCTCGCGGCGCGCGCCGACCGTTTCCGGGTCGAGGCCCTCACCGACCTGGCCCATGCGCGTACCAGCGATCACTTTGCCGCACCGATGGCCAATCTCGCCGCCTTTGGGTTGGCACCGCCCGAGGCCGTGCTGACGCTAAACCACGAGCGCATTCTGATCGGTAAACGGGGCCCGCTCGGAAACCTACGCTACGTGCTCGTCGGTCATACGATAGCGCTCGTGCCGACAGAAACCATTGGCCTGCGGCACTGGAATACCGACAGCTTTTTAAGCACCAAACTGCTGGGGGATCGGATACACCCGGTCGCCTTTGACCTGCCGCACTTTACCGTCATCCGCGAGCATGGGATCTGGCGGGTCATGCCCAAACCAACCAAGGTTTCGAACGACCAGATCAATACCTTTGTCGATGAATGGCGGTATGCGCGCGCCTTGGCGGTGACGCCGTACCAAAACCAGCCGGTGATCGGGCGCATTACCATCCACTATCGTACCGAGAGCCATCACGCCCAAAGCGCCCCAGGTGCCGCGCATATCCACACCCTGACCATCGATATCGCGGCAACCCAACCAGAACTTGTGCTCGTGCGTCGTGACCAAGGACTTGCGTACCACTTCCCCAAGGAAATCGGCCAGCATCTACTGCACCTAGACTCGGATGCCGGAACTCCCTGAGGTCGAGACCACCCTTCGCGGCCTAGCTCCGTTGTTGTGCGGTGCGCGGATCACGGGGCTCATCGTGCGGGATGCGCGGCTCAGATGGCCAATCGCCCCCGGACTCTCACGTATCGTTTCTGGCCAAACAATCCGAAAGTTAACGCGACGCAGCAAATATCTGCTGTTCGACCTAGGCGCGGGTTCGCTCATTATCCATCTCGGGATGTCCGGGAGCCTACAAGTCACCAGCGCCGGGCGGCCACCGGGACCCTGGGACCCCTTTGACATCGTTTTTGCAGACGGCCAATGCCTGCGCATGCGCGACCCGCGGCGCTTCGGGGCACTGCTCTATAGCGAAGACCCTCGCCACCACCCGCTCATTCGGCAGCTCGGACCAGAGCCGTTAGCTGCCGAGTTTAGCGGGGCCTATCTCCATGATCGCGCGCGCGGGCGCAAGGTAGCGATACGGGATTTTCTGCTAAACGGCCGGATCGTCGCGGGAATCGGGAACATTTACGCCCACGAGGCGCTTTTTGAGGCTGGCATCCGCCCGCTACGGGCCGCCGGGCGTATAAGCCTTGCCCGTTACGAGGCCTTGGCCACGGCCATCATCGACGTCCTGAACCGGGCAATAGCCGCCGGCGGCACGACCCTGCAAGATTTTGTCGGTAGCGATGGGCGGCCTGGGTACTTTCAGCAACAGTTGCGGGTCTACGGACGTGAGGGGGCGTCTTGCCTCCGTTGTCGGGGTACGATCGCGCGCCTAAGCCACTCGGCGCGAAGCAGCTATTATTGCCCAAAATGTCAACACTAGCGCCGGTTTGTCCTATACTAGATCAGGAAACCGTAGGTGTTCAGGGGGGGAGTATGAGCCATACCGCAATCGAGATGCGCTTCGAGGCCTACAGCCTGTGGCGCTCGGGACTGACTAAGGCCATTCGCGAGTTGCGGACCTGGCTTGCCGATCAGGGCCTAAGCCAGCCGCAAAGCGACACGCATATCGAGCGCATGCTGACCGCCCTTCAAGACGACAAGCTGTATCTCGCCTTCGTGGCCGAGTTTTCGCGCGGCAAATCCGAGCTCATCAACGCGATCTTCTTTGGCGAACAGGGGCAACGAATCCTGCCGTCGAGCGCCGGTCGCACTACCATGTGCCCGACCGAGCTTTTTTATGAGAGCGATAAGCCCCCTAGCCTTAAGCTCCTGCCCATAGAATCCCGGGAAAACGGGGCCACGATCGCCGAATTCAAGAGCTTCCCGGATGAGTGGCAGACGATCCCCTTGGAACTGGATTCGCCAGCCGCCATGGTAGCGGCGCTGAAGCACATTGCGGAGACAAAGACCGTGAGCCCCGCGCAGGCACGCACGCTGGGCTTGGCCGTCACTACCGACCTCACCCAATCGGGAGCGACAATCAATGAGGAAGGGGAGGTTGAAATCCCCAAGTGGCGTTATGCCCTGATCAATTTCCCGCACCCCCTTTTAAAGGAGGGCTTAGTCATTCTCGACACCCCGGGACTGAACGCCCTGGGCGCCGAACCGGAACTGACACTCAATACGCTCCCTAACGCCCACGCTATCTTGTTTGTCCTGGCGGCGGACACCGGGGTGACCCAATCAGAAATCGCGGTTTGGCGAGACCACATCGCGAGTAGTCGCAAGGGCCGCCTCGTGGTCTTAAATAAGGTCGACGGGCTGTGGGATGAACTCAAAAACGAGGCGGACGTGGCCCGCGAGGTCGCGCGCCAAATCACCGAAACGGCCCGCTATTTAGGCGTGACAGAGCACCGCGTCTATCCCGTCTCGGCCCAAAAGGCCCTGACCGCAAAGGTCCGACACGATAGCGCCCTGGAGGAGCGGAGCGGCATCAAGGCGCTTGAAAAGGCGCTCGCGGAGGAACTGCTCCCCAGCAAGGGGGGGTTGGTCGCAGAGACCATAGCCGCTGAATTTAGCGAAGTGGAGAACGCGACCGAGCGCCTTATCGCACAAAGACTCCAGGGACTACGGGAACATTGGGGGGAGTTAAGCGGCCTCAATGGCAAAAATATGGACGTCATCGATCATATGATGGAGAAGGTGCGTGCCGACAAGACCGAGTTCGACCGCAGCCTACAGCGCTTTCACGCCACCCGCACGATCTTCTCTCAACAAAGCTCCGAGCTTTATACGAAGATCAGCCTGCGCCAGCTCGATACCATGATCGCCGAGACCAAAAAGAACATGGAGACCAGCTTCACCACTGGCGGACTGAGGACGGCGATGCAGGCGTTTTTTGCCTACTCCGCGTCACGAATGGACCAGCTGACCCAGGACGCCCAACAGATCAAGGGGCTAATGGACGGCATCTACCGCAAATTCCAAGAGGAGCACGGGCTCGCTAATATCAAGCCGACGTCATTCTCGGTCATGCGCTACACCCGGGAAATCAAACGCCTACAAGAAAAGCATGAGCAGTTCATGAAGGGCCTATCGCTACTCATGACCGAGCAAAAGGCCGTGGTGCGCAGCTTTTTTGAATCGGCGGTCAGCAAGGTGCGCGCTATCTATGTGAGCGCTAACCGCGATGCCGACGACTGGCTTCGGGACATGATGGCCCCCATGGAGTCCCAGGTACGCGAACATCAAGCCCAACTACGCCGCCGCCTAGAGAGCATCAAGCGCATCCATCAAGCCAGCGATACCTTAGAGGCTCGCATGGGGGAGTTGAAACAAGTGCTGGAAGAAATTGGCGAGCAACACAAGACGGCTCATGCATCGTTCGCACGGATCCGCGCGAACCTAAACCAAGCGCCATAAGGGCGTCTGGAGCGCACGGCGCGCATGGACGATGGGGCCTAAGGGTGGCCGACGAAGCGACCTCGGCATAACAGGCGGGGGGTCGCGCGTGCGCATCATCGGCGGTCTCTGGCGTGGTCGCCGCCTGAGCTTTCCTGCGCGCGCGGACCTAAGACCGAGCCCGGACCGAGTACGAGAGACCCTCTTTAACTGGCTTGCGCCCCACCTTCCGGGGACCCGTTGCCTCGATCTCTTTGCGGGATCCGGGGTTCTAGGTTTCGAGGCACTCTCACGCGGCGCCCAAGAGGCGACCTTAGTCGAGAAAGACCCCCTTACGGAAACCGCCCTCCGCCAGACAGCGGGGCTATTGCGAACCGAAACGGCCACTATTATCCAGGATGAGGCCTTGCGTTTCCTGGCGGGCCTGTCGCCACGGTCCTTTGATATCGTGTTTCTAGACCCCCCCTTTGGTACCGGGCTCCTGCAAGCGGCCTTGACCCTGATCATAAGCCACGGCATCCTGGCGCCTGGCGGCCTTCTTTACATCGAAACGGCCGTCGACGAGACAGTAGCGCCACCCGCGGGCCTTCGTTGGCACCGCCAGGGTCGCGCGGGCCAAGTGGCCTTCGGCCTTGTCACCCAAGCCCAGGAGCCATTGTGACTACCGTAATCTATCCTGGAACGTTCGACCCCATCACCAATGGCCATAGCGACATCGTGCGGCGCGCAGCCGGCCTCTTTCCCCATGTTATCGTGGCCGTGGCCGATAACGCCCGTAAGCACCCGCTTTTCCCCCTAAGCCACCGCGTCGCGCTTGCGCGCGAGGTTTTGGCCGACATGAAGGGGGTGAGCATCATCGGATTTGATACCCTGCTTATGGACTTCGTCCACGAGCACAAGGCCCGGGTGATTATCCGCGGGCTGCGTGCACTATCGGATTTCGAATATGAGTTTCAGATGGCCGGCATGAACCGGCGTCTAGACGCCGCCGTGGAGACTGTGTTTTTGACCGCATCGGAGCGAGACTGCTACCTTTCCGCAAGCCTCGTCAAGGAAATCGCCGGGCTTGGGGGCGATGTGACGGCATTCGTTCACCCCGCCGTAAAAGCTGCATTGGCGACGGCATTACGGTAAACTGCACGAAGGAGGGTGACTATGGCCTTAATGATCACTGACGACTGCATAAACTGCGATGTCTGCGAGCCGGAATGTCCCAATGGAGCCATCTCTCCAGGGGAAGAGACCTATTGCATTGATCCGAACTCGTGCACGGAATGCGTAGGGCATTACGACACCCAGCAATGCGTCGAGGTATGTCCGGTCGACTGTATTCTCAAAAACCCAGAGTACGTGGAGAACAAAGAATCCTTGTACGAAAAGTATCTGGCGCTCGCTCGTAAAACCGGCTAAACCCCCCATGGCGCTCTTTCGTAAGCGGTCTGACGACAAGAGCGATAAGCTTGGCGTGCTGACACGCCTAAGTGAGCGCCTCGCAACAACGCGGCAGGCCCTCGGGCAAAATGTCGGCCAGTTATTACGGCGGCCACGGACGCTGGATGCCGAGCTTCTCGAAGAGCTCGAGATGGCGCTCATCACGGCCGATCTCGGGGTCGATACGGCGACTGCGGTCATGGCGGAAATCACCAAACGTATCTCCCGCAAGGAACTCGACGATTCGCAAGCGGTGTATGCCGCGCTACGAACCGTTCTGTACGATATCGTGCGCCCCTGCGAACGCCCCTGGCCCGCGGGACCGACCCCCCAGGTCGTTCTCATGGTCGGGGTAAACGGGGCCGGAAAGACCACTACGATCGGGAAATTGGCCGCGCGCCTCCGTACGGAAGGACAAACGGTCCTTCTGGCCGCGGGCGACACCTTTCGGGCAGCCGCCATCGAACAATTGGGCGAATGGGCCCGCCGCACAGGCGCCGACATGATAAGCCAACCACGCGGTGCCGATGCCGCCGCCGTGGCCCACGATGCCCTATCGGCCGCGCGAGCGCGTGGGGTAGACACCCTGCTGATCGACACCGCAGGGCGACTCCATACCCAAACCGGGCTCATGGACGAGCTTACGAAAATCAAGCGGGTGCTTGGGCGAATCGACCCCTCGGCCCCCCACGAGATCATCCTCGTATTGGATGGCGGCATCGGCCAAAACGCGCTGGCCCAACTCGAACACTTCCACAAAGCAGTGGGTGTCACCGGGCTCTGTATTACGAAATTGGACGGAACCGCGAAGGGCGGCGTCGTGTTCGCGCTGGCCCAACGCTTTGCGCTGCCCATTTATTTCGTCGGTGTCGGCGAGACGGCCGAGGATTTGCGCCCCTTTGAGGCCCGCGCCTTCGTTGACGCCGTTTTACCCACCGAATCATAAAATCGATGATCGATCTCAGCCACGTCTTCAAACGCTACCCTGGCGGCAACGAAGCCTTAAACGACATCAGTCTTTCCCTGGCCAAGGGCGAGATGGCGTTCCTGACCGGCCACTCAGGGGCCGGTAAAAGCACCTTACTGAAGCTGATCTGCCGCATAGAGCAACCGACCCGCGGCCAAATCATTGTCAATAACTACAACCTAAACCGACTGTCGCGTATGCGCGTGCCTTATTTTCGACGCGGGATCGGGGTCGTCTTTCAAGACAACAAGCTCTTAAACGATCGAACGATCTTCGACAACGTGGCCTTGCCGCTCGTAGTCGCCGGGATTACTGGCGACGACATGCGTAAACGGGTTCAGGCGGCGCTCGACAAGGTCGGGTTGCTTGCGCGTGCGCGTAGCTACCCGCTGACATTATCGGGCGGTGAGCAACAACGCGTCGGCATTGCCCGCGCTATTACCCACCGCCCCGCGCTGCTTATCGCCGACGAGCCGACCGGCAATCTTGATGCCGCGATGTCCGACGAGATCATCGATCTCTTTCGCGACTTCAACGATCATGGCGTCACCGTGCTGATCGCCACCCACGAACTCCGACATATCGAACGGCTCCAGAAACGGGTGATTGCGCTAGGCCGCGGCCATATGGTGGGCGCCGCGTGAAAAGCTACTTCACCCGCCATCTACAAGTGTTGGTCGCGACGCTCGGCGATCTCGTGCACAGCCCCACCGCGACTTTGCTAACCGTGCTCATGATCGGGGTCACGCTCGCGCTACCGGCCGGACTGTATGTAGGGCTTTTGAACCTAGAACAGTTAAGTCATGGCTGGCATCGGGGCGGATCGCTTTCCGTGTACCTCCAAAAAGGTGCCGCCGGCCAAAATGTCGCGGCCACTATAAGTCGCATGAAAGGGGTACAGTCGGCGCGCTATATTTCCCCCGAACAAGGGCTGCAAGAGTTCGAGAAACGGTCTGGGTTTGGCGACGCGCTCGCGACCTTGCACCACAACCCGCTACCGGGGGTGGTGGTGGTAACGCCTGACAGCGTCAGTCCTAAGACCTTGGCGACGCTCGTCGATGCTCTGAAGGCGGCGCCGGACGTGGCCCACGTCCAATCCAACTTGGCGTGGCTAGAACGCCTAGACGCCGCGCTCGCGTTCGGTCATCGTCTGGTGATCATCCTAAGTGGGCTTTTGGGGCTTGCTGTGGTTCTGATCTTAGGCAATACCACCAGAGTCGCAGTCGTTAACCGCGCGACAGAAATCGATATTATTCGTCTAGTGGGCGGGACCGATGCCTTTATCCGCCGGCCGTTCCTCTATGCGGGCGCGCTGACCGGCGGCCTTGGCGCGCTCTGCGCCCTTTTGCTTCTAGAGTTGAGCCTAATGCTCCTAAGCGGGCCCATTCATAGGCTCGATACCCTTTACGCAAGCCACTACACCCTCGTCGGACTCGGTCTCGGACGCGCCTTGAAGCTCCTTGCGTTCGGTACCGTGTTTGGTTGGCTCGGGGCACGCCTAGCGGTGGGCCGCCAGCTGCGCCTAGGCCCACGCTAAACCCCGGCTCCCGCTCAGGGACCCCAAACCCCGTGGGCGGCGCGCTAAGACCAGACAGCATCCCCACTCTCATGGGACTCATCCACGGGATGATCGCGCTTTATCGTCACCATTCTTGATGCTATTCTGCATCATATTAGATGACAATGAGGCGTCACATGAGAACAACCGTGTCTATTGATGATGAACTCTACCAGCGGGCGCTAGACATGGCTGATCCAGGAATGGACAGGGGGGATCTGTTCCGCGAAGCGATCAGGGTATTCGTGCGAGTGCAGGCGGGTAAACGACTTGCTGCCTTGGGCGGCAAAGCCCCCGGAATGAAGGATATTCCCCGTCGACGGCCTACGGAACTTCTGCCTCGGTGAGCCTGGTCCTTGCGGATACCTCGGTCTGGGTCGCGCATTTCCGCACTACCAGTCCTGCGCTTCAATCGCTGCTGGCGATGGACCAGGTGCTGGTCCATCCGCTCATCGTGCTCGAACTCGCGTGCGGAACACCGCCGATACCTCGCGAGCACACGCTCGGCAATCTCAAGAAACTACAGCAGGCCGTCGTCGCCACAACCGACGAGATGCTGACCCTGATCGAGCAGGAGCATTTACATGACTCGGGCTGCGGCGCAGTAGATATATCATTGCTCGCCTCCGTTCTGCTCACCGCAGACACGCTGCTCTGGACGATAGACAAGAATCTCGACGCGTTGGCGACGCACCTGGGCGTGGCATTCATCGATCCTAGTCATTAGTCCCCGCGCCGCCGAGAGCTATGGCCGCCTGCCAATAGTACAGATGGGATTTGGTTATGTTTCAATCCCACTATTCACACCCCAGCCCGTGGACAAACCCTCCGGATCTTTTTTAGCGTCAAAGACATTGGGCGGTACCACCCCCCGGAGGAGTCCTTCCGCTGGCCACTGACCGCCTAACGTCCCACTCTTGGTCGTCACCAGGCCCGGCTTATCGCGCGAGACCGTCCGCCGCCCGACGGGTTGGCCATACTTTACCGGCAATCGATCCTATCTCTATGATTTGCCAATGGTTTAATGGGATCGCACGCGCCTCGCCCGGCATCTGGGATGGGCGGCGCCGCGCGCCGCCCAAGCGGCCAGCGAAGGCTGGCGGCCTCATGGCCGGACTCGGGTTTGTCGGTCATGATTTGGGCTTTTCAGCGGATTAGCACTCTTGCGCCTTGAATGCTAAAATGGCCGCAATGGACAGACAAAGCCGGGGGCCAAAGATGACGACGCAAACTATGCCAGTTGCCGTAAACCTGCGTGCCGAGGGCGGGCTCTCCTATTATGTGCGACTTGCCCATGCCGCGCCGATCTTGGATGCCGAGCAGGAGCGGCATCTGGCAATCGAGTACCGGGAGCACAACGATCTCGGTGCTGCCCGCCAACTCGTGTTGTCGCAATTGCGCTACGTCATCCGTGTGGCGCGTGCGTTCGCGGGCTACGGACTCCCCCAGGCCGACCTGATACAAGAAGGGAACATCGGCCTAATGAAGGCCGTTAAACATTTTGATCCGGCGCACGGTGTACGGCTCGTCTCTTTTGCGATCCACTGGATTCGCGCCGAGATCTACGACTACATCCTGCGCAACTGGCGCATCGTAAAGATCGCCACGACCAAGGCACAGCGCAAACTTTTCTTCAATCTTCGCCAATCGCGCGCGCGCATCGGCTGGATGAATGAGACCGAAATCACCAGCCTAGCAGCCGACCTCGACGTTCCGACCGGGACTGTCAAAGAGATGGAGCTGCGGATGGCGAGCGCCGATGTCCCGTTCGATGCCCAAGACGACGGCGATGAAGAGGAATTTCGGTCGTCGCCTGCAGGCTACCTTCAGGATATGCGCTATAACCCGGAGACCCTGCTGGCGCGCGCCGACTCGGAGACCGCCCAACAAGACAAACTCAGCAGCGCACTCGTGTCTCTCGACGAGCGCAGTCGCGACATCATCCGCAGGCGCTGGTTAAGTTCCCAGAAACCCACTCTGCATGAATTGGCAGAGGAGTACGGGGTCTCTGCGGAACGCATCCGCCAGATCGAGAAAAAGGCACTCGATACTATGAAGGGCGTACTCGGGACCCCCGAAGCCGCTTGATGGTACCGGCGCGCCTATTGGGCGCGCGCATAGCGCAAGCAATGTACCCAGTGTAAACATTTCGGGCTCGCCTCAAGCACACGGCGCTGGGTTAGATAGCGTGCTCGCCGCCCAAGAAAACACCTGAGTATTGCCAGCCGCATCGGTAAGGCCGAGCACCACAGGGCCCGATATCGTCGGCAAAGACCCATACCAGGTGCCAGACGACGTGACTTGGGCGGGTGAGCCATTTAGGGTCGCGCTGACAACCCCCGAGATGTCGTCCCAGTGACCGGCCAGCAAAATCTCAGATGTCAGCGGCTCAAAAAGCGACAGACACGCCTTAGGCGGGGTGTTATCGATGCCCAGTGAGACGTTGGCCGTGGCGCTCGCGCCGGTGGGGTCCTGGGCGTCGAAGGCTAAGGCATGTTGGCCATCAGCAAACGCCGCGGTATTGATAGCAAACGCAAAGGTCGGCTGGGCGGTGACGGTCCGATACATCTGACCATCGACTGCAAGGGTCACGTCGGCCGTTAAGCCAAACGGGTCTGTTATGGATCCGGAGACGGTGAGCGTACCGTGAGTCCAGGCCGGCAATGCCCCCAGGCTCAAAGATAAAGGCGTACTGGCAAAGCTCGGGGCGGGAGCACTGCCAAAGAGGGCGGAGGTGGTTTCGGCTAGGCTCTGGGCATAGAGCGTGAGCGCCGCGCTATTGGGGCCGGGCAGTGCCGCGGCCGTACCGGCGGGCTGGGCGGCCGCGGCCTGGGCCAGAGCGGTCGCTAGGCCTTGCCTATAAGCCATAACCGACAAGGGCTGCGAACCCAAAAGCAAGGGGCCTTGCGCGCCTTCACCGTTTAGCAGGCCATCGTTTTGGAGATCCGCCACCAGAGTCGCGGTGAGATCCGCCGTGGTCTCCGCGCCTTGCGAGTGAGCCCACTGCGATAGCGCCGCTATGACAAGACCGTAACGCAGAGCAGAGTTAAACGCTTGGCCGCTTATCACGTCATCTACCAAAATCGGCTGGGTGGTCGCCACGCTCAGGCCAAGCCAGACGGTAAATTCCTTATCCGCCTTCGCGGCCGCTAGCGTCGGCGTCAAGCCTTGCGCGACCAAAAAATTCGCCAGCGCCTCACTCGCAGTCGTAAGCGGCGTCACGGACGCAGTCAGCGTCGTCCCTTCCTGATACGAAAAGATCCCGCTTAGGGTGCTCGACGGTTCGGTGGCTCCCGTTGCCGCCTCGGGGTAGGAGCCGCCGTCTGCGACGATATTGAGGGCCGCGCTCAAGACCTGCACAGCGAGAAGGAAATGGCCGTTATCGTCTGTCCGGGTACTGCCGATAAGCCCGTTTGGACCATAGATAGAGACATTGGCGCCGGCAACGGGACCGCCACTTACGACATAACCGGCCACATAGCCCTGCGGTAAAGGGGTCGGAGTGGTCGGATCACCCAACCGACAGCCAGCGAGGATGATGAATGCCATCGACAACGCCCAACCACGGATGCCTGCGCTCACAGTAACCTCCAGAATAACGTCAGGGTGATAGTAGAAAGGTGCGCAGGCCAGTCGGTGGCCGCCACAAGGGCCACCGACCATGACCGGCTAAGACGCAACCCGACAGCCGTCTGGACGGTGGCATCGGTCTCGCTTGTCGCACCGTAAAATTCCACGGCGTAACCTTGCGCATTGATGCGCTCACGATCGTCATAACGAATATGGGCAACACCGCCACCCACGCCCCACCACGGACGCAGGTCATAGGAAATCGGCACGCGCCGCTCCCATTCATACGTGGCCGTCATGATGCGTCCCCGTTCGGCAACGCCGTTTGCGACCTTCGTATTGGCGAATTGGCCGACGGTCAAATCGATTACCCACCGGGTGGCGACAACCGGTCGACGGCTCCACTGCATCCCAACATCCCATCCAGTCACCGCTCCGGATCCCCGCAGGACACCGGCCGCAAGGCCTCCCCCGAGCGCCAGTTGCCAAGCAGCAGCAGTGCCCGGAACGGCCAAGATCGCCAACCACCATAGGGCGCGCATCATGACCCCTTCTGTATCTGGACATAGGCGCGTTGCGCCGGTATGTACAAGACGCGGCGGACGGTTCTCAACCGGACCACTGCCCCCAAGGTATTGCGCCCGGCATTACCAAGCGTCTGGGATGCCAATGAACCCTGTGTGCTCACCATATCGAACGCGTTCTCCAGGCTCGACAAAAGCGACTGGCCGAAAGCCACGACCGCCGCCTGCCGACGACCACCCTCGATAAAGCCGGGAAGACCAAGCTGGAAGCGACTATCGAAAACGACGGCGATAAGCGGTATCCGCCGATCATCCGGGGTGATGGCCTGCGTAACCGACAGCTGCACGCGATTGGCGCTTGCCGCCTGAATACGGGCAAGCAAGCGCGTACCCGCTGGCAGCGTCCCGTTCAACCCGGTAACCGGAGACACCACGTGCAAGACGACGAGCGCCGAGTCCGTGTCGGTAATAGCGTGGCGTAGCCGCGCTACGATCCAAGATCCGGCACGAATACCTAAAGTTTGCGTCGTGGGCCGATAGACACTCGGTGGATTACGGTGTGCATAGATCAAAAAGCCGAGGGCTGGCGCGTGTCGGTACCGAGGCCCAGCCGTTGCCCGCCGTATAGGCCGCCCAGGCCGCCCAGGCCGCCCAGGCCGCATAGGCGCCTTCGGTATAAACCCCAGGATGCGACTAAAAAGCGGCGGCTTCGTGACCTCGGTGTGGGCCAACTGGCGGACGATAACCGTCGTGCTGATGGGCGGCACGTTCACCATGAGACGCGCGTCGTCCCAAACGAGGTGACGATAACGAGGTGCCAACGCGACACCGCGACATCGGGTCTTGCCACCACCAGCGCACAGCGCGTTTCATGGGCCGCATCGTTGCTGTCGCAGGCCAAGACGCCACCGACACGGCGCCAATCGCTGCGCCCCCGGTAGAGTAAGGCCCGCGACACAGAGATTGCGTCGCCCTTGGGGCCGGAAATCGCGAAACCCAGAACCGCGTGGGTGGGCGTCAACACAAAGCGGCTCACATATACGCTATCGGATTGGCCGGCACGAGGAAGCCTGACGCGAATTTTTATGTCCTCTTCGGGATTGCCACCAAACGCGATATCGGCCAGCGCCTGCGCCCAGGCCGGTGGCGCCTTGGCGATTGGCGCGGACGGCTCGGGGGCGGCCGGTGGGGGGGCTACAAAAACGATATCACTTGCGTAATGGCCGGTGGCGGTCGTGGTGCACACAAGCAAAGAGATCGCGCGCCAGCGCAGACCGATAAACAAGTTACTGCAATAACGCCCGTGGGGCGCGCCCGGTACCGTAATAAGGATGCCCGCGGCGCCCACCCGGGTCGCCTTAAAGAACGGGTTCGTTAGGGCAAACGTGAGCGCCCCGGCATCGGCCCGCGGAAAAATGAGCCGCAGACCGAGATTCGGTATGAGCACGGCACCGAGCGCGGTATATGGCCTCAACAGCACATGCCGGGCACGAGGCGCCAGCCGGGCCAGACTCGCCGGGAGCGCCATTATCATAATCCCGCCACTCCATCGACAACGACGCCGGCGGTGTTGCTCGGCCGTCGCGGTACTGACGTGACCGTGAGGATGATCGAAAATGGCTCGCTGTGGATCTGTCCGGAGGGAACGGCCAGATGGACTACGCCCGTCAAGCGCACATGCGCCACGGGGCCCGCGGACCCGACCACACGCGGTCTTTTATCACCATGGTCAAAGGTCACCCAGGATCGTAGATGGGCCTTCCGGACGCGGGCGATATAGGCCGATTTCTGAAGCGCGCCCACGGTCACGGCGCGAAATGGCGGCGCCATCATATTCAAGGCCTGCACATAGTCGGGCACGACTGTGTCGCTATTGACGCTCAAATAGTCTTCAACGAAACGCATGGAGGCCGCCACGATCTCCGTGTGCGAGCGCCGGATAGCACTCAGCCATTGGATATGCCCTAACACCACGCCCTCCCTGTTGACCGCAATGATCGGTGGCGTGCGCCCCGCCGCAACAACGGCCAACAGACAGAGCGCAAGCGCCGCACAACCAAACAGCGCCCACCCCAAGAGCGCATAGCGGGCAAGGCGTTGCAGCAAGATCCCCTGCGGTCCGTGGCGCAGCCAAACGTTCGTGTCAATCGATACCATCGCGCTCGTCCTTCGCCGGCGCATCGAATTCCGGATCTAGGTAGTTGGTGAGCGGGACTGTGGCATCGGCAGAGGTCGGCCAATAATCCGGGTCTCTAGGCACGTGCAACGTATCGACCGGCCCGGGGGCAATCGAGGTGATTTCCGGATCGTCTTCGAGAAACGGCCGCGCCATACGCGCAGCGCCTTGGCCCACGCCCATGGCCATGGTCATCCCCATGCCGGTCAGCGCGCCGATGTATGGGCTCAGGATAGGCTGGGCGGCACCGGCATTCTCGACCAAGCTCGCAGTGATATACGGGGCCGCCAAAAGCACCGCGCACAAGATCAGATTCAGGATCGTAAACAACATATGCGCATAGACGATCATGTAGTCGCTGGGCCCCAGGAGCTGCTGCAGATCGGCTATGGCCTGAGTAAATATCGGCGAGAATACCGCCAGCAGCAGCGCTTGAATTACGGGCCACAGCACGAAGAACCCCATCAGCTTCGCGAAACCGCGCATGAGCGATATGGTCCGACTGATGGCAAGCGGGATGGCAATCAAGCCGTACAGGAACGCCACCTCGTAACCAATCGCCTGGGCGATTCGTAACAGCGCCTCAAGAAACGTGGTTATAACTAGTGTGGCGTAATAAAGGAGTACCGTGGCGATACGCATGGGCAGCGCGTTGATTTCTTTTATCGTGCTCCAAGAACCGCTTGGGGTCTTATCAGCGGTTTTCAAAAGCGCCGCCATTTGCAACGCGACCGTGTGCAGTGACCCGATGCGCGCCATTTCGGCATAAAGGGCATTGAGGTAATGGGCGATCAGGTTGCCAGCCGAGAAATAAACAACGAGGATCACGCCCCAGACGGCGATATCCTTGATCGCTTGACTAAAGCGACCCATGCCCATGACGGCGTCGGATTGCGTTTCCAAAAGACGTATATAGAGCGCGATCACGAACAGCGATGGCGTCACCGTTGTCATGAGCGTGTGGGCGATCGGGGCGGCCGCAGTATAGACGCCACGCGGACTGAGGTAGCCCAGAAAATTCGCGACCAGTGAGGCGCTGTTCATGGCGCTTGCCCGAAGGCCTCATAAAGGGGCAACGCCTGCTCCGGCAAGCGGCGCTCGTTGCGTCGTTCGGCGGCGCGGCGGATCGCGCGGGCCTGCATCGACTGCGCGCTTTGCACAGCAAGGGTCGCGACCGTGGCGGACGACTGCGCCGTGACGTCACCGCTGGTCTTCGCGCCTAGGCGGGTAGCCGACAGGCGCGCATCCTCGCTCGTAGCGCGCACCAGCCAATTGAGGCGAGTGAGCTGCTGAACGCGCCGGACCTGTTGCTGGTAGTAGCCACTAAGATCGGTCGCTGTTTGCGTTATTCCTTGTGCGGCATCGAAGTACTGCCCGATCGATGGTGGGATGCCAACCGGCATGGCGGTCTCTTCGTAGTGGATGAGGTTGCCGTTGGTAATGGCCTTTACATCCCTTTGGGCAGTCTGCAAGGCGGCCTCTACGGCCTCCATGCGATGGAGTTCGCTCATGGTCGTGCGGTAGATGGCCATGGTTTGATCGAACAGGCTGATTAGCTCGGCATGGACCGGTGGATCAAAAGTGACATCGCCAATGCCTAGGAATGCCGATGCGCTCCCCGAGCAGGCGGCCCACAACACGGCAACCCACAGGGTTTTCTTCATGGTTGCTGCTCCATAAAGCGCGCGAGCCGCGTAAGTGGATCCGAGACCTGGGCATCAATGGCGGCCTTGCGGGAAAGCCCATCGGGGGTCGTATCCGCCAAGGCGAGCACGAGGCGCGGAAAGGTTAATCGCAAGGCGTGATAGTCCTCCCCCACAGAACGGATCGCCGGACGCCACGAAAGTTTTAAGGGGAATGGCAGGCGCCGCCAGATATCGAGGGCCGGGCCCGGCATGCCAATGCGCCCGGCAATGTCGGCCCACCCATCGTTGCGGTAAAGCAGCGAGCGCAACGGCATGGAATTGACGATCTCTTTTTCCAAGGAATCGATTTCCGTCAAGCCCTGGGTGACGATATCGATGGCGGCGGCCTCCTTGCGGCCCATGCGGGCGATCTCTGATACGAGTCGACGCAAGACCTCGGGCGCGTGGGCCACGAATCTGTGGATCTCGTCTAACAAGACGCGCGCTTGGCAAGTATTGGCGAATGCCAGATTCAAAAAGCGTAGGCAGAGAAAGACCAGATAGAAGGTCAGCAACTTAGGGCTGGCGCGGTCGACGTCCTTAAGATCCACGCCACTCATGCCGACACTGATTTGGACATTATCCTTGCCGGCAAAGACGCGGCCCTCCGGCGTATCCAGGAAGCTGTGGAGATTGGCGGCCATCGTGCCGGCGGCCCGTCGTTGTTCTGGGCTCACGTCGGCCAAGGTCTCCAGAGATCCCAGCAGCTCGACAAGACCCGGATCATCACCTGCGGGAATGGCATAGAGCCGCGTCAATGCCGCCGCCCCAGCCGCGGCCTCATGAAAATCCAAGACCGTGCGCCCGTCCGTCAAAAGAAAGGCCAAGATGTTGAGCGTCCCCGAGGCCAACAGTGGATCGAGGCCGCAGACGGCGGCAGCCCGCGTCGGCAAGGGATTGACGGCGGCAGCCGAGGGGTCGAGCCTGGTGTACGTCCCGCCTAAGGCCTCCACGACCCAACGATAGGTGCCGCCAATCTCGAGCACGTACCAATCGACGCCAAACGGGTAGGTTTCGGCTATGGTGGCGACCTTATCGACGCCCTTGCCGGCCCCGGTCATGGCAACTGTGAAACTGTGCGCGACACTCTGATGGCTGTAGTCGAAAGCGACCGGCTGGCCGGCAAGCCCTAGGCGCAACGATTCGCACTGGGGCGAACCCGACCTAAACACCTGGGCCGGCGCCATGTTGACAATCTGAGCCGCATGGTCGGGACGCCAGAGCGGGACACGGTAGCCTTGACCCGGCTGCGATGACCGAAAAAACGGCAGCTGAACAAATTCGTCGTCACGCACCCGGCCGCCGCTTCCCTGCAGCCGCTCCACGAGCCGGTTCAGCTCCCGTGGGTGTCCCTCGGGGAGATCTACGCACACGATATAGGCATTGCGATGAATGGTGAGGTCCCCTTGCGCCACCGCCTGGCGGAACCCCTGCATATCGCGCAGAATCGCCAACTGGCGCTCGCGACCGTTGCGCCCCAAGGTCCCCTGCGCGAGACGATCGGCCCGCTCAGACGCCCGCAGGGCATGCTCGGTATCGGCGGCGACCACAGTCTGGCTGATATGCAGGCGGATGGGGCCCGAAACGAGCGGCAAGACCCAGGCTGGCTCCGCGTCCGGATAGAGGTGGAGATAGAATGTCTTCAGCCGCCGCCCGTTGATCTCCGTGAAGCGTCCCTGCGGCTTGGGCGGTAATACGACCAGTTGCTCGGCGAGCGTAAGCCACGGATCCAGGACGGTCGGAGCGGGGCCTTGGTCGTAGCTTTTTTGGATCAGGCCCACATACTCAAGGAGTGTTGCCACACGACCGCCCGGCAGGAGTCCGGCCAACTCGTGCGCGAGTCGCTCGAGCTCCATGGCTTGACTGGCCTGGTCTCGGAGCGTTCGCTTGATGCCTGTGCGCGAAAACCCCGGGAGCCGGCCCACGACCAAGGCAACCGCATTGACCAGCATCTGCGGCGCCAAGTGTTCGGCCACCGCCGTGCGCAATGCCTCGCTAAACGGACTCTTACGGGTCGCCGACTGGTAATGAGCAAGATAGGTCTGCGCGCCGGCCGTGCTGTGCTCGCGCCATAAATGAAACTCGATCCAGTGCCGCTCCGGCAAGGTGGCCAGGACCTTGGCAATGACGCCAAAGGCGCGGGCCCGCCCGTTTGCGTCCTCGAACTCGGCGTCTAGGCCGTCCCAGAGTATGGCCAGAGACACGGCGCCATCACTATGCGCGATCGCGTGCTCGGCCACGCCATGCGACCACGTGTAGAGATCACAGTAGCGATGGGCGCCTAGAGCCATGACAACGCCCGCGCGGCGAGGCGATGGTCAGAACGGGCGACCCAGAAGACGCGGGAAAACACAAGGTCGTCGCCAATCCAGGTGGCTAAAATACCGAGCGGCAAGGCGACTGCGCCCGTCAGTAGTGCGAGGCCTGCGACCGAATCCGGCAACACGACCGCCAGCAGCGTCCCCATGATCGTCACGAGCCCGGCCAATGCACCAGCTAGCGGCAAGCCGAAGACGCGGGGCGGCGCCAAACGCTTGTTGAAGGGGCTCATGAGCCGATCACTAAGGCCGCGATGCCGTAGGCGCTAGCGGCCAGCACGAGGCCTATGACACTGCCGACCACATAGCCTTTGCCGCGCTCCCCTTGACCGCTGGCAAAGTAACCCGCGCCGATCAAGATGCCGATAATCGCAAGGATACTCACGATAAGCGCGATCATGTCAGTAATCGCGTGCGCCCGCTCTTCAAGCGTCACACGTAGGTCTGCGCCCTCGGCATAATCGGGCAGGCGCATGGCAGCGTAGGAGACCTTAGTCACAAACGCCGCGCCCAACACAAGCAGTCGTCGCATAGTCGCTCCTTTATCTTGGAAGCGACACGTTAATGATCCATCGGCACGCGCGCCATTGGGGTAAACGGGGGCGCTTTTTGAGCTAGACCGTTGTCGGAACAACACAATACGGGGGACCAACAGGGGGGGCGGGCTTTACTAGGCACCCTTTTCTGGGGCCTTCGGGTCAATAGGCACCGCCAACCGGCGGGCGGCGCGGATTCTACCCCAAACGGCACCGACCCCATTCGCCAAAGAGCGCCGGGTCCGCACGGAGCCCCCGGCGACCTTGACCCATAGCGGCTTAGTGGTTAGATTGGTATAAGCATTAAGCACTTGCTATTCACAGTACCCAAACACGTCTATATTAGGGCTGGGGCGGCACGATGCTCGCCCTGGGGTGTGTGCGTGGCTGGCATGAGCCCCAGACGTGGCGAAAACGACGAGACCACCAACCCGAGCACCCGTTCGTGCAGGCAAACAACGGCCGTCGTAGGTCAGTCAGTCTTTACTCTCTCAAACCCCGTGCATCCTGTGCATGGCAGCCGCCAGGGGATTTTCTTTTGTTATGAAATGCGTTAACGACTTCCGCCTCCGTCTCGGTCGGCATGAATTGGTGCCCATTGTGATCGGCGGTATGGGTGTGGATATTTCTGCCGCCGGGTTGGCGCTCGAGGCCGCGCGCCTCGGCGGTATCGGCCATATCTCCGATGCGATGGTGCCAACCATTTCCGATCGCCGGTTTCACACAAGATTCGTAGCCGAGAAACTGAAGCAGTATAAATACAATGTCGCGAACGACGACAAAGCGGCGGTCCAGTTCAATCTGGGTCGGCTTGCCGAGGCGACACGGCTTCACGTCCAGCGGACGATGGAAGCCAAGACTGGGGATGGGCTTATCTTTATCAATTGTATGGAGAAGCTCACGATGAACGCGCCGCGCGAAACTTTGCGCGTACGACTAGTCGCGGCGATGGAGGCCGGCATTGACGGCATTACGCTCGCCGCCGGCTTACATCTAGGCTCGCTTGCGCTAGTCCAAGACGAGCCGCGTTTCCGCGACGTGAAGTTTGGGATCATCGTGTCCTCACTGCGGGCGCTCTTGCTATTTCTCCGGAAGAACGCACGCCTCGACCGCCTGCCGGATTACATTGTGGTCGAAGGCCCGCTCGCGGGTGGCCATCTGGGCTTTGGCGCCGACTGGGCACAATATGACTTAAAGACTATTGTCGACGAGGTGCTTCACTACCTGAAACAAGAAGGGCTCAACATCCCCGTCATTCCCGCCGGTGGCATCTTTACCGGTACCGATGCCACAGAGTTCCTCGAAGCGGGCGCCGCCGCGGTGCAGGTCGCAACACGCTTTACCGTAACCGATGAATGTGGCCTACCGGATCGGGTCAAGCAGGAATACGCTAAGTCGCGCGAAGAAGACATCGAGGTCAACTTTATCTCACCGACTGGCTACCCCATGCGCATGTTGAAGGGCAGCCCCGGCATCGGTGCTGGTATTCGCCCAAATTGCGAGGCCTACGGGTATCTGCTGGATAGCTCAGGCCACTGCGCCTACATTGACGCGTACAATCGCGAGCGCGAACGCCAGGGTAGCGAAAAGAATCTGTCGGTAAAGGACAAGACCTGTCTTTGTACCCACATGCGCAACTTCGACATCTGGACCTGCGGCCAATTTGCCTACCGGTTGAAAGATACGATGCGCCAGCTACCGGACGGCAGTTATGCGCCATTGCGCGCCGCGCATGTATTTCATGACTACCAGTACAGCCGGGATCACCACATTGCCTTACCTTAGCGAGGCCGCCTGAGCGCCGCTGCCGGAATACTTATTTCGCCACTACGGGCGGCTGGGACTGCCGGGCACCACGCCTGTCCGTAAACGACCTCGTAGGTCATCGGCAAACGGCCATCGCAGCGATACTGATCGTAGGCTTTGATGAACTGCTGGTAACGCGCCTTACCCGTAAGCCCCATGAACCGACCCTTAAAGGCGTTGCGGGCACCGATACGCTTCAGATCATGCAGGGCTTCGGTGGCCGTATCATAGGTCAGCGTAAACCGCTCGACATCCAGAACGGGATCCGCAAAACCGGCGCGAATCAGGGCATCGCCCACGTCATGCATATCAGCGAAGGGGTGGACATGGGGTCGCCTGTCCACACCGGCCCAGGCGGCGCGCAGTTCCTGGAGGGTATCCGGCCCGAACGTAGAAAACGTCAACACCCCGCCGGGACGAAGAACGCGCAAAAATTCCGCGAAGGCGCGATCCAGATCCATCCACTGCAGGGATAGGCTCGAATAGACGCAATCGACGCTTTGCGAGGCCAGGGGCAAGCGCTCGCCATCAGCGGCAAAGAGGGCGCTGGGGCACCATAAGCCGCGGTGACGCTTGGCTTCCCTTACCATCAACGGGGCGATATCGCAGCCGATGATGCGGCTCTTGCGAAAACGCTTGCGCAACCGTGGAAGCGCATAACCCGTACCCGTCCCGACGTCTAAAATGACCCGCGGCTCCACCGCGAGCCATTGGAAACGATCGATCAACTCATCGGCGACCGTCCGCTGCAACACAGCGCTCTCGTCATATGTGCGCGCGGCGCGATCAAACGCCAGACGAATGGCCGCCCGACTCAATTCACTCATGTAGGAAATCCTTTATAACCGCGGCGCAGCGCGCCTCGTCACTCAAAAAGGGCGCGTGACCGCGGCCAAGCAGCTGTAGGCGCGCGTGCGGCATCCGGTCGGCGCTCCACCGGGCCGCCCCGGGTGGCACCACCCTATCATCGGACCCATGGATAAAGAGCGTTGGTACTTGAATATCCGCCAAAAGCCCGCGTAAATCATAGGCGGCCAAGATCGCCAAGCCTTCGGCCAGCGCGGCGCCGTCCGCCCCACCCCCTGTCTTCAAATCGGCTATCAGTCTCCGGACCTGGGCCCGCTCACCGACCCCGGCCTGCAGGGTCAGGAAGCGCCGCAAAGTCGCCTCATAGTCCTGTTCGAGTTGGTCGGCAAAGCCCGCCAAGACGGCGCGGTCGGTGCCGTGCGGCCAATCCGGCGCCTGCACAAAGCAAGGCGTCGCCCCCACCAAAATGAGGTGGGTCACAGACTCCGGATAGCGCGCCGCCAACACCAGGGCCACGAGGCCGCCGAGCGACCACCCCAGCCAAGCACCGGGCTCCGGGTAACGGCGAGCCAGGGTTTGCGCCACGCGCTCGGGGTCGAGATCGCCCGGTCGATAGGGTGCGTGTCCGTGCCCAGGGAGATCAAGCGCTTGCGTCGGGTGGACCAAGGCCTGCCCGAACCCCGCGAACACTGCGCTATTTAAGCCCCAGCCATGCAAAAGCCGCAGCATCAAGCCGGATCCCCGGGCAGGGATGCAAGCCCCTCAAGAAGGCGCGCGACATCCTCACTACTATGCAAAGCCGACAGGGTAACGCGGAGCCGCGCGCGGCCCTCGGGTACGGTTGGCGGGCGAACGGCAGAGACGAGTAGTCGCTGGCGACGGAGATGGGCGCTGGCCAGGAGGGCGCGCTCGGCGCTCCCTAAAATGACCGCCTGGATCGGAGTGGAAGACGGTAAGAGAACGAGGCCTAAGGCCGTTGCGCCGTTGCGAAATTGGCGGATGCGAGCCTCAAGGTTTAAGCGGCGCTGTTCTTCCGACTGCGCGATCGCGAGGCTGACACGGGCCGCTACGGCCACGGCCGGTGGGAGCGCCGTGGTATAGATATAGGTTCGGGCCTTCTGAATCAGGGCCTCGATAATATCGCCGCTCGCGGCCACAAAGGCCCCGAAGACGCCGAAGGCCTTGCCCAGCGTCCCCATGTGAATCAGGGCTGGATCGGAATCTAGACCGAAATGCGCCGCCGTACCGCGGCCTTCGGGTCCGACAACCCCAAAGGCGTGGGCATCGTCTACGATAAGGCCGAGGCCCGATGCCTTGGCCAGGGCGAACAAGGTGCCTACGGGCGCGATATCGCCATCCATGCTAAATACCCCATCGGTCACAATGAGGCCGCCGGTGGCCGCTTGGGTGAGCTGGCCGCGCAAGTCCTCGGTATCGCGATAACGGTGGCGATCCGCCTGGGCAAGGCGCGCAGCGTCGAGCAACGAGGCATGGTTGCGGCGATCTTCGAAAACGGCTCGGTGACGACCACTAAAGACCGTAAGCAACGCCAGATTTGCCATATAGCCCGTGGAAAACACCAAGGCCCTAGGCGTCCCCACAAACGCCGCGAGCGCCTCCTCGAGCTCATGGTGTGCACTCGTATGCCCACCCAGAAGATGGGAGGCACCAGCCCCCACGCCATAATGACGGGCCCCCTCGACAAAAGATTCGACGACTCGGGGATCGTTCGCGAGGCCCAGGTAATCGTTACTCGAAAACGAGAGGAGCACTTCCCTATCTACCTGCACGGAGGGCGCTACTGCCGAACTTCGCGACTCGCGCCGACGCCACAAGGCCTGTTCCTTCAGGGTATGAAAAAGCGCATCAAGGTTTTTGGTAAAGGGGTCTTCGGTCGTCGACATGCGCGGGCTTCCTTTCGGCTAAGGATACGCATACCGACAGGACCGGGCAACGAACGGCTATTCACGCCGCCTAGCACAGATCTGAGCGGGGGAACATCGCGTCGGTTGTGTTTGTCGCGCCGCGGGTCATTTAGGGCAGACACCTTGGCACAAGGGCCCGGCCGGATCGACCTTTCGCTCAAGGGAGGCTGTTCAACTCGCCTTCCACGTAATGCGCAAGCACCGGGCTCAGTACGCATTTTTGCGCCTGCATAAAGGCGCGACGCGCAGCAGCATCATGTTTGCCGTTCAGTTCGGCAAGGCCTAAGCCCGCCCACAGGGTGCCGCTTTGCGCAAAGCGCTGGAGGCCTTGATGGTAGGTCAGGATGGCGCCAGCCGTATCATTGGCGCGCATTTGCGCGGCGGCCAAAAGGGCCCAGTACGGTTCGCTTTGCAAGCCGTCCTGCGGGCGCCCAGACAACAAATGCACCGCGCGCTCGGGCTGCCCCTGGCGCAAATCCACCTGCGCTAGCAACAAGGCCACGGCCAGGGCATGCGGCGTGAGCGCAAGACCTTGCGCAAGGAGGCCATGGGCGGCCTTCAGGTGCCCATCTTGGATATTCAAGGCCGCGAGCAAGAGCCGGGGGGCAACATCTTGGGGGTTTAGACCAAGCGCCGCCTTGAGATCATTGCGAGCCTCGCGAGGCATTCCCTGTTGCAACGCGTCAATCGCCTGGCGATACAACACTTGGGCGTGCTCCGCTGTGGTCAGGGGCTCAGATCGCCGCGAGACGCTCCCCAAGAATTGCGGCCGGGGTCGTCTGGCAAGCAGCACCTGGGCCCTACGGCGCGAGTGAACCGCCGCCGGGTGGACCGGTCGTGGCCGCGCCTGCACAAGGGGACGATTCAGGCTAGCCGGCGAAATCGTGGGCAGGGGCTTGGCGGGCACCACCTGGAGACCGTTCATGGCAACCGGCGTGATCGGCCGAGCGGCGACCGCGACCAAGGGTTTCCGTGGCAGGGGGGTGGTGGGCCGAACGGCGACCCGGACAGGGACTCGCGGCGCGACCTGTGCGCTCTGTCCATACCAATACCACCCGGCCGCCCCCGCAAGGCCCAAAACCCCGACCACGACGATGGTGATTGCAAGCGGCAAGCCCGAGGCCTTAGCAACCGGCGGCGGCGCTGGCCTTAAATCCTCCAGCATGGGCCTTTCCGAGGCCTCGCGGGTATCGCGTGTACGCGCCTCGAGATCCTTCAAGACTTTATTGATGAGACTCATCGGCGGCCCCACAGTGCCCAAGCGAATTTGTGGCTTGGCCTGCGCGTCGACTCCGTATCGGCACAAGCAAGCCGCATGTGCCGACCGGAAACCACGGCTGAGCCTTCACCATAAGCGGCCATCAACGCCTTATGCGCAAGGATATTGGCAAGCCTCGGCACGCCACCTGAGGCCCGATACAAGACCCGCACCGCGCTTTTCCCAAAAAGCGTGGGGCCGTCATACCCCGCCACATGCAGCCGGTGACGCAAATAGTCCTCGATATCGGCAAGCGACAGTGGCGCCAACTCATAAGAGAAGGCAATCCGCTGGCGCAGTTGGCGTATGGAACGCTCCTGTAGGCGCTCATCGAGCTCGGGCTGCCCAAACAGGACAATCTGAATCAATTTACACTTCTCGGTCTCTAGGTTACTGATGAGCCGCAAGGCCTCCAATGTCTCGCTGGGCATGGCTTGCGCCTCGTCTAGACACAAGACGACGCGTCGTCCGTCCGCGTAGTTGTGAATGAGTCGATGGGTAAGCGTCGTCAACAGCGCGTGCTGACCATGGCCTTGAATGACGGGCAAGGACAACTCCGCCGCAATCGCTTCGATCAGGGCCAAAGGCTCTAGGTAGGGATTGGGGATATAGGCCGTCAGGAAACGGTGATCGGCCGCCAGGACTGCCAAAAACTTCCGGCACAAAAGTGTCTTGCCGGTCCCGACCTCGCCTGTGACCTTAAGAAACCCCTCCCCCATCCGGATTGCCGCCAGGAGCATATTCAGGGCCTCTTGCTGCTTGGCGTGAGCAAAATAGTATTCGGTATCTGGTGTGATACCGAATGGTAACTCCCGGAGACCAAAGTAGCGGGCGTACATTTACTGGCCCGTAATCTGCGTAATGCGCTGCTCAGTCGTCGCCAGGTCGCGGCTCCACGGTGCACCCAAATCGACAACCGTGGGCTTTAGCAGGATCACGAGCTCCTTTTTGACACGCACCACCTTCTTGTCCTTGAAGAGGTACCCCACGACAGGAATATTGCCGAGGAGGGGTATCGATGCGTTGGTGTTGGTCGCCCCTTCCTTCATCAAGCCACCGATGACGACCACTTGGCCGCTGCGGGCACGCACTACGGAGTCCGACTCCTGTATGGAACTCGAGGCTAGCGGGAGATTAAAGGACTGCCCGGAGACGCTAAACTGCTGGTTCACTTGGGTCACCTCGCTGACCGACGGGTGAATGTAAAGAATGATCGAACCATGGCCGTCGATCTCGGGCGTGACGTCTAAGGCGATACCCGAAAAGAACGGTGTCAACACGACCGCAGGCGTGGCGATCGCCGCCGTGCCGACCAGTGATTCGGTATTGGTGACCCCGGTCACGAAGAACTGGTCTCCGCCGACCTTGATGACCGCCTTTTGCCCATTTACGGTCGACACGCGCGGACTGGAGAGAACCTGCACCCGGCCCTCGGTATTGAGAAGCTGAATGAACGCCGCGAAGTTTCTGGCATGGAGCGCTAGGCTGAAGATGCCGCCAAAGGCCGATGTCAGTGTGTTGTTGATGGGAGAATAGATCGCGGTGGCCGGATTGATGTTGCCGGTCTGACCGGAGGTTGTAGCCGCACCCGAGGCCAACAATTGGCTAGCCCCGGTTTGCGCGGCCTCGATGCTCGCACCTGCGGCGTTGCCGAGTGCCGCCCAATCGATGCCGCTTTGATAACCGTTGCTTAAGTCCACCTCCAGAATCTTCGCGTCGATGACGACCTGGCGATTGACGCTTGCCTGCGTCAATCGCACAAAGCGACTGATGGTGTGCAATACCGCAGGATCTGCCCGCACAATCAAAAGGCCAGCCTGCGGATTGACCACCACCTCGCGCCCCGGCCCCTTCCCGACCAAGGCCGTTACGGTTTGGGTAAGACTTGCCCAAAAATCGCTACGCGATGTGGTCTTCACCGAGATCGTAGGCGATGTACTCCCGCGCGATCCGGAAGGCTGGGGAGTTGCGCCATTAGCCGTTCCTGTTTGGCCGGAACTTGTCAGATTGGTGCTCGCAAGCTCGGTCTCCGATACCCCGGTCCGAACGATGTTTAGGTAATTGATGTGGAAGATTCTCATCCTAAGCCCGGGCGGGAGAATATAGTACTGATGCCCGTCACGATGGTACTGGTAGCCGTATTCGGTCCGGATGATGCGCATGGCCTCGGGGACCGTCACATTTTTGAGATGAAGACTGATGCGTCCAGCAAGACGGCTTGGTAGCGCGATACTGTATGGCGTGCCATGAACGAGCCCCATGAAGACCCGGCCAGCCGGTGCGTTATTGGCGGTAAAATCAAACCGATTCGGTACCGGAAGCGCTTGACCATGCGGTAACTGGATCGTGATCGGCGGCACGAGGGCGCTCACAACGGCGGCGGGGACCGGTGGCCTTTCGGTGCGCTGAGCGGCGCGTAGATGTTTTTGCATGCGCGCCGTCAAAGGCTTGTCAAACCCCCTCGGTGCACAGCCCACGAGGCTCAGCGCAACAACGACCGCAAGAAATCCTAGGGCTTGGCGCTTCATCGACTTTCTTCACTCAGAATGATGGCCTTCTTAATATGAGGTGAACGCGTCCCGAGAAAGAGCCGATGCTCGCCACGCGGTCCCGCCAGAATCACTACGTCACGGTAAATGGCCACAATATGATTCCTCCCGATGCGCGCGCCGACCCCTAACAGCCGCCCATCAATCAGGGCAAGCCTTCGCGGACCACCGAATACAATGGCCCGCAGGCCCTCCCCTTCCTGGGCCGAGAACCCCGCTTGCGCGCCTAGCCAAGGCGGGCGCGTGGGATCGGTAATACCGTGCGCGAAAGCGCTCGATGCCACCAATGTCAAAATCAGGACCAATCCTCGCTTCGCATTCATAACCCAATCCATACAAAGATCGTGCCAATCATCGCAGCAAGGCCCTCCCCACGCTCAAGGTGTAAATATGGAGCCGCAACGTGGAGTAGGGGTAATGATCTGCGGTAAGCGCCACCCGCCCCCATAAAACCCGTCGTTTCGTGGAACCCAGAATGGCAAGATAGCGGACCAACGCCGAATAGGGGCCGCGTACCACGAGCGTCATTTCATGCCGATAAAGGAAGGGCGGACTCTTTGGCGTCCGCCGAATCGGGACGGTCGCATGGTTGACCAGCCCCACGAGCATCACACCGGGGACCTCCGCCAACACCCGGTGCATCAGTGCTGGCATATCGCGGGATGATACGAGCCCGGCCGTGAGCTTCGCGAGGCCCACCTTCAAAACATCGACCTGCGCCGTCAATTTTTTCAGTCTGACCATCTGTTGCGCACGGGTTTTAGGTGCCAAAAGCATATCCAACTCGTGGTTGATGCGTGCCGTCTGAGTCCGTGCGGCGACCAGATTTTTCTGAATCGCGCGTTCCTGCCGCTCCAACGGGTGGATCAGTCCGACCAGCACCAGAGTGTAGGTCACCACCACAATCGCCGCGAACAACAGGCCCCGCTCACGCAAGGTGAGCGTGTCGATGCGCTCCTTGGCCGATGCGATAACGGCCTTAATGTCCATAAGCGTCACTTTTTCCGCCCTGACCGGCAGTCTGCGTGCCAACCGGTTTGGTGTCGACAGGAACGGTCGTCGCCGTGAAGTCGACGTACGGCCGATAGCGCTTGTGAATCTTCGTCCGCACGACCGCAAGGCCCTGGAAGCGATAACCCGATAACGTAGACTGGCTGACTAAGCGATGCAAGAACAGCGGCACAAGCGCCGGACGCTCGCTATGCCCCGTCAAAACCAGGGCTTGCGTCTCGCGGTCGAGCGAAAAACCGGTCACCCACAGGCCCGGCATGACGCTCGCGCTCACGGCCAACAGGACCGGCGCGGGGCCGACCTGGGCACGGCGACTCTCGCGCAGGAATCGGGATAAGTGCCGCAGGACCCGTTCGCGCTTTTCGAGGGTCGCGAGCTCCGTGCGTGCACGGCCCACCCCGAACACGCTATTGGCGCTCTGCAGGCGGGCCTGCGCCGCGGCCTGATTCTGAGTGGCGTTGTCCAAGGCCTGAGCCAATTCACGCGTTTGCCAGGCATCGAAGGCGACGATCAATAGGGCGACCGCGAGCACAACCCCCCACACGCGGAGCATAGTGACAGCCGAAAACAACTTCTGTTCACGGCGAAAAATCGGATGGTAGAGGTTGATCTGCTGGTATGTCATAACGCGACCCGCTCCTCGCGCAGTGCCGCGCCAAGCGTAAGCAGGCAGGCATCGGGGATCGGTAAAGCGACCTCGACGTTGCCGTAATGGCCCGCCTCCCAAGCCACCACCCGCTGCGAAAGGTTCGCCGCCAGGAACGTGACCAATTCCGTCGCTTGTGGCGACTGCGGGGCGACCACCACGTTCATAATGGGGTGCTGGCGAAACGAGCTCTCGAAATAGTCCAGCGAGCGCTGCAACTCGAGCAACAGATGCTGAAAGCCTCCTCCCTCGCCAGGGGTTTCTTCGACCGCGGTAATCGCGCGCGAGAGATAGAGTTCACCACCTCGTGTGATCGTGATCAGGCCGGCGCCTTCATTTAGGGTCAGGAGCGCCACACCTTCCTGATCCTGCGGTAACAACTGCGCCAGATTGCGTTGCGCGAGTTCTGGGATGTCGATGACATCAAGCAGCGCGCCGGCCTCATACATGAGGTCGACGCGCCTGCGAATGGCGTCATTGCGGCCGACTACCACGTAGACCAGTGCCGTGCGCCCGGGCGCTTGAACAGGCACATCGAAGACATCAATCGTGGCATCGTTGACATGGAAATCGATGAGATCCTTAATGCGCCAACGAAGCGCAGCCTTCATTTCGTCGGATTTCACATCCGGGGCCTCGGTCTGAATCAGCCGGTATTCCCCATCCCCCAGAAGCGTCGTGCAACGTCGCCGCTTCAAGTCATGATCAAGAACAAGACGCGCCAATACCTTTGCGGGCTCGACTCCGGCGAAGGGACGGAACTCGGCGGCGACGACTTTTGCTGGCCTACGGGGCGGCCGGTGCACCTGCACAAAGGAGAGTCCGGACGCATGCATATCGATCCCGGCAAGGTTCCAAGTCTCGCGCTCGCGTCGCAACCGTCCCCACATAATCCCCCCATGCCGCCTGCACTGGTGCCCACGAGCTTAAGCAAGCGCGGGCACAACGGTCAATCTATCTGCGGTGCACAGTATCATGCACAACGGTGAACGTCACCACGGCGGACGCCGCCGAATCGGTTGCATCCTCGCCATGGCCATCGATAGTCCGCCTCTTAAGCGATGCGAGCGATCCGGGGACCGTTGGGCCCTCCAGCTCGCTCGTTGACCCCGACAAAGACCAGCGGCCCTGGCGGTGGGGCCGCTAAATCCCCCCGGTATGATGGAAGGCCGCATGAGCCAAATCCCACATGGGCAAGAACACGCCTAATGCCAGTATGAGAACAAGCACGCCCATAGCCACGACGAGCAAGGGCTCAATCGCGGTACTCAGGTTGCGCAGATCATAATCGACCTCGCGCTCATAGTATTCTGCAACATCGGTCATAAGGGTATCGATGGAGCCGCTTTCCTCACCTACCGAGATCATCTGCAAGACTAGGGGCGGAAAGAGCGCGGTCGCTTGTGCAGTCCGCGTCAAGCTCTCGCCGCGCTCAATGCCGTCGCGCATCTGGAGGATGCGCGCCGCCACGTAGTCGTTGTCGACGGCACGGCTAATGACCGTAAGACCTTGAATGAGCGGTACACCGCTTTTGATCGTAATGGCCAGCGCGCGCGCAAAACGGCCGAGCAAGGCTCGCGAAAAGATCGAGCCCACGACCGGCAGATGGAGGCGCCAATGGTGCCACCGATAACGGCCGCCCGGGGTCCGCGCATAGGCACGAATCGCAAATGCCACGATGACCAGGACGGCGACCACGTCATACCAGTAGGCTACGGTAAACCGCGAGGTCGCCATCAGAATGCGGGTTGCCAAGGGGAGCTTCGCGTGTAGGCCGGTATAGACGTGGGCGAAGGCCGGAATGACGAACATGTTGATAACAAAAGTCGCGATGACGAGCGCGATGATCACGAACAGCGGGTAACGGGTGGCTGATTTGATGCGTTGCTGAGTCTCCTGCTCGCGCTCGAGATAACCCGCCAACTGCAAGAACGACTGGTCGAGCGTGCCGCTCGTCTCGCCGATCTGGATCAGGCTTACGAACAGCGTGGAAAAGACCTTAGGGTGGCGCTTCACGGCCGCTGTAAGGTCGAACCCCGCGTCCAAGGCCTCGTTTATCTGGCCGATCACGGCCGCCAGCGCGCGATTATGGGTCGATTCGCGTAAACCCTTCAAGGCCTGCATGATCGGCACGCCGGCCTTAAACAAGGTGTACATCTGGCGGCAGAATAAAATGAGATCGGTGAGCTCGATCCGCCGGTGGCCGATCTCCCGCATCCAAACGGATTCGGGCTTCGGTGGCGCATCATCGATATCGATCGGGGTAATGCCCAAATTGAAGAGGTGGTTCGCCACCGCGTCGATGGTCGCGGCCTCCATCGCGCCCGCGACCGCCTCGCCACGGCTATTGCGTCCCTTATAACGGAACGTCGCCATCAGCCGACCCCATAGACGGCGCGCAAGGCCTCCTCGGCTGTCGTGATGCCGCGCGCGGCCTGAGCCAAGGCCTCCACGCGCAGCCGGCGATATTGGGGCTGGGCCAGCGCCGCCTTATGGAAGGCCTCCGGATCACGGTTTTGGAGCGCAAACATGAGCGTCTCGTCGATCTCTAGTAGCTCGTAGACCCCGACGCGCCCGCGAAACCCGGTCTGCTGACAAAATGCGCAGCCCCGGCCACGACGCAGCGTCAACGGCGCATCGGGCCCCAATTCGTGGGCAAAAAGCACCTTTTCAGAAGCGGTCGCAGTCGCAGGCTCGCCACAACTCTCGCAGACTCTGCGCACCAGCCGTTGCGCCATCACCCCGCGCAAGGACGCAGCCACGAGATAAGGCTCGGCCCCCATGTCCATGAGCCGCAGGGCGCTGGATACGGCGTCGTGCGTATGAAGGGTCGAAAGAACAAGGTGACCGGTCATCGCCGCGCGCAGACCGATCTCGACAGTCTCGGTATCGCGCATCTCGCCAATCAGGATGATATCGGGATCCTGGCGCAGAAAGGCGCGCAGCACGCGGGCAAAGGTCAGATCGATTTTGCTATTGACCTGCACTTGGTTGACCCCAGGCAGCCGATACTCGACGGGGTCTTCGACCGTCAAAAGCTTGGCAGACGTCGTATTCAATTCCTTTAGCGCGCCATATAGGGTCGTGGTCTTGCCGCTACCCGTGGGGCCGGTCACCAACACAAGGCCGTGTGGTTGATGGATCATGGCCTGCAATCGCACCAGCAAATCGGGCGGCATGCCCAGTCGATCCAGCTCCAGAATCCCATTGGATTGGTTCAAGAGGCGCATGGCCACCGATTCGCCATGTTGCACCGGCACGGTCGACATACGCACATCGATGACCGTTTCGCGAAACCGTACCTGGCAGCGGCCATCCTGAGGAAGTCTGCGCTCCGAGATATCAAGCGCGGCCATGAGCTTTAATCGCGACACCAGGGCCTGGGCGATCTTGCGATCGGCGGTCGTCTGCACGCGCAGTTCCCCATCGATCCGAAAGCGCACCCGGACCTCGCTCTCATCCGGCTCAATATGGATATCAGACGCATTGACCTGGATGGCATCTTCAAAGATGGTCTGTAGGAGCTTCACGACCGGGGCATCGTTGGCCCCTTCGACTGCGACTGGTCCAATCCCCAGATCGACCTCGTAGGCCGCCATCTCCTGCTCGAGCTCCGCGGCGAGCCCGCTGATCTCCTCCGTGCGCCGATAGACGACATCGAGCGCCTTTAAGAGATCGCTTTCCTTGACGACGGCAAGCGCCAACGGCTTTTGGAGCAGGCGCGCGATCTCGTCATGCGCAAAAATATCGATGGGGTCGGCAAGACCTACCAAGACCGCGCTACCCTCATGGCGCAAGGCAATGGCCCGAAACCGGCGGGCGTAGGCCTCAGGGATCAGGCGCACAACCTCGGGGATGAAGGTGTAGCGGCGTAGGTCAACGTACGGAATCTTTAACTGGCGCGAGAGAAAATCGAGCAGGGCATCCTCGGTCAGGTAGCCGTTTTCGATCAAGACGCGCCCCAACCGTCGCCCGCTCTTGCGCTGATCGCTCAAGGCAATCTCCAGTTGCGCCTGCGAGATCACCTTGTGCTCTAGCAACAGATCGCCCAAACGCACCTTGCGTGGTCGGGATACAGCTACGGTTTCGCTCATTGGCCCCTCTCACTGAATACGCGACAGCCACATACTAGGTATAGCAAATGGGTGTTCTGTCTAGGCGCGGGCGCGGGCCCGCACCCGAAAGAACCTCGTGCACCCATCCCACCCGACGTCATTGCTGGGTCCAGCTTTGCAGGCTGTAGGTAATCGGGCCGCCGCCCCGGCCTTGGCCACATCCCCGGCCCGGGCCCCCTCTGCCTCCTCGCCCTCCGCCTCCCTGGGCGGCCTGCACACTATAGAGAACCGTCCAACGCGCGCCTGAAGACGCGCACACTACCGCAGACTGAATCGTATACTGCCGGCAAGCATTCTCGGTGATCGTGACCTGTGCCGGACAATCGGGGTTATCAGCCGGCGGCGGCGCGATCACCGTCCCGGCGGGCCCCGTAGTAAAGAATGGGGGCACTGAGTAATTGGTCTCCAGCCAATACACCCCATACTGGGCACCGCTTTCGGCCGAAATAAAGGCTTGGGCGCCGCTGGTCTGAAGACCTTGCTCGCCGCTCGCCGAACCGTAGAGGAACGCCATAACAGCCAACAGCAAAGACCCGACAATGATCAAAAAGATCAGGGTCAGCAAGATCAGACCCTGCTCGCGGGGAGGGGTGCTAGGACTAGTAGGCATAGGCCGATAACACCCCGTCTATCGCAAATTGTCCCTGACCGCTTGGCCCCGCATACACAAAATCGTAGGGAACAGAATAATACACACTGCTAGCGGACGGGGTACCAAACGGGCACCCGCCCGGCGACCGAAGATCGCCTAGGATCAGGGCACCATTAAGCGACAACTGGCCCCCGGAATACGCATAGCTCTCCAAGATCTGACCATTATAATCCTCGAGCGCGAGCGTGCATGGGTTCAGCACCTGTATCTGATAGGCATTGCGGCTATCCCACTGCATGCGCGACACCACCGGACCGACTGCGGAGGCCAGATCGGCCCCTTGCACACTGGCCAGATAACTATCCACGAGATGCGCGATCAAGGGGGCGGCCACCGCCATCAAGATCGCCGTCAGCACAATGGCGACGACCATCTCGATTAACGTAAAGCCGGCGCTAGGTCGTGTAGGCATGGGCGGTAAACGTCACGGGGGCGCAGGATCCGGTCACACAGGTGACACTGACCGTCACGAGATACTCGTAATATTTCCCGGCGGGGGTCTGTGTTGATGTCTGCGTATAGCTTGCCACCACCTGGTAGGGTCCAAAGGTCTGGTTTAAATTGAACGGCGGGCTCGACTGCACAAATTGGGTGGCGAGCTCTGTCTGTAACAGTTCGGCCTCCATGACCCCTTGACCGACCCAGGTCATGGGGGCCACCTCCATGCCGGCGGCGTTGCGCTGGGTAACATCCCCATACATAGCCATGAACCCCACCGCCAAGATCCCCAAGAGGACGATCGCGGCAATGAGCTCGATCAGGCTAAAACCCCGCGTGCCGCCCTGGCCTGCCCCCAACCCCGCGCGCCGGTTCATGGCGGACACGGGCCTTGGGTCTGGCATTCATAGGTATAGCCCGTCCCGGTGACAAAGACCCGCACGGTAGGGCCCGCACCTGCCACATCAAAAACGGCCGCGGTATTGGGCACGCCGGGACGCGTGAAGGTAACCGCCTGCGGCGTAACCGTCACGCCCGCGGGCAACGGGTCTATCATTCGATGATCGTTTAGGTTTCCTTCGCGTAACCGTCACGCCCGCGGGCAACGGCACGACAAAGCTTGCCGATTGCAGCGTCGGATTGGCAACCGGCGCGCCATTTTGGGTGACCGAAAACGCGGTGCCGGTCACATTCAAAGTAGTGGCGACGCCCTGATTCTGGGCCAAGGCCTCGGCATACCGGGCGGCAGCAAGCAGTTGGTCTGCGGTCGTCTGACCGGTAAACCCTGAGGTATCGATAAGGCGCGGGGCCAGAACTGCGGCGAGAATACCGACCAGCACGAGAACGACTACGATCTCGAGCAACGTGTAACCCGAGATCGTCGTGTCCAAGGTCCTCTGTCGATCACGCCGATGGCGAACCCCCGCCCAAGGGACGGCGGTCCTTCGTAAAGTACCCGTCCGGTGATAGGTAGGCATTAGCGCTTACAAGGATCGGCCCGCGGCACCAAGCCGCGGGCCGATCCCACGCATTAACAGCCGGCGGTCACAGGGGTGGAAGTGGGCGCTACGCCAGCCGCTGACGACGGGACGTAATCCACCTCACAACCCGTAGTCGCCGAGACCGTCGCAAAAGGCGTGGCACTACCGGCGGCGGCATAGGCAAAAGTCGATGCCGCAGGTGCCGTACCCGCGGTAAAGAGAAACGGGAATGACGATGTGGCCGTAGCCGACTCACCCTGCAAAGACAATAAGATCCCCGTAGCCGACCCATCCGGGTAAGCATAGGCGGTTGTGACCGTACTGCCATCCGGCAATGCGACGCTACCTGTCGCGCCAGCCTGTCCCTGCACCTCGGCCAAGGCATGGACCATATCAGCGGCCTCCAAGACCGAGCCGCTCATGCCGTTTACCACCGACACGCGGGCATCCTCGCTCAAACCCATGAACTTCGGCAACGCGACTGCGGCCAAAATACCGAGGATGATGATCACGACCACCAATTCGATCAAGGTAAAGCCTGATTCTTGCTTTTTCATCTCCATGACTCCTTCCTATAATAGTAAGCCCGCACCCAACCCACAAAGATCGGGACCTTTCCCGACTTATGCCGTATGGGCGATCTGCCCTGTAGTCCTGCACAAAGCGTGCCCAGATGAATGAGGGCCCCCGATCGACCGCGCGGAGTGTACCATGGACCCTATCACGAGACCGAGGTTTCGGGCGTCTTCGCGCTAAAGCATAGCCTTTATCGGTGCGCGGTCTAGGCTGTGGGCGCCGAAACCCGCAATTTATTTTCCCCAAAAAACCCGGTAGTCTCGCACATTTCCCGACCAAGCATCAGCCTAAACACACGATTTCAGAATAGCGGGGCTTTAATGTCAGATTCCGGAGTGCGCCTCGACGTCGTCCTCTTTGAGCCTGAAATCCCGCCTAATACCGGCAATATCATAAGGCTCTGTGCCAATACCGGCGCCGCCTTGCATCTCATCGAACCACTTGGATTTATTCTAGAAGATCGGCTCTTGCGACGCGCGGGGCTCGATTATCACGAATGGGTGACGCTCAGCGTCCACCCAAACCTCGAGGCCTTTGTGAGTCGCGTACGCCCCCAGCGCATACTCGCCTTCTCCACCCATGCAACACGGCGCTACTCGGATGTCTCCTATCAAGATGGGGACGCCTTGCTGTTTGGGCCCGAGAGCCGCGGCCTGCCAGCTGATCTCCTGCTGAGCCTGCCCCCTGAACAGCGGCTACGACTCCCGATGCAACCCGGCAATCGCAGCATCAATCTCTCGAATGCCGTGGCCGTGACGGTCTATGAGGCGTGGCGGCAACGAGGGTTTGCCGGTGGCGACTGACTAGAAAGCACGATGCCATGGCCCCATATAGAGGGCAAAGAGAGTCTGGAGAGATTTCATGACGGTAAAACAACTCGTATGCCCGCACTGCGGACAAAAAAATCGCGTTCCCGCCGAGCGATTGGCCCAAAATCCGCAATGCGGCTCGTGCCATAAACCGCTCTTGTCAGGTGCACCCATCCCTGTCGACGAGCACAGCTTCGCTCAATACGTCGGCGGCGATGAGCTGCCCGTGGTGGTCGATTTTTGGGCATCTTGGTGCGGGCCCTGCAAGATGATGGCGCCGGTCTTCGCGCAGGCGGCCGCCGATCTCAAACTGCAGGCCCGCTTCCTCAAGGTCAGTACCGAGGAACAGCAGGGGCTTGCGAGCCGCTATAACATTCGCAGCATCCCAACACTTGCCGTCTTTAAAAATGGCCGCGAAGTCGCGCGCGTAGCGGGTGCCATGGACGCGGGCCGCCTTAAGGCCTGGATTGCGCCTCATCTTTAGAGTGGCCCTCTGACCTAGTGGGTCATCAAGGGGCTATGCGGACATAGATTCACGCCCGCGCGCAATTCGGCGTAAGTCACCACCGAGATGGTGGCATCCCCTTGCCGAAGTCTGGCAACGCATCGCAGAACCGGCGACGGATGGTGCTTTATGATAGCGATGCAAATATTGGTGTCGAGCATATAGAGCGCGGGCTTATTCCGCTTTCGCCGAGGCGTCCTGCCCTATCCAGTCCCGTTCCTGTTCCTCATGAAAGTCACGGCCTTCGACTATAAACGCGGGCTGAACAGGTCGCGCCCATACCCGCGAGCGTCGGCCGATCCACCGGGCGCACGACGAGCGCAAGGCAGGGGCCCATCGGGGAACATGTCGGCTGGTAGGTGAAAGTGCCGAGACGGCCTCAATGGGGTATGCTCCGCGCATGTGGCTGCCCTTAAATCGCCTGCAAAGAAAAGTCTTGGTCGTCATTCTTACGATCGTCGTCGTTCCGATGCTGGGCGCCGGCATGATCACCGCGCAGTGGATCTCTTCGCGCTTCGAGCATCGCTTGGAGCAATGGATCATTGAGGCCGCGCACGTCGATCGCATTTGGCTTAAAGGCTACCAAAACGACGCTGTCATGCTAGGCCGCGGGCTAGCGGAAAGCGCCCGCTATAAAGAGGCCCTGGCCCATGGCCACGCTACTCCTCCCAAACCATGGCTACGCATTAGCCGCCGGCTCGGCTTGCGACTCATTCAGGTCTTTGGCCCCCATGGTCGGCTCCTCTACTCGTCGAGTAGCCTGCGGATCGCCGGCTACTGGAATCCGGCCAAACACCAGGCGGTGTTGCGTGTCATCGACCGCCATCGCGACATCCTCGCCGCAGTCGGCGTGACCGCAGTCACCGTGCCCCAGCGCGGGGTCTATCACATAGTGCTAGGCGGCCTGCTCAATCGCCACTTCATCAAAGAGCTCTCTCAGATCACCGGGCTCGACACCAAGCTCTACTACCGAGCTGGCGGAACGCGCTACCTTGACGTCCTCTCGCAGCCCGACCACGCCATCGCCCTCACCGGCTTATCGCAAGGCACTATGCGCCGCCTGCTCAGTCGCCGCTCCGATTATGATGTCCATGCCGATACCGATCGCTTTCGCGGACTCTACACCCCGATCGCCGATTCGTCGGGCCACGTCGAGGCCTTGGTCTTCAACGGCCTAAAGCGCGGCGGGGTCGATGCCTTTATTGCCAATCGCGGCGCGCTCTTTTTGGCGATCTCGATAGCCGGCATCCTGATAGGCGGCCTCACTGGGCTGTTACTGAGCCGCATTGTCATTCGCCCTGTAGAGCACCTCCGCAATGCCGTCATGAGCCTGGCGGGCCAAGACTTCGATGCCAAGGTGCCGGTTTACGCAGATGATGAACTCGGGGACCTGGGTCGCGCCTTCAACGCGATGGCGCTACGCCTGCGCGAGGCCCGTGATGAACAGCAGCAACGGTCCCGAGAGGACAAATTGGTTGCCCTGGGCAAACTCTCGGCGGCGCTGGCCCACGAGATTCGCAACCCCATAGGGGTCATTTCGGCAGCGGCCATACTGCTCGATAAACCAGGCCAGGAAGAGACCAAGCAAACGGAATTGAAACGCATGATTCGCGAGGAGAGCGCCCGGGTCGCGGCCCTGACCGGGGACTTTCTGAAGCTCTCGCGCAATCGGCCGCCCGCCGTGAGCATCCTAGACCCCCGCGAGCCCCTCAAGCGGGCGCTCGCGGGCGTTTTGGCGGTCCACCCCGACATTCAGGTCACCGAGACCCTACTCCATGGATCCGCGCGCATAATGGCCGATGGCGAACTGCTGCAACAAGCCTTCACCAACTTGTTAACGAATGCCGCTGAGGCCTGCGTTGGTAAAACCGGCCGCATCGTCCTTTCATCGGCCGTAGTGAACGACCAGATGGTGCTCGAGATCGAAGACAACGGGGCCGGAATCGATGCCGGCATCATGCCGCGGCTCTTTGAGCCCTTCTTTACCACCAAGACTCATGGCACGGGGCTTGGTCTGTCGATTGCCGCCGCCTTGGTGGAGGCGAACGGGGGCACCCTGACAGCAGAGGCCAGGGATCAGGGTGGCGCGCGCTTTGTGATGCGATTCCCGATTCTCAGGTCAAACCCCCAAACGATGCCGGACGCAGACGGTCATATATCATAAGCACGCAGGCCCATAACGCCCTGCGTGCTACCTTAAAGCTACCAGACGACACCACCAGCGGCTGAAAGCGTCCCGTGACAGCCCGGCTGGGCTAGCGCAGTGAGGATCAAGGGAGCATGAAGAACACCATTCTGATCGTAGACGATGAGGCCAATATGCAGGCGCTCATACGCATGATACTCGAAGGCGCAGGCTACGCCGTGATCAACAGCGAACGGGGCGAGACCGCGCTGCCGCATCTCCAGAATCTCGCTATTGATGTCATTTTGTCGGATTTGCGCATGCCCGGCATGGGTGGCGAGGAATTCATACGCAGGGCGCGAATCGAACGGCCGGACGTGCCCGTCATCGTAATTACCGCGCATGGGACCATCAGTTCCGCGGTCTCCAGTATCCATGCCGGGGCCGCTGACTATTTGACGAAGCCTTTCGAGCCGGAGGCTTTAGAGATTGCCGTCCATAATGCCTTAAAGCTTCGGCGTATCCTGCAGGAAAACCAGCGCCTCAGAGCCGCTGTCCAATACAACGCCCGCCACCACCACACCTTGGTGGGACGGAGCGATGCGCTAAAGCGCCTCCAGACCGAAATTGGGCGGGTCGCGTCTGTTAAAACTAACATCCTCATCACCGGAGAATCGGGGACTGGCAAGGAGCTTGTGGCACGTTCCATCCACGAATCCGGTAACCGTCGTGATCACCCGTGGGTGGCAATCAATTGTTCCGCCATTCCACGCGACCTACTCGAAAGCGAACTCTTCGGATTCGTGAAGGGCGCCTTTAGCGGGGCGACCCAAAACCGCACGGGTCGCATAGAGCAGGCGCAGGGCGGAACACTCTTCTTAGACGAAATCGGGGACCTCGACATTGAGTTGCAGGCCAAGCTTCTGCGCGTCTTGCAGGAGCGCGAATTCTCGCCGCTTGGCTCCAACCAGGTCCGCGCGATGGACGTGCGCATCATTACAGCCACCAACCACGATCTGCGCGCCCTCGTAAGCGAGGGACGCTTTCGTGAGGACCTTTTTTATCGGCTGGACGTCTACAACATCCACGTTCCCCCCCTACGCGCGCGGATCGCGGATATCCCGCTTCTGGCCGCAGCCTTTCTTAAAGAGTTGGCCACCGATATGGGGGCATCGGCGCATGGTTTTACCGACGAAGCGCTTACCGCCCTGACCCAATATTCCTGGCCTGGCAATATTCGGGAGTTGCGCAACGCCGTCGAGCGCGCGCTGCTCACCGCGACCGGCGCTTTGGTCGAACGAGACGATCTCCCCAGTAGCCTCGTTCATCCCCGACTGCCGAGCGGCCCGACCACGCAACCTCTCGATGGTCCAAACGGGCATCTCGACGACTGGCTAGAACAACTGGAGCGTGACGCCATCCTTCAGGCCCTCAAGGCCTGTGGTGGCGTTCAAGCGCGGGCCGCCGAAGCACTGGGGATCGCCGAGCGCAGCCTTTGGCACCGCCTAAAGAAATACGCCATTCGCCTCCAACGCACGCCAAGTTAGAGCGTTCATCGATCCCAGGAGCAATTAACCGATGCTGGATTGGTATGCAGATATGCCGATACTTATTCATTATGAGTAAAGCATACCGCATGGGCGAGTTCGCAAAACGTATCGGCAGGTCTGCCCAGACGGTTCGACGATGGGAGCGCGAAGGCAAGCTGGTT
>DATKTV010000021.1:0-12308 GCA_035530915.1 Acidiferrobacter sp. | reverse complement strand
TGTAGTCACCATGATATATCATCCACGACGTCCCCCGAACAGTTCTGGAAACGATTCGCGTGCCGGGATCTCGCCGACAAATTCCAGATAGAGCCCAATGCGGGGTTTAATGGCCGCAGAGGCGCAGGATTGGCTTTCGCTTCACCCGACCGAAAATGCGCTACATGCGCCGCTTTGAGTTTCGTCCTTACGCCAGACCAGAACGACCATACATGCTTTGCCCGATTCCTTACAGGTAGGGCGAAGGTGACATGGCCGCCATTGCCGACCGGAATAACACCGGTGGACACGGCAGGTTTTTCGGACAAACCCAATCCTCTTCTGGCGATAGCCGTAGCTGCGCCCATATGTACTGAAACACCGTGTTGCTGTGCAAAATTCACCGCGCCGATCACCGACGTGTAGGCAGGGTTAATTTCTATTACTTCGACGCCGCGGCGAAAACACGCGGCATGTATTGCCTCGCTCGTTTTGGAACAGGCGAATGACGAGAGCATCCGCGCATAACGGGGATCAGCAGTTTCCGCTTCAGCCTTCTTCCTGGCAAAATCCAGTTTTTCGATCACCACGGGTTTGTGAGACGCAGCGGCCCTGTCTGCGATCCTTTTTGCCGCATCGCCGATCAAGGCTTTGGCTTGATCACTTGTCTTGCCATAAAGGACACAGGGCAAGCGATGGTGGTCTATCACATTCCCGAACCTGTCCAATTCGGACACGGCTAGATGATCGGCATTCACATCGACGCCGATAGCGCCAGCCTGTCGATGAGATATTTGTTTGATCGGAGCCGCTTCTGCTGAGACAAACACGCGCCAGCCTGTTTGGTCTTTGACAAAACGATAGCTCAGTGCGGTGCCCGCCGTTAAAGCGTCAAGTAGCTGGCTTTGACCGTAGGCGAATCTGACACCCGGCAGTTCAATATATTGACCAAACTCGCCGACACTGTCCGGCATACGCAGCCGGAGCAGAAAGGATCCATCGGCCGAGACCTTCGCGACACAGCCCTGGCAGCCTGCTGTTTCATCTTTTGAGCCTATGACAAAAAAGCTGGACGCCCGGGCATCCGACCAGGCGGCACGCCAGTCATCCAGTGACCCGAAGCCGTTGGCTTCGAGGGCAAATTGTGCACGGAACAACGTTTTGGATCCGAAACACAGACGCACCTTATGGGTATCGTGATCGGCTTTCATAGCCGCAAGCCGTTTTTCTATCAAGCTAAGACGGCGTTTCTTCTGGTGCAATTTGCCTGTTCCTGGGCATTGTTTTTCAAGCCTAGCGACCTCTTTGCGCGCCTTGCTGACGCGGGCGACACCTTCCTGGATCAATCCTTTTCTGCGTTCCACTATGGATGCCATTTTGCCTTTCAGGCTGATGGCCACAGCATTGTACTGCCGTGCCGTGATCCCAAACTGCGTGAGGTAACCGGATTTGAGTTTTGCTGTATCCCCGCCAGCAGCCAGATCACGGAACAAGGAACGCTCCACCTTTCCGTACAAAGCCGCATACGCGGACAGGGCAGCGCCTTGCCCAGAAACGAGGCGGGTTTGATAAGAAAAAATGGGTTTACTCATTAAGCGCATCCCATGCTTTTTTTGCCCTGTTCTTCGCTGAACGCTTCCCGTAAAGCCGCGTGCACATGGAAACGATCACCTCGTGCAGGTCGCGCACGATATCGTCGGCATTGCCGGCCATGCGGCCGGTCATTTCTTCCGGTTCTATGACCACGATTTTTCTGTTTTGTGCCGCTAGCGCGGACTCCACATATTCAAAACCAAACCGCATCAGGCGGTCACGGTGCTCTACCACGATGGTGTGAACGTCCGGATTTCGCAATAACCGCATCATCCCTTTACGGTGACCATTAAGACCGGAACCAACCTCCTTCACGGTATCCACAATAAATAATCTGTTAGACACAGCGTATTCCGTGAGCCGCACCAATTGTCGGTCAAGGTCGGCTTTTTGATCTCCGCTCGAAACGCGTGCATAGAGCGCAATTCCTCCGGATGATTGGGCTGGAACATGCACAATCACCGTACCCGTAGCCAGTTGTTCTGAGGGTACCGGCAAGCGACCATCCCTGAACATGCGCCATGCCGTTGTGTAACAAATTCCCTGTGTTTTAGCCCATGCGCTCAGTTTCATATTGACATCATGTTCTACTTGTTATCGCTTGTCTATAATTGTTTATGATTTAATTAACTGCTGCCAACCGTTTAGATACCCTCTAATCTTGAGCCGGAAATTGAGCACCTAACGAGCCACGCCTTGCCGGGCAACTCCACCTAGCCCAACCCCATAGCCCACACTTTACGATTATCGAAAGCTTTCCATAAAAAGCGTAATTGGTTATTCTCGGACGTCGCACAAGACGTCACCGCCTCCGCTCACCCGTACTCCGTGATTGAGGCCGAAAGCCATTGGTCTTGAGCCCTACGCCCATCTACACCGACTCTTTACCGGTTTGCTCAAGGCTTGCACCATCAAAAACTTTGAGGCCTTGCTACCGCACTTCCCAGCCTCCGATCCTACGCTTGCCTGTCTCGTGAAGCGCTCTTCATAACACGCCGAATCCACCACCTTGATCGGGGGCCTCTGACGCGCGTTGGCGCGTCACCCACTCGCACCGCGCAGACAGCCCTGCGATCAATCCCGCCTCCTGGGAAACAAGCCCATAGCGCTTGGGATTGCATGGGGACAGGGGAGCTTATTGAGCGCATACAAAAGAAAACCCCTACCGCTGGTTGGCAGGCCAACGCATATCGGGGAAGTGGCTGCCCAATGACTGCGGCCCACCACACGGCTGCTTAAACGATATGATGTTGCGTAACAAAATCAGAACTCACACTTTGTAGTTCTCCTTCTTATATGCTATTACGAAACTCATGAACGAGCAGCCGGTTGATCGAGATACGGCACGCACATGGGCTCTGGCGGGCGAGCTTCGTGTTCTGATTGGCAAATTGAGTCGACGGCTACGTGAAGAAGCGCGTATAGGGGAGCTCACTTAGTCTCAGGCATCAGTCCTCACCCGTTTAGAGCGTGATGGTCCTGCGACAGTGACAGCCCTCGCACGAGCTGAGGGTATACGCCCGCAATCTATGGGGCTACTGTTTCCGTCCTAGAAGCGGCCGGACTCGTGAGTGGGGTACCAGACCCGACTGACCCAGCCCGCCGCGCAAGCCCCTCGATTCATCCATGGGGTCAGCAGCGTCTGGCGTGATTGTGCAGGGATCGTATAATACTTAATATTATGTCCAAAAGGTCCGGTTCCTCCTTCATCTTAGAACTGCCGTTGCGGGTCAGCCCGCAAGAAAGCCGGGTGCTGTCCGTGCGATTCGAGGCCGGGCGCCCGTTGTACAACGCCGTCTTGGGCGAGGCGTTACGACGGCTGGACTTCATGAAGCAATCAAAGGCCTGGCAGGCGGCCCGAAAGAGGCCCACGGGCCAACCGGGTTCACCGGTACAGAAAGCGCGTGCCGCCACATGGTCTTCGATCACCAAAACAGCAGGTTTCACCGATGACGATCTCCAGTCCTACGCTACGCGAGGTAAGAACGCCTGCTGGATCGGCGACCCTCTGGATGCCCATACCACACAAAAGATCGGCACCCGGACCTTCAAGGCCGCACAACGCTATCAGTTCCGCATAGGCGGCCGACCCCGCTTCAAACCGAAAGGGAAGGCGCTGGCTTCTATGGAGGGCAAGAGCAACGCGGCGGGGCTACGTTGGCGCGACGATCATCTGGAGTGGAACAAGCTCAAGCTCAAGGCCCTCTACGACCAGAAAGACCCGCACGGCGTGCAGGCCTTGGCATTACAGAACCCAGTAAAATACTGCCGCCTGGTACGACGCACCCTGCGCGGAAAGGCGCTTTGGCATGTCCAATTGGTCATAGCCGGTATTCCGAAGTGGAAAGACAAGAATCCGATTCGCAATGGCCAAAGCAGCATCGACATCGGCCCGTCTGCGTTTGCCGCCGTCAGCGAGACGGACGCTTTCCTGGAAAAGTTCTGTGCCCACGTGCCCGATCTGCAAAAGGCGATTCGCCGGATACAGCGGGCCATGGACCGGTCTAAGCGCGGGTCCAATCCCGACAACTACAACAAAGACGGCACCATCAAGAAGCTCCTCCCTGGTAAACGTCGGCCATGGGTCTTTACCGGTGGCTATGTCCGTCTACGGGCGAAACTCAAGGATAGGCACCGGGTCCTGACCGCCTACCGCCGCACGGAGCATGGGAACCTCGCAAACCGCGTCATGGCCATGGGCAACACCGTCATGGCGGAGAAACTGAGTTACAAAGCCTTTCAGCGGAGGTTCGGTAAGAGCATCCGCGACCGGGCACCCGGGGAGTTCATGGGTCATTTGCGTCACAAGGCTGCAAGCGCTGGTGGCGAGGTGATCGAATTCCCCACCCGGACCACAAAGCTCTCGCAAAGCTGTCAATGCGGGGCCGTGGTGAAAAAACCGTTGAGCAAACGCTGGCACGAATGTGTGTGCGGTGTCTCTGCCCAACGGGATTTGTATAGTGGCTATTTGGGGCTTCACGTTCGCAAGAATGGGGAATCCTGGATGCTGGACACCGAATCGGCCCGTGAGGGTTGGTGCGCTGGGGAACCACTGCTGGAGAAAGCGGTGTCTGGTATAGTACAAGCCGCGAACGGCGGGCCGTTGCCCGCCAGCTTTGGTATTCGTACCAGAGACAGAGCGGCTCTTTCTCAAAAGGGTGCAGGCGCACAGGAAGATTCCGGATGTTGTAGCCCTATCGCTCAAGCGATCGTGGCGAGAGCCGGAAAGACCTCTGCTTCTAGCACCAGAGCCCCCTGTTTTTAGGCATGGGGAGGTTCAGGGGCGACAAACCGTTTTGTCTCTCACTGATACGTGCCGGGAAATGATTAAAGCGAGTAGAGCGGCGCGGGAGGACTGGTTGTTCCGTACCATTCGAAAAACATTTACATCTGCGGAACAAGACGGACTCGTGACCACTATAGAACTTCTCAAACGCCTCGTCGGCTCGTAACTAGACCCTCTTGTCCAATCCCATCACTGATAGGAGAACAACCATGGCGGTAACCACGCTTGACCCAAAGACCGCTCTTGTCATCATCGATCTCCAAAAAGGCATCGTCACTCTCCCCACCGCACACCCCGTCGGCGAGATCGTGGAGCACGCCAGCGCGTTGGCTGGCGCATTTCGCAGCCACAGTCTGCCGGTTGTGCTCGTCCACGTTAACGGTGGAGCACCGGGGCGAACGGAACAGACCCGTAGCATCGCCCAGCACCCCGCTGGATGGACCGATCTCGTCCCCGAGCTGGCCCAACAACCGGAAGACCACGTGGTGACAAAGCAGACATGGGGAGCATTTACGAACACGGGTCTCGAGGCGTACCTTAAAACACTTGGCGTCACTCAGGTTGTAATCGCTGGCGTCGCTACCAGCATCGGCGTCGAGTCGACCGCCCGCTATGCACACGAGCTTGGATTCAATGTTACCCTCGCCGTCGACGCCATGACGGACATGAGTCTTGACGCTCACATAAACAGCGTCACGCGGATCTTCCCAAGGCTCGGAGAAACCGGCACGACCAGAGAAGTCATTGACTTGCTCGACCGTGAATAAAGGGGCCCCTGTCAATGGACTGACTCCACGACGTACCTACTTCTTTGGCGGCGCCTCTCCCGCGAATGTTGTTTTGCGTTTTGTGAGCCGCGTCGTGGAATCGCCCTTTCCAAGCCCATTTGCGAAACCGCCGGGCCACGGACTTCCTTTCTCGACGATAAACTTGCTTGGGGGATTTTTTAACCCAACTATTGGTCACGCTTCTATCTGTCGGGTTGGACACTTTGATTGCGCTCCACGAACAACACGATTGTTGCGAGGTTGGACGCCCTTTTCGTCAACGTAACGTGGCGTGGCGCGCAGCTTCAGGTGATTTCATAGCAGCAATTCTCTCGGGGGCTCGCAAGTAGTATGGTGAAAGGTACCTTCCGCTCGCTGAACAGCTTCAACTATCGAATGTGGGCAGGTGGCGCGATTGTGTCTAATGTGGGGACATGGATACAACGCACCGCCCAAGACTGGGTGGTGCTCACCCAGCTTACCAACCATAATGCGACCGCAGTTGGTGTAGTCATGGCGCTCCAGTTGGGGCCCTCAGTTTTCTTACTACCTCTGACTGGTTTTGCGGCCGACCACCTCGACCGGCGTAAACTTCTGATCACCACTCAGACAGCCATGGGAGTGCTGGCCCTGGGGCTGGGCATCCTCACTGTTGCTGGACTCCTTCAGTTGTGGCAGATATACCTATTCGCATTTCTACTTGGGTGCCTCACCGCGTTCGACTCACCCGCACGCCAGGCATTCGTTTCCGAGTTGGTTGCCGAGACCGACCTATCGAATGCCGTGGCGCTTAATTCCGCATCGTTCACCACCGCGTGGATGATCGGTCCAGCCATCGCTGGTATCCTCATCGCCACCGTGGGCTCCGGGTGGGCATTCCTGATCAACGCGGCTTCCTTTGGCGCCGTAATTGGCTCGCTCAGTCTCCTTCGTGTCCGTGAATTGCATCTGAGGAAGAGGCCCCCCCGAACCCGAGGGAGCTTTGCCGAAGGTTTTCGCTATGTCTGGAGACGACCCGACATAAAAGCTGTTCTTATCATGCTTTTTTTGATTGGTACATTCGGCCTGAACTTCCCGATTTTCATTTCAACCATGTCTGTTATAGTTTTTCACGCAGGAGCAGGCCGATACGGGCTCTTGACCTCAATTATGGCGATCGGATCTGTCGCTGGCGCACTCCTCGCCGCCAGACGAGCGAAACCCCGCATCACACTTTTGTTCGCTGGGGCTACCATTTTTGGTTTTGGCTTCGCGCTGGCCGCAATGATGCCCAACTACTGGCTCTTTGGCCTCGCCCTTATCATCATCGGTGCATCCGCACAAACCTTCACCACCGGCGCCATTAGCGTAGTGCAACTATCGACCGAGCCCGTAATGCGTGGGCGCGTAATGGCGATCGTCATCGCCGTAGCGTTGGGTGGCACAGCCATCGGTGCGCCAATCGTCGGTTGGGTAGCAGATACGTTCGGTCCGCGTTGGGCGCTGGGTATCGGTGCCGCATCGGGTTTTGGCGCAGCGCTTGTTGGGAGCAATTATCTTACGAAATACCGTCACCTGCGCGTACACATCGACGCTGGACACATAAGCTTTAGTATCGACGACAGCGATCCTATAACCGACTCACATCAATCCGACCACTGCGCCACCGAGCGGTAGGCCCTGCGAACCGCAACAAGCGTCCGCCAACTCTCGGTAGACGCAGCCGGGACAAGTCGCTCTCACACTCTTGATATTGGCAAACTTATTACCCTACATTCGGCCGTCAGTGCGGGAAATGCGCCCTATCTACCGGGTTTATAAGAGACTTCAGCGGCCCCACCGTTATCGCGGTAGAAATGCCCATCACTGAGCACTCCCCGCACAGATCCCGGCGAGCCCAATTCGGGCACCGGGCTCCTACCTTGGATGTTTGGCGGCAAAACGAGCCTCCGGCCACGGATGAAGGATGCGCGGGACAGGTAACCACTCTGTAGCGATACGGGACATTCGATCCCAGGTGATGCGTTGCCGTTGGCTGCGTCTGCGCAGCACGTTCATCCCAACGCGCATCACTTTGTCTCGAAAGCCTGCCAGCCTGGAGTAGTTCGTTGGCACAGCGTGATAGGCAAAATATCCTTTGACTATCTTCTGTAGCCACTGCCCCTGTTGAGCAATGGAGTCGTGCATGCGCCGACGGAGTTCCTCCTTCAGCGCGTGCAAAGCGGCCCGCATTCGATCCCTTCGGGTTCGGCGCACCAGCAGGAATCCCCCCCACAACAGCCCCCCATCGCGAATGTAGCATGCAAATTTTCTCGTGCCGGGTATCTTAACTATCCCTCGCCCGCGCAGCCACGGACGGCGGAGCATTTCACCTGCTATTGCTTTACAGGCATGGAATAGTCTGCTTAGCGTCGCACATAAACATCCATGAGCGCCACGAAAAACACGACGACCGCCACGAAAATCGCAAACATTCCAGTCCATTTGTTTTTCCGTTCACGGATATTCCAGATGCCCGATAGTGTTTGGCTAACGGAAACGGACAAAAACACAAATAATTGGGACCCGTTTACGCGGCCGAACATCGTAACCTGGTACTGAGGGTAAAACAAAGCGTATAGTGCCCACACAGCCACAAAAACCGTCACGAGCGAGGCCACCAATACCGCTCGCGAAAGTGGTGTGCGTGAGCGTTTCCAAAAACCTGCCCGTTCCGTCATTAATGACCTCTTTTATGCGCGGTAATATCTAGGTAGTGCGCTCGGCATCGACTGGCCTGCGCCTACGACATTCGGCCAATCATACAGACTTCTTCATATTATACGCATGCCTTCGCATTACCCCTTTCCGTATCATACGTTAGCGAATAATATCTTTTAGAACAGACTAATTATGACGGTATACGACGGCGTTCGGTATCGTTGAAGTGTGGAGCAAATGTGGAGCAAATGTGGAGCAAAAAAAGCCCCGGACCTAGTGAGGGTCGGGGCCTTTTGGAGGGCGTCAATCGGACCTATTTGTGCTTGTGCCCCCGATGGTTTATCCAGGCAAGTATGAGCCCACCGATCCCAATCAATGCAAACCATCCTAAGCCAATATACAGTTGTTCAATAGGGATGTTCATGCCCGTTCCCTCAATGTTAATACGGCTGCGCCTTCTATGAGAACAAATATACAAACTGACAGCAACACCAGTAACCAATCATGATGTTCTAGCCCACCCGTGTAACCAAAAAACCCAAACTCCGCCACAGCTGCAACCCGCAAGGTGTCGGCAACGTGTTTGGCTTGCTCATTATTAAGCCGCATACGGTCTTTCTGGCATATCCGTCCTTTCCGTTGTGCTTAAGGTGGTGCGCGTTGTGCCTTGCCGAACCAAAAGAGCTCGGGTGGCTGACACGGCCATAGGCGGGTGAAGCCGCTCTTTCGCGCCTGCCAACCGCGAAGCGATCCTGTGGGACGGCTCAGCTGGCGCGGACATTGTGGGCCGCATGGCCCATGCCGCGAAAGCTAAGCGCGCCCCACCAACCAGCAGCCAGTCCCGACAAGTAACGCTGTCGTCAGTACCGGCAGGAACATGGAAGGCCAGGTGATCGCCAGAACACACAACACTCCCATAATTCCGACGAGGGCGACAACCCCGCGTTCTTCCGGGTCCTCAGTATCGAGCCATTCGTGAGCGAAGTAATAAGCAAAGATCGTCAGCATGGCAGCACGGACCGCGTAGCCCCCGCACCATTGCCGCAATAACACGCAAAACCATACAGGCGAGCTATGGGCCGGGTAACGGGTACGTCAGCTATCCGGCGATAGATTTTTTGCGTCAGATTTCCGTATAGGGGTCGTAAGCGGGCCTTCGGTATTTGGAATAATGTCATTGACCAATGGCCGTCAGCGGCAACTTCCAACGACTGGTGTGGCCGATGGGGTGACGGTCTGGCGCACCACCTCAGTTAGCAGGTTGTCGGCCAAGGCACCCATTTGTCGTTCAACATCGGGCCGTCAGCTACCGACACATAGCGACCATTGGCAACCAGCCGCTTTATGACTACCAGTTTAATAAGTTGAAGATTTTATCGTGGACGTTAACCTATTCTGTCCAATGTGCTCTTTACGCCTCTCCCGCCTTTGTTGAGCGCATGTGTATAGATCATCGCAGTGGAAACGTCAGAGTGCCCAAGACATTCTTGTACGGTGCGCATATCGTAGCCGCTCTCCAGTAAGTGTGTGGCAAACGAGTGACGCCTATGTCTCTGTTTGCATAGCGGCCACTATCTACCCTTTCTGACTATGTCTTGTGATACGGATGCGCTTTCCAAATCATACGAAAATATTAGGTCGTAGTGCCGCTCTACTCAACCAATCACCCCATCGGAGAAATCGATGAGGACGGTTCTCTCGCGACGGCTACCCATTTTTACGTATCATCCCTTGTTCTGCCGCAATTTTACGCTCATAATCGCGTTTTTACGGAGGGCATGCGGATGTCACCCCCTTTTTCCGATCTCTTGGGATATGCTTGGCTGGAATCGCGGTTGGCCTTAAAAAACCATCTCCCCTTGACCGACATCTCGCTGCTGGCTGGCGCCCCGGACCCCAGCGTCCAGACGACCACCGGTGTCACCGTCCGTCGCTGGCACAAAAACTACGCCTTGCCCGAGAATCCATTATCCCACCTGACGTTCGCTCTGCGCTACGAGCCTCTGCGTCAGGACCTTCTCAAGGCCCTCTTTCACGCCCTAGGACCCAACCCTCTGCGCCACGAGGTCGAGGCCCATCCCAAAAGCCGGTGGGCAGCCCTTGCGGGGTTCTATTATGAGCGATTGCTCGGAGACACGCTGGACTGCCCGGGATCACAGGCCACCTCTCAAGAGGCCCTCTCCCCGGAGGCCTATTTCACCGCGGCGCCTGTTCTAAATAAACGCTGGCGTATCCAGGATACATTACCGGGCAGTCCCGGATTTTGTCCCCTGGTGCGGCGCACCCCCTTTTTGAACGGCCTCTCTGATCGACTCCGCGCCTTACTGCCCCCCTTGATCACCGAGACGCCGATCGCGCTGCTGGAGCGAGCCGGCTACTATCTGGCGCTAAAGGAGACCCGTGCGAGTTTTGCCATCGAACGCGAGACCCCCTCACCGGATCGGGCCCGCCGGTTCCTGCAAGTGCTCAACCAAGCCGGACGGGGCGAGATCACCCCCGAACGACTCGTAGCCATACAGAACACCATTATCGACAATCCCCTCATGAAGACCTTCGTGGGGGCGTACCGAACGGAGACCGCGTATGTGGGGGAGACGCGCCGCGGGCCGTCTTACGCCGGCTGGGAACACATTCACTTTATTGCCCCCCCTCCGGACCAAGTCGATGATCTCATGCGGGACTGGCATACGGCCCTCACTCGCCCCGCGCAGGATGCGCTTGCGGCCGCAGCAGCTGTGGCCTTCGGGCTGGTCTATATTCATCCCTTTCCCGATGGCAATGGCCGTGTTCACCGCTTCCTCCTGCAGCATATTCTCGCGCAACAGGGGTCAACACCTCCGGGTGTGACGGTGCCGGTGTCTGTGTGGCTCCAACGCCACCCGCGCGCTTATGATGCCGCCTTGGAGGCGTTTTCGCAGCCTTTGATGCAAGTGATGCGTTATACCCTGGACACGGAGGGCGTAGTGACGACGCAGACGGACCTGTCCGACGCCTATCGCTATTTCGATGCCACGGCCCAGGCGGAGTGTCTGGGCACCGCCGTCGAGTCGGTCCTGACCCACGATTTGCCTGAGGAAATCGCGTTCCTGCAGACGTATGACGCCGCGCAGGCCCGGCTCAAAGCCGTCATCGACCTGCCAGACCGCGAGATGGATATCGCAATCCACACAATTTTGCGCGCAGGCCACATGAGCAAAACCAAACGAGATCGCTTTTTTCCCCAGTATTCCGAAGAAACCCTGGCGCGCATGGAACGGGCCGTGCTGGCCTCTCCTGGGGGCGCGCAGTCCGACTCGCCCCCTTCAGATCCTGGCGATACCGCCTAGGGGTCGCAAGACCCTTATTAGGCGGGATACGGAACGGTAACGAGAGAAATGGACGCTTCGGGCGAAGAAAAAGTGGGTCGATACGCATAACACGCTCCTAAGTGGTCTCAGAGGAGAGTGCCCGCTTGAATCCGATTTGTACCTATTTTTTCGCTCTCGAATCCCTTTTTTCCCCGCCCAAAGAAATCGCTCGTTTGTGCCAATACGACACTTTTCGCTGGCCTACCGGCCGCAGCGGTCGTCCTGCGCTACTCCGACCAGAGCGCGCCGCGTTCGCATGAACGAACGACGAGTTGATTGATCGACGACTGCGTTGCCGCGAGCTTATGCGCGAACTTGGCCCGTCCCAGAATATCTGGTGAGTTCCAGTAACAGTGGAGTACTCGTGAAGAGACGCGGTTTCTTCTCGCGCGCGGCTTGCAGCCATTGCCGGAGCGGCCCACTCCACAAAAACCCATGATGCCACAACACGGGTATCGAGAACGCCGCGCACGAGGGAATGTGACTAGCGCCGCGCAGCACGCATCGTATGCAGCTCCTCCGCAATCTCCTCCGGCGTCATGGCGGGCTCTTCGACGGCGGCCATGCGATCCATAGCGGTGAACAACTCGTCGGTTTTACGCGCATTCAAGTACGCGCGCAGTATCCGCTCCAAGGTCGCAGGGGTCAGCAGGCCTG
>DATKTV010000020.1:0-50784 GCA_035530915.1 Acidiferrobacter sp. | reverse complement strand
ATCCGCGTATATGTCAACACTTATAACGCATAGTTAGTGACTACATCTTTACAGAAAAAAGACCACCCCATTCCCAAAAACACGAGGGATTACAGGATCTTCGGTGAGATATTGGGTACTACGGGTGGGGGCAACTTCAGTCTAGTGGTTGCACGGCACTCTCGGTCGCGCTCAGCATCGCATCGATTCGATTCAGCCTTAGCGGTTGGTAAATCGCAAACCCGCGCATCATGCACACGGCCTGCGCGGCTTGAAGGTTTGCGGAAAGTCCGGCGCAACCATCTGCACAAACTCTCCACGACGCTCAGCCAAAACCACGCGGGCATCGTGATCGAGGATTTGCGGGTACGGAATGTGTCCAGGTCGGCATCGGGGACGGCTGAACAGCCGGGGAAGAACACCCGCGCCAAGGCGGGGCTGAACCGCTCCATCCTCGATCAGGGATGGTTTGAGTTCCGCCGCCAGCTGGAGTACAAGCAGGCCTGGCGCGGCGGGATGGTCGTGGTGGTCGATCCACGGAACACGAGCCGAACCTGTCCGGCGTGTGGGCATGTGGCGAAGGACAACCGCAAGACGCAATCCCGGTTCGAGTGCGTTGCCTGCGGCTACACGGCTCACGCCGATGTGAATGCCGCACGCAACATACTGGCGGCAGGGCATGCCGTCATGGCCTGTGGAGGGGATGTCAGCCCCACCCTGCACCTCGGTGCAAGTAGGGCAGCCCCGGCGAAGCAGGAACCCGCCGAAGCGACTCAGTGCGGCAATGCGCTGCACTGAGCGCCGCAGGAATCCCCGTCCTTCAGGGCGAGGAGGATGTCAATTTCATACCGTGATTAGCGCAGCGACTTGGTGTCGCCGGGCTGAAGCAACGCCGCAAGCGTCGTGAGTGTGTGGCGCGCCGCTCGGAAGTGGTACGCGAGGCGCCGGAGTTCCTGCCACCGCTCGGGGTTTATGCCAAGCGTGGTCAGTAACGGCCACAGGTGTATGCGTCCCAGGGGATCGACGGCCCGGACAACGGCCATTGGCAAGGCGTCGCCCGCTGGGTCGACCACGACTCGGAGTACCCAGCATTCCACACCGCATTGCGCCGCAGTGCGCACGAGTTCGGCGCTCTCCATGTCCACCCCAAGCGCGCCATAGCGCTGGTAGAGGAGCGCCTTGTCCTGGACTGTGGCCACGGGATCGGCCACTGAGAGCAGCGCGCCGCTTCGTACCGGACTTCTGAGTGCGCGCGCAAGCAAGGCGGCCGAAGGCCCCGATGTCTCGTAGCGCACCCCATCGGTTGCGAGCACATGGCGTGCGACGATCAGGCTACCCGCCGGGAGTTCCGGCGCGAGCCCACCACAGGTCCCCCAACTCACGATTCCGCGGACGCCTTGCGCTATCAACATCAAGGCCGTCTCGCGCGCGCGGGCGGCACCCATCCCGGATACCCCGAGCCAGCACCCCCGATCTAAGGAAACGATCTGGCCCGGCTTCGGCGGCCGGGCACACAGCGTACGCGCCTCTCGCCGAAGGGCTACTACGAAACCATAGCCTGCTAGTGGGCCCTGTGGTTGCGGTAGCACGCCAAGGCCCACAACGGGAAATACTTCTCGTAGCCGTGATACTTAAGGTAAAAGACACGCGGAAACCCTGGCGCTGTGAATTCCTCGTCGCTCCACAGGCTGGCGCGATCCTGATGATGCAAGAGGAACTGGATGCCGCGGCGCGCCGCCTCACTGTCGTACTCGCCCGCTGCGAATAATCCCAGCAGCGCCCAGGCCGTTTGAAAGGCCGTACTCCGACCGCCCTGGCCGGCAGCGGGATTATGATAGCTATCGTTGCTCTCGCCCCAACCCCCATCCGGACGCTGGATGCTATACAACCAAGCCACGGCGCGGCGCACGCTACGGTCTTGCCGGTCCACTCCAGCGGCCCTGAGACCTACTAAAACCGACCAAGTCCCGTAGATATAATTTGTGCCCCAGCGCCCAAACCACGAGCCGTCGGCCTCCTGCTCACTGCGCAAATAAGCAAGCGCGCGCATGATCACGCCCTGATAACGGTCGTCGTCACTGGCGCGCGTCAGCAGTGTGATGCAGCGCGCCGTGACATCGCTCGACGGCGGATCAAGCAAGGCGCCGTGATCGGCAAACGGGATCTCATTTAAATAATAGTGCGTATTATCGGCGTCGAAGGAGCCAAACCCACCGTTTGCCGATTGCATGCCGGCTACCCAATCCGCCGCCCGTTTGATGGCATAAGTAAACGACTCGTCGGCCGCCTCCTCCATAGACCATGCGACCACGCTGGTATCGTCCAGGTCGGGGTAATGGCTGTTCTCGAATTGAAACGGCCAGCCGCCGCCGGCTAGATGCGGCCGCACCCCCCGCCAGTCGCCCGGCTCATCCAACAGTTGGCGGGCGCGCATCCAGTCCAGCGCTCGAAACACCGCCTTCTCGGTCCCCTTCTTGTCCACCTCCTGCAAGGTCAGGCAGACAAGACCAGTGTCCCAGATGGGCGAGACGCACGGCTGGCAATACGCCTCGTCTTCTCCGACTAGCAAAAGCCGCTGGATGGCAAGCAAGGCCGTACGCCGCTCCTCTTGGTCTGGCGTATAACCCAATGCGTCCAACAGCTCATAGGCATTGACCATGGCCGGAAAAATCGCGCCGAGACCACCCGTGCCATTCAGGCGCTCGACGACCCACGCCTCGGCGGCCTTCAAGGCGCGGGCGCGCAGCCTCTTCGGTATGAACGGCTCGATCTTAAGCCCCAGCCGCTCCAACCGAAACAACACCCAGTTGGTAAACGAGCGGATCGGAAAGTAACGGCGCTCCTCGAAAGGTGGGGTCACAAACAGTTCGCTGATACCTATGCCGCTTGGGTTGCGCGCCCGCACCTTCAAACTGCACAGCGCGAGCAGCGGCACCATAACCGTTCGCGACCAATAAGAGACCTTGTTTAAGGTAAGCGGAAACCAGCCCGGCACTAACATCAACTCGACGGGCATGAACGGGATGGCATACCAAGGGACTTGGCCAAATTGCGCTAAAGCGATGCGGGTAAAGACGTTGGCGCGAGCGGCCCCGCCGTGCGCCAATATGATCGCGCGGGCGCGCGCCATCGGTTCGGAATTGACATCGGCACCGGCGAGCTTTAACGCATAGTAGGCCTTCACCGAGCCGCTGATATCAAAATGCCCACCGTGATAGAGCGCCCAGCCCCCCTCCTCCATCTGCCGATTACGGATATAGAGGGCGAGCTTCGCCTGTAAACCTGGGTCGATCTCGTCCATGAAGTGCATCATGAGGACATATTCTGCGGGGATCGTACAATCGGCCTCGAGCGGCCAGCACCAGTGGCCCTCCTCGGCCTGCAGCGATAATAGCGCATCCCGCGCTTGCACTATGGCCATCTCGAGAGCGGCCGCGCTGACAACGCTGGCTGCGGGCTCGCAATGCTCGGGGCTCTCTACCGGCACTCCCTGGCTTTTCATGTTAAGTGATCTTCCTTTAAAAAACGGCTATCGCGTCACACATCCCTAGGTCATAGCGGCCGGGTTACGGGAACTCCGGCCGATGCTGTATAAAACAAGGCCCGCAAAAGCCAATCCTTGCGTGCCGCGAACTGACTTACGGCGATGGTGGCCTTCACGCTCCGGCGCGTAATCTTGACGTCCCGCCCGCTCCGAAAGTCACGGTGCCTATCGATCTTACGCAGGGTCAAGATCGCCATGCCGAGCGCCCACAGGCAAAAGTTCCGCAGGCCCGTCTCCTCGGCTGGAATCAGAAGAATGTATTGAAGGGCCCGGCGCGTATGACCATACGCGACGGCCACTAAGTACCCTAGTCCCTGCCCGAAACGTGGGTCGGCGGGGCCGGACTCTAGGTCGTGAAGATCAAATCCATAATGAGCGAAGACATCGCGCGGAAGCCAGCAGGCGCCACGCTGCCGATCCTCCCAGATGTCTTTCAGAATATTCGTCATCTGGAGGGCCTGTCCAAAGGACACGGCAAGCGCCATGAGCCGCTCTCGATGGCGGTCCATCGCGGGCGAATACTCACAAAAAAGCCGGGTCAGCATCTCCCCTACGACACCGGCCACGTGATAACAATACCGGTCCATGTCGGCTTGCGTCGCCAGACCCGCCACGTCTTTGCGCTCCTGAAACTCGGCCATGCCCTCGGCCATGATCGCAACGCAGATCTCTAACGCCTCGCGCTGGGTAGCCGTGAAGGTATCCCCAATCCTGATGACGCGCGCGGTCTCTTGAATCAGGAGGCGTTCGGCTACCGGGACCGTGGGCGCGAGTACCGCATTGAGGCTTTCGGCAAACTCTGTGGCATCGGCCGCGCGCTTGACGACCGCGGTAAAGCGCATACAGAACTCCCGCTTCTTCGCGGCCGACAGACCCGGGTCGTCCTCGATCGTATCGACGATACGGCACAAAAGATAACCATTGCCCACGACATCCCGCAGTGCCGGTGGCAACTGGGGGATCGTCAGCGCAAACGTGCGCGAAACATCTTGGAGCATCGCCGCCTGAAAGCGTTGGTCGTGATCATGGCCGTCGCCATCACGCATAAAAGCTTCACTTGCCGACATCACGCCCTTCCTGCTGACCACATCGCTCGATCATAGCTCCTGCTCGCGCGTAACCGCCCCCACCCACACGCTCAGCGCTCCATAGCGGCGTGGTACCTTACCATAAAGCTGCCCGCGCTTGAACTGAACGGCGCGCATGCTAGCCCCCGGCAACCGGCAGCTTAAGCGTCGGTTGCCGGGGGCCGAGTCGCCGGTGATGCCGCTCAAACCACTGCCAAGACCCCAGCACCGGCAGCCCGATGGCCACTTGGCGCAATCGGCGACCAAGCGCCAAACTCAACGCCACATCCGGGGCGACCCCAAGCACGGTGCCAAGCAACACAAAACCGCCCTCTTGAATGCCCAGGGCGCCGGGCACGGCAAAAGAGACGCTGTGAACGGCCTGAATGAGGCTCTCGAAGATAAACACCTGCGCAAGCCCCAAGGGCGCCCCCATGAGGGTGGCCATCAGGTAAATCTCGGCGGCACTGCCGACAAACCCAAAGAGTTGCCAAGCGCCGCAGCGGAGCAATGCGCCGGGCCGCCGGTACAAGATCAGGACCTTTTGGTCGAGTCCGCGAAAGCGCGTCAGCCGTGGCGCCCCCGAGCGGCCGGTAATAAACCCCACCACGCGCTCGATCATCCCGACCAAACCGGTCTGCAACTGTACGAGCAAAAACGCCGCGACGACCAGGGCGGCCACGGCGACCACCTCGAGGATTCTTGGTAGGAGCGGCCCCGCGCCGATATAGGGGAGCAGCACCGCGACGCCAGTTAACGTCAACACGATCTGCAACACTAAAGTGACGCTCGTCTCGACAATGACGCTAGCCGACGCGGTCGACATCTTGACCCCGCGCAACCCGAGCAATCTCACCGCCACCACCTCGCCACCCACGCGCGCCACCGGCAGCAGGCTATTGACCGCGTCCCGGACGAGACCCAACCAAAAGAGGATCGCCCATGAGGCCTGGCGACGCGTCTTCAAGAGCGCGCGCCAGCCACGGGTATCGAGCCCGACTGTGACCAGCCGCAGTGGAATCAACCATAAGAGACCGAGGCCGGCCCGGCCCATCACCTGCAAAATGGCCTGCCACCCGGCATGCCAGATGAGGCCGACTGCGCCCGCCACGCCGAAGAGCGCCACGACGCCCAAAAGCCCGCGCGTCCAGGACGGACGCCATGAGAAACGGCGACGATGGTCTACCATAGGACTGCGCCAAGCGAAGCCGGCCGATCGACTCGGCCCCTGCGTAAGGATTCTTGGGAAGCGCCCCGTCCGGCGTTACGCATCGCGGGTACCCGTGGGGCTGCGGAGCGTCAAAAGGGCGGGGAGCACCAGCAGGATTGTGACCAGTGCCGCCCCCATCGCAATGAGCAGGGTCTTCCCGAGCACGGCCATCCCAGGGTCTGAGGAGACCGCAAGACTGCCAAACGAACTCATCGTCGTCAAGGCACTAAACACCACCGCCTCGGACGTGCTGGTATCCAGAAGGTGGGCCATCCCCTCACCCTCCCGCCAACGCGCGACCAAGTAGATGCTAAAGGCCACACTGAGACCGATCAGGAGTGGCAAAACGATGATATTGGCCAAATTAAACGAGATCCCGAGCATCCACATCACGGCCACCGCCACCACCGCCGCGAGCGCCAACGGAATCAAAATCGTCACCGCATCCGCGATATTGCGAAGCGTCACCAACAACACCAGCGTAATCAACACAAACGAGATCAGGGTCGCTTCTCGAAAGGCGTCGACGACCGCCCGCCCGCCCTGCACAAGCAGAATGGGTGGGCCTACGGCATGAGGCGCCACGCTCGTCACATCGTGGGCAAAACGCACGATGTTGGCGTTGTTGTTTAAGTTCAACGAGGAAAATACCTGGATACGTGCCTCACCATTCCCATTGATAAATTGCCCACGAAGCGACGCCGGAAGGGTTCGTAAGCTGACCGGCCCGGCATTTAAGGCCGTGCGCAATTCCCCTAGCTGCCAAGGCAACGTCCCGATGATCCGCCGCTCCAAAGTCAACAGCGCCTGCGGATCGTTCCCAAATCGCCGCAGGTAGGGTGGGATCGCCGCCGCCAGACGCCGGGCCTCCTCGGCAAGGGGTCCGTCCCGGTGCCCGACCTCAAACGTCGCGAGCGCCGCCTGGAGCCTGAGCAACGCATGCTTTACGCGTGGCCCCGAGGTCGCCTGGGCGCGATCCGATCGAATCGAGAACGGCGGCACGATGAGCGCCATTTGCGCGATCACGGCAAGCTTTGCCTGTTGGTTGGTCGGCACGAAGCTCGCGGCCGTCAACACGCGCCCCACCGTCTTCAATGGCTGCAGCCGCGCCGCAGTCTTTCGCGCGCTGCGCAGATTGGGCGCCAAAATATCGATCGGATAGGGAGAGACTCGACTGCTCTTTAAGAGGGTCTCAAAGGTCGCTACCGCCTCGCTATGCGGATTCTGGAGATGCATGGGATCAAAATCGAAGCGGCTCGCAAGGATCATGGGAATCAGGAGGATGGCGATCAATATCGCCACCCCGACAATGGTCCGCGGGTGGCGATGAACGGGCAGGTGCGCCAATAGTGGTCGCAAGAACCCGCGCCGCCGCCCACCGGCATGACCCTTGATGAAGACCGTAAGCAGGGCCGGAGTCAAAGTGAGGTTGGCAAATAGGGCAATAAACATGCCCGTACCGGAGATAATCCCGAGATCGACAATCCCCGCATAACTCGTCGGCACGAACGAGTAAAAACTGATCGCTGCGGCGACCGCAGCGAGGCTTAACGCACTGCCCGCCCGTCGGGCGGTGGCGCGCAACGCCTGGGCGTTGTCGCCATAGGCCCCCTCTTCCTGATAACGGACGCAAAACTGGATCCCAAAATCCACGGCCAGCCCCACGAACAAGACCGCAAAGGCGATCGAAATCAGATTGAGCGGTCCGGTAGCGAGCAGCGCGAACGCCGCAGTCCAGCTAAGCCCGGCAAAGAGCGTGGCCAAAATGATTAGGACATATCGGGCCCGATGAAGCCCGATAATCAGCATCGCGAGCACGAGGACTATCGACAGACTCGTGGCAAGCCCCGCGCTTTTTGACACGGTTCGGACCTGCTCGTTATCCAACGCCGCCGCCCCGGTGATGTGCACGGCCACGCCATGGGCTTGCGTCAAGTGCAGGGCCTGCACGCCGCGCCGCACGCTATTGATCGCCGTCTGCACCGGCGCACCGCTTTGATAATTGTAGCGCGGCTTGACCACCACGAAGCTGTCGCCGGGGGCCGACTCAGGCGCCGCAGACCCCATCATCAGCGTCCCCCAGGGCATAGCGGCATAGCGGCCGTGCTCTTGTCCGATCAGCGTTTTGCGGAAACCCTGCAGGACCATGGCCAGGCCGGGCACCTTTTGTCCCGGTTTCATGGCTCGCTGCAAGGCCAAGTTCAGAAGGTGCGTAAAACGCGGCAAGGTCGGATGCGCCGCCAAGGTCGCGATAAACGGCTGGGCTCGCGACAAGCTATCCGATAGCTGCCAGAGCTGCGCCTCGGAGAGATACAAAAGACCCTCGCGCGCGAAAAACGGGCCGCCGCCGGGCTGGTTCACATAGGTGATGCCCTGGCCATTGCGTCGCAACCAAACCGCCAAGCGCCCCGCGCTTTCGCGGGCCAACGTCGCCGAGCTGCTGTGTACGACCACCAACAGGGTCTTGTTTAGGCCGGGAAAGGCGGTATCGAACTGCTGCTGCGATTTCTCGAATGGCAAGTCCTTGGAGAGCATCTTGCTCATATCGGTACTGATGGCAAAGTGGGTCACGGTGTAATAGAGCGATACCGCGCTCAAGAGCGCTGCGGCGAGAATGACCCACCATGCCCGACGTCTGGAAAAATCCGCAAGACCGATCATAAAGCCGAAGAAATGGCGATCCAGCCGATTGATCCCGCCCAAATGACGCCTTTCGCCCATAGCTCTCGTTCTCTTCCTTACGCCAAGTCACTGAAACTCAAACTGGGGGCCCCGCAATCCGCTAACGCCCGGCGTACCTGCGGGCTCATTAACGCCAAAAACTCGGCCCGTTGCCGATAACCCGATGGCTGGGTGCCCACATGATCTTCGGTGGCCGGATGGAAATACATCTCGGTCGCCCCGTCCGGCAGGTCTTTCAACAACGCCAGCACCGTCTCCTCATCCATAGCGCCCGTTCGACCAAGCCCTAGCACATAATCATTATGCTGGATACCAGCGGCATCGAGCCGCCGGCGCATCAGCCCCGTCCACGGTCCTGTTACCACCAAGCCGGCCAGTCGCGCCCGCCTCTCGGTCGCCGAGAGCGCACCCGCTGCCGGCTCGTAGGGGAGCCGTACCGCACGCATACCATACTCGCGACCGATGCGCAGAATCAGGCCGAGCACAGTAGGATGCATATGCATATGTTTATGGGCGTTGACATGATCGAGGCTAAGCCCCGTGGCCGCGAAGGCCGCGAATTGCGCATGGATCTCCGCTTCCAGCTGCCGCGCCACGGATCGGCTAAAGAAAAACCGAACGCCAGCGCGCACGAGCCTGCCGTCCAGGCGCCCGCGACTGTCACACAATCCTGGAATCGTGCTTGGCGGCAATACCGGCCAGCCATCGGCCACCACGACATGCAAACCGACGCGCAGCGAAGGCAGGCTACGCGCGCGCGCCAGCGCATCGGCCGCAGCGTGCTCGCCTACCATGAGGCTCGCGCAGGTCAGTATGCCGTGACGCGAGGCCTGCTCGATTGCCTCGTTAACTGCTTCGGAGAGACCGAAGTCATCGGCCGTCACGATCACCAGACGACTCGGTTGCAAATTTAGCGCTGCCTAAAAAATCGCAGAAACTCCGCCCCTTCCCGTAGTCGCCGACCCATCATCTGCGGGCTCCTGAACATCTCACCTAGCATCTCTGCGATCTTGCCCGACCGGAAATAGAACTGCTTATAGAAGGTCTCCACCGAGTCGTAGATCTCGGTGTGGTTTAGGTGCGGATAAGAGAGCGCGCTCATCTGGACGCCGCGATCATTCACGAGATGGCTGCTGTCCGATTCCTGCAGCCAGCCATTCTCAATGGCCTGTTTATAGAGAAATGTGCCTGGGTACGGGGCCGCCAACGAGACCTGGATCGTATGGGGGTTGATCTCCTTTGCGAAGCGTATGGTCTCTTGTATCGTTTCTTGCGTCTCGCCCGGCAGACCCAGAATAAAGGTCCCGTGTACGGTGATGCCAAGGACATGGCAATCCTTGGCGAAGCGCCGCGCGCCATCCACTCGCACGCCCTTTTTCACGTTATTCAGAATCTTTTGATTGCCGGACTCGTAGCCGACTAGCAGCAGGCGCAGCCCGTTTTCGCGCATGATCTTCAATGTCTCGTAGGGTACGTTCGCCTTCGCGTTACAAGACCATGTCACACCAAGCTTACCCAATTGCCGCGCGATCTCTTCTGCGCGGGGCGCATTGTCGGTAAAGGTATCGTCATCGAAAAACACCTCGGCCACTTGCGGAAAGTAGCGCTGAATGAGCTTCACCTCCTCGACTACGCGCTCGGCGCTACGCACCAGGTAGCGGTGCCCACCGACAGTCTGCGGCCACAGGCAAAACGTGCATCGTGATTTGCAGCCCCGGCCGGTATAAAACGACACATAGGGGTGCTTTAGGTAGCCGATGAAATAATCCTCGATCCGCAAATCGCGCTTATAGACCTCGGTTACGAACGGCAACTGGTCCATGTCCTCGATCGGCGCGCGGTGCGGGGTATGTACGACCTCGCCTTTTTCCCCCCGGAACGTGAGCCCGTCAACGGCGGCATAAGGGCGGCCCTCGGCGACCTCCTTGATCGCGAAATCGAAATCCTCGCGCGCCACAAAGTCGATCGCCGACGAGGCCAACAAAGACTCCTCCGGCGCCACTGCCACCTTGGCCCCCACCAGTCCGATCTTCAGATTCGGATCGGCCTTCTTCAGGGCCTCGGCCACCTTCATGTCATAGGGAAACGAGGGCGAGCTCGTGTGCAATATCGCCAGCTCGTAGCCCTGCGCCATGGGGAGCACGTCTTCAAGACTAAGCCCGGCCGCCGGCGCATCGATGAGCTTGCTGCCCGGAACGAGGGCCGCAGGCTGTGCAAGCCAGGTCGGATACCAAAAGGAGCGGACTTCGCGCTTAGCCTGATATCGTGATCCCGCGCCACCATCAAAACCTTCATAAGATGGTGGGTGCAAAAATAGAGTCTTCATCGTGCTACTTACTCCCGGTTCGCCCTTATGCTTCCATCGGCGCAGACCCTGAGGTCCTGACCGCGCCACCTCACACCCTGACCCAAAAACCCGGCGACCCACAGCCCACACAACAACAGATCGGCAAGCGGGACCAGCCCGCTGTGACGGGTGGTGTGAAGACGCCTACAAACCCCGGAATGTAGCATGAGGCGCAGTATCAAGGCCAGGGCGGCCAGCCCCGTCATCAGGGCTTGCTGCGCCCATAACGCCGCGATCACCGCAAGCGGCAGACCGAAGGTCACGACCGAGAAGGTATAGCCCCACGGGTTGATGAGCCGGATCGTACGAAACCACCGCAATTGGTGGGATAGCAGATCACGCAACCGGGGCTCGTCGACGGTGGTCTCCACCAGATAAGACGACAACACCGTGCGCCAACCGTGCGCGCGACTGCGGGCACCGAGCTCATAATCGTCGGCCAACATAAAGGCCAGCGCCTCAAACCCCCCGATCGCCACAAGGACCTCGCGGCGTAGCGCAATAGTGGCCCCAAACGCGAAATCCGACGACCCTAAGCTATGCGCCAACAACACCTGGGGCACGAACCAGTCCTGGATAAAGAGCGCACCGATCCGCGCCCAGACACCGCCTACCGGGACACCGCGGTATAGGCAGGTGACTACCCCGACCCCGGCCTCCTGGACGGGGCCCGCCAACGCCCGCAAATAATCGGTTCCCACCCGAATATCGGCGTCCGCCAACACTAGGATATCGTAGCGCGCCTGGGCCATGATATGCACCACATTGCTGACCTTGGCATTGGGGCCTATGAGGCCGGTCTCGACCACCAACACGAGGTCGCGGTCCGGCCATTCCGCCTGCAAACGACGAACGACGGCAATCGCCGGATCTGCGGGGTCGCGTACCCCAAACACCACCTGATAGACGGGGTAATCCTGAACACAAAAGGACCGCAGCGACTCATAAAGCCGTGGCTCAAGCCCACAAAGCGGCTTCAAGATCGAGATCGGCGGGAGGGTCTTTGCGGTCGGCTCGGACTTCGGCCAGAAGCGCAGCGCGATCATCTGGGCCACCAAGACCCCGATCCCGATCCCGGCTAGGCTGCGCACCGCGACAAGCGACGCCAGATCCATCACACCTCCCCTGACCGCGACCCCATCTTCGGCAAATAGCCCTCCGCCGCAAACCAGGCCACCGCATCGCCTAAGGCCTGCGCGGCGGGCCTGGGGCGATAACCGAGCTCCCGCTCGGCCTTGGCCGAACTGTAGAACATATGCTTTTTGGCCATTTGGAGTTCGTCAAACGTCACCAACGGCGTGGCCGACGGGCGCATGCGCGCATAAAGCTCAGATACCGCCGCCACCGGCCAAAGCAGGTGGCGCGATAGGCGTACCTTGGGTGGTTTACGCCCGGAAAGCGCCGCGATCATCGCCAGAATCCGCTGCAAGCTTAGGTCCTCACCGCCTAGGATATAGCGCTCGCCGATACGCCCATGCTCGAACGCCAGACAATGGCCCTCCGCTACGTCATCGACATGCACGATATTGAGCCCCGTATCCACATACGCCGGTATCCGGCCACATGCCGCATCGCGGACGATACGCCCAGTCGGCGTAGGTTTCAGGTCGCGCGGACCCACTGGCGTTGAGGGATTCACGATCACCGCCGGCAGGCCCTCGCCGATCAGTCGGCGCACCTCTTCTTCGGCGCGAAACTTGGACTGCTTATAGGGGCCGACCATGTCCGGAAATCCGACCGGCGTCGACTCATCGGCCACACCGTCGGGGACTATGCCTAAGGTCGCGACGCTACTCGTGTACACAACCCGCTGCACGCCTGCGGCGAGCGCCGCTTCCATCAGCGCGCGGGTACCGGCGACGTTGGCCTGAAACATCGCCTGCTTATCGGGGACCCACAGGCGATAATCGGCGGCGACATGGAACAGCGCCTCACACCCGGCCAGCGCGGCCCGCAAGGACACGGGCGCATTCAAGTCCCCGACGACCTGCTCTACCGGAAGATCGGCGAGATTGCGCACATCACTGCTTGCGCGCACCAGGGCCCGCACCGCATGGCCCCGGGCCAACAAGCGCCGGGCTACGGCCGAACCCACAAATCCCGATCCACCTGTCAATAGTACCTTCATCAGTTTATGCGCAGACCCCGGCATGAATGCCGAGGAGGTCGGACCGGGAGCACCAGACACCCCCGGCCTTGTGGCTTACCTGTCCGCCCTCGCTTTTGCCACAGTGGAATCCTGCTCTTGATCGATCGGCCACATCATCGCGCCGTGCCGAAAACATGGCCCTCGGACCACGCCCATTCATGACCCCGAACGGGGGCGCCCCGACCCACACGACCGCCCGGCCTCATGGCGGCGAGCGGCTCGCAGACGGCCGCACGCCGGCTTTTGTGTGATGGTGATCCGGCGGTACGGGTTGGGCCGGCGCCGGCGGACCTGTAGGCGCAGTCATCGGGGGCAGCATCATCTCCTCGATCGTCTTCAGGGGAAGATGCCCCCCATGGATCAGGAAATTGCGGTGCTGTAGATAGGCGCTCCGCGTAAAGACATACGCATCGACCGCGTTTTCATGGACATAACGAAGCGAGGCGTTCGCGTTCGCGCGCGTATTGATGACATCCAAAACGGCAAGCGGCGCCGTAAAGGTCGCACTGCCCGTATAATACATCATGTTGGTGACCACACTCACCAGGAGGCTTGGCGTGTTGCGCAGGGTATCGGGCCCGACAAACGGCAACACCAGATAGGGTCCTTGCCCGACCCCCCAGTGCGCGAGCGTCATCCCCATGTCCTCTTTGTGAGCCTTAAGACCCACATGTCTTGCGATGTCAAAAAGACCGAGCATCCCGACTGTGCTATTGACGACAAAGCGACCGATATCGCTTGCACTCTGGCGCAGTCGACCTTGCAGGATGTCATTGACGATCACCCCGGGGTAGGCCACGTTGCGAAAAAAATGCGTAAACGCGCTGCGCAACGGCCGCGGCATCACCTTTATATAGGTATGCGCCACCGGTGCCATCACGTAACGATCGGCGGTTCTATTGAACACAGCAAAACGTCGATTCATGGGCTCCCAGGGGTCGACGCCGCCACCGGCGCCATTGGTCGTAGCACAACCCGCCAATAGCAAGGCCGCCACCAAGCACAACACCTGCCCGCGCACCCACCCCACCCGTTTTCGCGGTGCGCCGTCAGCCATGGCGTCGAGACATATCGACCTCGGGCATGACTTAGCTGGCCTTGCTCGGCCGGCTCAACTGCGCCACCTTCTTCTTTAAGGTCGCAAGTAGCGCTGGAAACCCCTTGTTCCTTATGACCTCTGTGTATTGCGCGCGCTTTAAGGCAAGATCGCTCACCCCGTTTGCGACGATATTGATAATCTTCCACTGCGATCCACTGGGGGCCAAGAGATAGTCGAGCACGGCCTTCGTCTGGCCATCCGCCGACAGAGTCGTCTCCACCAATACATCGCCCTGGGCGAGGACATGGGCCCCCGTTTCCTTGAAAACCTCCCCTGAATAGCCGTCGAACTGAGTGGCGTAGGTAGCGACCGTCAATTGCGTAAAGACCGCTACAAAGGCCGCCTTCGAGGCCGCCGACAAGTGCTGCCAATAGGGTCCCATCGTGATTTGCGCGATAAATTTCAGATTGTGGCTCGCCAAGACGGCGGGTGAAAGCACGCGGTAACGGCCCTTGAACCCAAGCTCTGGGGCCTTCTTCATAACCGTAATCAACGTCTGCTGAAAGTGCGCGACCACCGCGACTGCCGGTTGCGTGCTCGTCGCGTAAGCGGGTGCCGTGCCGATACCAAGACCGAGCGCACACACCAAAACCCCGATGCGACTCGCTACCCCGCGCCGCCCCACAACCGCTGCTTTTGTCTTTATCACCGAACCCGCAAACCTCATGTTCTTAGCCTTACTCCCTGCTGTAAGCCCGGTCCTTCCACTGCGACCGGACGCCCCGAGCATACCACAGGGCCGAAGTGTAGGTCATAAGCAGAAAAGCGACCCCGACCAGCGGGAGCCCCACCAAGGCCCACCGCGACTGCCGATAGAATCGCGCGGTCGGCGCATAGCTCGCCACCATCAAAAAAAGCCCGCCGAGCGCAAGCGCCCGCACGAGCGCGCCCCCTAAAAAGAGCCCGGTTACGGGCACGACGAACAGCAAGAGCAGCGCGACGGTACACAGCGCGAGCAGTACCCAAGAGTAGCGAAGCTGGGTAAAGGCCGTGCGCGCAACCATACGCCAGAATCCGCGGAGATCGTTTGCGCGCATCATGACAGCCGAGTGCGTGACCCCAACCCAGATCGCGCCACGGCCCTGACGCTTGACGAGACCAGCTAAGGTGCAATCGTCGATCACCGCACCGCGCAAGGTGCCAAACCCGCCGATCGCCGCCAGCGCATCGCTGGCCACCAGCAGACAACCGCCAGCGGCGGCCGCGAATCGCGAACTCGGCCGATTAGCCCACCGAAACGGGTATAGGAGCTTAAAAAAGTAAATAAAGGCGGGCATAAACCAGCGGTCCCAAAACCCGACCATGGCCGGGGCCGCCATCAACGAGAGGAGCGCCAGTCGTTCGTCCTTGGCCTTACGCAACAACGTGGGAACCGTAGCGGGCGCCAAGCGGATGTCGGCGTCAAGCAAAAGGATATAAGGGGTGGTGACCCGCGCCCGCCCCTGCTCCAAGGCCCACAACTTGCCGGTCCAACCAGCCGGCAACTGCGGGGCCGTGATTACCGTAAGCCCTGGAAGCCCCACGCCGCGCGCGACCTCCGCAGTCCCATCCGTGGAGTCGTCATCAATCACGATGACGGGTAACACGAGACCCTGGTGGGCCAATGCCGATAGTGCCTGCCCGATCACGGCCGCCTCATTGCGGGCCGGCATCAAGACCGTGACCTCGCCCGCCGGGTCAAGCCCGACTGCGGCCGGATCGGCCTCCAAGCACTCGCCTAGCAGCCACGGACGCCAGGGCACGAGCAGTAACGCCAACCACAAAAACGCCGCCAGCGCGACCCACGCCAATCCCGCCACTCCGGCTGATCGATGCCTTAGGCCTTCGGGGCCGGCACGGAGACCGCGGCCGTGATCTCCTGGCCACGATAGTCGGGTTCGGGTTCCGGCGCCATGGGGCCGGTTACGCGCGGGCCCCATAAAAATACGCGCAAGGCCTTGAGCGGGTGCGCGAAGGTGTCGTTCACCGCCGTCCCCTCATAGCCGCAATGCACCATGCAGTTATCGCATTTCGGATGGCGACCGGTCCCATAACGCTCCCAAGGGGTCGTTTCTATCAGTTCCGCGAACGTGGACGCATAGCCCTCGTCGCTCAACAGATAGCACGGCTTCTGCCAACCAAAGACATTGCGCGTGGGGTTGCTCCAAGGGGTGCACTGATAGGTCTGATTGCCGGCTAGAAAATCGAGAAAGAGGCTAGATTGGTTAAAGCGCCATTTGGCCGCGCGCTCGCGACCCAAGGCAAAGACCCGACGAAAAAGCGTTTTGCTCTGTCCGCGCCGCAAAAAGACATCCTGACGGGGGGCGCGCTCGTAGCTGTAACCTGGCGACACCGTCACGCCCTCGACGCCGAGCCCGCTTACGAAATCAAAAAATTCCGCGACCTCGACTGGGTCCTCTTCTTGAAAGAGCGTGCAATTCACAGTCACCCGAAAGCCCCGCTCGCAGGCCAGCTTGATGGCCTCCACGGCCTTGTCGAAAACGCCCTCGCGGCAAACCGATTTATCGTGCCGCTCACGATTCCCGTCTAGATGCACCGAAAACGTGAGATAGGGAGACGGGGTATAACTGTCGATTTTACGCGGCAGCAACAAGGCGTTGGTACACAGATACACGAACTTTTTGCGTGCGACGATGCCCGCCACGATCGCTGGCATATCCTTATGAACCAAGGGCTCGCCGCCGGGAATCGAGACAATGGGCGCGCCACATTCGTCGACCGCGTGCAGACACTCCTCGACGCTCAGCCGCTTGTCTAGGATATCCTCTGGGTACTCGATCTTACCGCAGCCAGAACATGTCAGGTTGCACCGAAAAAGCGGCTCCAACATCAAAACCAGGGGGTAATGCTTCACCCCTTTGAGTTTCTGACCCAAAATATATTTGCCCACACGCCACTGTTGTCTTATTGGCACTTGCATAGCCTGTCTCCTACTCGGTGGGTCCTGATTATTCCGAAAGCGGACTCCGAACCTTCTTCAACAAGGCGGCCGGCAGACGAAACGTCGTCGTCTCGGGCTCAGCCGGCATCTCGGTCACCTGCACCACGCCAAAGGTCTCCAGCTGCTTCAAGACCCCACGCACCAGAATCTCGGGGGTCGAGGCGCCCGCGGTCACCCCTACGCGCAATGGCCCACTAAACCAGGCCGGATCCAATTCCGTTGCGTCCTGAACTAAATAGGCGCGGATTCCCGGTTGTTCGCCAACCTCACGCAACCGATTCGAGTTGGAGCTGTTGCGTGCGCCGACGACGAGTAAGACATCCACTTGGCCGGCCAACTTACGCACCGCGTTTTGACGGTTTTGTGTGGCGTAGCAGATCCCGCTCAAATCCGGCCCCTGAATGTGCGGAAAGCGCAGGCGTAGGGCCGCTATGACCTCCTTGGTGTCGTCAACACTCAAAGTCGTCTGCGTCACATAGGCGAGCTTCTCATCGCCCGCGATCGCCAGGCGGGCGACATCGTCGACATCCGAGACGATATAGACCGGGCCCGGAATGCGCCCATGGGTCCCCTCCACCTCGGGGTGACCCGGATGGCCGATGATAATGACCGAATAATGCTCAAAACTGTAACGTTGCGCCTGATAATGGACCTTGGTCACCAGCGGACAGGTCGCATCAAGAATATCGAGACTACGCGCCGCCGCCTCATCGACCAGGGCGGTCGCTACGCCATGGGCACTAAAAATCGTCGGCGCACCAGCCGGCACCTCGGCCAGACGCTCGACAAACACGACTCCGCGCGATTTTAGGTCCTCTACGACATGCTGGTTATGAACGATCTCATGGAGTACATAGACCGGAGGGCCATAGACCTCGAGCGCCCGTTCCACGATTTCTATGGCCCGTACTACCCCCGCGCAAAATCCGCGCGGCTGGGCCAATACCACGTCCATCCTGGGCTTTGCTGTCATCTGCGCGCTCTTCCCTTGAACTGACCCTGCATGCATAAGCCTATTATGGATTGCTTCTAACCCGCCATGCTACTGAATGGGCGCCCCGAGGTAAAGGTGTGAAACGCCCTTTCGGGCTCGCCATCCGACCATCCATCCACCCAATTCGCCCCCGCCTTAGGCTTTAAGGTCGGCACGGCACACCCGGTCACCACTATGCGGCTAGGCCATGCGTCCCGGCCCCCTCCCTGCGGCTACGAGGCCTACCGGGAACCTGTGGGAATCCCGCGGCCGTTCAGCGAAGCGATGACGCGGGCGCCTACTCTTAAGGTACCCCGCGGCATCCCCGACACGTGCCTGCGGTCGCCCGGCAAACGCCCAAACGGGCCCCAAGACGGTATCTTGCCAACGCCCGGTCGCTTCGGTCGGCAACCGATCGCGGCCATTGACACGGCATCCGCTGATCGAATCGCTTTACCGCCGATCTGCGCCCCTTGCCTGCGACTCAACGGTGCGCAATCGTTGCAAGGCGGAAATCCCTCGGAATATACTGATACCGCGCACGGTGATCTCGCCCGTGCGCGGACACAAAGTCACCCCCGTAAGGGGCCGGCATAACAAGACGCCAAACAATCCTACTCAGCCCGAGCGAACCCCCTATCATGAAACCCATCAAAGAGTCCGTTACTACCGGTAAAGCCAAGAGTGCGTTGCTCGTGGGGCTGTTGTGCGTATCGCTACCGGGGTTGGCGGCAGCGTCGTCCTGGTACCTCGGTGCCGGGTACGGATCCGCTTATTCCGAAAGCGCAGACGGCAACGCTTATGGAATCGCATCACAGATGGTGTCGCCCTCCATAGCCTACGATACGTCATACCGCGCCTTGAGTCTCTTTGGCGGCTATCGATTCAATCGTTATGTGGCGCTGGAACTTGCTTATACGGACTTGGGCACCTACCGCCTGGACGCCTTGGACCAAAGCAACGGCGCCACCTACTCGGAATCCAACAAGGTATCCGCTGTATCCATTGCGGCGATCGAATATTTTCCCATCAATAGAGCCTTCTCGATTTTCTGGAAACTCGGGCTTGCCTCCGCTACGGATAGCGAGACGTGCGCGGCGAACACCTTCACATGCACCCCCCATTCCAGCATCGGGATCACGCCCGTATATGGCATCGGTGGCAGCATCAATTTAGGCCCGGCGGCGAGTATTCGCCTAGAATACGACGAGTACAACAACATCGGTAACGCTTACTGGGACTACACGGCCGGGAGTTTTTCGAACGTCCATGTAGATGCCCTCTTCCGATTCTAAAACACGCGGCCGTGACCACGCGGTCGACGAGCCACTAAGGAGTAGTCGGGGCCCGGCTTGAGGCCGAACCCAGCTCCGATGAATGGCAGGCAGGCCTGTGCGTGAGCCTTATGTGGTATGCCAACATTTTTGCAGACCCGTTCTGAATGCGGGGCCATTAGGAGCCAAGATGCGAATCGCCCATACCATGTTGCGAGTCACCGACCTGGAGCGGTCCTTGCGTTTCTATGAGCAGGCGCTCGGTATGCGTCTTTTGCGACGCACGGACTACCCGGAGGGTCGCTTCACGTTGGCGTTCGTGGGCTTTGGTAATGAACGCGAAGAGGCGGTACTGGAACTCACCTACAACTGGGACGTGTCTGCCTACGACATCGGAACAGGCTTTGGACACATCGCGCTAGAGGTCGACGATGCCGCGACCGCCTGCCAGGCCGTAGCGGCCCAAGGCGGCAAGGTCACCCGCGCGGCCAGCCCCATGAAGCACGGCACGACCGTCATCGCCTTCGTGGAAGACCCCAATGGCTACAAAATTGAATTCGTCCAGCGACCCAGACACGCGCCCCATGCATAACAGATCACCGGCCCCCTCGTAGCCGGCCAGACTCCCGCCCGCGCCCATAGGCCGCTGCCATTACGCCTTGCGCCGGCCAACAGCCGAGCGCGCTGAACCTAGTCGAGGCTCGGATAATCGACATAACCCTCGGCGCCGCCGCCGTAGAAAAATTGCGGCTTGGGCTCATTCAACGGCGCGCCTCGGCGCAAGCGCTCGGGTAAATCGGGGTTGGCGATAAACAGCCGGCCGTAGGCGACCAGATCGGCATCGCCCGCCTCGATCACCGCCTCCCCGCGCTTGGCATCGTAGTCGCCATTGACTATGAGATGACCCTCGTAGAGCTTGCGAAAAGTGTGCGTGTCGATGGGCTTGGCGCCGTGGCGTATATCCCCCGCCATGGCCTCCACGATATGCAGATAGGCCAAGTGATAGGCGTTTAGCGCCTTGATCATCGCCGTAAACGTCGCCTCCGGGTTCGAGTCCTTCATGTCGTTCATGGTGCCATGGGGAGACAAACGAATGCCCACGCGACCCGCAGGCCAGACATCGAGCACCGTCGCTAGTACCTCAAGCGGGAAACGCATGCGGTTTTCGATCGACCCACCATAGGCATCGGTGCGTTGATTCGTACCGTCGCGCAAGAACTGGTCTAGCAGATAGCCGTTGGCGTTATGGACCTCGACCCCGTCGAAGCCAGCCGCCTTGGCCAGTTCCGCGCCATGCCGATACTGCGCCAAAATCTGCGGCAATTCGGCAAGCTCAAGGGCCCGTGGCGTCACGAAGTCCTGCATGCCCTGATAGGTTACTGCCTGGCCTGCGGGACGAATGGCGCTCGGCGCAACCGGCAGCTTCCCGTCAGGTTGCAAAGACGGATGCGAGATGCGCCCTACGTGCCACAATTGCAAAAAGATGTGGCCGCCACGGGCATGCACGGCCTCGATCACGCGTCGCCAACCGGCCACCTGTTCATCTGTGTAAATGCCCGGGGTGTTCGGATAACCCTGCCCTTCGGGCGCAACTTGGGTAGCCTCCGTGATAATCAGGCCGGCACCTGCGCGCTGACGATAATATTCGACATTCATGTCGCCTAGCACGAGGCCCGTCCCGGCCCGGTTCCTGGTCAAGGGCGCCATCACGATTCGATTCGGCAACTCCAGATCCCCGATCACTATGGGACTAAAAAGGCTCACGGTGGCGATCCCATGCCCTGTTCCTTCCGCATTTGATCCTGGTCTTCCTGACTCTTCCTTTTTCATGCCATTCTCCTTTTGTCACGCAACTGGTATTCGTTTCTCCCTAGAGGAAAGGCGATTCCCGATTCACCGAGAACGCCCTATGACCTACTAACGACCTGGACTGACATTCTCTCCACGAGCTAACACCGCAAGCGCTACGGCTAATCCGTTACGCGCCGCGTTGATGTCTCGGTTGTGGACGATCCGGCACTCAGGGCAGGTCCTTTCCGGGTGTTCACCGGGCACCGGCCTCGGCCTTTTGGGCCAATCCACTCCGGCAAACCCATCACGCCACCGACAGACCCTACCACCAGTGCCCAAAGGGCGGCCGCTGCCACGCCAAGACCCGCATATCGTTATCGAAGGCGACCGAGCCACTGCCGACACCCGAATAGTGGTAATACCACACCGGGCCCGTACCGGTCTGAAGTATCTGTTGGGGTTTACCGAGCAGGCTCAAGACCTGGGGCTTGGTCATCTGATCGCGGATCTGACGCCATTTGTGGTTCCAGACGGCCAGTTGGTTCTGTGGTGACGCGGGCGCAGCGACTGTCGCCTGGGGCGCCGTCGTCTGCGTGACCGGGGTCGCCCGCACCTGGCGTTGCGCCTTGAGCTGGGCTACCTGGGCCTGAAGGCCTTGTACCTGCGCCTGGAGGCTCTGAAGTTGGACCTGCAGGCTGTGCATCTGCGCCTGTAAGGTGGCCGACTGATGGCCATAGGCCGGGGCCAAGGCAACTAGGCCCGCTACGATCCAAACACCCTTCATAGACTTTTTCACCGCCCGCCCCCTCTTTTATGTATCCCATCCAAAATCCGCTACACCCCCGCAGCCTGAAAGACTGCGGCCCATCCCGGCGCCCTGCCATACCGACCCCGCACCACCTACCTTGCCTTAAAGCTACCACTATTGGGTACCGACATCTAATCGCGGCCCTAAGGCCGGTACGGGGCGCTGACCGACCATCCGCACCGACGAAAGATAAGGGATCTTTTAGGGTAACCACAACCGCGTACCGCCATGCAAGCGGCCTGGGTCATCCCGTAGCCAAGCCACCATTATGCCCCAAGTGCTCCGTTAGGTGCCTTTTTCGGGGGGTGGCGGGGTACGGTCTGCCTCGTTGCCGCCTCTAATGGATAAATGGGGCTTATACATCTGCACCCATCTGCCGGAACCCGGCGGGCGGGCCTTGGCCACATACATCGCCTGATCGGCATGCCGCAAAAGCCCATCGACATCGGTCTCATCCAACGGATAGACGGTGAGTCCCAGACTGACCTGAACGCTCAATGTCTGTTCCGGAGTCACGAAGGGCCGCGCCAACGCGGCCCTGATATTCTCGACAACCAATTCGAGGTCTGCAAGGGTACGCAGGCCTTCAATAATGAGCACGAACTCATCCCCACCCAGCCGCGCCACCATATCCGTGCCGCGCACGGCGCCCTTGAGCCTCAAGGCGAGATCCTTCAAGACAGCATCGCCGGCGGGATGGCCGTAGTTATCATTAATCGACTTGAACTCGTCTATATCCAGAAACCCAATCCCCAAAAGCCGTTCGTGGCGGTCGGCACGCGCCAAGGCCCGATTCAAGATCGGATGCAAACCCATGCGATTCAAGAGACCCGTCAGCGGATCGTGGTGGATGAGGCTGCGCAAAATGCCCTTTTGCCGTTCCTTGTCTTCCTCCCACCGGCGCCCAAGTACCTGTATGCGATTGTAAGCGAAGAAACTAAACCCAAGCGCCACCAGCAAAAACACCAGGGGAATTTCTATGTAACGGTCCCACCACTCGGCCACCCACCTAGCGCGCGGGATGTCCGTAAACGCAATCAGCGGGTAACCTTTCAGATGGACAAAAGCCCCGAAACGATACACTTGATCCGCAGTGACTAAGCCGTCGAAGAATCCCTTCCGTAAACCGGGATGGTTGCGCAGGATCTGCGCGAGGACACCGGTTTGAGGCCGACCGAGCAAAGCGCGCAAGTCACCGTGCGGGATCGGCTCACGATCCTCCATGTAAAAATTATCCCGCAATAGACCGGCGGCCATTCCGGCTTGTAGCGGCAGATTGACTAAAAACTCATCGAACTTGCCAAATCGCATTTGGGTCACGAGTACGAACAGCGGCTTACCCGACGAGGCGAATTCCGTATAGCTTAAACGGATCATCCAATGTTGAGTCGAGGCGACGTACAATGGGTGATGAATCTCCAGGCCGTGATGGCCCAAGGCTTGCTGTAGGCGCGGCCCGCTAAACGCATTGTTTGCCTTATTCGCTAAGGTAGCGTCCGCCGTGGCAGCGCCTGATACCAGGACTTGACCATTCGGCGCGACCAGGCTCACATCTGCCGTATCCGGCGAGACCCGCTGGTACTGCCTCAAAAGGGTGCGTGCGCGACCAGGATGCCGAAAGGCCTGGGTGCGATGCAATTCCTCAGCGAGAAACGCGAGCCTTGATCCTTCACTCGTTAGGATGTCCTCGGTCGCCGCCGCGATCATCGTAGTCGTCAGGGCCAGCCGGTCGCGGGCCACATCCTCATAACGATCCCAGGAGTGCACTGCATACACACCCGCAAAAAGGAGCGTGGCAACAAAAGCAAACCAATAGGCAGCAGCCAATATCCCACGATGAGGGGTCGTCATAAAATGATGTCGCAATACCGCACCGCGCCTATTACGACGAGGCGCACGCTCGTGATGCCCCGGCATTCATCCCCCCCCAATCACGAGCCCAACGGACACGCAAATCCTGCGTGTCGCTCCAAAATAGCCCTCCAAACAGGTCCATCTGGCACCTCTAAGCATAGACGAAATCGCAACACAATGCGGCCGTTCCCGTCATGATTATCGCCGGCGACGACGTGCCGACCAAGGCCAACCCCGACAGGACCGGGGCGAATCCGTGGTGCGCAAAGCGACCCAAAACGCAGGCTTCGGCCCGGCAAGACTTAGGGCAAGGAGTTGGCCCCTCCGCCAATGATTGCGCCTTAGATAGATGACATCGCAGGGCCAGGCGACCGGTCCGTCGTCTGAGTCTGCCGCCGTGAGTGGTCGTCGGGAAGCGTGTATTATGACGAGTCGACGGCCTCACAAGACGATCCCCTGCCGGACGCGCAAGGGGGCCTAGTCGAAGTCGCGCAGACCTACTCTATAAGGAGATAGCCATGAAGATCGGATTCATTGGGCTCGGTCGGATGGGCACAGGTATGGCAGCACACTTGCAAGGTGCGGGGCAAGACCTCACGGTCTTCAATCGCTCTGCAGAGCGGGTAGCGCCACTGACCGCGCAAGGGGCAAAGGCCGCGCAGACGCTTGCTGACCTAGCGCACGCGACCGTGGTATTCACGATGCTCGCCGACGACCGCGCCGTGCGCGAAGTCGTACTGGGCCCAGATGGCCTCCTCCGGCAACTCGCCCCGGGGGCTGTACATGTCTCCTGTAGCACCATAAGTGTGGCATTGTCGGCAGAGCTCGCGCAGGCGCACGAGGCCGCCGCCCAAGATTATGTGGCCGCACCGGTATTCGGGCGCCCGGATGCGGCCGCCGCCGGCAAGCTCTTTCTCCTGGCGGCGGGTAAACCGGTCGTAATCGGCCGCCTGCGGCCGCTTTTTGACGCCATCGGGCAACGCACCTTCGTGGTGGCCACGCAGGCCGACAAGGCCAATCTCGTCAAATTAAGCGGCAACTTCTTGATTGCCGCCGTGATCGAATCCCTGGGCGAGGCGATGGCCTTGGTGGAGAAAGGCGGGATCGACCGTCACCAATACCTGGAACTGCTCACCTCTACCTTGTTCGATGTGCCGCTTTACAAAAACTACGGCGCCTTGATTGCCAATCGCCAATTTACTCCGCCGGGTTTCGGTGCACCCTTGGGCCAAAAGGACATCCGGCTGCTACTGACCGCAGCCGATAGCCTGCAGGTACCGCTGCCGTTCGCCAGCATCCTGCGGGATCGCTTCCTAGCGCTCGCGGCCCAAGGCGGAGAGCCGCGCGACTGGTCGGCGATCGGCGCTATGGCAGCGCTCGATGCCGGGCTGGCCCCGACCGCACACTCATGATCTATGGCGCAACGCCCCCTTACCTTACATAGGCGTTAGCGCGCCGCCTGCAGACACCGCCGAGCCGGAGACCCCAAAGAGGCCCTAAAGGCCGGCTCGGATCCCGTTTTCTGGGCTTCCCCCCCTTTTTAGGGGGTACAGACCGGGCCCCCTATCCCAACGGGGATATGTTCTCCGCGACGCTATCAGTGTGGACTAGTTACTTATTCCGAGCGGAAGGCCTATGAACCATCTACCGATCTTTCTCGACATCCGCGCGACCCGTTGCCTAGTCGTCGGCGGCGGCGAAGTCGCAGCCCGTAAGGTTCGGGTTCTGAAAGAGGCGGGCGCGCAAATTGTCGTCGTCGCGCCTGAGCTTTGTGAGACGCTCGCGGCCTGGAAGGCCACCGAGGAACTCACTCACATCGACCGCGCCTTCGAGCCCGACGATGTCGCGGGCGCGCGGATCGTCATCGCCGCGACCAATCACAGCCCGACCAATAAGCTCGTCTCGGCGGCCGCGACAGCCGCCCATATCCCAGTCAATGTCGTTGATCACCCAGGCCTGTGCACCTTCATCATGCCCTCGATCATCGATCGGTCACCAGTCCTAGTCGCCGTATCGAGCGGCGGCGCCTCGCCCATTTTGGCGCGCCTGTTACGTGCCCGCCTAGAGGCCGTGGTCGGCTCGGCCTATGGCCAGCTCGCCACGTTCATGGCACGTCGTCGCACGCTTGTGCGCCGCCACATTCCTGCGGCCGACGATCGCCGCCACTTTTGGGAACGCATTCTCCAAGGACCGGTAGCAGAGCTTTTGTTGGGCGGCCGGACCGAGGCCGCGCGGGCCCTCTTCGAGCAGGAACTGACCGACCCAGACCGGCCGACCCTGGGCCTTGTCTCTTTGGTCGGCGCCGGCCCCGGCGACCCGGACCTGTTGACCTTGCGGGCGCTACGCCTGATGCAAGAGGCCGATGTCATCGTTTACGATCGCCTCGTCGCGCCCCCTATTCTGGAGCTTTGCCGGCGTGACGCGAAGCGGATCGATGTGGGTAAGAGTGCCGGGCATCACGCGATGCCCCAAGAGGCCATCAATCAGTTATTGGTGGATCTCGCCGCGACCGGCCAGCGCGTCGTACGCCTAAAGGGCGGCGACCCGTTCGTGTTCGGGCGCGGCGGCGAGGAGATCGACACCTTGGTGGCCGCCAATACCCCTTTCCAGGTAGTCCCGGGCATTACCGCAGCCCTCGGGTGCGCCGCCTACGGGGATCTGCCGCTGACCCATCGCGAATATGCCCAATCCTGTGTATTCGTGGCCGGACATAGCCAAAAAGACGGCCTGCCTCTGAATTGGTCTGCGCTCGCGCAGCCGCATCAGACCATCGTGTTTTACATGGGCGTCTCGGCGGTCAGCACGATCAGCCGCGAACTCATCGCCCACGGCCTGCCGTCGACAACGCCGGCGGCCCTAGTCGAGCGTGGCACGACCCCCGAGCAACGCGTCCTCACCGGCACGCTAGCAGACCTTCCGGAGATCGTGGGCCGCGAGGTCGTCAAGCCGCCGACGCTTGTCATTATCGGCGAGATCGTGCGCCTGCATGCGCGTTGGGCGGAACGGACGCGCTCCACGCCGGCCGCCGCACTTCGCAAGACGGGCTAAGGCCTCCTCAAACCCGATAGTGTTCGGCCATGGGCGGTTGAGCGCCCATGGCTCGGAAATAACTAGCCCTTGCTGCGGCCAAGGCCTTCCTCGACGGAACGTACGGCCGCTTGGACGCGGGAACTCAACTTCAATTTGCGCAGAATCGCCTTGACGTGGAGTTTGACGGTCCCCTCCGAGATCCCCAAGGCGCGGGCGATGACCTTGTTGCTCTGACCATCGCCCAAGTGTCCTAAAATCTCCAACTCACGTGGCGTCAGTTCGCTAAAGGCGTGCAAGTCCGGCATGGCTTGGGGGCCGCTTTGGATAAACCGCGCCAGAACCGGTGCAAATTCCGGGGCCACAACCATCTGGCCGGCCTCGATTTGGGTTAGCGCCGCAACTAGGCTATCGGGCTCCATGTCCTTTAGGAGATAACCTTGCGCGCCATGATGCAAGGAGGCCACTAAGTCGGCCTCCTCGTTACTGGTCGTCAGCATCACAATCGGCATCGTCACGCCCTGCGCCCGCAAGCTGCGCAGGGTGTCGATCCCACCGATCTTTGGCATGCGGATATCGAGCAAGACAATGTCCGGCCGCGTCTCTTGAATGAGGAGCAGCGCCTGCTCGCCATCGCTAGTAGTCGCCACGACCTCAATGCCGCGGCGCACCAACAGATGCTCAAGACCGCTGCGAAAGAGCGCGTGGTCATCGATTAAGAGTACCTTCACGGCACTACCCCAGAAGAGGCCGTCCGGCTTTGTCCGGCCAGCGGATCACGGAATGTCAGCAACACCTGCGTACCCTCACCTACTTCACGTTCGACACGTAATTCCCCACCCATGGCCCGGGCGCGCTCCGACATGATCGCCTGTCCAAAGTGCTCGCCCTGATCCTCCCGCTCCTCGCCGGCCTCCGCCCCCTCGCCGTCGTCCTCGATCAGGACGCGGTACTGCCCGTCGGCCTCGCTGGCCAGCAGGACTCGGACCGTTTGGGCGTGGGCATGCTTGCGCACGTTAGCCAAGGCCTCTTGAATCACGCGCAGGACGTGGGTTTGATAACTGGCTGGCAATACCCCGTACCAATCCTTCTGCACGAACACCGGGATCCCGGTCTCGGCCTGAAAACGCGCGATCGTAGCATCAAGGGCCGGCATAAGCCCCCCCTCCGCCCCCACGGCCCGCCAATTGCGAATGAGGTCTCGGACCTCTTTGTGGGCCACCTCGAGACCGGCGTTTAAGCGCACAAATTCGGTATGCGCATTCGTGTGTTCCTCTTGGTCTAACGTCTCGCACAACACCTGGGCCTGGATGCGCAGACTCGCCAACGTCTGCGCCAGAGAATCGTGCAGTTCATGGGCGATCATCATGCGTTCCTGCAAAAGCGAGAGTTGGCGCCGCTCATCTTGGAGCCGCATCTTCTCGATCGCCGCCCCCAAATGTTGACCAAGCCCCAACAATAGGGTCTCCACGTCCTTGTGACCCACGACCCGGGTGCGCTCCATAAAGAGGTTATAAACGCCGATCGCACGGCCTTCATGACGCAACGGGATAGCCAAGACCACGAGGTCCTCGCCTGTAAACGGCGACCGTCCCCAGGAATCACAACAGGGTTTTAGGTCCAAGCCGACACTCATGACCACTTGCTCGGCCGCCCGTCCGCATAGACAACAATCGAGCGCGACACGGCGCTCTTTTACGACGATATCGTCCGGCAGGCCGATGCTGGCAACCAGCCGCAGATGGCCATCATCGGTCAAGAGTCGTACGGCGCCAGCGCGGATCTCGTTGGCGCTGCGCAACGTATACAGAAACCGCGGTAAGAGCTCGTCTAGGTCCTGGGAACTCGCAATACCGGCGGTGATGCCGTTCAAGATATCGAGCCAGCGCGCCGTAATCGGCGAAACGGCCTGCCCGACGCGCTCCTGGGTCAGCGCCCTTAGGGTCTCGCCGACACTATTGACGTCTGCTACGAGTTCCGCAAATTCCCCGCCGATGCCCTCCCAAGGGATGCGCGCCGACAGGTTTCCACCCCTGACGCGCGCCGCCCAATTCCGTAAGTGATAAAGCGGGGTTAGCAAGGACCGGAAGGTCAATACCCAGAGCCCCAACACCATCGTCAGCGCCAACACCAAAACAGTCAGCGCCAACTCATGGAACCAGAACGGGTGCAGACCCGGCTCGCGGCCCAGACTGACTGCCACAATCGCGATTACAAGAAGTCCGATGACAACCACTGGCGCCGTCCTTAGCCCCCACAGTTGGCGCTTACGCTGCCAACCACCCGCCGGCTTGGTCCGCCAGCTGTCCCACAATCGTTGCCGGAACGAGACGTTCCGAAAGAATGGTCGTTCCATGGGAAAACCTCTTGCCGTCAGTCGGCTCATACGCGAGCTCTCCGCCACTATACTATCACCACCACAAGAGTTCGAACCGATCCATGGCGACCCTTAGTCCGCCGCAGCATAGATACCCGGACGAAATAAGGTATTCGCCGACCGCAGCAGCTTCACCAAGTGCGGATCGAGCGCCGCGCCCATATCCTCGCCCCACGATGGATGCCCGTAATCCAGGTCCGTAAATGACCAGAGTCCGCGCCGTGAGCGGCAGGCCGCCACCAACAAATGCACCAATTCGTCGGCGCCCGCGCCGGCGATGCAGCCACCCAACATCTGTCCGGTCTCTTCGTCATAGACAATCTCGATGAAACCGACCGAGTCGTTGTGGGCGCGCGCCTTGACCGACCCACCGAACGGGATGTACACCACATCGGGCGTAAAGCCTGCGGCCTCGGCCATGTCCTCGGAGAGCCCGACGGCCGCGATCGGCACCACCGAGTCCAACACCAGGGGAACCTGATTATAATTGCGTTTGCGGGTGTTCCCGCATGCGGCGTTCTCACCGGCGACTCGACCATCATGCATAGCCGCCGCCGCCGTCATCGGCCCGCCCTTCAGATCGCCGATGGCAAAGATTCCGGGCACGCTCGTCTCGAGATAGTCATTGGTGACTACGAAGCCCCTGGCATCGCATACAAGCCCCAAGGCTTGAAGCCCGAGATCGTCCGGCCTGGGCTCGCGCCCAACGGCCACCAGCACGCGGTCGAAGCGCGCCGTGCTGTCGTCTGAAAACTCCACGTCGACACCGGCCCCGACAACGCGCGCCTGCCTGACACTCAGGCCCTTGCGCACCACGACACCGATCTCCTTTAAGCGGCGCTCGAGCAGGGCCGCGGCCCGATCCGAGACCACCGGGCGATCGACCAACCGGGGCCCGCGCGTCACGATGGTGGCCTCGCTACCAAACTCTTGGAGTAGAAAGGCGGCCTCGACCCCGAGCGCGCCGCCCCCGACACAAAGGACGGTCGCCGCCGGGGCCACCGAAAGCGATGGGATAAAGCTATCGGCGTCGACGATGAACTCGTGATCCACGGGGACTTCGGCCAAGGCACGCGGTGCCGCGCCGGTCGCCAGAATGATGCGTCGCGCCTCGATCACCCGACTACCATCCGGCCCATCGACATGGATTTGATGGGGATTTAAGAGTCGCGCCTGACCCTTGATCATCTCGATGGCATGTTGCTTTAAGCGCATCGGCAACCCGCGGCGCAGGTCGGCCACGACCTTGTCTTTAAACGCGATGGCGGCCGGAAGATCCCCGGAGACCTGGCCCTTCAGACCGGCGCCCATGAAAGTCTGGGCCTGACAGAGGACGGTCGCGATATGCGCGAGCGCCTTCTTTGGCACACACGCGTAGTTTAAGCAGGAACCGCCGACTCGTTCGTTTTCAATGAGTACCACCAGAGCGCCGGATTGCGCCGCCGTAATCGCCGCCCGGTATCCCCCGGCGCCGCACCCGATAACCGCTACGTCACAGACGGTGGTAGTCACGCTCCTCCGTTTTCGACTGCCGGCGTCCCACTGCGGCCCCGGCCTCCCGTTGAACACGACATTGGCGCACGAAGTCCAGAAACTGCCCGGTCCAGGCACAGCCTTGGACGTCGCGCAAATGGGCATAGCTTGCCAGTACGTTCTTGTAGACCACGCCGTCGCGCTTGCCGTCTATCCCGTAGCCCCGCGCCATGTCATAGGCAAAACCTACCTCGGGGTCGACGTTGACCAAGCGGGAATAATGAAACTCGTGGGCTGGCAGCCCCGCTGCCGGGTCTACGCTGCCAGGTGGCCAGGGGTGGGCTGCGGTCGGACGCACGACCACATACCCGTGGCCCACTGGCTTATCCTGCATCAGGATATCGCCCGGAATGGCACCGACCATGGGGTGACAGGCATCGTGCCAGGTGAGGCTGCGGGCGAGATACATGAGACCCCCGCATTCCGCGTATGTTGGCAGACCGTCCTCGATAGCGGCCTTGATCGCCGATCGCATCGCGGTGTTGGCCGACAACGCCTGTGCCTGGGTCTCGGGAAAACCGCCGCCGATGAAAAGTCCGTCGATATCCGGAAGCTGGGTGTCGTTTAGCGCATCAAACGCCACGATCTCGGCGCCGGCTGACCGCATCGCCTCCAGATCGCCAGGATAATAGAAGCTAAAGGCCCGATCGCGGGCGATCCCGATACGCACATCGCGGCGTACCGGCGCCTTCGCAGGCCAGATCGGCAGCGGTGGCAGCTCCGTGCCCAAGACCGAAATCGCGTCGACGTCCACATGGTCGTTGATTGCGCTAGCGAGATTCGCGATGAGCGCCGCTGCGCCCTCGTGCTCGCCGCTCGGCACTAGCCCTAAATGACGCTCGGTCATGGCCAGCGCCGGGGAGTCCCAAACCGCGCCCAGCACCCGGACATCGGTGTACGTTTCGACGACCGCGCGTAGCTTGGCCTCGTGCCGGGCTCCGCCGACCCGGTTTAGGATCACGCCGGCGATCTGGATGCTTGGGTCAAACTGCCGATAACCGATGAGTAGTGGGGCGAGTCCCCGGGTGATGCCCTTGGCATCGATGACCAGTACGACCGGCGTCCCGAGTTGATGGACGAGTGCGGCGTTGCTATTGCTACCGTCAAGCGCAACGCCGTCATAGAGACCTTTGTTACCCTCGATCACCGCGATATCGGCGCCGCTGGCCGCCTGCGTAAAGCAGTCGGTGATCTCGGCTACGCTCATGGTATGAAAATCAAGATTGTAGCAAGGCCGCCCGCTGGCCTCGCTCAACCATAAGGGGTCGATGTAATCCGGGCCCTTCTTGTAGGGTTGGACGATTAAACCCCGGCCTTTCAGTGCCGCGCACAATCCAATCGCGACCGTGGTCTTACCTGAGGACTTGTGGGCCGCCGCCAGGTAGACGTGCGCGGTCATGGGCTGGATACCACGGCCTTATCGCTAACACCCGCCTCTGCGTCCCTGTGACCATGGACGTCTACCACCGAATCGGCGAGACTCTGTGGCAGAAAGGGCAACAGCCGCACACCAAGTAGCACGATACACCCCACGACGCCAAGACCGCTGACGGCCAGCAAGGTCTCCGGCCAACGCGGTATGTACATATTGACAACACCATCGTAGAAGCTACTGTGGACAATCATGCCAGGGAACAGCTGCAAGGGGTAAGCTTGGCCGCCGATGATAATCACATAGACCTGCGAAAGCCCGCCTAACACCACACCCGCGCTCGCAGTCGCAAGCCCGGCTATGCGGCGCCCATAGCGGCTCAGCAAGATGACGAGCGGGATCACGCCGCCGACGAGAATCTGGCCATACCAGAAGATGTCCGTATAGACCCCGCCATGCAACAGCACGAAGGCCTCCACGCCACGATTGCCGGCCATATAGATGTTGGTGATGTGGTAGACCACCACAAAATACAAGACGGCGGCGACAAACACCGTAAGCAATTGCTTCAAGCGGATCACAACCTTCGAGCCAAGTGGGCGGTCGAGTACCTTAAACGCCGTAATCAGCACCAGGAGATAGATCGCCAGCCCGAAGGCGAACGACATGATGATAAAAAGGGGTGCTAGCAACGCCGAGTCATAAGCACTCCGCGCCGCTAGAAACCCAAAAATGGAACCGGTGCCCGTAGTCAGTGCCAGCCGCCACAGAAACGCGACCATACCGATCTTGTGGCTGTGATGGTTTAGGCGTCGCGCCATCATGAACCAGAGATAGAAGCCCACGATGACCATAAAGCCGGTATAGAGATAGATATTTAGGGCGAATATCGATTCGAAGTTGGGATAGATGACGGCGTTTAGGATATGAGCCATGCGGCCGAGGTCTAACACTAAGTCCCAGAGCCCACCGACCAAAAGCGCGATCGCCAGAAGCCCCGAGAGGCGGGCGAGCGGTTTGTAGAGGCTGCGGCCGAACACTGAGGCGATCGAAGCGACGTTCAGCGCACCGGAGGCCGCCACGATCAGAAACACCGCGAACACGTGCGGTAACCCCCAGACGATCTGATTGGTCATGCCGCTCACGTGGTGGCCATAGGCGCGCATATATAGCCCGGCTCCGAACCCCGCCAAACTCAAGAGCCAGCAGAACCCCAACGCTATCCAAAAGCCGATGCGGCCAGGTACGACTCGATACTGCAGTGTTGCCATAAAGCCCCCAAAAATGTGCTCAGATGCCGCGGTAATGAACGCCAGGCGCCATGCCGAGGTCGGCGCGGATAGTCGTCGTCGGGTACTGGGCGAGCCGCTTTGCAATCTCGCTCTTGGGATCGTGTAGATTGCCAAAGAGCATGGCCTTCTTGCCCTGGCTCCCACACGCCTCCACGCAGGCCGGAATCTGGCCCTTGTCGACGCGCTCAACACATAAGGTACACGCCTCGACGGAGCCTCGGCCGCGTGGCGACCACGGCTTCTGATCGGTGAGATTGCGTGCCACGAACGACCGCGCCTTATAAGGGCAGGCCATCATGCAGTAGCGACAACCGATGCAGCGGTGCTTATCAACCAACACGATGCCGTCGGAGCGTTTAAACGACGCCCCAGTAGGGCAGACCTCGACACAGGCCGGCTCCGCACAATGTTGGCACATAACCGGGAACCTACTTACTGAACCCGTCTTGGGATCAGTCACCGTCACTTTGCGGATCCACTGCGAATAGTCTGGACCCCGATCTGTCGAAAGCCCGTTGTAGCGTACGCAGGCGTTCACGCACGCATCGCACTTGCCGGTACATTTTGTCGCGTCGATCAAGAGACCATAACGTATCGGCTGTGCGCGCCCGGTACCCTTCCCACCCGCCAGCGTGCGGGCAAGAACCGACACCCCGGGAGCCAATGACAGGGCCACCACCCCACCGGCCATCGCCAACAGGCGTCGACGCGTTGGATCGATTTCGGAGTCCTGGCGAGGTGGTTCGTCGACAGTCGGTGGTGTGTGCTGATCGGTCATGGATGATCCCCTACGGGTACGCGCATGGAATGAGAGAGCGTGCTCGGAACTGGAAACGCCGTTGGGACAGCCCCGCCATTTACGAAGCTACCCTTTGCGAAGGGCTTCTCTGGAACCGCCGCATGGCAAACGAAGCAATCGGGTTTCACCCCGGCATAGACGTGACATGCCTGGCAAAACTGGCCGTGCGCGTTTACGGGAATGAACTTCCCGGCCGCATTCTTTTGGACGTGGCAGCTAATGCAGTTCGTCAGCCGGTCGGCGGGATTGCCCGTCTTATGGCGTACCATCTCCTCGCGCACAGCCCGCAATAACATCCTATGGTCACGCCGAATCTCGGCAGTTGGCAAGACGCAATGGCCGCTTGCCTCCGGAATCTTTGGCAGTGGTACCGGTCCTCTGTGGACGCCCCAAATGGCGCCCACAAAGAACACGACCACCAACCCTGCGATTATGAGCGCGCGATTTCGCATCTCACTCGCCCAAGCCCATTTGGATATAGCCCGCCGGACAGACATCCTCGCAGATATGGCAGCCCACGCAGCGTGTGTAGTCCGTAGTCACGTAGTAGCCGATGGCGTGCTGGTCACGCGGCACCTTGCTAATCGCAACCTGCGGGCAAAAGATCAAGCAGTTGTCGCACTCGAGACACATGCCGCAACTCATGCAGCGCTGTGCCTCTTTCACCGCCTGATCGGCGGTAAGGGGCGCGATGCGTTCGCCGCCGTGGGCAAAGAGATCGGCGAGCCTTAGCTCCTCGCGCTCGATCCGCGGCGTAGTTGCGAAATGGCCCAGATACAAACGGTCTGCCAAAATGACCTCTTGCGTCGAGCGGTTCTCGAAGTTGTGAACCATGCCGGGTCTCGTGACCACCCCGTTCACGGGTTTGTTTCCCTCTTTGAGCCCCTCACGGACATCGAAATGGCGCTTGTCGACGCGTGGCCGACGCATCGGCGCCTCGCCGCGCAAGAGCGCATCGATGCCTTCCGCAGCCACTACTCCGTGCCCAATCGCGGTGGCGAGCAGGTGTGGCACTACGACATCACCGCCGACGAAATGGTTGGGCTTGCCGACCACCCGCATTTCGCGGTCTGCGGCAATCGCATTACGACCGTTGTCTAAGGCCTCGAGCCCAGTCATATCGGCGTACTGCCCGATCGCAAACACCACGAGGTCGGCTGGGATCTCGATCTCCTTACCGTTGGGTACGCGCTCGCGCTTGCCGTTGGCACCATGATGGCAGGGGGCAAATCGCACCCCGACCGCCCGGCCTTCGCCGTTCACAGTGATCGAAAGCGGCATCAATTCGCCCAAGATCTCGACATCCAGCGACCGGGCATCGGCCACCTCGCGCGCCGAGGCGCGCATTTTATCGACTGGGAAGGTCGAGGTCAGCGTCACCTTCTGACCGGTGTGCGCGGCCGCCGAGGTCACCATGTCGGCCGTGTAGGTCAGTGGCTTATCGCCCGCCTTCACACCGCCAAGCTTCCGCGCCACCGTGGTCACGTCGATCGAGGTGTCCCCGCCGCCGATGACGACGATGCGTTGCGGGACCGAGGGCATACGACCGTCGTTGAATTCCCGGAGGAACTCGATTCCGCCCATGCAGTTCGGCGCGTCGCTTCCTGGGATATCTGCGATCTTCCCGCGTTGTGTGCCGATTGCCCAGAACACGGCGTCGAAGTCCCGATCGAGATCTTCGATGGTGATGTCCTTGCCGACGAGCACCCCGGTACGCACCTCAACACCGAGATCGACAATTCGCTGAATCTCGCCGTTTACCATGACCGGCGGGGTTCGATAGTTCGGCAACCCGTAGCGCAGCATTCCGCCCAATTCAGCGCGTGACTCAAAGACCGTGCAGGCATGGCCGCGTAGCCGCAACTGATAAGCGCATGACAGGCCGCCCGGCCCTCCGCCGATGATCGCCACCCGCTTGCCGCTCTCTTTCTCTGGCTTCGCAAACGAAAGCCCGGCCTGTAACGCCGATTCGCCCACGAATTGTTCGACGGCATTGATCCCGACTGTGTCCTCGACTGCGCGGCGATTGCAACCCTCTTCACAAGGCGCCGGGCATACATAACCCATGATGCCAGGGAACGGATTGGCGCGCGTCAGTCGGCGAAAGGCGTGCTCTTGCCAGCTGACGCCCGCAGGCGGTTTATCGAGTCCGCGTACGACATCAAGCCAACCGCGGATATCCTCGCCTGCCGGGCACTGCCCCTGGCAAGCGGCTGTCCGCTGCACATAGACCGGGCACTTGTACGAAGCACCCGCCTTGAATATGTCTTCCTGCAAAGCCGCGACCTTATTGTCGCCGTCCTTGTAGCGCCGAAAGGTGCGGCCAGCGGCCTTTTGCTCGTTTCCTATCGCCATGATAATCCTCTCTGTGCCAGCTAATCTTTCGCGCCCAAAACGATTGCGTCACCCACGAGTTGGTGGACGCTGATCACCATCTCGCGCTCGAATCCATAGTACGGCAACACTTTGGTGAACTGACTCTTACAGATGGCGCATATCGCCGCCATATGCGTAACCTTTTGCTCTTTTACGACCATGTTCAGCGCCTGTAGGCGCGGCATCGCCCCTTTTACGCGCAGGTCCAACAAGTCGTCGGTCAGCAGCCCGCCGCCACCGCCGCAACAAAAGGTCTTGTCGCCGATGGTGTTTTCGTCCATATCGACAAAATGGTGGCAGACCGACTTGATGACCGAACGGGGGACGGTAAATTGGCCGCCGGGCCGATCGCCCATGCGCGAGGCCCGGGCCACGTTACAAGAGTCGTGAAAGGTCACGACCTTGTCGTCGTTAGCGGTGGGGTCGAGCTTCAGCGCGCCGCGCGCGATCAGGTCCTCGGTCACCTCGCAGATATGCGCCGGCTGCCGATAACGGGGATCTAAGAAATCGAACGGACCGACCAGGGTGTTCCAGAAAGAATAGGCGGCGCGCCACGCGTGACCGCACTCACCGACAACGATCCGTTTGACCTTGAGCGCCAAGGCCGCGTCCCGGACCCGCAGTGCGACCTTGCGCATCTGCTCCTGGTTACCTATAAACATCGCGAAATTGGCCGCTTCCGACGCGTAGGAGCTCATAGTCCAGCTGATGCCGGCCTGATGGAAGACCTTGGCATAACCAATCAGTCCATCGATATGCGGCTCGGCAAAGAAGTCCGCAGATGGCGTAATCAATAAGACGTCCGCACCGACGACATCCACTGGGAACCGCACATCGTGCCCAGTCGCGTCCTTCACGTCCTCCTCGAGCCCTTCTAAGGTATTGCGCAAGGCCGGTTCCGGCAGACCCAGATTGTTGCCGATCTTATGCAGCTTACCGAGGATCTCATTGGTGTACTTCTGACCGATACCGACCGCGTCTAATATCTCGCGACCGGCCATACTAATCTCTGCGGTGTCGATCCCATAGGGACAAAACACCGAGCACCGCCGACATTCGGAACACTGGTAGAAATAGGTGTACCAGGAGTCCAGCACCTCGGGCGTCAAATCGGTGGCGCCGACCAGTTTCGGAAACATTTTGCCGGCCGCGGTAAAATAGCGCCGATAGACGTTGCGTAGCAGATCTTGGCGCGCAACCGGCATGTTGTTGGCGTCGCCCGTACCCAGAAAGAATTGGCACTTGTCGGTACATGCGCCGCATTTGACGCACGAGTCGAGATAGACGCGCAGGCCACGCTGGGTATCCAGAAGCTCACCCATCCGCTTGATCGCGAGTTCCTGCCAATTGTCGGGCAACGAGCCTGGGAAGCCTAACGCACGCTGGTGTTCGGGGCTTGCCTTAAAGGTCTGCACATCCTTCATGACCCCGACTTCCGGGGTCGGCGTTACGATGTAATCCCCCAAGGGCGGTACGGTAATATCACTCATGCGGACTTCTCCTGGCCTGCGTTCACGGGCCCGCCGGCACCCGCGACCGATGGCTCATGCGACATAGACGACGACCCGTGCGGCATTGACGGCCCGTGCGGCTCTAAGCGACTACGGTCTGCCTGGTTACGCGTTGGGCTAAAGAACACCCCGGGGGCGTGCAAGAGTTTGCTAAAGGGCAACACCACCATGAGCGATGCCACCAAGGCGATGTGAACGAGAATCAAAGGCGCCGCCGGTAATGGCTGCAGGTGAAGGTACATGAGGCCGAGAATGAAGGCCTTCAGACTGATGATGTCCACCGGGCTTTGAAAGCGCATCATCCCGCCGGTGATGCCGATGGCGAGTAACAGCAACAGCATCAGATAATCCGAAGGCCCAGACACGAAGCGCACGCGCGCTACCGCCAGCCTGCGCCCGAACAGACCGATCAGCGATGCTACCAGCACGAATGCTGCGTAACTGCCGAACGGCGATTCGATCCGCACCCACCAGGGCACCGGGTTCAAGACATAACGTAGATGCTGCAAGAGCACCAACAGCAGGCTCACGTGGAATAGGTAGCTCCAAATCCAGGCCCACTTGTCGCCACGAAAGAGGCTGGTAAAAAGCCCCACCTCCCCGGCCATGCGCACCGCCACCCCGGCACGCGTCCGCGGCGCTGGCATGGTCGGAATACGCAACGGCGCTGGTGTCATGGTATAGATTGCTATGCGGTAGCTAAGCCCCCCCACCAACACAACTAACGCGACGTATAACAGCACCGCATACCCTATAGTCCATGCCGACATGGCGCCTCCGCTTATGACACGATCAGACTTATTACTACCGTATGACTAAATACAGCCCGTCGGCTTCGGCAGCCCCGCAATCTTACAAGCCTGCTTCGCCGGCCCGTAGGGAAACAGGTCATACAAGTACTTGTTGGTCCCCTTGTCCGGCCCGAGCTTTTTGCCAATAGCCTTCGTCAATACGCGGACCGCAGGCGCGATCTGGAACTCGTTGTAGTATTCGCGCAGGAAGTTGATCACTTCCCAATGGTTCTGAGTGAGCTCCAAGCCTTCGCTTTTGGCGATGACGCTCGCAAGCGGCTCTGTCCACTCCGCCAAATTGACGATGTAGCCTTCTTCGTCGGCCGTAACGCTGGTCCCGTCTACTTCATATGCCATGCTAATCTCCTGTCCTTATCCGAATGTGTACGATTTACAGCCACGCCTGCACGGCTTCGTGCTCGGTCACGAGCTTCACAAAGCCCGCATAATCGACCGTGGCCACCCCTTCTATCACATCCTTTCCTGTAAAACCGCGCGCCTCGAGATCCGGCCCCAATACATAGACGGGGAAGGTCCCTAGACTTTGCGCGATAAGGGCGCCCGCTGCCGTTCCCACGGTCGCGGCGTATACCCCATCTTCGATCAACAACACCGCCCCATCGGGACGGACATGCGCCAAACACTGTTCAAACGTCCGACTCGCCAGCGGCGATTTGTTCATGGTATGCAACATATCACCCCCTAAAATGACAACACGACGTCTTGCGCGGCCATAATGTCGGCCATTTCCGATCGCCCAACCACAGTGACCGGTACCACAAAGCCGTCCTCGCTCAGTCCGCGCTCTTCCAGGGACTCCCGTTCCACGAAGAGCTTGGTGATGTCGTAGTCATCCAAGGCCCGATAGGTGGGCGAAAAGTTCTTCATCCCAATCGCGGTCGGATTCGCGCTCTTTGTCAGTTGGTACACCCCGTCATCCAAAAAGGCGAGGCTTACGTCTTGATCAAAGGCCGCGGTAATCAACACCACTTCCAAGGCCTCCAAGGCGTAGATGGTGCCGTAAGGAGCCTTGCGATTCACGAACAGGAAGCGCTTGACTACCCCCGATGTATCGCCGTCTTCGTCTTGCATGCCGCCTCCTAATCCCCAAAAACCACTAAGCGATCGGCCTGGATGCCGGATTCCACCAACTGCCCGAGCCCCGATATCCGAAAGCCCGCCGCCAGGTTCTGTTCACGTAACCCCCGGCGCAGAGCGGCCGCGATACATATCACGAGATCCACTCCGTGCTGGGCCGCGAGTTGGGACCAGCGATCGACGATCTGACGATCATCCCGTGGCGGCTCGGTCAGAGATGAGCCGTTATGTACCCCGTCGTGATAAAAGAAGATCCTGTGGATCTGATGTCCCGCCTTGAGCGCCGCCGCTGCAAACTGATAAGCGGAGTCCGACGCCTGGTGCGTATAAGGGCCCTCATTCACTAAAATGCCGATCTTCATATGGCCAGACCCTAGAAGCGAACGTGACTGGAGGCGTTCAAGCTCGCCCGCGCGCCGCGCCAGTTGTCCACATGGTACTTCGTGAAGGTCAGGTCCGTGGCCTCGAAGAACCGCGGCCAACCGATCCGATCAATCCACTCGCCAAGGCGCTCCCAATCATGGGCATCGTCTTTATAGGCATGAATGATCCGCTTCACGATCTCCGCCACTTCCGGCCAACGCGGTGGGTTATTCGGAATATTAGCGACCGCAAGCTTATGGAACGCGGGCTTGCTACGGGCATTCGAGTGCTTGCCGCCGACCCAGATCGCAATCTTCGAGTGCTCCGGATCGTTGATCATCATGGGCGGACAAGGCGCGAAACAGGCCCCGCAACACATGCACTTGCGCTCATCGACCTCAAGCGATGGCTTGCCGTTGACCATGGCCGGACGAATCGCCGCGACCGGGCACCGGGCAATAACCGTCGGCCGCTCGCAGACATTGCCCACTAGGTCGTGATTGATCCTAGGTGGCTTGGTATGCTGCATGTTGATGGCAATATCGGCCTGGCCGCCGCAGTTGATTTCGCAGCACGAGCTGGAGATCCGCAACTTATTCGGCAGACGCTCGTTCACGAACTCCTCGTGCAACTCATCCATCAAGGCCTTGACCACGCCCGAGGCGTCGGTCGCCGGGATGTCGCAATGGAGCCAGCCCTGGGTGTGCGAGATCATCGAGATTGAATTACCGGTGCCGCCGACTGGGAAGCCCGCGTCGGTCAGCGCTTTACAAAGCGGCGCGACCTGGGATTCCTTGGCGACCATGTACTCGACGTTGCTGCGCACCGTAAAGCGGATGAAACCATCGGCGAAACGGTCGCCGATATCACACAGCTTACGCACGCTGCCAACATCAAGCTGACGCTGGGTGCCGGCACGTACCGTCCACACCTCGTCACCGTTCTTGGCCACGTGGTGCAAGACCCCAGGACGCGGGCGCTCGTGCCACTTCCAATTCCCATAGTTCTTTGTCAGAAGTGGGTGCATGTAGGGGACCGCATCAGGTACCCCGCACTCTACCGGTTTACGTGCACTCATGATTTGCCCCCGTTTTTCAGTGCCTTTTGCGTAGCCACTTCTTCATCCCAGCCGTCCATGCGGACATAGGGATTGGTGCGTGGATGAGAGACCATGTTGGGATCAAGCGGTAGACCGATGCCCTCCAACAGGTTGATCAAGCCAATACGCTCGATCATCTCGCCGGTACGCTCGTGTTCCAAGGCGTTTTCGGCGAAGAAATCCATGGTGCGACGCGAAAGGTCGGTTAGGTATTCGTAGTCCTCGTCGGTATTCAAAGGCAGGAATGGCGCGATGACCGTTCCCAACAGATCGCCCACCTTTAAGGTACGCTTACCGCCGAGCAGGAGTGTGACGCCACGCTCATCGCCCGGCTCCAGCGCCTTGGTCATGACATTGATGCAGTGCATGCAACGCACGCAGTTACGGTTGTCGACCTTTAGCGTGTCGTCGTCGCCCAAGCTCAGGCAGTGCGTCGGACAGCGCGTAATCACGTTGTCGATGACATAGGAACGACCCTTCTTGGCAACGAAGGCCTTGACCTCGGCCTGGTCGACCTTCATGTCGTCGCGCCAAGTGCCGATAACGGCCATATCCGAGCGTTGGACGGCGTTCGTGCAGTCGTTGGCGCAACCGGAGAACTTGAACTTGAACTTATAAGGCATTGCTGGACGATGGAGCTCGTCCAAAAACTCATTGATGATCATGCGGTGGACGCGCTGCTCGTCATAGCACGAATGCTCACAACGGGCATGACCGATGCATGACATCGAGGTCCGCAGAGCGGGGCCCGCGCCACCCATATCGAAGCCTAATTCATTGAAGGCATCGAACGCAGGTTGGACGTTGGCTGTGGTGCAACCTTGAAACATGATGTCGCCGCTCTGGCCATGCAGGGCAATTAGGCCCGACCCGAATTCCTCCCAGATATCGCACATCTTGCGCAGGACATCGGTCGTGTAATGCATGCCGGCTGTCGGCATGATCCGCAAGGTATGGAACTCGGCGGATGCCGGGAACTGCTCGGCGACCTCGGAAAACCGCGGGATCACACCACCGCCGTAACCTAAGACACCAACGGTGCCGCCTTTCCAGTAGCCCTTACGGGTCTCGTATGAATGCTCTAACTGACCGAGCAGGTCTTTCATCATCGGCGCATAGGGCTTGGCTTCATCATTCGCCAAGCGCTTAAGGCCTGTTACAAAACTGGGCCAGGGTCCGGTCTCTAATTTATCGAGCAACGGGGTTGCCGGCATTTTCTTCTTTGTATCTGTCATTGCCACTCCTTACGCAAGGGCTAGGGCCTTGCGAAGAGAGTAGGGAAGGAGGTCGCTGTCGCCTATGCCCCTGAGGGGATAAAGGGGCGCTGGATCGTCTATCTCCAAGGGGATAGATGGACGGTAGCAAGCGGACGACAACAGGCAGGACTCTAGGTGGAAACGGGCGATCTTTGCGCGCCTGAGCCCAGTAGCGCCCGAGAATCAGGGAGACCAAAGTATGACACGCAACGGCCCCTAAGGCAGCATATGAGCCTCTATAGATGAGACCAAAATCGGCATCGGGTATTCCCGCCCGGGCTCGAACAGGGTCTCGCTCTCACAATAAATGGCGCCCTTACAAGGCCGCACCCTCGCCCTTCGCAAGTGCCATGCTTCTGGACGCCACGCAATCCATGAGATCGCGCCAAGACTTCACGAAGGATCGCGTGCCCTCGCGCTGGAGTTCCGCAGCCAACGCGTCGACATCGACCCCGGCCTTCGCGAACTGGGCTAGGCGCGCCTCGGCGTCGCCGCCGTCAAGCGACAGAGATCCCGTGACGCGGCCATGGTCAGCGAAGGCCAGCAAGGTCTTTTCGGGGATGGTATTGACGGTACGAGCGGCCGCGAGCGCCTCCAGATAGAGGGTGTCCGAGGCGCCGGGGTCTTTGGTGCCAGTGCTGGCCCACAGCAACCGTTGCGGTTGCGCGCCCGCTTGCGCCAACCGCTGCCAGCGCCGACTGGCCAAAAGATCGCTATAGGCCTTATAGGTGCGCATACCAACGGCAATACCGAGATGATTACGGAGCGCATCAGGGACCTTGTCGCTTACCGCCACGTCCCAGCGACTGATGAAAAGCGAGGCCACGGATCCGACTTTGGGGTCGAGCCCCGCCTCAATGCGCCGTTCGATGCCACGCATATAGGCCTCGGCTACGGCACGATAGTGTGCGCACGAAAACAGCAATGTGGCGTTTACCGGCACGCCCGCAAAGATCGTCTCCTCGATCGCGACTAGCCCCTCTGGCGTGCCGGGGATCTTTATGAAGAGATTGGGCCGCTGCGCTTGCCGATGGAGCTGTACCGCCGCCGAAACGGTGCCTCGAGCGTCGGCGGCCAGCAGCGGCGACACCTCAAGCGAGACCCAGCCGTCCAATCCCTTGGTAGCTGTATGGATCGGCCGAAAGAGATCTGCGGCCGCAGTCAGATCCTCTATTGCCAGCGCAAAAAACAAGGTCTCGGCGGACTGTCCGCTTGTCGTCTTTTCGCGGATGGCATCGTTGTAGAAATGGGTGTTCCGGATCGCTTGATCGAAGATCGTGGGATTAGAGGTCAACCCCGTTACCGACAACTCATTGATATAGCGCTGCAACGTGCCGCTTGTGAGTAGCCCGCGGGTAATATTATCAAGCCAAAGACTTTGGCCTAGATTGTGGAGCTCCTGTGTGGCTTTCATAGTCCCTCCTGTTGCCGTGACCCGTAAGGTGGCGCGCCCTCAAAGCCCGCGACCTAGCCCTCAGAATCGACCGAGCGGCCCGCGCGCTATCGGGCCGCGGCGAGACCGCGATATTCCCGTGCCTGAGATCGGATACCCTTGCCGATCGACCTCAAGGCCACCACCGGCCGCTATCGGCCGCGCTACTTGTTCGCCTGGCCCTTAAGGCCACTATACCCAGGCTCCCATAGGCTAAAGCCGCCCGGAAAGGCCCGGGCGTTGCCGCCACGGCGGGTCTGCGGCGGCAACTCCTTCAAGTGGGCGGCACCGCCGCCGCCCAAGACGATATCATCGGGCAACAACGCCGCCCGAAAGCCCTCTACGACGTCCCTTACCTGACGACGCCACTTCTTTTTGCCAAGCCGTTTTCGTCCCTGATCGCCCAGGTCATCCTCATAGACTCGGCCATCACCGGCGGGGAGGTGGCCGAGCTCCATCGGTACGACTAGGCCATCGACTATGAGCGCCGACCCAAGCCCCGTTCCCAACCCGAGGAACAACATCTTTCCTCCTTCATAGTCGCCGAGCGCCTGCATCGCGGCATCGTTGATCAGCTTGACGGGCCGTCGAAACGCCTCGGTCCAATCGAAATCGACCCAGCCCGAGCCCAGATTATGAGGCTCGCGGGCAATCCGGCCGTCGCGCACCACGCCGGGAAACCCGACCGATACCACATCGAAGCGCCAATCCGCCGTACGTCTGAGGACCTCCCTGACCATCTGCCCTGCGGTCAGCTGCGGTCCCGATGGAAAAGAAATGGGGGTTTCCCGGTCGCTGGCCAGACACTTGATATGCGACCCCCCCACATCGATTACGAGTATTGTTTGCGATTGCGCGGCCACATCACCCTCCTGTCAATTGGCGTCACGACTCTCCTAGACCCCGCCCCTCCCGGGTGCGCCCGATCACGGCTCTCGGCTTAGCGGGGGCTGCCATCATCTGTGTCCGGATTGCACCACTGGCTCGTGGGCGCTATCAGGGCATCGGCCTCTTGGGGGCCCCAGCTCCCCTGTTCGTAGGGTATTGCCGGATGGCAGTTGGTAAGCACCGGACCCACGACCGCCCAAGCGGCCTCCACCGCATCCTCGCGCGTGAATAGCCCCCCATTGCCCGCCATCGCATCGGTGAGCAGCCGTTCATACGGCCGTTCATCGCTCTTTTGCCCCTCCTGCAGGTAGAACTCGCGCTGATCGCCGATGAAATTCTGGCCGGCACGCTTCACGCGCGCGGCAAACGCCGTGGCCGAGTGCGGAGAGAGCCGGAAACGCACATAATTGGGGCGCCCGCCCAAGGGCGCCGCATCGTCGAACAACCGCTGCGGAGGCGGCTTTAATTCGACTAGGATCTCGGCTGCAGTCGTCGCCAAGCACTTGCCAGAGCGCAGATACCAGGGCACCCCCGCCCAACGCCACGAATTGATTTGGAGGCGCAGCGCGCAAAACGTCTCGACGTCCGAGTCCTGGGCAACCCCCGGCTCCGACCGATATCCTATATACTGGCCGCGTACCATATCATCGGGGCCTAGCGGACTCATGGCCTGGAATACCTTGACCTTCTCGGTGTGGACGCCGCCGAAACCTTGGTAGGCCGGCGGCTCCATGGCCAACAGGGCGACGACCTGAAACAGGTGATTTTGGATAACATCCCGCAGACAACCCGCACTCTCATAGAATGCGCCACGACCCTTGACACCAAAATCCTCGGCTAACGTAATCTGCACGCTGGCTATGTAGTTACGGTTCCAGATCGGCTCCAAGAACGAGTTAGCGAAACGAAAATAGAGGAGGTTCATAATCGCCTCCTTGCCAAGGTAGTGGTCGATACGAAAGATCGAGTCATCCGCAAACACCGACCTTGCGACATCATTCAATTCCCGCGCCGAAGCGAGATCCCGCCCAAACGGTTTTTCGACAATGACGCGCGCTTGATCGACCAGACCCGCCGCCCCCAATCCTTTGATGACCGGCCCAAACAGCGCAGGCGGGATGGCCAAGTAGTAGGCGGGGCGCGCACTTTTGCCAATGGCCTGCTTGAGCGCCTTGAACGTCGCTGGATCATTGTAGTCCCCACCGACATATCGGAGTTGAGCCAGCAGGCGGTCCAAGGCCACTTGATCGTCGATCGCGCCAGCTTGCTTGATGCTATCTGTCGCCCGTTCGCGCAACTGTGCAAGCGTCCACTTTGAGCCCGCCACCCCCACTACCGGGACGCTCAGGTTACCGCGCTTGGCCATCGCGTAGAGCGCCGGGAACACCATCTTATGGGCGAGGTCGCCGGTCACGCCGAAGATTACCAGCGCATCAGCGGTCTTGGGGTTGGCGGCCTTATGGTCAAAAGCCTTAACCGCTTGCGCGGCTGCTCCTTCTTGCATTATGTCCTCCCTGAATGAATCTCTGGCAACCAAACGTTTCCGTCGGCTGGCGTACCGTTCCGTTAATGCAAGCCAAGACGCGCAAACGCAGAGCCGTCATTGGCGCGCCTGTGACACATAAGACCGCACAGACGACTGGAAAATCCTATACGGCTAGGCCTAGCGTAACACGTCAAGTGATCTACCCCACCACCGCTCGTTTGCGGCCATCATCGCCGTCCAACCGGCCCACGATATCCCCGCGGGGCAACCTTCCGTCACCCTATTACGAGTGCCGCGCAGACGCTATCGTTTGGTCACACAGACACACCGATCAGACCTTATAGAGGGACTTGTCCTTTTTTGGGACCACGAGACGCGCGCCTAGTTCCCGAAAAGGCGCCATGAGCCAGTCATGGCGCCAAGCGAACGTCGGTCAGCCTACATGCCACCCCCGCAATCCATGTCACTACGCGTAGCTCGTGGCATTTCGCCATCTGGGTGCCAAGGCTTAAAACAACACCTATGCCAGCCGCGCCCCCGACACTCGTGCGCTGCCTGCACCACCAGATCATCCCCTTAAATAGCGACCGCCATCACCATGTCCGGCATGATTTACGACTTAACGCGTTGATACCGCGGTTCATGTCGGATACCAACCGGCGAATGGCCATGGGCGAATCGTCATGGGCATCACGATAGGGTGACTGTTGTCATACCATTGAACTATCGTCTTACCTAGCTTACGGAGGAGACGATTTCATGATGACGAAACAGGCCTTTTTGGCTTTGGCGCTAGCGGTGCTCGTCGCGCAATCGGGATATGCCGCCCACGCGGCCGTCGCGACAACCGCCATCGGCCAAGCCGAGACCGGGGTCTTTATCGGTGTCGGTCAGACGTTCCAACACGAGACCGATACCATAGACCTAAAGCCCATCGATTCCGAGAACGGCACGCTCGCCGCTTACACGGTCGGGCTTATGGGTATTGACCGCCATGTCGGCGGCCTCTATTGGCGCTTGGGCGCCACGGTGACCACGGGCTCCAGCCACTATCAGGGCGACGTCCATATGGGGCTACCGGCGCAGGCTTCGACATCCCAGCGACTAGACCGCATCGCAGGCCGCTTAGGCCTAGTGATCAATGGACCGTGGTGGCACGATTCGCGCGCGGTCTTCGCCCCTTATGTCGGCTTCGGTTTCCAACGATGGGCCCGCGACATCGCAGACGGCTCGCTTCCCGGCGGTCAGGAGTACACCAGCGATGGGCATATCGGTCTCGGCCTGCACGGCGACTACGCGTTAGCGCGCCACTGGGTGATCGCCATCTGGGCCTTGACGGGCTACACCGTGGGCGCGCAGGTCTCGGGTACGGACCCGGTCGCTGTGAATACCGCAACGGGCGAAGGACGGAGCGCATCGGCTACCGAGGCCCTGGGGGATCGTCCCTATCGGACCGTCGGGGCGACAATTATCTATCTCGCCTCTCGCCGGTGGCGGATCGCCGTGCGTATCCGGCGCGCTCGATGGGCATACGGGGAGTCCGCGCCGATCCCCATCGTAAGCCAAAGTGGGGCCGTCTTGGGCGAATTCACAGACCCAGGCTGCACGGTTACGCAAACGCTAGTCGCCTTGGATGTCCGTACCGTTTTTTGAGATCGTCCGCTCGGTATGCCATAATGGCAGCCATTGACAGGAGCAGGTAGGGCTTGATTTCTGCGAAACTGGGCCCAATGTGGTGGGTTCGGTAGCAGCGAATCCATGGAGGAGGCATTGTCACCATGAAAGGAAAATATCTGATCGCGCTTGCGGCCCTGGGGGCAGTATCTGTTATGGCCCTGACGCTCGTTTATGTTCCGGCCATCCACGCACCCGAGAGCACCGCCGCGCCCCGGGCCGTGGACGCGCAAGCGGCCTCCCCGTTTGAGCTGGTCCGAGTCTACCGGACTGATGGCGGCCTTGTGCGTACCGAAACCCTACGCTGGCAGGGCCCGGGCACCATGACGATTATGACTTGGTCTTCGACCGGTAAGGTCGGGGCGGCCATACCCCCTTGGGTAAGCGCCGAGCTCCAAGGCCTGCAAGCCCAGCAACGGCTATTGACGACCGTTATGGAGCAAATGATCGGCAGCACGAATCCGATGCTCAATATGAACGGCCTTCGGGATATAAACCCGCAGATCGACATCCCGGTGATGTTTCCCAAAGTACAATCACCGCGCAAAGCTACGCCACCGCAAGCGCCGCGGCGTCACACAATCGATCTCTAAAGCCTTGGCAACACAGGGGTGGCGGCATTTTGCGAGCGCAATCTGCCGCCCGCTCCTCGGCTAGGTCACCGACCGTGGCGGGACTTGGGCAAGGACACGACTAGTCAGACGCAGACATGCGACTTAAATTCCCGCTTTCCTTCCCATGGCTAAAGCGAGGGGATTCTCGCGGTGCTGGGTTGACCCTTCAGTGCCCGTGATGCCCGTTCCGAACGATGGCGGTGTGTCCGGGTCTCTTTGCGGAGGAAATGTCATGCCGCCCAATCCCCTCACTACAGCGAAGCGCCGGTCAGGCCTTATGAAAGATGAGCCCGTAATGATAGGGCGGCAAGGGGACCAGCGCCTCCCGCACGAAACCACCCGCCTCCACGACCTCTTGAGTGGCGCCCGGGGATAGGCGCAACTCCGTTCGCGGCCCGCGCGGCTTCCCCAAGACCTGGGTCTCTTCCCGTGCGGCAGGATACCAATTGACGATAACGAAACGGCCTTCGGGCGACAGGATCGCGGCGACCGCGCGCGCGAGTTGGGTCTTGTCCGGCACCCCATGAAAGGTATTGGCCATAAAAACGTAGTCGACTGGACCCAAAGTCAGGTGGCCAACCTCCATCGCGTCCCCTAGTTGCCAGTCACAGTGGGCGAAGCTCGCACACGCCGCTTGCGCGGCTTTTAGCATCACCGGATCCAGATCTAAGCCAATGACCCGCCCTCTGGGTACACACCGTGCAATCGCGGCCGTGAAATACCCATCCCCGCAACCGAGATCGACCGCCCGCATGGCGGGGCCGATCTGAAGACTTCTTACTACGGCATCGGGGTCTGGCCATAAAGCGTGCCACCAATCCGCGTCCGGCATGGCCGTCGCCGGAAAGAGCCGATCTCGGGCCTCGGCGGGCGGACCTTTTGGCTTATTTGGCATTATCATCTCGCCTGTCGGGGAATTTGGGGTGGATGCTACCACAGGGTGACCTGATCGACATTCCGTGAGCGTTTGGCAAGACTCGTTGTTCTTTCATACCTATCCGAACCTATCCATAACTATCTGAATCGGTTCAACGTTGACTTCCTGCTTCGCAGAGGCCGGTTTCGTTCCGGTCTTGCGACCGGAACCAGCGCCTTCCTCTCCACGGGCTTCACGTCCGGCGGAACTCGCCATAGAGCGGCTTAGGGCCGCCACGCCAAGGGTCAGAAGATTCCTGGCCGCATGCACGTCCCGGTCATGGATGGTTCCACAATCCGGGCATGTCCACTGACGTACCGCCAGCGGCATTTTGTCCTGTTTTACGGCGCGCACCGAGCAAATCCTGCTGCTGGCAAACCAGCAAAAATGATGCCGCCGATGCCGAGGCGACTTGTGAAGCGATGGCGCACCCCCATATGCGCTTCGTACCCGGGAAGGCAACGGCGAGCTAGGCGCTTCTTGGGGTCCACCATGCCTGTCAGGGACTCATCAGGGATCTCCCGCGGCCCCGTCCTTATCTGTCGATCACCCAAAAAGCTTCCCAAACGCTTTCCCGATCCAACTCTTTTCCTTGAGCGCCTTTCGCACAAGGGGAACGTAGTCCTTGTCATCATGTTTAATATGGCTTGTCAGCCATATTCGCAAATCACCCAGTAGTTGACGCGTTACATCCCGACCCGCCTCGAACTGTCTCTTGTGCTCCTGCATACGTTTCGCAAAACTCTCATGCACGCCTTTATGGTCTGCGAGGATCGGATAGCCCGCCCGCTCCATGGCCGCTTCCTCAAAAGCGAAATGCGTCACTGTGTAGTCGATCATGCTATCGATGACCCGACCGATGACCTCAGGATCCGGATCACGCCGTTCCATGTAATCATGAATCTCATTCATGTACTGGACAATACGCTTATGCTGTTTGTCGATCTCTTCAATCCCTACGTCTAACGACGAATCCCAGACCCAGTACATACTCGTCTCCTCCGTAATCGTTATGATTATACTGTTCCTATAAACCTGTACAAATCTGTACAGAAGATCTATCCGCACACGGTTGATAGGTAGACATCACCTGCAACTCGTGCCTATTGACGCTCGGTTGCGCCGGAGAACGTGCCAGCAGAATACGTCGGACTTCCCGATA
>DATKTV010000019.1:0-3904 GCA_035530915.1 Acidiferrobacter sp. | reverse complement strand
GTGCTCGAATGGCCTCAGTCCAATGAGCGCATTCGCGGCGCCGAGCGCTTCGCGCGAATGAATCAGGAGTATCCGGCGAACGGCTCTTGGGCGTTTACGCTCAACCGCCTGGTTGCTGGCAATGGCGAGGTCGTCTCCGATGTCAGTGTCTCCGACGGCGTACAGACTGCGCGCGCCATTTCGTTCTTCACCATCGTCGCCGGGAAGATCACGCGCCTTGTCGAGTTTTGGCCAGAGCCGTATGCCGCCCCAACCAATCGCGCACACCTTGTCGAGCCACTGCTATGAGTGTTACAAAATTGCCAGCTAACCCCTCGATCCAGGGGACGCCCGAGAAGCTGCGCTTCTCGGTTCCCTCGCTTTGCTCGGTCGCCCCTGATCTCGAACGTGCGCCGGGCATGGCGCGTTACTTCATAGGCGAGTCCTATGGCCAGGTATACAAGGAAGTCCAATCCGAAATTGCGGGGCGATGAACAAAAACCGGATATGAGGCGTGATGCACCCGGGACGAGCGGGCACGTGACCGCGAACTCCTCCATCTGCGCTTGGGGTGCACCAACAAGTCGGCGCATGGGCCGTGGCGGCTGTCGAAGACACCGACGCTGACCATTGCATTACCATTGGCCTTCTTCAAGAACCTGGGAGTGCCGAGCCTTGCGGCCCGGTAAGAATTCAATTTATCGAACCGCCGGATACGTGATCCGTGCGTCCGGTGGTGTGGGAGGGAGGGGCCGTGAGGCTTCTTCCTATCCCGATTAGGCCTCTCAAGGGGCCGCACCATGGCTTTGAAAGTTTTCATAAGCTACTCGACAAAGGACCTCAATGTTGTCGAATTCGCTCGCACAATGCTGAGTGGCCCGACCATTGAAGTGTTCGTCGCTGAATATAGTGCGGCGCCAGTTTGGAATACTGGCCGAATACTTCCAGTCCAGACGGTCAGCCACGAGGCTTCCGCTTCATCGGACGCAAAAACCTCAGCGTAAATTATCGGGATGGCGAGTAATGGCTATGCTACCCAATAAGTCATGCCAGAGGACGCTGCGCGATGAGGCTGCGCAGGTCAGTGAATTCAAACGTTACACCCCCACAACCACAAGGAGGCACGACGTGGCAACGATGCAGGCAGTGATGCTGATGAAGAAGGGTGGCCCTGAAATGCTTGAAACGGTGGAGCTGTCCTTGCCTGAGCCCGGCCCAGGTGAGGTTCGTGTGAAGGTGCGTGCAACAGGAGTGGGTGCGACTGATATCACGATGCGCCGTGGCTCCTATCCGTACGCCCCGCCGATTCCATTCGTGCCCGGCTACGAGTCGGTCGGCATCATTGACGCTGTGGGCGCAGGCGTCGCAACGCTGAAGGAGGGCGACCGCGTCTGTGCGCTACTGGTGCATGGCGGCTATGCGACTCACGTGATCCGCAGTGCGGAGCACTGGGTGAAGGTGCCCGACGGCCTTGATGACGTGCAGACCGTTTCGCTCATTCTCAACTACGTCACGGCGTACCAGATGATCCACCGAGTGGCCCGGCTCCAGCCAGGGCAGTCGGCGCTGGTGAACGCGGCGAACGGCGGAGTAGGTCAGGCGCTGCTCGACTTGTTGCAGGCACACGGCGTCTCGGCTATCGGCGCGGCCGCCAAGGCGCGGCATGATATCGTCACATCGTACGGAGCGACTCCCATCGAAGGGCGATCGGCCCCGTTAGACGTCGGCGTGCACGCGATCCGCGCGGAGGGCGTCGATGCGGTGTTCGACGGCGTCGGTGGGGCACACACGGGACAGTGCGTGTCGTCGACGCGCCGAGGTGGAATCACCGTTTGGTACGGTTTCGTTGGTGCGCCGGGGCTGCCTGCGATAGCGCGGTCGGTGCTGTCGTTGTTCGTGGGTAGCCGATTGCGCGGTCGGCGGGGATCCTTCTACGGAATTACCATGCTCTACCGCAAGAACCCTCAGCCGTTCCTCGATGATTTGCCGAAGTTGTTCGATTTGCTCGCTCAGAAGAAGATCTCGCCTCGCATCGCCCAGACGCTTCCGCTGTTGGATGCGCGTAAGGCGAACGAGCAGCTCGAGGCAGGCGGGATCGATGGGAAGCTGGTGCTCGTCGCGGTCGAAAAACGTGCGGGCTAACTACCGCATCAACTCCAACGCAACTGAGCAATCATCAATGCATCACCTTCTATTCGATACACCACGCGATGCTCATCTGTAATACGGCGTGACCAAAATCCTGAAAGAGCATGCTTCAGTGCTTCGGGTTTGCCAACGCCCCCGAAGGGTTCACGCTGTGTCTCACGTATCAGCTTATTGATTCGCTCGACCATGCGCTTGTCTTGCTTCTGCCAATATAGGTAGTCTTCCCATGCATCGTCAGAGAAGATCAGCCTCACTTCGCCAGCTTCCGCTCAACGCCTTTACCGGCGTTCAGTTGTGCGACGGCCGCGAGAAGGCGCTTGGCGTTCGCGGGGGTACGCAAGAGGTAGGCGGTTTCCTCCAGCGCCTTGTAGTCTTCGAGCGAAAGCATCACGACGGACTGTTCTCCATTGCGGGTAATGATCAAGGGTTCGTGGTCGTCGCAAACGCGGTCCGCTCGCAATTATTTGACTGAGGGCAGTCCAGCCCAACCTCTCGTTCAAGCGGGACGCGCCAAAAGTAATGCGCCCTATGAATCCCTATAACGCGGAATCACCATATAATGCATTATATAGAGTGATTTTCATCATTATATGTAACCAATTGTAACACTGTTTCATCATGTTACAATTTTTACCCTTGACGCGATCAATTGATCTGCCTAATGTGCGATTGCTGCATGATTAATGACAATTTATTAATTGGTTATATGATTTATTTCTGATTGATAAATTTTTAACTGCGCGCAGGTGCTTCCCTTTCTTGAGGAGATAGATAAAATGAAAACCCGCAAAGCTGTCGTTTTATCCGCAATATGTACGTTAATATCCGGCACGGCCTGGGCGCAGACCGCTATGGTCCCGCTGGACCCGGTCAACAGCGCGTTAGATCCGCAGAGCCCCTTTGCCGTCCTGTACCTGCCGCAAAATGCCCCCGCACCCGTCGATCAAGTTGGTCCCACAGCGTGGACCCATGCCTATGGTAATCCGCAACATAATGCCGCCTTTCCGGTTGCCGCGAGTGCGCCAGCCTGGATTCGTGAGGGCGTACGTTGGAATTTCCCGGAGGCCCGGGCCTGGCCGTTGAGCGACCCTCATCCTTATGGGGAAAAGGTCTATGGCATCAAAGAGGCCCTGCCGGTGCAGACCCAGTTTTATGGTAATGCGCTCGGGGTCTCTGTCGTCAAGGGCGTGGTGTATGCCGAGAGCGATGACATGTTCGCCTATGCCGTCAATGCGCGGACGGGCAAGCTGATCTGGAGAACCAGCCCGGTCGCCAATACGCTGATGGGCAATCCGCTGGTGGTCGGTACGCATGTTTACCTGTCTGCTGGAAGCGTATCCTTTAACTTCGCCAACGTGATGAAATATGCCAAGCACCCGGCCCAAGCGGGGCGCGGCAAGGACATCAGCTACAACGGGATATTCTGTCTGGACCGCACCAACGGTAAACTGCTCTGGAGTTTTAAAACCGCTGGTGACGCCATGCCGACCCCAGCCTACGCCGATCATTCCCTCTTCATCAGCACCGGAGATGGCAACATTTATCGCATCCGTTCAGCGGATGGCCGGAAAGTGTGGCGTACTCATGTCGGCGGTATCGCCAACATGTCCAGCCCCATCGTGTGGGATGGAAAAGTTTACGTCTCCATGTCCGTCATTCCTGGTCTGTATGCCCTGAATGTGCAGACGGGCAAGGTATTATGGAAGGGCGAAATTCCCGGTGCCGTGAATACGGGTATGGGGGATGTGCCGCCTGCTGTGGCGGATGGCATCGTGGT
>DATKTV010000018.1:0-14064 GCA_035530915.1 Acidiferrobacter sp. | reverse complement strand
CAGGGCTTTGTGGCGCTTTCCGCACATCAAGGTAGGCAAATCTGGGGACGAGGCTACGGTGCCCCCAACGACCCGAATGCCACCACGTCTCACGACATAGAAGTCCATCCACAAGGGCAACCAGGAAACCACTGTAAATGCGGCATGGCCCACTACAGTGTCTCGGCGCTCCTCGTCAGCCTGCGCATCAGCGATACCCCTTTGTCCTACACGCCGCCTAAGGGCCCGCCAGTCCGGGTGATGTTCACCTATAATGCTTATGACGTCACGCAGCCGGCCAACTTCACGTATGGCAACGTTGGTCCGCAGTGGACGACCAACTGGACATCTTATATCGAGGATAACATCGAGGATCCGGACGGTAATGTCTTCCGAGTGTTTCCGGGTGGTGGCGGCGAAAACGAAACGGAAACGGTCGCTTATGGTCCCAATGACGTCACTTACGCACCAGAGTCCCTGACGGGCGCCCAGCTCTTCAAGATTGGGGCGGAGACATACAAGCGGGTCCTGCCCAACGGCACGGTGCAACTGTATAGCACCTGGAATCACGCTGCAGCCTATCCCTCGCGGATTTTCCTGACGAGCATCACCGGTCCCCACGGCAATACCGTCACCCTGCACTATGACAGTCAAATGCGCCTGACCTTGATCACCGATGCCCTGGGACAGGTCACCACCTTCCATTATGACAATCCCCGGTATCCCCTTGAGATCACGGGCGTCACCGATCCCTTCGGCCGCACCGCGACCCTCACCTACGACAGCGAAGGGCAACTGACGAGCACGACCGATCCCTTGGGTATCACCTCGCGCTACATGTACCGCGGTACGAGTTCAAAGATCATTGCGCTTACCACTCCATATGGGACGACACACTTTCAAAGCGCCATCGTGGGAAACAACCGCATATTGACGATCACGGATCCTCTGGGCCATACGGAGCAGATCCAATACATTCAGATGGGGACCATGCCCTATGTTGATGCAAGTCCCCCAGCGTGCATGGCGCTTTACAATGCAGAGCTGAATCTTGGGGACACGTACATCTGGGATCCGACCGTTTATGCCCAGTATCCCGACGACTTTACCAAGGCTAAGATCTATCATTGGATGCACGCGCAACAAACGGATTCCGCCACGCGGGAAGTGGAGGCGGTCAAATATCCCCTGCAGCATTGGCGCTGGTATTCCTACCCCGGCCAAACTTCGCCGGTTAGAGCTGGCACTCTCGACAAACCCTCGGCTATCGGTGTGCAGCTCGGTAACGGTAAGACGAGCCTCACCACCTTGGACCGCAATGCGATCGGCAAGGTCACTGAGCGCGTCAGTCCGGATGGCTACATGACGGGCTATACCTATGCGGCAAACAATGTCGATCTCGTGAAGGTGCAGCAGTTGTTGGTGCGTCCGCAGACCACGCCAGCGCCAACACCTACCTGTCCCTTAAACCTTGTATGTTCGACGCTAACGCCGCCGGATTTGCAAGAATCTGCGCTCGACAATTTTTCTCCGCACCCACACCTACAAGCAGCTGTACTCGACAATTTTACGCCACAGCCGCACCTACAAGCAGCTGTACTCGACAATTTTACGCCACAGCCGCATCTGCAACCGGTCTTACAAATGGTGCCGCTGCCGCCGACTGGAAGCGGAGCTGGACAAACCTGTCCTTCAAATTCTCAATATGAGCCAATTCCCCAAGGTGCGCCAGTCCCTCCAGGAGGAGGGCTTGTGACGCTTGCCACCTACACCTACAATAATCAGCACGAGCCTCTGATCGCCACCAACGCCTCGGGGGAGGCGACCACCTATACCTACAATGTGGCCGGGCAATTGACAAGCCACATCGATCCCTTAGGGAATACGACGCGGTATGTCTACAATAGCGCAGGCTATCTCACCTCCATCGTCAACCCCAACGGCCAGACCGAGGCGAGCTTTACCTATGATGCCGACGGTCGTGTAGCCTCCTACACCAATGCCGCTGGCACCACGGTCCAGTATACCTACGACGCCTTGAATCGGCTGACTGGCATTACCTATCCCGACGGCACGAGTCGCACCTACACCTACCAGAATCTGAACGTGGTGGCCGTCAAAAATCGCCTCAACCAGATCACGCACTATGGCTATGACGCTGACGGTCATCTCGTTACGATCACTAGCCCCTTAGGCCAAGTCACGACGCTGACCCGCAATGCCGACGAAAAGGTGATCGGGATCACGGACCCGAATGGGCATATCACCACCTGGACGCGGGATATCGAGGAACGCATCACATCGCGCACAGGCCCCCTGGGGCACACCACCATATGGGCCTATGGCGATGGGGCAGGTCGCCTCAAATCGGTGACTGATCCTTTGGGCCAGACAACCCAATACAGTCACACGCTGGCAGGGAGGGTCAGAGGCATTCAGTTTTTGTCTGTTTCGAATCCGGCTTTTCCGAATCCCCCAAAAACTATTGTGCTGGGCGGTTTGGCGCCTTGTTTGCCGTTTCCGAGCTGTTTCGATAGCGACAACGATTCGGTGACGTTCACCTACGGGGCTGACTTCCCGCACCTTGTCACCATGACCGATGAGACGGGCACGACCCATTACGCCTACGGCATTATCGGCCAGCCTGGGGCCTTGCGTCTGACGAATGTCCTGGCGCCGCTGCCTGTGGCCACTGTCCAGTACCAGTATGATGCCGACAACCGCGTGATCAGCCGCTCGATCAACGGTATCCCCGAGACCTACAGCTACGATGCCTTGAATCGCATTGTATCCAACACCAACAGCCTCGGGCGCTTCTCGTACAGCTACTTGGGTCCGACCGACCTCGTCACCCGGCAGTCCCTCGCGTCGAGTCCTGTGACCATCGATTACCACTATCTGCCGCCAAACCAGAATGATCGTCTGGCGGCGATCATCAATCGCATCGGAAGGGGTTCCGTGGCGAGCTTCTTCTATCAGACCAATGCGCTGAACGAGGTCATGGGCATCGCAACCCGTCCGATTATGGTGGGTAATGGTCGAGGACTTTTTGGCGGTTTTGGTGGGCACCAAGGGCCCTCGGTTTCATTCGGGCAAACATTCGGCCCGTTCGTGGGCAGGAATTTCGGTGCCGCCGATCTCAGCTATGACGCCGACCAACGGCTCATTGGCACGACCGGCAATCTCTTTGGTCTCACCCGTTATACATACGACGATGCGAACAACCTCTTGTCGGTGCGTAACCGGCAACGCTCCTTCGCGGGCCGATACAACAGCGCTAACGAGATCGCCTCCGCAAACGGCCAATCTTTGACATACAACGCCGACGGCGAGCTCACAAGCGATGGCGCTCAGGCCTTTACCTGGAATGCCGCCCACAAGCTCGTGTCTGTCACGAATGCTCGTACAGGCACGACAACCGTGTATATGTACAACGGTCTTGGCGAACGGGTCGGCACCGCGGTCTGGGCACGCGGTGCATCGTCACCCGTCATCACAGAAACGCTCTGGTGCGGCACCACTGTCTGTGCCGCCTTCAGTCCCAACACCACATACACTGCTGCCAGCAGCCCCTATAGCCACTGGACCGCCCAATATTTCCCCCAAGGCGAGGTGGACGGAAGCCAAAGTTATCTCTACACCCGCAACAACATAGGCTCTGTGACCGCCCTGGTCACCCCGCAAGGGACAGTGGCAGGCCAATACTCCTACAGTCCCTACGGCCAAATGAGCACGACCGGCACCACGACCACCCCGCCACCCACCCCGGCCTTCGGCTATGCCGGCATGGTCACTGATCAGAGTACGGGTCTTAACCTCACCCTCTACCGGGCGTATGATCCACAGCTCAGGAGGTGGGTGTCGCGGGATCCGATGGGGTTTGCGGCGGGGATTAATGTGTATGCGTATGTTTTAGATAATCCAATGAACGCTGCCGATCCTTTCGGACTGTGGTCTTTGTCGTTTGCTGGATACGCGGGCCCTGGTGGTGCGATCCTCATTGGGCAAGATCCAAAGACCGGTCACTGGTTTTACGGAGGGCGAATAGGATTCGGCCTCGGTGGTGGCGTGAGTTTTGATTACAAAGGGAAACGACCGGGTGGGTCTGAAGGGTCGAACTGTGGTCACGGGACGACCTACGGTGATTTCGTTAACCTTGGTGGCGATATCGGCCCCTACGAATGGGATCCTATTGACGCACATGGAGGTTACGACACCGTAACCGGCCGCGGTTATCATGAAGGGCCACTGAACGAAAACATGACTTTCGGTAATGGAGGCGGGTTTGATATTGGTGGGTCATTTGGCGCTGAGGTCATTGGACATTAAATTCAGGAGCCAATTGCCTATGGGAAAGAATTTTATGGCAATGCCACCATTGCTCAAGCTGCTAACGTCTGTGGCTATCGTGGTGCCAGTATTTTGTGTCGTATCGATGTTTCCTCGTGAATCGATCGAAGTATTCGGACGGCAGATGAGCACTTCGGAATGGTGGTCCAGCGGGGCGGGTCTAACGACGCTTGTAGTGGGCGGCTTCATGCTTGCCGCTGCGATTTTGATGCTCCGGCGTTCTCGTTACGGGCGGCCGGCGTACATCCTGGGATGGATTGCACTAAATTTATCGGCGCCGCTGGTTGCGCATCTTACAGGAACAGAGTTTCCTGGCGAAATGCCGTCGCTGATGTTTGCGATTCTGTTAGCGGTTTTGATCAGCGTGTACTTCTACAAAAGCAGCGCTGTCCATTTTTATCTCCATACCGAGACCAAGTTGAATTAATTCTTCTGGGTCTTCAGGCTTTCGTGTGGGTAAGGGGGTATTGGGCTTGCATCAGGCGCCCCCGCAGGCAAGTATGGTACCCCACTGCGTGACACTGAACTGCACCAAAAGCTCTTGGGATTACCGGCGCTGTGGCGAGTCACGGCAGTGGCGGTACAAGAAGCCTCAGGCGATACGCCGCTTAAGTGAGATACCGGTGCGCGTGGGGTGGCCGCCAGACGTGCTGCTGCACTGCCCTGAGTGTGAGGCCGTGGCCCCCGGTTATGACACCCGTCCGCGACGCTGGCGCCATCTCAATACGATGCAAGGAAAGACCTTCATCGAGGCCGATGTCCCGCGGGTCAACTGTCTGAAGTGTGGGGTCAAACAGATCCCGGTCGTCTGGGCCGAGGACGGGAGTCGTTTACCCGAACTCTTTGAAGCCTACGCGATTCAGGTGTTGCAAGCCGTGCGCAGTAAGGTGCAGGCCCAGTGGCTGACGGCGCTCTCCTGGGACCTAAGTAGACCGGGTCATGGGCCGTGCGGCCCACAAGCCCACAATGTGGAACGGGCGGTGACCCGTGGCGTGGCCCGCCGATCATGGGAAGGGTTGCGCTATGCTGGCCTCGATGGAAAGAGCTTCGGCAAGGGTCACGATTACGTCTCGGTGCTGCACGACCTCGAGGGCCGACGAGTCCTTGAGGTGGTGCCGGAACGCACCCGGGAGGCTGCCAATACGCTCTGGACCGCGATCCTTAAGCCCCAGCGCCTAGGGCTTGCCGCAGTGGCCCTGGATATGTGGGTGCCTTATCTTGAAGCCACCCGCGTAGCGGCTCCGCAAGCCCTGATCGTACATGACAAGTTTCCCTGCGCGAAGGAATACAACAAGGCCGTAGACCGAGTGCGTCGGCGCGAGCACCGAGAACTGCAAGCCCAGGGCATCGGGATGCTCACGAAGACCCGATATCTTTGGCTGAAGAACCCATTGAACGGGACAGATCGCCAGCGTGAGCGTTTCCAGACGCTCAAAGTCGATGCGTTGAAGGTAGGCCGTGCCTGGGCGATCAAGGAGGCGTTTGCCAACTTCTGGGATTACCGGTATACCGGATCGGCCCACAAGTTCTTTGACCGCGGGTTTCTGGGCGACCCACTCACGACACCCGCCCATCATTGCCGCCGCGAAGACTCTTAAGCGCCATCTGCCGGGGCTACTCGCCACCACGAAACATCGCACACCCGTGCCGCCGCAGAGGGCATGAACACCCAGATCCAGCTCCTCAAAGCCAACGCCCGCGGCTATCGGAATTTTACCCAATATCGCATCGCGATTCTCTTTCATTGCGGGAAGCTTGACCTCTATCCGGCGGGGTGCCTGTCATGAGGCTTTTATGGGCTACCCACACGAAACCCGGAAGAGCCATTTATAACAGGGCGAGGTATTATAGCCCGATGACGGGAAGGTTCGTCTCCAGTGATCCGATTGGGATCGCCGGGGGACTCAATACGTACAATGCCTTGGACGAGATCACGAGCATGGCCACCGGTCAGGGCGGATTCGCGGGTGGTCGCGGGGCTTATACTGGCCGCGGGGCCTACTCGGGCCGTGGCGCTTATGATAGCGATGGTCGCCGTGGACCCGACACCGGCCGTGGCGCCTATACCGGTCGCGGACGGCCCGGGGGCTCGAGCACCGCCACCCTCACCTACGATGGCGACCAAAGGCTCACCGCCACAAGCGGCACGCTCTTTGGTGCGACCACCTATACTTATGACGGCAGCAACAATCTTTTGACCGTCAGCAATGCCACCCGGTCTTTCACCGGCCTCTACGATGATGCCAATGAGCTCACTTCGGCCAACAGTCAGACGTTGACCTACAATGCCGACGGCGAACTCACCGACAACGGCACCGATACCTTCACCTGGGATGCGACCCACAGGCTCATCTCGGTCACCAACACCAGTACGGGCACAACCACCACCTACACCGACAATGGCCAAGGCGAACGGGTAGCGACTACCGTGCAAGCCAGCGGGGCCTCTCCTGTCACCACCGCCACCCTCTGGTGTGGGGGCCACATCTGTGCGGCCTTTGATGTGAGCAACACCTTGACCGCCCAATACTTCCCCCAAGGCGAAGTGGACGGGAGCCAAAGCTATCTCTACACCCGCAACAACATCGGCTCCGTCACGGCCCTGGTCACCCCGCAAGGGACAGTGGCAGGCCAATACACCTACAGCCCTTATGGGCAGATGACCGTATCCGGCAGCACCACAAGCCAAACCCCGATACCGGCCTTCGGCTATGCCGGCATGGTCACTGATTAGAGCACGGGTCTTAATCTCACCCTCTACCGGGCGTATGATCCGAAGCTCAGGAGGTGGGTGTCGCGGGATCCGATGGGGCAGCGAGTGGGCTTGCTACTGGCGCAGATAGGATTGGCCATGCCAGCGGCTGTCGGCGCCAACGGGGCGCGTTGGGTGGGCTTGAATCTTGCCATCAACCGCTATCCTTATGTCGGGAACAACCCCCAGAATTGGGGGGATCCGAATGGGGATATTCAGCTTTCGCCGCGTGTGCGAGCCTGCTTTGGTATATTGTGCATTGCACTGAAGCTAGGTGGACCAGAAGTCCGACATATGCCAGATTTTCCCGAGTCACCGGGTTCCGAGTGTGTAGTTGTGCCAATTGCGCCGAGACCTAAGAAGTGATCGAGGAATTGGGAACTAATACCAAATTGTTATTGGTACTTCGGTATCGGGATGCTGTGATAGATCGTCTCTGCACGGGAATGATAGCGGAAGGATGTTTATATGAATAATGACGACCCTGAGCGCGAGGCCGCGAACGAGGCCGAAGCGCTCCGCGAGCGTGACCCGGAAAAAGGGATTACGGTGCTGCGGGCTTTGGCGGACAGGGGATCCGTTACCGCTATGCTCTTTCTCGCTTCTGCCTATCAGGGGGACCGAGGAGTTCCAGTCGATCTTAAGCAAGCCGTGTCTTGGTATCAAAAAGCTCAGGATCGAGGTTCGAAAGATGCCTATTATTACCTGGGCGGTCTGCTCTGGGAACAACGGGATATCGCAGAGGCGCGGGCCGTCCTTACGGGAGGCGCAGAGCAGGGTCACGAGGGATGCCGGGATCTGTTGCGTAAACTCGACGACTGGGAGTGTGAGAGTAAGGAAGCCGAACTGATTGACGCGGCTCTGATACTCAAAAAAACTGATGCCGCAAAATCCCTCATAGCCTTACAAGATCTTGCCAATAAGGGGGTCATATGGGCAATGCTGCACGTTGCGCAGGCCTACCGGAAGGGTATTGGTACCTCTAAGGATGCATCCCAGGCCAAGATCTGGCATCGCCGCGCGTTCGACTTGGGCCGTGGTGCCGCGAAGGCCTACGCGGCGGCGGCACTAGGATATGATTACCTTGAACAAAACGATTATGTGCGAGCGTATGCAGCCTTCCAAATCGGCGCCGATCTCAATAACGTATTGTGTCTACGGGCTTTGGCGTCCTTGCATCGAAAAGGGCGTGGGTGTTCCAAGGATTACGCTCGAGAGCGGTCACTTCTCGAGCAAGCCGCCGCAAGCGGGAACGTTTTTGCCAAACGTGACCTCGCCTTTGTTTTGATGTCGGGCCGATGGGGGTGGCGCGAGGGAATCAACGGGTTTGGTCTCTTTTTGCGCAATATCAAGGAGGCGCTCGTTATGGCCTGCAAAAACCCCAAGGATACACGGTTGAAGGTGTGGTAAGTATTAGTGATCACGTCTGAATAGAGGTGTCTCCGTTGGCACCCTTGGGGTTGTGCGTCTCGCCACCGTCCAGATCCCGCTCCCCCGACACTGGAACCGTTTTGTTCGCTGTCTTATGTGTGCCATTCGCCTCTATTGTGTTATTGGCAGAGTGAAAACGATTTGATGCAGGCGGGACTGGCCGCGCCGGGAGCAACGGCCGGAAGTGACGCGGGTGGGTTCGGTTTGAACCTCGCAATCAATCGCTATCCCTATGTCGGGAACGACCCCTTGAATTGGGGGGATCCGAATGGGGATATTTCGCAGGGAGCCCGGTCTTGTATTGCTGGTATATGTTTCGCCATCACGAGACTTTTCCCGGCTCCTCATTGTTATGAGTTGCCAGAGGAGCCCTCTGCACCGATTCCCATTATTCAAACTGTGCCAGAAAATCCAAAACCTCCAGGGGAGTAAGGCGGCGATAAAAAGCGGGGACTATGAATGTTGGCAAGAGGCAGCAGCGGAGATTCGGTATGGACGAGGATTCACGGAATGTAACATCCCGCACCCCCACGCCACTTGATACGGCTCGCACTCTGTTTGTGCGGGAACCGACGGCCGGAGTGGACGCCCTGCACGTTTTGGCGGAAGAGGGGGTCGCTGAAGCCATGACTCTGCTTGCCTCTGCGTATCAGCAAGGGCGTGGGGCGCCTCAGGATCCCGCGGCGGCTAAGGCCTGGTATCGCAAAGCGGCAGATCAAGGCGCGCCCGAAGCCCTGCACCCTCTTGGGTGCCTATTCTTTGCCGAAAAGGATTACCCCCAAGCGCGAATTATTTTTGCGGAAGGAGCGGCGCGCGGCGATTCTCGGTGTGCGGAGGACTATACCAAGCTTGTCGCATACGAAAAAGGCGAACAGGAGGTGCGGGTGGTTCGCCCCTTGGTTGCCCGCCAAAGGGCGGAACCCGACGTTGTATTCCGGGAATTATGTCGCCTGGCCAAGAACGGTTCGGCGTACGGTATGCTCTATTTGGCGCAGGCCCACAAATTGGGCCGTGGGACAGCGGTTGATCGATCACAGGCGGAGATGTGGTATCGGCGGGCCCTTGCCGAAGGCTTGCCCGGCGTACAACGGTACGGGGCCTATCAGCTCGGCTGGCTTCTCGCGGAAGATCGGCGATATGAGGAAGCACGCGAGATCTTTCAGGTCGGCGCGAATCAGGGCTTCGGGCCTTGTACCCACCGATTGGCGGATATGGCGCGGCGGGGACAAGGATGCGCCCAGGACTTGCGTTCGGCGCGGGCACTTTACGAACAGGCGGTGCGTGAAGGACAGGTCTTTGCGATTTGGGACCTGGGTATACTGATGATACGCGGACCTTTCGGGTGGCGTGCGCGCGCACAGGGTATGCGACTGCTTTTGCAGACTTGGAGTAAGGCCTGTCGAGTCGCCATCGATGCGGGTTACAAGGATGAACGTCTCTGGCGTTAGCTCCCACTTTTGTAGCCCCTATGGCCAGATGAGCACGACCGGCACCACAACCACCCCGGCCTTCGGCTACGCCGGCATGGTCTATAATGCCTCTACCGGGCTCGATCTCACGCTCTACCGGGCCTATGATCCCCAATTGAGGAGGTGGCTCTCACGAGACCCGATCGGCATGATGAGCGGACTGGCGCTGATACGGGCTGGATTGATGATGCCACTGGCATTAGGAGGCAGCGGAGCGCGTTGGGTTGGTCTGAACCTCGCAATCAATCGCTATCCCTACGTCGGGAACGACCCTTTGAATTGGGGGGATCCGGAAGGGCAATTTCCATGGCGCCCCTTTGTCCAGCGTCCCTTTATTCTCCATCTAACTTTCGCGATTCTTGGACACTTTAAGCAACGGTATCCGGAATCGGTCATATTACCAGTTCAGCCGCCGTCCGTATGTTTTCTAAAAAGGAAATGATAAGGGGTAGCGGGGTCCACGATGAATGATAAAGCAAGCGACGCACCGGCGATGAATTCCTCTGATGATGTGGCTGTGGAGCAAGCTATGGCCATAATCGATGGGGATCCGGTTTCTGCGGCGGCGCAACTGAAGGTATTAGCGGACCGCGGGTTGCCCCGCGCCATGGCATATCTGGGGTGCCTCCACCAACAGGGTATCGGGGTGCCGGTTAATCTCGATGAGGCGGAATCGCTTTACCAACGTGCGGAAGCGTCAGGCGTAATGGAGGGGATTTTTGGGCGAGGACAACTCTCGTTGTTACGAAAAGACTACGGTCAGGCGCGCCTATTTTTTACGACTGCGCTTGCAGGTGGCTTTGACGAAGCGCGTGAGGCCTTACGCCAGCTGGATGAATTTGAGCGTGATGTGCGACTGGAGGGGCAGGTCGATGCGGCGCGGAACTTGGAAAAGATCGAGCCGATGAAGGCTTTTGCGCTGACCCGTACCCTAGCAGAGCAGGGCTCTTTGCGCGCCATGGCGCAGCTTGCTCAGCAGTATCATAACGGTACCGGGACGCCGGTGAACTTGTCTGAAGCCGAGATTTGGTACCGGCAGGTTGCGGATCGCGCCTGGGGGGATGCCAAAGTGCGGGCTGTCCATAACCTGGGATGGCTTTACGAAGATCGCGATGATCCGACCCGTGCACTGGCTTTCTTTCAACAGGGTGCCGAGTTGCGTTACCCGCCGTCTATTTGCCATTTGGGCTATATTTTCTGGCGCGGTCTAGGGGTCGAGAAAGACCCAGCCAAGGCCCGGGCCCTGTTCGAGCAAGCGATAGCCGCCGGCAATCTTGCGGCTCAGAAGTTCTTGAGCGTGCAACTCTTGTCCGGTCAGTTCGGTCTACGAGACGTCCTGCGCGGCTTCGCTTTGTATTTTCGGACATCGTGGACGATCATGGTTAAAATTCCGTATGGGGATGATCGGATACGCATGTAATGCCGATAAGAGAATATTTCCGTGAGAAACTACGAATGGCTACAGGTGTGGCATAAAGTCGTTATCGGGATTCTTATTCTGATTGTAGTAGCTATTGCCGGTTATTTCTCGTTCTCGTCAGGTTATAACCAGCTGACCGAATCCAATCGCTCAGTAATGGGGTCCCCAAATACCGAGGGAACTAGCGGCTATTAAGACAGACTGGTATCAGCGGCGCATTGGATGGGGAGGCGCAACGATTGAGATAAACAAACGCGTACGCCGAACCCGATGCCCAACACGAGCCCCTGACGACCGCCGTCAGCATAAGGCGGATGCCAAGAACGCAAATTGCGAATAGCGGAAAGGAGCCGTTCCCGCCTTACCGGCTGACTGTTATCGCTATTGTCGAATCTCATTATCGGATGCGATCAGCGGCTGCGCCCGAACCATCGCGATGTTGGCTCGCACCTCTTCTAAAATCTCCCGCGCCAAGGCGCTTTCCCCGATATCCGCATAGGTTCGTGCCAGGTCGAGCTTGAGCAGATATTGTTTATTATCCCGCACGACCGTTAATGACCCCTGAGCGGAGGCCTGGGGCGCGGATTTGGGAAAGGAGGCTTCCGCGGGTACGGGCGAAGCGGTGGGGGCGGGCGCCTCAACTACCGGTATTTTAGGTACGGGCGAAGGTGCGGGGGCTTTGGTAGCGGCCACCGATGCAGCCATCTTTCGGGTCTTCTTCCAATGATAGATACCGCTGACGATGATCACGAGGACCACCAGATCAAGCCAGTTATGGAGAGGTACGCCGCTTCCGGTCGGAGGTGTAGGCGCGGGGAGTTGTGGTCGCGTTGACGGTGTCCCCATAGGTATGGATTGCCCGGTAATACCGGCCGCGACCAGAGTGGCCGCTGGTAGCGTACGTTTGCGGACCACGGTCTTTTTGATAGGGAGCGGATGGCTCTGAGGAAGGGGCAACGACTTGTCGGGCTGCGTACGCGCCGTGTCAACCGTGTGGCGCTTGACCTTTTTGGGCGCAACGGGGTGCTCGGCCGGTCGTCTGTGCGCGGGTGGCGCCGACAGGGCCGTTACCTGGACCAGTACCAGTGGGGAGGAGGCCGGCGGCGATCGAAACGATGTCCAAGCGGTATATTGAGCACGCAAAAACCGCAAGGCCTGCGCACGGGAAATTGCCTCGACGACTGAATGGGGCGGGCGATGCAAAATAGCTCCCACCCGGAGTCCGTTCGCGTTGTCATGATCAAAGGCCCCGGGATTTCGTTCCACCAGCGCCTCCATCAACGCGCCGTGGTCACTCGGCCAGGGTGCCATGGCACGCGCGGCCTCAAGCAGGGATTCGCCCGGGTGAATGGGCCCCAACCGCCGATAGCGCGGCGTCGTTTGTCGCGGAACCGGCATCAGTACCGGCAAGAGCGCGGCGTGGTATTCCTGAACAAGGGAACCGTGGGGCGTGTTCACCGCGACCAGAAAGGTGACGTCGGGATGCTCGATCGGCGCGGCACTGGTGACCCGGATGACCCGGCCATGCCGCGTTGTTCGCACCTGACAAGACAGTCGCGTATGGGCGCTGGGCGGCGCCAATCCCGCGGCCCGAAAAGCGGCGCGCGGGGCGATGCGGGCCGTAACAGGGCCTTGTCCATGAACAGGGATGTAGGCGCGTAAGGGCTGACCTATGGGCGATTGCACGACTACGGACCCCAGAGTGGCCGCTGTAACCGCCAATGGAGTCAAAAGGAACGCCGTGCCCAGCGCTACCGCGAACTGCCGATAGGAAAGTGAAGTCATTAAGATGGGTCTCCTTGAGAGCCGTTTACACGAAGTGCGCAAAATCCACCCCCTGGCCCAGCGTATGGTCCCGTAATTGTTTCAAAGCGGCATTCTGGATCTGCCGCACCCGTTCCCGCGTCACACCAATTTCTGATGCAACCTTCTCCAGCGTCATGACTTCGGACCCGTTCAAACCAAACCGTCGCTCCAAAACGAGCCGTTGCCGTGGCGTCAAAAGTCGCAACCAACGCGCCAGGCTGTTCTGGACCTGCTGTTTCTGGAGCAAGCTGTCAGGCGCGTGGGACGCGTCGGCCGCGAAAGTTTCCATGAGCGACATATCGCTCTCGGCACCATGGGCCGGGGTGTCAGCGGAAACGACCGTTTCGTTGGCCAGCAATTTGCGGGTTCGCGCGAGAGATTGTCCCGTTTTTGCGACGACCTCTTCGGGTGTTGGTTCATGACCTATTTCTCGCAACAGAACTCGGGCTGCGTGCTGGTAAACGCTGATTTCTTTAAGGATATGTACCGGCAGTCGGATCATCCGGGACTGGTTCATGATGCCGCGCTGGATGAACTGGTGGATCCACCACGACGCGTAGGTGGAGAATCGGAACCCGCGTTCGGTATCGAACTTATCGACCGCGCGCATAAGACCGAGATTGCCTTCCGATACGAGATCGGCAAACGGTAGGCCGCTCGAGTAGTAGTACTTTCGGGCGATTTTCACCACCAGCCGGGTATTGGCGGCGATCATGTGGTCACGCGCCTTGCGGTCACCTTTATGAGCACGCCGACCCAGGGTGATCTCTTCCTCGGCGCTCAAAAGACGGGTGCGCCGCAGATCATTGAGATATAGCTGGGTGACATCGGGGCTTTCGAAGCCCGCCGACGGCGAT
>DATKTV010000017.1:0-45592 GCA_035530915.1 Acidiferrobacter sp. | reverse complement strand
TCTTGTATTTTATGGTGTAATCGCTCATTTGCTAATTATACAGATGCGTGATATATAATACAAGGCAAATCTAAGTCAAAATCAACTTCCCGCTTTCCTCCCCATGGCTAAAGCGAGGGGATTCTCGCGGAGATGGGTTGAGTAGCGAGCTCCGCGACCGCCGCTAGCGCGCCCGGCTCCTCAAAAAGGTGTGTTGCACCCGGAACGATGGCCATCCGATGAGTTGCCACAAGCCTCTTTTCCGCCTGTTGATTCAGTTCGATTACCTGCGTGTCTAGCTCTCCGACGATAAGCAGGGTGGGGCAGCGCACCGCGCCCAACGCCTCATCCGCGAGATCGGGCCGTCCCCCGCGGGAAACGACTGCGCGCACCAGCTCGGGACGCGCAGCCGCCGCGATCAACGCCGCCGCAGCCCCAGTACTGGCCCCGAACAACCCGACATCCAGCGCCATCGTAGTCGTCTCATGTCCCAACCATTCGATCGCATCCGTAAGACGGCTGGCAAGCAGCGGAAAATCGAAGCGATATTCCGCCGTTAGGGCATCACGCGCATGCTCACGGGCGGTAAGCAGATCGAACAACAACACGGCGAAACCAGATTGGCTCATGAAATCCGCGACTTTGCCATTGCGACTACTGAACCGGCTACTGCCGCTGCCATGCGCAAAGGCGATGATCGCGCGCGCATTATCGGGCGCGATCAAAATACCTTCCAAGAGGACGTCATGCGAAGGGATAACGACATGAGAACTGTGTCCGGACACCATACCGTTCACCCCGATTTGCGGTCTTCTACACTATTGGCTCCGCCATTTCGCGCTCATGCCAAAGTTGCGGGATATCCAGAGGCTCAAGCGCAGTGGTCTCATCGATATGAAAGACTGCATCGAATTGGCTCGCCAGTGAGACCTCGAAATAATGGCTAGCGCGCTCACTCTGAGGCAAATAAATCACCCCGATCGCCCGTTCCAACATCGTCTCCCGCAATGGCTCGGCCAGATAGCCACTCAAAGGCAGGAAGAAGCGATCCAGATGAGAGCTGTAGAACAGGTGCTCGCAGCTATCGCTCAGCGCCGGACGAACCCATTTGTGCTCCACGTCCCCGTCCCACTCAGAAGCGGCGGATACATAACCCGTATACGTGGTAAATCCGACGAGGAACGCCTCTGCACCGCGCTGCTCGCGCAGTAGTTGGCCCAGATTCCATTCGCCTCGCCTATGGGATTCCGTGGCACGAGCGTCTCCGAGGTGGGAATTGTGTGCCCAGACGACCACGCGCCCTTCACCACTACGCTGTATGCGGTAGTGCGACAGCGCCAGCAGCGTGTCTAACATATGCGCATCGCGCAGATTCCAAGTATTGGTGCGCTGGCCGAACATGCCGCGATAATAGGCCTCAGCGTTCACGACCACTGCGGCGTTTCGCTCGGCAAAAAACCGCTCATCAGCCGCCGCCAGCCCGGCCCGGAGTACCCGATCAGACGCGTCCTTACGCAACTGCACTAACTGTGCAACGGCCCCCGCCCGCCCACTTGGGCGCAGACCGAATGCGGCCTCGAGGCCGTACGTCTGTGGGTCGCGTACATGGTCCAACACGGCGTAAGTATTACGGGCAATCGCGGCTTGATCGGGATCGGTCTCCTCAAGATAGCGGATGACAGCGTCTGCGGAACGATACAGACTATAGAGGTCAAGGCCATAGACGCCGGTTCGCCGCGCGGGCGGTAGCGCCGCGTTGTGAGACCGCAACCAGACGATAAACTCCAGCATTTCCTGATTGCGCCACATCCATCGAGGAAAGCGCGCAAAATCGCTCAGCGCCGATTCGGCGGCGTCGTCCCCATCACCCTGCACATACCGATTTACCCGCCAGACATCCGGCCAATCACCCTCAATCGCGACTGCGCCAAAACCTTGCTCGGCAATCAACCGACGGGTAATCGCCGCCCGCATGCGGTAGAAGTCTTTCGTTCCATGGGTCGCTTCGCCAAGCAGCACGAACCGCCGCCCTGCGACGTCTGCGAGGAGGTGATCATAATCCCGATCAGACTCATCGAGTCGCTCTGCCAGCTGCCTCACGGCAAGGAACGGTGTCTTGGGCGAGCTCATGCCAACACCCTCCTGCCCGCCCGCGCCAGCAGGTCGCGCACTTCGTCATCATTCGTCTGCTCGAAATTCTCGTAGAACTGACCCACCGCGTAGAAAGGGGATGGGCTCATGGCGGCAATAAACTCATCTACCACCGGCTCTAGAAAGTCCCTGGCATCAGGGGATGCGACCGGAACTGCGACTACGACGTGCGCCAGCCCGCTCGATCGCAATGCAGAAACAGCCGCATACATTGATGCGCCGGTCGCGATTCCGTCATCTACTAAAATGACAATGCGGCCCTCGACGACCACCGGTGGCCGCGTTCCGCGGTACAATAACTCGCGGCGCACCAGTTCTGCCCGCTCAGATGACACAACGGCATCGAACTGCTGCGCAGTAACGCCCGCCGCCCGAATGATATCCTCATTACGGTACACCGCCCCACCTGAAACCAGCGCACCCATCGCGACTTCACGATGGCCGGGAACACCGAGCTTACGCACGACAAGGACATCAAGCTCCAAGTTCAAAGCCACCGCAAGCTCGTATCCGACCGGTACGCCACCCCGCGGCAACGCCAGAACCACGGCATCCCATCTTCCGGAATACCGAGCCAACTCCTCGACGAGCGCCCGACCCCCGGCCGCGCGATCCCTAAAGCGATCGATTGTGCGATTCGGAAGCGCCACGTCCACCCCCTTTGGCATCCCGCCAGACTGAGTCGTTGCGCAAACACCGCCACCACTCAACTAAAACCATTATTCCATCAACAACTAATGACTTGGGGATTCCAGTCCCGTAAATCAAGAGGATGATCAGGGCGCAAGATCAACCAACTGAGCAGAGCTACCGCCGCTTACGCCCGCACAGCCCTGGCTACTGGAACCACTATAAACGCCACGATAGCGTTCTATTACACGATAAACCAGCCTCGCAAGAGATCTTGCGCCCGCACCAAAACGGCCATGAGCATGGTCGCGCAGGCCGTGTTGCGCCAGCATCTGGCGTTAACGACCGCTTGATGCCAGCGGCCATGAAAACATCTCAAGACTCACTAGCCATCAAAGGACAAATCAGGGGATGGTCCATGAACCGTCGCCAATACCGATTGGTGTCCGCATGCCATCGCCAACAAGCACCGTAGCGTGATAAAAGCTAGGCGAGCAGCGCGTCTAGGTGGGCGCGAATAGCGCGATCGGCGCCCGGCCCAAAGGCGGTCTCCCCGGGGACGAAGAGATCGGTAAAAACATAATCAAAGGCGAGATCGCGTAAACCAAAGACCCCCATGAGGCGGCTTTCGTAAGAATAATCATCTGGATGAGCGATAAGTTCAGGCCACCGTGAGAGGCCGGGGGTAAGTGCCGGGCCCAGGAACAGCACACCGGGCAGATTCTTAAGGCGTAGCCCGCAAGTCCCATGCGTGCGCCCAGCCATCGGCAAAAAATCGATCGTCCGCGTCAGCTTCTGCTGGCTATTGACCGCCACATCGACATCGGTCGCACTGACCGTTGCCACCTCCTCCTGGAACGCCAACACCTGCACCCCGGCCGCTCGCCAGAGCGCCAGATCGCGCACCCCAAAGTGGCTCGGTAAGAACAGGAAGCGTGTGCCGCCTAAATCCTGCAACGCACCCCACACTGCCGGGGAAAACGCCGGGGCATTGATAAGGATGCCGCCTGCCTTATGGTCCAGGATGTAATAGACGGCAGGCGGGCCCTGGGAAACGAGGTAGATCGATCGGTCATTCAGACTCAGTAAGAGGTCCACTAGCGCCCCAGCAATGGGGCCAACTCCGTCAGCGCCAACTGATAGACCTCACGCTTGAATGCCACAATGGACTCTAGCGGACTCCAATACTCTACCCACCGCCAAGCATTGAACTCAGGCGAAGATGAGAGATCCAGCCGCACATCGGCATCATCCCCTTTGAGCCGCAATAAAAACCACACCTGTTTTTGACCCTTAAACCGGCGCGGTCCGGTCGCGCGGCGCATTTGCCTTGGGATATCGTAGTGTAGCCACCCCTGGGTTCGCCCCCTCACCTCGACCTGTTCACTTACCAGACCGACTTCCTCATAAAGCTCTCGGAAGAGCGCTTGCTCCGCAGTCTCTTCCCGCTGAATGCCGCCTTGCGGAAATTGCCACCCATCACATTGGCAACGGCGGGCCCAGAGGACCTGGTCGTCGACATTGGTCAGAATAATCCCAACATTGGGGCGATATCCGTCATGGTCTATCATATACAACAACGTGTTAGGTGATTAGAATACTCTCCATTTTTACAGAATTCGCCGCCTACAGCAACGCCGGAGGGCATTTTGGCGCTCGCACTCTTCGATCTGGATAATACGTTACTTCACGGTGACAGCGATTATGCGTGGGGGCAATTTCTCATTACGGTTGGGGCCGTTGATCGGGAGATCTACGAACACGTCAATCGCGCATTCTATGATGATTACAAAGCGGGCCGCCTCGATATAGCGACCTTTTTGGCGTTTGCGCTAGCGCCGCTCACGCGCTACCCGCGTGCGCAGCTAGTGGCATGGCGAGCAACGTTCGTCCAAGAACACATAAGGCCCATTATCAAATCTTGGGCGCCCTCGGTCCTGGAACGCTACCGGGACCGTGGCGACACACTGGCCCTCGTGACCGCAACGAATAGCTTCGTTACCGGCCCGATTGCCGACCTCCTTGGCGTCCCGCACCTCATCGCCACCATTCCCGAGGAACGCAACGGCCAGTTTACCGGTAACTTTCAAGGGACCCCCTGCTTTCGGGAAGGCAAGGTCGAGCGCGTCAATGCGTGGGTCGCCGAACACCAGCTGAGTTGGGAAAACAGCAGCTTCTACAGCGATTCCCACAATGACCTGCCATTACTCGAGGCGGTCAGCCGCCCAGTGGCCGTCGACCCCGACCCCACCTTGCTCGCCGTCGCAAAAAAGCGTGGTTGGGAGATCCTGATGTCGGATACGATGAAGCTAGCCGAACACACCGAATAACCGCGCACCCGCCATCAATAGGGCGACCGCCAACCAAAACAGCAGTACCCGCCACAGGAGCGCCACAACTCGTCGGATGTCGGCCGGATTGACGATATATGTTTGGCCCACCCGTAGATCGGAGACCTCATTATCCTCGGAATCCTCACAAGCGCTCATGTGCATGGCGCCGAAACCCGAAGCCAGCAGCGGCCCACTATTGATGTCTGACCACATACCCGCCTGTCGTCGCCAGCAGCGCAAGGCATCCTCAAAACTTCCCATAATGGCATAGCTCAGCGCCGTGATTCGCGCCGGCACCCAACCCAATAGGTCATTTAAGTGTGCCGCCGCCCAACCAAACTCGGCATACTGTGGGCTCCGATGGCCCCATAACCGATCCAGTAAGGCCGCAATACGTTGCAACACAATCGCCACGGGCCCCAGAAGAATGAACCAAAACAACGGTGCCATCACGCGGGTATTGGTCTGGTTCAAGACCGCCTCCACCGTTGCCTGCGCGATCGACGACTCGGTCACCTCCGACATGGTCTTGCCGACTATACCCTCCAGGTGGCTGGCAGCCGTCAGGAGATCTCCCGACTCCAGCGACTCCGACACCGCAGTCGCCGAGCGTGCTAACCGATACAGGTCGAGACACAGATACAAGACGAGAATATCGAAAATATAGACAAGCGAATAACTCATGCGACTTAAGACATAGCGGACGACAAACACGCCCAAAATCAAAGGCCCCGCCACAACCACTACGGCGGCGACCCCCTGTCCTCTGGTGCCGGCATTGAATCGGAGCTCGACCGACCGCACCCAGTCTTCATACCAAGCAAACCAGCGAATACGGCCTCGGTCTGGAAAAAATCGGTCGAGCGCTAATGCAAACAAAATAATGATCAGGGTAACCGTCATTGTCCCGCCTCTTTTGCCGTAGGTCTCGAGCTTGCCCCGCGCACCGCCATCCGGTAGCGATCCCAATCAAAGTAGGGCCCCGGGTCGGATTTCCGTCCCGGGGCTATATCCGCATGACCATAAAACCTGTTGGCCGTAATGACAGGATAACGCATCAGGAGCGCCCGCGAGACCTCTATTAAGGTCTCATATTGCGCCTCTTCAAATGGGGTGTGGTCAGTGCCCTCCATCTCGATCCCGACAGAAAAATCATTGACGCACTCACGTCCCTCGCAGCGCGAAACCCCCGCATGCCAGGCCCGATCAGCGACTGAGACAAACTGGACAACCTCGCCATCACGCCGAATAAAAAAATGGGCCGAAACCCGGAGACCGTTAAGATCGGCGTACGTAGGCGGGCTCCCCACATTAAGCTCATTCATGAACAATCGCTCAACATCCGGTCCGCCGTATACCCCAGACGGTAAGCTGATAGAGTGGATAATGAGCACCTCAACGCACGCGCTAGGCGGACGTGCGTCCCAATTTGGGGACGCTACATGTCGCGCCCCGTTCAACCATCCCGTCTCATCGACGCCAAAACGCATCGCGATCCCTTCGTCGACACCACATTCCTGTCATCGTACTGCCCCTGACCCCTAAAACGTTAAGCATCTCGGCGCGCGCAAACCGCGTACGGCCAAAGATAGCAAGGTTAACCTCCATTACGCTAGCGTGAGGGTCCGCGCCGCTCGCCTGGGAAATCCTACCGCCGGCAACGAGCTCGCCCTAGCGGCACTTTCCTCCGCCTGCCAACGTGCTCTCGCGCACTACCTCGCCCAGGACCGTCAAAAACTCCTCGCCAGGACGGCTTAAGGGTTTTTGATAGATAACGGACAGCTCTTGGATGATAGGCGGGGCAAGCGTCCGCGAACACAGATCCGGTGGTGTTGCCGCAAGCGCTGACACAAAACCCACGCCTAGCCCCCAGCGCACCGCCTCGCGTACCGCGGCAGAACCGCTGAACTCATAGCGGATCTCGGGCTCCAGACCAGCCTCGCGAAATGCGGCCTCCACTCGCTCGCGGGTACCCGAACCCGGCTCTCGCCACGCGACCGGTTCAGATCCGAGCTCAGCGAGTCTCACGGGTTCGTGTCGCGCCCGTTGGTTCAAGGGGTGATCTGCCGTCAATAGCAAATGAATATCGGTTTCAATCAAGGGCTTAGCAACAAGCCCTGCGTCTTTCGCGGCCAGCGCCGCATCTTCTACGAATACCAGGTCCGCCACGTCGACGCGCCGACGCGCCTCCCCTGAGTTCCCGGAATGGAGCCGCACCGTGATCGCCGGGTACAGTTTTTGAAAACGCGCTATCGCTGGCAATAGCAGGAACTCTGCATTCGTCTGACTGGCCGCCAACAGCAGGCTCCCCCGCATAAGCCCCCCGATATCGCTCCGCAGCGCCTCGACATCCTGAAGAACAGCATCGAGTTGCAAGGCGAGATGGAGCAGCTGTTTCCCAAGCGGCGTCGGCGTAATACCGCGCCCGTGGCGTCGATAGAGCGGCTCACCCACCCAATCATGGAGGCGCTTTAGCTGATTGGAAACCGCCGGCTGAGTCAAATTTAACGCGTTGGCAGCGCCGTTTATGCTGCCCATACGCGCCACAATGGCCCATGTCGAAAGGAGTTGCGGATCAAGCCTCGCCATAAATATATCCATACCCATAATGGCCGAACGCGGATTGGGGGCCCACTTTACACCGGCCCAACGACCTGGAACCAGCTTGACTTCTGCGCCGATTCCCTGCTCGCATCACTCAGCATCGCCCATCTGGTCTTTCTGTCACTGGCCCATTAGGATACCACCTATCTGCTCGACGCCGGGCCACCGCTCGTTAGGACGTTTGCGCTTAACGCGGGCGTATGGCATCGACAACGCAACGCCACTCAAAGCTGGGCGGCTAGGTTGAGAGGCGGCATGGAACTGTTTCTTTTTGGACTTATTATAGGCGTCATCGCATCCGCCCCCATCGGGCCTGTGGGTTTACTGACAATCCAGAGAACGCTAGCCCAAGGGCGGTTCGCGGGCATATTAAGCGGCGCGGGCGCGGCCACAGCCGATGCCTTATACGGAGCCCTGGCAAGCCTGAGCTTAAGCGCCGTCTCGAGCTTTCTGGCTAGCGCCCGATTCTGGATTCATATTAGCGCCGGCATTCTTTGCCTGTGGTTCGGTGGTCGCGCCATCTTTTTTCGGCCCATGCGTTATTCCCCAAAACGCCGATACAGTGGGCGCGGCTTGGTATGGAATTACCTGTCGTGTGCCTTGTTGACGCTCGCCAACCCCCTCACGATTCTCTTTTTTATTGTCGTTTTTACTACGCTGCAACTAGACAGCTCCAGCGCGCTTGGGTTGCTCTCACTCACAGTTGGCGTCTTTTCGGGTTGTCTCCTGTGGTGGACGATCCTAAGCCTCGTCACCGCGAGACTTCATAAGCAGCTCCACTCCCGTACGCTCGTTATGATTAATCGCATCTCGGCGATCTTTATTATCGTCCTCGGTATCGTAGCCTTGGCGAGCGCTAAACAAGCGCTGACCATTGGGCAATTACCTTGGCGTCCGCCGACGGCCCACACGGCCCTAGGCTTACTGGACTTGCGCCTGAACAATTTGTGGCACCTTGGATAAACTACCTGTCGCGTGATGAGCGTCTGTGCGCGGACCGCCAGATCGACGCGTCTTGTGACTCTCGTGTGCCGCGAGCCCTTTGCGAGCTAGCGTAGAACCTGAGTCACGGCGTAAATAATGAGGCCCACCAAGCCCCCCACGAGCGCGCCGTTGATGCGGATGAACTGCAGATCTCGCCCTATGTTGAGTTCTATCTCGCTTACCATAAACTCGTCATTCCAAGCCTTGACTTGCGCCGCGACGAACAGTCCGACCGTCCGTCGATACCTCGTTATCAGAGATGGTGCGTAGCGAAAACACTGGCTGTCGATCCAGTCCTGGAAATAGGGCCGCGCCGTAAAAGACCGCACGAGTTCGTGGATGAGGGCATCCAGCCGTGCAGACAAAAGGCCGTTCGGCTCCCGCAGTTGCTGGCCCATCCAGCGGTGCAGTTCCCCCCAAAGACGTTCCATAACCTTTTCCGTTTCGGGGTTATGGATGATTTCGACTTGCATAAGTTGCACGCGGGCACGAAGCACCGGGTCATTCATCAACCGATCGCTCATATCCGCGAGCACTTCATCGAAGCGGCGTCTCAACACATGCTCATAGTCGTCTCGAACTGCCTGAAGTATGGTCTGAAAAGCCTCGTATAGCCGCTGTAAAATGGCCCGTCCAAGGCGCTCATCAAGATGGAGGGTAGACGGGACAAATTCCATATGTTCTGCGATGGCTCGAACCAGCGCATCACGCACGTCATCATGTTGAAGAAATTGGTTAAGTTGCGTCAGGGCTTCATCGAGCAGCCACTGGTGCCGCCGATTCCTGCCCAACAGGCTCAATATCTGGGATGCCAGCGTACTGGCGTCCAAGGCCGCCAATTGAGTCGTCAGGGTCTCTTTGACAAAGGCCCGCACCCGCTCGTGATCGAGGGTTCCGACAAGCTGGGCGGCACCAAGGCGTGCGTAGCGAAGTAAGCGCTGCGTGTTCTTTGGACGGGCCAGCCATTTCGCCAGGCGTCGCCCAGGCGTTAAGGCGCGGATCCCTTCCAACACCTTGTCCGCAGATAGGAAGCGGGTCTGAATAAACTCCCCGAGATTATCCGCAATGCGGTCTTTGTTGTTGGGAATGATCGCTGTGTGGGGTAGCTTGATTCCCAGGGGGTAACGAAACAGCGCTACGACCGCAAACCAATCCGCCAGGGCACCGACCATAGCCGCTTGGCTAAACGCGGCCACGTAACGAAGCCAGGGATATTGGGGGGCCAAGAAGCGGGCAAGGGCATAGAGGAGGCCTGCGCCGACGAGCAGGCCAAAGGCTAGCATTTTGGCCAACCGGAGCCGCGCGCGTTTCGTGGCGTTGCTTGCCGTGCGAGACCGCTTGCGTATTGGCGTCTGCGTCATGATCCTGCAAGGATAGCTGCCCGTACCGACTTTGTCCTACGATCTTTAAGGTGTGTTATGGAAATAGAGCGGCAAGACGCATGGGGCCCCGCGAATACGTGTGTCGCGTTAGGCGATCCCTGGCCCCGGACCGAGCCTTTACCCTGAGCCCCCATCAGCGCTTGGTGAGCTACGCGCCACTCAGGGGGCTCCCTCGACAGAGCCAAGCGCGCCTCCAGTAAGCCCACGCCCTTGGGGGGCTTTGGGGGACTTGGCTCGAAACGCTTGGGGCATCCATAGGCCCCGGGGTATCATGGGCGCCATGAGGTACAACTTTTTCTCGTGGCCGGGAACAACTAGGCATATTTGATGCTCAAAGCCTTTACGTGCGTATGAGAGATCGGCCTTCCCGCAAAAGGATAATGGGTCAGACAAGGTTCAGATGTCCGCGACACATAGGGTCTAGCGGTCTTAGCTAGGCGTGAATAAATCGGCCTAAATAATCATTTCATGAGGAGATCGACATGGGTCATTTGAAAGACCGACCATACCGACGTCGGTGGGGAACAGTTCTTTTGACAGCGGGACTCTACGGAGCGCTCGTCAGTCAAGGAGCGTTCGCGGCGCCCGTGGTCGGGCTTCCCGATTTCACGCCTATCGTTCAGCAGTACGGCCCTGCCGTCGTGAACATCAGCAGCACCAGCACCAAGATGGTCCATAGCCAGATGCCCGCGAATCCTTTGCCGCCGAATTCGCCGTTCTATCCATTCTTCCGGCACTTCTTCTCAGGGCCTAACCAAGGGCCCGCGCAAAAGGAAAAGGTAGAGTCGCTGGGTTCTGGATTCATCATAACCCCCACCGGCTATATCGTGACAGCCGCCCACGTTGTGCGCGGCGCGGACCACATCGTGGTGGGCCTATCTAACCACCACGTCTACAAAGCCAAGCTCATTGGCCTGTCCGTGCGCTACGATACGGCGCTGCTCAAAATCGACGGCCATAATTTGCCGGTAGCGCCGTTGGGCGACTCCGACAAAATGCAGGTCGGACAATGGCTGCTCGCGGTTGGTGCGCCATTTGGCTTTTACAACACCGTCACCCAGGGCGTTGTCAGCGCCCTCGACCGACCACTCTCTGACGACGAGTATATTCCCTTCATCCAGAGCGATGTCCCGATCAATCCCGGCAACTCGGGTGGGCCGCTATTTAATATGCAAGGGCAAGTCATCGGCATAAACGATCAGATTTATACGAGTAGCGGCGGCTACATGGGATTGTCCTTCTCCATCCCCATAAACACCGCAATGCGCGTGGTCCATGCACTTCAAAACCACCAAGCCATTCGCTTTGGGTGGTTGGGCGTAGATGTTCAGGGCGTCAGCGCCGAGATGGCCCAAGCCATGCGTCTCAAAGAGCCGGTCGGTGCCCTCATTGCGGGGCTAGCCCATAACGGTCCGGCCGCTAAGGCGGGACTGAAGCCAGGCGACGTCATCATCACCTATGACAACAAACCCGTCTACAGCGTAGGGCAGCTCCCGCCCTTAGTCGGCAACACCCAGCCGGGCGAGCATGTCCCAGTCGGCATCATGCGCCACGGCCGGGCGCTCACCATTTCTGTGCGTGTCGGGGCATTACCTAAGAATCTTGAGACTGCCCCCAGCAAAAATGTGCACATCCCGCGCCTGCGCATGGAGGTGGGCCCGCTTACCCACGAAGCCCTGAAGGACATGGCGATTCACCACGGGGTCGTCGTCTTGAGCGTGGACGCAGGTCCCGCCCAAGACGCCGGTATTGCGCCGGGTATGGTTATCCAACAAATCGCTGGCGATTCCGTGACAACACCAAGCCAGATGCGCCATATCGTGGCAACTCTACCTGCCGCCACCCCGATCCCGGTCCTGGTACGTCGCGGCAAGGAAAGCCTCTATATCGTCGTTACCCTCCCTTAAAGGGTGAATCCGGCGCCCCCGCTGGGGCGCCGGATCTTTTTGCTCCCGGCACCAGCGCCAATCAGGCTGTCACCCGCTACAACAAGACCCGCTCGATACCACCATCTTTTGCCTTATCGGCGAATCGCAGCGCCCATCCGGCACCCAAATATTTGTTGGCAAGCTCAACGACAATATAATCGGCATCGAGGCCCGTACCCTCTCGATATCGGTCGAGCCCTTGAAGGCACGCCGGGCAGGAGGTCAGAATCTTGACGACTTCCGGGGCCGCCACATCCTGTCCCGTCAGTTGGCGAACCCCCTTATGCAGCTCTTCTTCTTTACGGAACCGTACTTGGCTGGCAATATCCGGGCGCGCCACAGCGAAGGTTCCAGCCTCCCCGCAACAGCGATCCGACAGCAAGACCGCCTTACCTACCAGGGTGCTCGCCACGGTCACCGGATTATAGGTCTTCATGGGCGTGTGGCAGGGGTCGTGGTACATATACCGAACCCCGTCTACGGCCTCCAGGCGGACGTTCTTTTCCATCAAATATTCGTGAATATCCAGGAGTCGACACCCCGGAAAGATCTGCTCAAACTCATATTTCAGGAGCTGATCCATGCACGTGCCACACGATACGATGACGGTCTTGATATCCAGATAGTTCAGGGTATTGGCGACCCTGTGGAATAGAACGCGATTATCCGTGGTGATCTGTCGACCCTTGGCATCATCGCCTGAGGCGGTCTGCGGATAACCGCAGCACAGATACCCAGGGGGCAATACCACCTGCGCGCCTGTCTCATAGAGCATCGCCAAGGTTGCGAGCCCTACTTGGCTAAAAAGACGCTCGGATCCACACCCCGGAAAATAGAACACGGCATCCGAATCCTCATCGACCTTGCGTGGATCACGGAGGATCGGAACCGTCTTCGTGTCCTCGACGCCCAATAAGGCGCGCATCGTTTGTTTGGGCACGCCGCTTGGCATCGGCTTTGCGAAAAACTGAATGACCTGAGCCGGGCGTGGCGTCTCCCCGGTAGTGGCCGATGGTCGCACGGAAGACAGCGCACCTGGGATCCGCGCGACAATCTCATGCCCCAAGCGCTGCGCCCGATAACCCCACTCGATCAACACCTTGCGAAGCATGCGAATCGTGCCCGGATCGGTGGCGTTCAAAAAGGCCATCGAGGCCCGCGTGCCCCAATTCATTCGCTTATGTCCGTGCGCACGCAAAATCCCGCGCATCCGAATTGAGACATCGCCAAAATCGATATCTACGGGACACGGCGCTTCGCATTTATGGCAAATCGTACAATGATCCGCGATGTCGTTCATTCCATCAAAATGGTGTAATGATATACCGCGCCTCGTCTGCTCTTCGTATAAAAAGGCCTCGATTATAAGGCCCGTCGCCAATATCTTGTTACGTGGCGAATAGAGCAAATTGGCGCGTGGCACATGGGTCGTACATACCGGCTTGCACTTTCCGCAGCGTAGGCAGTTGCGTATCGCATCGTTTAGCGCGCCCAGCTCACTCCGCTCCAATATGATCGCCTCTTGGGAAACAAGACGAAGCGATGGCGTATAGGCGCGTTCCAGCCCCGATCCGGCCAACAGCTTTCCGCGATTGAAGTGGCCATCGGGATCGATACGCATCTTGTAATCGCCAAAAGCCTTGACCGCTTCCAACCCCAGATAACGCATCTTCGTGATGCCGATGCCATGCTCGCCAGATATGACTCCGCCAAGGCTTACCGCTAGATGCATGACTCGCTCCACAATGCGATCAGCCTCGTGCATCATTTCATAATCATTGGAATTAACAGGGATATTGGTATGCACGTTACCGTCGCCCGCATGCATATGGAGGGCCACGAATAATCGGCTCGCTAGAACCTCGGCATGGATCGCCTCAAAACGTCGCCGCACGGGCTCCATCTCATGGCCTCCGAAAATATCCTGCAAAACCCGCCCCACCTCCAAGCGATAGGAGACCCGCAACTCACGACGCAAAAGTCGCGTCAGCAACGGTGCCGAAGACTGGCCTGGGTCTCCCGTCTCAGTGCCGAGAATATCCGCGCACTCCGCAATCGGGCTATCAAGGCGCGCTAGGATTTCCGACCAGCGCGTCGCAACGACCCTCAACTGGGACGTCGCAGCCGCCACTTTGGCGGCAATAATGGCCGTATTTTCCGCACTCGCCTCGTAATCCGGCACGGCGCGCAGTTCGACCATCGCTCCGCCTAGATAGGTTAAGATGGCCTGTACCGCGCGTAACTTGTTAGCCAAAGATTGCTCGATATTGATGCGCTCTATCCCCTCGCTATAATCCGCGAGGCGCTCTATGGGGATCACCACATCTTCATTGATTTTGAAGGCATTGGTATGTGCTGCAATCGCTGCGGTCTTGGCGCGGTCCGCCCAGAAATGTCGGCGCGCCTCAGCACTGACCGCAATATGACCTTCGCCGCCACGGCCGTTCGCTATCCGAACAATAGTAGCGGCGGCCTCGCCCACCAATCGGTCATCCGCGCCCGCTATATCGCACAAAAGGACCATCTTGGGACGTTCCCGACGTGGCGCCTTGGTACTGTAGTGAACCGCCCGCAGATAGCGTTCGTCTAAATGTTCGAGGCCGGCTAGCACGACCCCGGGGTGGGCCTCGGGATAGCCCTTGATCTCGGTAATCGCCGAAACCGCCTGCCGGAGGTCAGTGCCAAAGAACTCGAGGCAAACCGTGCGAACATGCTCTGGTTTCTTGTGAAGAATAAATACCGCCGAGGTGATAAAGCCATCACAGCCTTCCTTTTGGACGCCCGGAAGTCCTGACAGGAATTTATCTGTGACATCCTTGCCGAGCCCCTCCTTGCGCAGACTGCGCCCTGGGATACGCAATGTTTCGATAGGGGCACTTAAGGTCTTGCCGTTGGCGCGATAGCGCGTAATACGAAAAACGACCTCGTCTTGCTCATGAATCTTGCCAAGATTGTGATTCACGCGCTCGACATGCAACCATTCGGCACTCGGCGTCACCATGCGCCATGAGACGAGGTTGTCGAGCGTCGTCCCCCACAACACGGCCTTCTTGCCGCCCGCATTCATGGCAACATTACCGCCAATGGTCGAGGCGTCTTGAGACGTCGGATCCACCGCGAACGAGAGGCCCTCTTGTTCCGCCACCTCGGTCACCCTCAAGGTGACAACACCTGCCCCGGCCCGGATCGTAGCCACAGCCGTGTCCACGCCGGGGAGTTCCTGAAGGATGACCCCGCCGAGCGTATCGAGCTTCTCGGTATTAATAATCGCGGTATCCGCAAAGAGCGGGATAGCACCCCCGGTGTAACCTGTTCCGCCTCCCCTCGGGATGATGGTGAGCCCGAGATCTATACAGCCTTGAACGATCCCCATGACCTCATCTTCGGTATCCGGGCTAATGACGACAAAAGGCAACTCGACCCGCCAGTCTGTGGCGTCAGTCACGTGGGCGACACGAGCATAGCCGCTAAAATCGATATTATCGCGGCGCGTAACTCGCGACAGCACCCGCAGGGCCTTCTTGCGTTGTGCGTGCTCCTTGGGAAAACGTTCCTCGAAGGCCTGTACCGCCGACCGCGCGGCGGTGGCGAGCGCCACAGCGCCACTATTGCCATGAGCACGCGCCACGATCTGGTCTAGACGGTGATGTAACGCGCTCACGAGTGAGGCCAGCCGCTCACCGTGCTTTAGCAAGTCATCCTGGATAAAGGGGTTGCGAGTCACAACCCACATGTCACCCAAAACTTCAAAGAGCATGCGCGCCGAACGGCCGGTTACCCGCGCCGACCGTAGCTCATTTAATACATCCCACATCCCCGGGCCGAGAAAACGCGTAACGATCTCACGATCGGAAAAGGAGGTGTAGTTGTAGGGAATTTCACGTATCCGTGCGCTGGGGGATGGGGTCATGGGACACTTATGAGGGCCTCTATACCATGTCGGAACGAGGCGCCATTTTAGCACGCCCGGACCGCTTCCTAGGAATGTGAGGGTCTTTTGAGACACCGACACGTCCCACTACCGACCTAAATCACAAGGGGCAACGCACCAAGACCGTGCCTCACGTCCCATTTTGCCGCCACCACAGGCCAATATGACAGCTGCTTGTCCAAACAATCACTACCAGGCCCGTTGTGGGGCCCTATCGATAAGGATACGCAACACAGGGCAATGACCACTCGCAAATCGTGGCGCCCAATCGGTCCAGGCACACCCCTGCGCCCCTAAGCAGAGCCCGCCTGCTAGCAAACCATGGAGGCCGCCCAAACAGTGCTCCTGCCGACAAGCGCACCATTGTCACCATTGACCGGAATTCGACCGGCATGCCGGAACAGGCATTACCGACACAGAGCTGGGCTCTTTATGACAAGACGATCCTGACTCATTCCGCCCAACGGCACTAGACAGGCGACCAATGGTACGGTAGTCTAGCGAACATGGACGTAATCGTTGTTTCGTTACGAAGTTGGGCTCGCATGCCTTAAGGGAGCGAACCGAAGCTACAATCAGTACGCGAACCAAAACAGAAATGGATCCAATTCTTAGACACTGGCTTAGCTCGACATCCCCCTTACGGTGGCGCTACAAGGAGCGGGATACCATGGACAGAATGCGTCATAACCACGCCCCGCAGTTCAAGACCAAGGTGGCTTTAGCGGCTCCAGCGGGTGAAAAACGATCCACGAGACCGCAGCCAAGCATCAAGTCCCTCCCAATCAGGTCACGCAATGGCGTCGGCAATTGATCGATCAGCCCGCGACCCTCTTTGGCAGGGGCGCTGCCTGCGCCAAGCCTACGTAGGACCGCGCGACCTTGTTGGCCAAGATCGGATACCTGACAGTCAACAAGGATTTCTTGGCAGCGGTGCTCGGCAAACGATCCCTGCCGAGCGGCCCTACCGGATCGAATCCCACCATCCCGAACTGCCCGTGACCGGCCAGTGCGAACTTCTCGTAGTGGCGCGCTCCACGGTCGACTCTCCTCGTGGGTTTCTGGTCTCAAACGACGATCTGCCACTGATGCGCCATCTCGATGATATCTCTCGCCAGTACCCCTTCCCGGGCTCCCAGAGGCCGTGGGATGCGCTAGAACAAGAGTGTCGGTTCGTAAACCACAAACGCGTCGAGCGACTCATGGGTCTCGAGGCCGTGTCCCGCAAGCGTAAGGCCCGTATTCCGGGTCAGGGTCAGCGCGCCTTTCCCACCTTTTTGCGGGGTTTCGATGTCACGCGCCCCCATCGTATCAGGTGCCGCTATGCGTCCCGCGGAACGGGCGTGACCCATATCCCCATGCGCCAGGGCCTTTGTGATCCCGTCGCCATCAGGGATGGGGCGAGCCGTGCGGTCCGATCCAGACGACCCTCAACCACCACGGTGGCGGGCTTCTGTGTCGACGCCTTGGGGACACCCACAGTGCGCCATGGGCGCCTGAATTATTCAACGGAGATTGGGGCACAGTTCCCTAGTAAAGCGGGCCTTAAGCGTTCTGGAGTGTCACAAAATCGGCATCAGCATAGCGACAAGGGGCGGTGGCCGGACAGCGTGTTTCTGGAGCGCCCTTGGCGCAGCGTCAAAGACGCGGAGGTACATCCCAAGGCCTCGCTGTGCGCGCAGAACGACAAAACGATTCCCAAAGCGCGCGCCTCTTTTGCCAAAACCTTCGATTTCCCTAATCATGGCAGACGCCATCAATCGCTCAATCGACAGACACCGTGGCGGACCTATGCTGGGGTGCCCCTTAGGACAAACCGCTTGATTAACCCAGCGGATCATCCGCTTAAGGATCCGGAGATTTTGTCCGAGGGTTGGGGTCCATCTTTGCCTACCTTACATACAATCCAATCCCAACTTCCCAACGGAAAACCACTAATGATTCATGCAATCGAAAAACGCCTAAACCTGGGCAATCGCGCGATCCTAAAGAAAATGGCCGCCTTTGCACTTAGGCTGGCCCTCGCCACCACTTTAGGCGCAACTTTATTTTGCGGTGCAGCATCAGCGGCCGGTGTTGCTGCAAAACCGCCACAGAACACTACCGATAACTACCGGATAGACGCTAACGTCTCATACTATTATCTGCAACCTCATAACACGTACGGACAGTGGCACGTGTATTCCGTAAAATTTTATAATAACTCCAACAAACAGTTCAATTATTTCCTTCAGGCTATTCAAACCGATAGAACGCTGGAGGGATCTGGTTTCCTTGGAATCGCGGGGGTCTACTCGGTATGGACGCCTCGCTTCTACACATACTCGGATATATCGAGCGGCACAAACTATACATTCCTTCCGCAATTCAGGGTGGACAACAATTTTCATTATCTGTTTCTTTCCGATAAGAGCCTGGACTGGGAGCTCGGCGGGGGCTATTTGAAGTATAACGGTGCTAATGTGAATTATCTAATATCCACCGGGCCAACTTATTACTATAAAGACTGGATATTCACATACAGGCTTATCAGGACTATAAGCGATCCGGGTAACGTCGGTTCATGGTCCAGCCTTTACTCCATAGGTTACGGCAGGCGTTACTGGCAAAGGACGTATCTTAACGTGACAGTAGGCCGGGAGGCGTATCTAACCACTTATCTCCCACAAGCCCAGCAGTCCGATGTCAACTATAAGGCTGTTGACGTGGAACTAAAAGAGAGGATATGGCTTAAGCGAGATTTTGGCATCATCGGAAAACTGGAGTACATCGACGTCGAGCAAAACTATAAAGCCACGGGTATCGATTTAAGCATATTCAAGAAGTTCTAAAATACAACGAGAAGAGTGGCGATGATAAAAGAGTCCATTTATTACCATAGATCATACAGAAAGGAATCTATTTCAAGGAATTCCGCCCTCATTGAATTGGTCGTGTTGCTTCTTCCCGTTGTGGCGGTGTTCTTCATGTATCCGTATATTACCTACTACATGGGGAAGATAACCCGGTTTGTTCTGTACAGGTACTTTAGCGCGGCCAGTACCGTACAAGTAATAAAGAGCCACTTTGTCTTCTTCGACCTATACATAGTGCATATGGCGGCATTCTACCACACGCCGATGTTTTATTTTGTTTTCTTTATAGTCTCTTTTGCTTTGCTCATAATGTCGCTGATTATCATACTCAACAAAGCTTCTCCTATAATGCTTTACGTGTTCTACATACTGTCCATAAACGCCATATCTGCGACCTTCTTTGCGCTTGTGCCACTGGATTTTCCGTACGACATAAACCTGTTTTCTGACCTGTACATAAAAACCGAGGTTGCCATATGGCTTGTCATCCCATTTGTGCTAGCCATTGCCTTGGTACCGCTCCGATCAAACCTGTTTCTTAAGTTGCTGGTTACAATCGCAACCTTGCTTTATTCAATAGCATTTTCGCTCGTTAGGTATATTCTGTTCCTATACGTCCTGGAAAGGTTTTCGTACGTATTCATGGCCAGCTTGTTTTTCGCCTTCGGGCCGCTTATCGATTTTATTTACATAGTGGGTATTTATTCCTACTATCTCAGCGCAGTATCTAGAAAAAACATTAATAGCGACGGTAAGGGACAATGGCTCTTTTAGCCTTTATTGTAATTCTCAAAATCTATATGTTGTTCGTGATATTTGTCATGACGGTTTACACCGTCAGACACATTATTTTTACGATGAATCGGCTACTCAACGAACAGAAGCTCTATTACCAAGATATAATGGACTCTGATCTGCCGTTCGTATCGGTGTTAGTGCCGATGCACAACGAAGAGAAGACCGCCAATCAAGTTCTCAGCATGCTTATGCTGTCAGATTATCCTATGGATAGGATGGAAATCATCCCAGTAAACGACAATTCGAGCGATAGAACAAAAGAGATACTGGACTCATACTCCTCTGCCCATCCGACCACGATAAAGCCTGTTCACCGAGATAGCTCCTCAAAAAGAGGTAAGGTTCCAGCACTTAACGAGGCACTTGAAATAGCAGAAGGTAGTATCGTGCTCGTTTTTGATTCGGATTACCTACCCACGAAAGGCATGGTAAGGGCCCTCGCAATGGGTTTCAAAAATCCCCGGGTCGGCAGCGTTATGGGAAGGGTTATGCTTATTAATACGGGCACCAACCTGTTGACGCGCATTCTCGATCTGGAGAGAACCGGCGGCTATCAGGTCGACCAGCAGGCAAGATATAATCTCGGGCTTATCGCCCAATACGGCGGGACGGTTGGCGGCTTTCGGAAAGACCTCGTTCTTTCGCTCGGAGGCTTTGACGAAGCCGTGCTCGCGGAGGACACCGACCTTACCTTTAATCTTGTCATTAGGGGCTGGGAGGTGGCTTACGCCAATCGACTTGAGTGCTACGAGGAAGCACCTGAGGAGTGGAGCGTACGGGCCAGGCAGATAACAAGATGGTCACGTGGCCATAATATGGTTCTCTTCAAGTACCTTTTCCCGTTGATACGGACGAAATACTTGAAATTTTGGCAGAAACTGGACGGCGCCTTGCTGCTCTTCACCTACCTGGTGCCATTTATATTCTTGATAGCAATAGCGGACTCCTTAGCGCTGTTTTTTCTCGGCGCGATGAACCTGGTGAACTACGTTATCATATACATACTGGTCGGCATATACGTACTTTTCGGAAGTTTTTCGCCGTTCTATCAGATCGGCGCAGGGGTATACCTAGACAGGACTTCGTACCGTGTTCGATTACTGCCGTTCTTTTTCTTGGTCTTCATCTTCAATATGTGGCACATCTCCTACGGTTTTATTGAATCGCTAATAGACTTGATAAGCGGAAGGGACGTCAATTGGATAAAAACCCAAAGATATAGGACGACGGAAGCGACGGAGGTGGACGAAACATGAATATCGGCGTGCTGGTAGCGATATTTTTCGGGTTCCTCTTTGCCCCGTTTATCCCTGGCCTGTATGAGCTATTCTTCCCTAAGGATGATAAGCCGCTGTCTATAGAAATGGATTATTCTAAGGATGCGCGATATTTCGCACAATCATTCCGCAGGCTCATGCACAGCTACATTCCTGGAGAGACCGCTGGCAGCGAGAGAACTAAAGTGCAATTGTCATCAGGGCTCGAAACCATCAAGTCATTCGGCGGCGATTTTAAGACAGATTCCTATGACACGGATTTTAAGTCCATACTCCTAGTACGTGGGGATCTGACGGCCGGCCGCAATAACAACTTTTCCAGAGAGGTATACGTTCTGGGTGATGCCGACTTTGGCAACAATAACGTGCTTCGTGCGGCTGCGGTGGATAAAAACGTTAACGTGGGCAGAAATACCAGGGTGGTAAGATGGCTCGACGCCGAGGGCTCCATAAACGCTGGCCGTGGCAGTAATCTGGGAATAAGCACGACAGCGGGAGGGGCCATTGCTTTGTCCAGGGATTGTACATTCAAGCGCCTTTACGGGAATCCCGTATGTACGCCTACAAATGACGTCCGGCCCGCGTTGCCCGTGGACGAAACGGAAGAGGCCACAATGGTGCTCGACTATTCCGGAAAGATACACACCGATAGCTTAAAGTTCGATAAGCCTACCGAGATAAACGGAGATCTGATAACAATCGGCGAGTTAGTGATTACCGATAGATGTACGATTAACGGAAGCATAAAAACGGACGGCAAGATTACGATTGACTCCGGCGCAAAGGAAGTGCTCATAACCGGCAGCATTATCTCTGAATCCGATATAACAATTAGGGGAAACGTGAAGGTTTTGGGCAACATTTTCTCCCAGAAAGCGATTTTTCTAAAGGGCGCCGAGGTGGGGATGTCGGGCGGAATTAAATCGGTCATCTCCAAACGGCATATATCGCTTGGAGAAAACGTTAAAATTTACGGCTTTGCTTCCACAGAGGGTGCCGGCGTAGTCATTTGACTCGGTGTACATAAATGAAAAAGATACTTGCACAGCTGTTTCTTATATTGGTTCTGGTTTTAGCCGCTACGGCTGTGGGTTTGTACAGTTTTAAGCAAGTAAACAAGTACCACGCTTTCCAGAGGGTCAAGACCATCCGGGTTCTGCTCGTATACGACTCGTCTACCGGCAGCTACGGTAGGTCGATCTTATCGGCTTATGAAACAGTGTTGCAGGAAAGAGGCATTCCCTTCGAGGCAATGAGTTATGACAAGCTAGCGACCTACGATCCCTCCTCGCTCAGCACAAATATCCCGGCTATCATATTTCCGGATTACGCGGCACAAAACCTTCCGGAGGATATGGCCTTATGGACAAAAAACTACCTTAAGCACGGCGGTAATATTGCAGTTGTCTACAACGCCGGAACCAAGCACTCAAAAGCCCCGGTGAAGTATTTAAAGAGCGGGTTGTTCTCCAATATCATCGGCCTGAATTACGTACTTTTCAGGGAACATGGCGACGCAAGGCCTTTCGTTGAAGCCCGTCTAAAATTTAAAAACCCAAGTAGTGCAGCGTTTCTTCAGGTTCCGGAAGGCAATACTATGGACGGCTTTCTGAGCGGCTATCAATACGGCCCTCTCACATTTCCCATGGCGGTTACCTCAGGACTGCCCATAAACAACAAGTATGTTTACGCGTACGGCGTTACGAAGGACCACAAAACATTCCCTGCGATAGTCCTTAAGCCCTACGGCAAGGGGCATGTACTCTATGTGGATTTGCCACTTGGATACCTCAGTGCCTATGCCTCTGACGGGCTGTTACTGAAGTCACTGCTGCGGATGTTCCTTTTTAACGTGGTGAAGATCCCGCACCTCATGTACACGCCTTACGGAAAAGGTGGCATGGTCATAAACTGGCACATTGAAAATTATCTTGTCAGAAAATCCGTGCCCTACATGATTAAGAACGGCATCTTAAGAAAGAATTTAAAAATGTCGCTCGACGTGTCCGCCGGGAACTGGGAAAACGTGCGAGGTGACGGTAGGGGCGTGGACGCCTGTGGGAAAAATCGGCCTTTAATAAAACAGCTTATGGACTATGGAACGATAGGAACCGATGGCGGTATGGCTCATAACTGGTGGTACAGGCACATCCAGAGCGGCCAGTTCAAGGAACCGCAGATGACTAGGTATATCAGGGAGAATAATGAATGCCTACAAAGCATTACGGGGTATAGGATAAGAGAGTATATGCCATCACAGGGAGTATTCCCGCAGCCGGTCTCGACTCAGATTCTCGACAAGCTCGGCATGATAGCCACCTACTATGACGGGAACGTGGGCTCCGGACCCACCCTGATGTTCTGGAAGGGAAAGCTTCTCTCCAATAATGTTATTGCCTTTCCTGTGACCGTATACGGCGATGTCTCATCCCTTTACGAGTTCCGAAAGAGCAACATATCTAATGCCGAGGCTTTTAAATGGCAGAAGAATTTGGTTGATTACTGCGTAAACAACCGGGTGATAAGGCTCTGGTACTCGCACCCGTACGACATATGGTCATACAACTACCTGAAGGATATGACGGATTTTACTGGCTATTTGGAGAAGCGGCAAAATGAAGGGAGCCTGATAGTAGAGCCGATGCTTTACTTTGCCAAGTTCATTCGCAGGCTCCAGAAGACCACGTATGATTTTACATCGATCATGGGTGGCGGCTTGACGCTGTCAATACAGAACAAAGAGGGTTTAAAGGCTATTACTGTGGCTCTCCCGAAAACCATGGTGGCAAGGCCAAAGCAAAGTGACACGTATACTCTGGTCGATGGAGCTAATTACTATTACTTAACGTTTATAGGTGATAGAGATGCGGCGGTACTACATTTTGAAGGTGTTGCTAGTGGCACTGTCCATTAGCCTGCTCACTACCGGCGCAAGCGCCGCCGATACAAAATGCTATAACCCTGCCCTGACGCTATGGAGCGGGTTCTACAAAATTAAACCAGGAGGTAGCCGAGATTACTTTGTAGAGCCTTATACCGTAAATATCGTAGCTATATATGACCTTAGCAAGGGCACCCACAATAAGGACGTGGGTAATTATATATTATGGTACTACAATCATCTTAACTATGACGACAGATTCGGTCTTAGTGGTTCTATGTACGATTACTGGATGTCGGTGTCAGGCTGTGCCGAAAAACCGACAAATAGCTATGATTCGGCCGATGCTTATGCCGGGACCTTCCTTACGCTGGTATACCGGTATTACCGTAAAACGGGGGATATCGGTCTCCTTAAGCACATTTTTCCAAAATTAAAGGACGTGGCGTATATAATTCCCTACCTCCGTAACGGGGATACCGGGTTAGTGAGAGCGTTGCCGGATACCGATGAAGAATATCTTATGGATAATTGCGAAGATTACGGGGGAATAACGGCCTTCTTGCGACTGATCCGCGTAATGGGTATCAAGAAGAACAAGGCCCTTTATGACTATTACGAAAAAGTCCGCAAGTCACTCAAGGCTGCAATAATTGGGAACCTTTATGACGGCCGCAGGAAGGATTTCGACTGGGCTATCATTGATGCGGATAGGAAGCATTCTAGCCTATCGGTATTTTATCCGGACTTATACGCACAATTGTTCCCTATTTTATACAAGACGACTAGCGAATCCACCGTATCTAGAATATACCTATGGAAGGCAGTCAACAAAGCCCTCAATCGACAGAAAAAGCCGATGCCGCTCGACCAGCGGGCTTATTACGAACTTACGGCGGAGTCCATGAATGTACGAACCCATCATTAAGCATTACTCATGCATTTCCGCGAATAAAGGGGACGAGGTAAATATAAAACTTTTATTTATTCTCGGCACGCGTCCAGAGGTCATCAAGCTAGCCCCGCTTATTCTGGAAGCTAAAAAACACGATGTTTTTGACGTGAAGGTGTGCACAACCGGCCAGCATAAGCAAATGTTCTATCAGGTCGCTGATTTTTTCGGGCTCGGCGTTGACTACGATCTTGAACTTATGACGCCAGGACAGACGTTGTTCGATCTAACTGGCGACATAGTTAAGAAGATAGCCCCGGTGCTTAGGAAGGAAGCTCCGGACATTACAATCGTGCAGGGAGATACTACGACCTCTTTTGCCGGAGCCCTGGCCTCGTTTTATGCAAAAATACCAGTGGCGCACGTGGAAGCGGGCTTGAGGAGCCGAGACAAGTACTCCCCTTTTCCCGAAGAGATGAACAGGGTACTTGTAAGCCGCATTGCCGATTACCACTTTGCGCCCAGCACCACATCAAAGGACAACCTGTACGAAGAAGGGATAAGGAAAAATGTTTTCGTGGTCGGCAACACCTCAATAGACGCGCTGCTGCTGGGATTGAACGTGATAGGAAACAGCGGCGTAGCGGCATATAGTGATTTTTTCAGTTTTCTAGATTTTTCAAAAAAGATAATATTAGTGACGGGGCATAGAAGGGAAAACTTCGGTGACGGTTTTGAAAACATATGCAGTGCCCTGAAGGAAATAGTAGAAAAAAACAGCGATGCGCAGATAGTTTATCCTGTGCATTTGAATCCCAATGTAAGAGAGCCAGTAAACAGAATACTTGGAAACCAGAAGGGTGTTTTCCTCATAGAACCGCTTGAATACCCATATCTAATATGGCTTATGAGTAAATGCTACCTCGTACTGACAGACAGTGGTGGTATACAGGAAGAGGCGGCCTTTATGGGGAAGCCGGTAATAGTCATGAGAGACACCACGGAACGTGTGGAAGGCATAGAGGCGGGGGTATCCGTCCTTGTCGGGGCTGAACGGCCTAATATAGTCAACAAGGCCCTTGAGCTCATTAAAAATGAAGATGTTTACGCGCAGATGAGCAAGCCGGTCGTCATTTACGGTGATGGCAGATCTTCGCGGAGGATACTCGATGTACTGGCCGGGGCAAGGACCGGCCAACCTCGTCTAACCACAGCCAAGCAAACTGTGGGATTAGGTTAAACGAGGAGATCAAGCGCCGAACCCGGGTCCGTGCGCATCTGCCCTCATACCGAGTCCTGTCTTAGGCTCGTCCCGGCCCTCTGCGTCGAGACCCATGACGCCTAGCTCGAAGACAACCGCGCCCTCAACATGGGCCTGCTCGAGGAGCAGCGCTGCGAACGGGGCTGCAGGCGGCAGCATAATGAGTCCGTCCTTCATACCGAAAAGCCATTTGCAAACTTGCGGGGCACAATCCATTTCCGGCGTAGAGATCAACGTTTTATGACAAGATGACCCTCAAAACATTCCGCCGACAGGCACTAGACAGCCGACTAACGGCACTGTAGTCTACTGGCGATGGATATGATTCTCGTTTCGTTACTCAATTTAGGATCGCATGCCTAACGATGCGGGATCGCGACCGATGCGCATACCAACACAGGTCGGGGTGGCCTGTGCGCGGTCGCTGAAACCATCAAGGAAGCACCATAACGCGCCGAATGGGTGTGGGTTGGTAGTGTTCTTCCCGTGCTTTTTGGGAAGAATGGTACGCCCCCTCGTCTGTGTCCCGAGACAATGGTTAGCGAGCACATGCTGGCTCGCTCAGGCTGAGATGTGGGTGTCATGCCAGCTCCAACCTTGAATGTTTTTCATACCGCTCTTTCTGGGGCAAGACGACACCGGAAACTTGGGCGCCTACTGGGGCTTATCGGGATTGTGGTCGCGCTTGCGGCACCCCTGTTGGCAAACGCACACGGCCCTACAGTCGCTTTCTACTATGGCAACAATCCGCCACGCCACACCTTAAAGGCCTTCCGATGGGTTGTCGTGCAACCGACAAGCTCCCTGTCACCCCAGAAGTTTGATCGCGAAGGTCGGCTTGCATTTGCTTACACAAGCATAGGGGAAATCATTCACCCATCCGCCACTCCGGGCTTTCCGGCGAGTTGCGCCCTAGGTCGCGATGTGACTTGGCATACCGTAATCCTAGATGAATCGAGTAGTGTATGTCGGCACTATTACCTCCAAAACGTACTTGAGCCACTGTGGAAGCGGGGTTATCGGGGATTTTTTCTCGATAACCTCGATTCTTATCGTCAGGTCGTCAAGACCCCGGCCGGGCGCCGACTACAAGAACAGGGGCTTATTCGGCTCATTTCCGACATCAAGACGTCTCACCCCGATGCGGCACTCATTCTAAACCGCGGGTTTCCAATCCTTCCCACCGTTCACAAGCTGGTGACCGCGGTAGTCGCCGAATCCTTGTTTGACGGTTGGGATCAAAAATCCGGTCGCTACGTAGCGGTACCAGAATCCACACGCCTGCAACTGATTGCCCGACTAAAGCAGGTACAGCACATGGATATCCCGGTGATCGCCGTCGACTACCTACCGCCTAACGAAAGGGCCAAAGCGGTCGCCGACGCCGAGCGAATAAAAGCCTTAGGGATGATACCTTGGGTCACCAATAACACGCTCACGATGCTCGGGGTGGGATCCATCACCGTCATACCACGCACGATCCTTATGCTCTACAGCGGCGACCAAGACGTCCAACACACCTCCCTCAATTGGTATGCGGCGATGCCGCTCAATTATTTGGGCTATAGCACACGCATCGTTAATGTGGCAGATGGCCTCCCTCAAGGGACGCTGACGGGGCGCTACGCCGGCATCGTCACCTGGTTTGAGAACAACCACATTCCCCAAGGCGCCCTACTCTACCAGTGGCTCCGCAAGCAAATGCACGACGGGGTCCCGGTTGCGATTTTGGGAAACTTCGGCTTTTCCCCTGATGCCGCTCGTTTGCAGAAACTCGGTCTGACCGCCGGACCCATTCCGCTGGGATTTACCCCGAGCCGGGTGGCCTTTGCCAACCCCCGCTACATGGGGTTCGAGACTCGCCCTACGCCAGCCGCCCCTGATAACTTTCTGCCGCTGACTTTGACCCAAGGGCAAGCCCTTCTCACCTTGCGCGATCCCCACGGCCAAAAAGAGGACATCGCCGGCATCACACCCTGGGGCGGTTACGCCCTATCACCGGACGTCGTAACGTACTTAGGGGCGATTTCCGGCCCGAACAATTCGAGCTCAGCCGCTTGGGTCCTGAACCCGTTCCGCTTCTTTGCCAAGGCCCTGCGCCTGCCAGCCATGCCGGTCCCGGACACCACAACCGAAAGCGGCCGGCGCATGCTGATGTCACAGATCGACGGCGATGGCTTTGCGAACAAGAGCTGGATCTATGCCTACCGCGACCAGTACGCGGGGGAAGTGATCTTAAAGCAAATCCTGGAGAAATACCGGATTCCCACATCCGCCTCTTTCATTGTCTCCTACTACACACCACACGGGTTATTCCCGCATGAAGCGCCGCAATTGATCCAAATTGCGCAGCGCATGTCCGCGCTCCCTTGGGTCGAGATTGGATCACACACCTTCTCTCATCCTTTTGACTGGCCGGCCCTAGAGAACAATCCCGCGCTCATGGGCCAAAAGGCGAGCCAAAAAAATGGCCATCTGCTCTATGGCTATGCACTGGCAGTTCCCGGCTACACGCGCTTTAGCCCCGAAAAGGAAATCGGCTGGGCCGACCACTGGATCAACACCCACATCGCGCCGCCTGGGAAATCCGTTAGCCTCGTCCAGTGGTCTGGAGATTGCGATCCGAATGCCGAAGTCTTGGGGTTGACCTACAAAGACCACGTCCTGAATTTGAATGGTGGTGGTGCCACGGCAACCGATGCCGAGCCTTTTTTGACCAAGGTCAGGGGGCTAGGGATATTCAAGGGGCGCTATTTCCAGGTCTACGCGCCCATGCAGGACGAAAATGTCTATACCCACGACTGGACGAGTCCTTACTACTACGGCTATGTACGCGTCCTCCAAACCTTTAAGTTGACTGATACCCCCCGGCGCCTGAAGCCTCTTGATGTTTATTACCACTTCTATTCGGGGGCCCGAGCTGGGGGCCTGCACGCCTTACGCATAGTCCTTGCGTGGGCCATGAAGCAACGGACAGATCCGGTATTTCCTTCCCACTTTGCGCGCATCGCCATGGACTTCAATCACGTGGTAGTCGCCCGCTCGACGCATGGCTGGCTCATAAGTAACGCTGGCGCGCTCCAGGAGTTTCGGATTCCGACCAAACTCGGCTATCCACAGCTCATAGGCACAGCGGGAATCGCAGGCTTTGATCGCCACGGCGACGTTCGTTATATTCATATCGCGCCGCTTTCCGCCGTTCGTATTAGCCTTACGCAAAAACGGCCACAGGTCGCGTTCTTGCACGACGCCAATGCCGCCATCACCGATGCCTACTATCAGGGGCACGACCTGCATTTTGCCCTGAAGGGCAACGTACCGCTTCGCTTCCGCTTGGCCAATATGCGTAGCTGTTCCCTCGTCGCTCACCACAAGCCGTTGCGGGGCCTACGCACCGGAACCCTTATGACTTACCAGCTGAGCGCCAACCATGGCCACTTCGCCATCACCTGCCACTAACCCTGTCCGCGAGCGCCTTGCGCGCCCCGCGCTCGTCGTGGGGCTTGGGCTTGGTATCGTGCTGACGCTGGCGCTTCTTTTCGATCCGCAGTCTTTCTTAAAGCGCATGACGCATTCCCACACGCCATCCGTTGACATCTACTTTCTGAGAGCCGTGGCCCACAACCCGCACACCACGGCGTTCTGGTTACTTCTCGCCAAACGCGAAATCCAAACGGGGCACTACACCGCCGCCTTACAGATTCTCCGGCCAATGTTTGTGGCATCGTTACCAGCACCTTATGAAACTCGCGCACGCTGGCTCTACTATAGCGACCTACTCGCTATCGCCTACTCTTACCCCGAGGGCAGCCCACAGCGCCTTCAAGACGAGCACACCTTAGGCGTTCTGATTTCCCAACTCCGCACGAATGCCAGAGGCTCGGCGCTGAAGGGCTTGGCGCGTGAGGCGATAGCCCTTCATGAAGAGAAAACCGCAGTCGCCATCTACGAAGACCTTGCCATTCAAAATAGCGGCCAGCGCGCTACATTTTATGCGCTTGCCGGGGCTGCGGCCCTGGGTCTTGGCCACCCGCGAGAGGCGGCGCGACTCTACTTTACGGCCCAGGCCTCGGCTGCAACCGTACCGGAGCAGACCCGATATTTCTTGACTGCTCTGCGAATTTTGCAAAGCCACAACGACGTGGTGCTCGCAATCTCTGAGGCCCAGCATCACCTCGGTAATCTCGGTGCCCAAGCCTCCGTACTCCGTTATTTGGTTACGCTTGCGCGCGCGGCAAATAAGCCCTACATCGCCGCCCATTACGCAAAACTCCTGGTGCGGATGCCATGACGAACAGCCGCCCCACTTTGCGTCGTAAAGGGGTGCTTGCACCGGCCATCATGATGGCCATCATGGCGTGGTGTCCGGTGGGTGCGCACAAAACGCGTGCACCGGAATCTCATGCCGATACCTATCCGACCATACCGCGGCCCCATACGCCCTATAACCAACGCGACTACACCATTGCCTACCAGGTATTTCTTAATGCTCGGCATGTGCGTCGCGCCTGCGGTGTGGCATTGGCGGCCGTCGAGAGTCGGCCCAGTGATATCCTCTGGCATGAGCGGCTCGCCAAGACCGCGTTGTGGCTAGGGCATGAACGCCTGGCTCTGCGGGAGATATCTTATCTTGCGCTTCACGGTCAGGGGCGTTACGAGAAACCGGCGCTCGCGCTGGCAAGCGGCCTGTCGGCCTATGCGAAGACCGCGCAATTGCTCACCCTCCAGCTAAAGCGGCATCCGAACTCCCCTGCCCTCATTATGGAAATAAGCGCCCTTTACCAGCTGGAGGGCCGCCCCCGGCGCGCCATCATATGGCTCAAGGAGGCTATGAGGAGGGTCCCGCGACGGCGTTATCTTTGGGAGATCATCGTCCTTGAAAATAGTGTCGGGGCCGTGCAACAGGAACTGGCCTCGCTACATGAATACCGTCAACGTTATGGGGTAAGTGCGCGCATCCTGCTCGCCGAGGCGTCTATCTATTATCGTGGTGGACACACCGACAAGGCATTCCGCCTCCTCGCCCGATATAGAAATAAGGTCCCCACCAGCAACCTCGCCTACTATCATACGTTGGGGGAACTGGCATGGTCCCATCAAGACTTCCCGGTCGCTTTGCAGGCGGCACACACGCTGTATGCGCAGGGCGCGGCAACGAATAATGACCTCGCCCATATGGTCCTGCTTTATGAATATACGCACCCGCATAGGGCCTACCTTATAGCCACTGTCGGATTTAGCCGCTACCATGAGCCGTTTTTCTTTTTTGCGATGCTCAGTATCGCCGAGCAGACCCACTCGCACGCGCTCCTCATAAAGACCTTCGAGAATATCCCCGCAAAGGACCTGCCGCTCCTTTCCGACAACCCCTATTACTGGACGGGCTACGCGCATTACTGGGTCGTCACACGGCAGACCGCACAAGCCGAAGCCGCCTACCGTTCCGCGATGAAGCGCTTTCCCCAAAACCACGCCATTCTAAGGTCCTACCTCTGGTTTCTGGTGGATACTGGGAGTGCGCCTGAATTGGCTGCCGCTCTTCCCCGGTGGGCACGGACTGTGGACTCGGACCGCACGCTCTGGCTTCCCTATGCCCTGGGCTTTCTTTCGCTCAATAACCCGCGCATGGCGTTGCCTTACCTAAAAGCGCTCTTGCGAGACGACCCCCGCAACCTCTCCTTACTGTTGTCCTACGCAGATGCCCTGGACAAAGACGGCCGGCCCGGGCTTGCGATCACCGTAAGGCGGCATGCCTTTGCCCTGTTTCTACACCAGCCACCCAGCAAACATCCGCACCGTGATCTCCGTTGGCGCGCGCGCTTCGTGGCAAACCTGGGTACTGCAGAGGAGAGCCTACCGCTTATGGCAGCGCTCGCCGCAAACCCGCGCACAAGCGCCGACCGCGACGTCGTATTAGGCTACGCCCTCAATCAAGGCGACTATGCGCTGGCCGAACAAGTACTGCATAGCTATGGCGCACAGGAACACCGACCTTCCTGGGCGCGCTCTGCAGTCGCCCTGGCCGGTCATGACGGCATGACGCTACGCACACTCCTTACGCAAAATAGCCTGACCCTTCCCCGTAGCGACCGCGTCACTGCCGCAGACCGCGTCGGCCAGCCGCGACAAGCCGCATCGCTCGCGTTCGCAAGCCTTAATGACAGTCCCTTTGATTCGGCGTTAGCCCACCAATATCGGGACCTGGTCCTTAGTCAATCCGACCGCGTTGAGGCCCGCCTCCAGTACTTTGACAGCCTTGGATTCCATGACGTCATGGAGGAACTCTCCGTTCGGCATATGCTAACACCGAGCACGACCCTGATGGCGCAGACAGACAATCATTTACAAACCCAGACCAACCCAAATTATATGGGGAAAATGCCGCGGTTTGATCGATCTGGTCAGATCACTCTTGGGCTCCTGCGCGCATCCGGCACCTATGATCTGACGGTGGGCGATCGTTCCGCTATCACCCGCTTCGCTTATGGCAGCATAAGCTGGCAGAAGAAGCTCTGGCCAGATAACACGCCAAGCGTACGTGCATTTTATCAAACCCGCGCAGACGACCTGCCGTCTCTGTACATTGGGGGCGTCAAAAGCGGTATCCGCATCAGCGATACAGAGACATTCACGGTGCGCGACACTATCGGCACGGAAATTGCCTACCGTGACCTTACCGCTCAAGGTGGTGGGGCGCTCGCGACCGGGGCAATATTCGCCTTAGGCTACGACCACAAACTGCGTCTTGGGTATCCTGATCTCACAATCGGTACCGGGCTCTCGGCGGCTCACTACCAGGGCGCACAAAATCTCCCGGCGCAGCTTGCGCCGTTACTACCTACAGGCACGAGCGGTGTCGGCTTCTTTGTTCCGCAAAGCTACGTTCAGGGCGGGATAGACGCCCACTTCGGGGAAAGCTATCTGCGCGACTACTCGCCGGATTTCCGGCCGTTTCTCGATGTCTCCGTATTCGAAAATAGTGTTACGCATGCGGGGTACAGCCTCACAGTCGGAATCGCAACACCCGTATTCGGTTTCGACCATCTCGCGGCATACTACACCCGCGGTCAAGGAGGGGCGGGAATCGAGAACCGCGAACAATACTTGGGTATCCGTTATGCCTATTACTTTAAACCCTAGGAGACAGTCATGAAACTCTTCCGCCGTGTATCTCTTATGCTAGCATTTGCCTCTTTATCGGCCTGTGCGGGTACTGCCCTCCAGAGCAGCAGCCCGCCACAACTCGCGCAGGACGCCCGCTGGGTAGTCGCGCCGTTCTCTAACTATGACTACCCCAGGTGCTGGCGAGCGCGCGGCCTCCATGACCGCAAGCCTACTCCATGCCCAGGGCATGACAGACACCGTCACCATAAACGCACCGGCACAAACCGGCCTACCATTAGCAGCATCGCCGAACCCGGACGCGATTCTCGCTAAGGCCCAGAGCATGGGTGCGCGCTATCTGGTCGAAGGTGCGGTCCAGGAGTGGCGCTACACTATTGGCCTTGATGGGCAACCGGCAGTTGCCGTGACTCTAAACGTGATCAGCGTTCGTACTGGTCAAATCATCTGGACTGCCACGGGTAGCCGCAGCGGCTCACCGCGTGAGAGCGTAGGTGTTTTGGCCCAAGATACGATAAACGCCATGGTCGGTAGGCTTACGCCGTGATACTCGCAAAATATTTAAGTCCGAAGGCTAATTCCAGAGCTTGGATAGAAGGCTTTGTTATTCCCTGTATCGCCTTGGGACTTATGGCTTTGGTAAGCCCGCACGACCCGTTTTCTGTTAAGGCCACCTTCCCATGGCTCTGGCTTGCGCCCGTCCTTGTCGGCTTGCGCTATGGGCTTGGGCCAGCGGTTCTGTCCGTCGCCGTGCTCATCGGTGCTTTTGTCGCCGCGCGCTATGGACTCCCGTCCCTCCATCTCCACCGCATTCCCGATGGTCAATTCCTTGGCGGCATCATCCTGACATTGATTACCGGCGAATATGGGTCCCTCTGGATCTTGCGTCTGCGCCGCTCCGAACAAATGAGCGATTACGCAAAAGAGCAACTAGAAGGCCTTACTCGTACGTTACATATGACGCGCCTGTCTCATGACCGGCTGGAGCAAAGCGTCATTAGCAAACCCGTGACGCTACGCAATTCGCTGCTTGACCTACGCCAACTCCTCGCCGAGCACCCCGCGACCCTGGCGGGCGACGCGGCTACTCGCCTCCTGCATATCGCCGCCTATCATGGCGGCTTCGAGCAAGCTGCGATCTACAGCGTCACCAATAATGTGATCGACCCCACGGCATGCGCCGCCATTGGCCAAGAGTTCGTCCTAAAAACAAAGGACATTCTGGTCGCCAAATGTCTAGAGGGGCATCGTACGGCCTACTGGCCAGCCAGCTCTCTCACCGAAGGCGAGCAAAGCGCCTATCTCGTGGTCGCCCCGATACACACATCCGAGGGAACATTGCTCGGCATTCTCGTCGTTGCCACAATGCCGTTTTTGTTCCTTAACGAGGAAAATCTGCTCGCCATCAGCGTCCTGCTCGCCTATTTCGCAGACGATGCCTATGCGCTAAGGACCGCCCATAGCATCGTCGAGGCGATCCCGGCCTGCCCGCCCCGATTCGCGGCGGAAATCGTCAAACTTTGGCGCACATCGCGCGAGTTAGGTATTCCCAGCAGCTTGGTGGTCTTATTTCTAGCGGACAATCCCCTGCGTGAGAATATCCTGGCGGATCTGAGCAGCCTATCGCGCGGGCTCGACGAAATCTGGCAGACGACAGTGGGCGACACGGTCGCGCTTGTCACGCTTATGCCATTTAGTAGCAAGGCCGTGGCCGCCGGCTATACGCATAGGATCAAAAGTCAGCTAAAGGACCATTTTGAGGGCATCGACACGGACCACATACCGACTCGTATCCAGGAGATTGGGGCAGACGACATCGTCCCGATGCTCACCGATTTGTTGGACCCCCAGTATGCTGCGTGATTTGGCCCACTATTTATTGAGCCACCCTTCACTGGCAGGGCTCAGCACCCCATTCTCTGGCATACCGGCGGGGACATTGCTCCTTTATGCGTTTATCGCAAACGGTCTGATCGCCGTCCTTCTCGCGAAGCCGATAGCACTGTTGCTGCCCTTTCCCTACCGGAACCAACGAACCTCATGGTTCTTTGTCATCCTGATTGCGACCGTGCCGTTCCTTGGCCTCATTGTCGCCATTAGCGTCGCCACCATAATCACTCGCCTGAATCGCCAGACAATGGTTGCCGAACCACAAACGATCACCATTCCTCCCTTCGGTGTGGAGATGCGTGCACGCAATATCCACATGGGCGCTGGCGGCGCATGGGCGATCATACGTGCCAAGGAACCTGGCACAAAACGTGGCGTGCGCGCGCTACTAGCGCTCGATCCACGGGCCTCGCGCCAAACCTCTCCGCTCGTGCGTGCGGCACTCCAGCACCCGGAGGAGGACCTCCGTTTGCTAGCCTTTGGATTGCTTGACCAACGTGAAGGCCGGCTCGCGGAGGTAATCAAAGACACCTTGGATGAGCGCGAAAACCTTCCGCCGAGGGCCGACCTTAGTAGTTTTGAGAAGCGTCTTGCGTTTCTTTATTGGGAACTTATTTATCAGGACCTGTCTCGTGATCATTTGCGCACCCTTGCCATTCGCCACGCAAAAGAGCATGCCCATGCCGCCATACTCCTGCGACCTAATGACGCCACGCTTCATATCCTCATGGGTCGCATCGCGATGATGGAAGATCGCAATATGGAGGCGCGCGAACATTTCGAGAATGCGCTCAGCCTTAACGCAGCACCTGCTCAGATCCTCCCTTATTTTGCGGAGGTTCGCTTTCGCGTCGGCGACTTTCTCGCCCTAAGACACTTGGCCAGCGACTTCCCGTCACTTCTTGACATGCCCAGCATTGGCCCCGTTGTGCGCTTCTGGGCCAAAACATCATGAGCGACAATTTCCCCAAAGCAGAATCCGCAGATATCGTACTTCTTTTGGAAGGGACGTTCCCTTACATTAGCGGCGGGGTCTCAACCTGGGTAAATCAACTCATGCGGGGAATGCCGGAATACCGGTTTGCTGCTGTCTTTCTCGGTAGTCGTCCGGAGGATTACGGGGCCGTGAAGTATGAGTTCCCGGAAAACCTTGTCCACCTGGAGACTCATTACCTCTTTTCGCAGACCGACATGCCGCCTATCGAGACTCCGCGACGCAATCCCGGAACCAGCCGCTGTCTACACGACATCCATGCCTCCTTGCGTGACCCAAACACCTCATCGCTACCAGATCGGCTGCGGAATATCGACTTCTTTTTTGACCCGAAGAACGGCATACCGCAAGAGGAGTTCCTCTACGGCCTAGACAGCTGGGAATACATCACAGAGATGTACCAGACACGGTGCACTGACCCCTCATTCGTGGATTATTTTTGGACCGTGCGGAACATGCACTCGCCGATCTGGAAGCTCGCCCGGATCGCCAAAAACCTCATACCGGGCCGCGTCTACCATTCCGTCTCCACGGGCTATGCCGGTACTTTAGGAAGCCTGCTGCACTGGCACACGAAGCGACCCCTGATCCTGAGCGAACACGGCATTTACACCAAGGAGCGGCGCATCGATCTCTTCAACGCCACCTGGGTTGCGGACCGACGTAGTCGCCTGGAGCGTGACCCCAGCGAGATCAGCTATTTGCGCGAATTATGGATAGCGTTCTTCGAATCAGTCGGTAGAATGTGCTATGACGCGTCTGACACCATCATATCGCTGTTCCCGGAGGCACAGGCTAGACAATTTGACGATGGGGCAAAACCAGAACGCTGCTCTATTATCCCCAACGGCGTGTCTATCGCCCCGTTCGCTGCACTGCACGGGCAGCGCCAGGACGATTTGTCCGCGCCCGTTCTTTGTCTTCTCGGGCGGGTTACCCCCATTAAGGACATCAAGACTTTTATTCGATCTATGCGGGCTGTCGTAAACGCGATCCCCAAGGCTGTTGGCTGGATAGTAGGGCCCGAAGAAGAGGATCCCGACTACGTTGCCGAGTGCCGTAGCCTAGTCGATAGCCTCGACCTTAACCAACATATCCAGTTCATGGGCTTCCAGCGGACCACGGACATTCTGCCGCAAGTTCATCTGCTCGTCTTAAGCTCCATAAGCGAGGGCCTGCCACTTGTGCTGCTCGAGGGTTTCGCCGCCGGTGTACCCGCGGTCTGTACAGACGTAGGTGCCTGTCGTCGCCTGATATTCGGCGAGGGCGACGACACCTATGGGGCGGCTGGCGATATCGCCGGCATTGCCGACCCCAAGGCCTTGGGAGTCGCCGCCGTTGCACTATTGCGAGACCCTGAGCGTTGGCGTAATGCGCAGCGTGCCGCCATTGATCGAGTCGAACGCTTTTACACGGACACGCTCATGTTTAGCCGTTACCGGGCGCTCTATCAGCAGGCTCACGAGGCATCCGACCTACCGATTGCCCCCAAAACATGACGATAACTCTCTGTCTTTCTGCTTCCACTTAAGGATATGCCATGGCTGGTATTGGATTTGAGCTACGCAAACTCCTCCGTCACGACGACTATTTTGGTCTCATTCGCGCCTACTCCTACGCTGGCATCATAGGCGCTGGTCCCTGGGTCATCTCCATACTGGGCGTGGTGCTTCTAGGTATCCTTAGCACCAACCATGTGTTTCCACCCAACTTGGTGAGCCAATTTGAAACGTCGGTCACCTACCTTATCGCAGGCAGCCTGATTTTTTCTGGGATATGGCAGCTCGCATTCACTCGGTATGTGTCGGACCGTCTGTTTGCACGCGAGCATGACCTGGTGCTGCCTAACCTAAATGGGCTCCTCGTCGCCGCGATGGGTAGCGGCTTTGTGTTGTCTGGCACCGCTACCCTTTTTCTTTTTGAGGGGACCGGGGCCCTCTACAGACTCCTTATGAGCGCGCTTTTCTGCTTACTGACCGGCGTTTGGGTCATAACCGTCATGCTCACCGGCCTTAAGCATTACCGGGCCATCATCTCCGCGTTCGTGGTTGGCTACGGAGTGGCCCTGAGTGTCGGCCTTCTGTTGCGCCCGTTCGGCCTCGTCGGGCTTTTGTTCGCGTTCTTTTTAGGGCAATTTTTGCTATTCGTGGGGCTGCTGGCGGTCATATACAGAAGCTATCCGTCGCGGCAGTTCTTGGCCTTTGATTTCCTGAAACGCGGCCAAATGTACGCTTCGCTCCTGGCGTGCGGGTTCTTCTATAACGCAGGCATATGGGCCGACAAGATCGTATTCTGGTTTACGCCCCAGACCAGCCAAGCGGTGATTGGGCCACTGCGCGCATCCGCGATCTATGATTTGCCCATCTTTCTCGCATATCTTTCGATTATCCCAGGCATGGCCGTCTTCCTGATGCGAGTCGAAACCGACTTCGTCGACTACTACGATCAGTTCTATGATGCAGTACGGGAAGGCGGCAGCCTTTCCCATATCCGCAACATGCGCAATGGCATGGTAACGAGCGCCAAAACGGGTATCTTCGACATCATCAAGATTCAGTCATTGGCAACAATTGTCGCTTTTGTCATTGGGCCTGCGGTACTTCGATTTCTCGGCATTTCGCTATTGTATATTCCGCTTTTTAAGATTGACGTCGTCGGCGCGGGGCTACAGGTAGTCCTTATGGGTATCCTCAACATCTTCTTCTATCTCGATAGGCGCGCCCGAGTCGTTTGGCTCACCGTCATCTTTTTCGGCCTGAACCTTGTGCTTTCAATCATCAGCACCCACCTCGGCCTCTATTTCTACGGCTTCGGGTTCTCGATCTCATTACTGGTGTCGGTATTGATCGGTCTGGTTTGGTTGGATAAGGACATGGAGCGTGTCGAATACCAGACCTTTATGCTGCAACCCTGGTCTCACTAGTGATGCGCTAGAACCGGTGGCCCTGAGAGTCGCCGGTGAGCTAGCCCCGACGGAATGGCCAACATCCGATCCTGGCCCTGTGGCTGTTCGGCGCACAGGCCGCATTGCGCGTGCGCACTTTTTAAGTGTAGCCATCGGGATTTTGCTGCTGCCAACGCCACGCATCCTGGCACATGCGCTCCAAACCATACTGCGCGCTCCAGCCCAAAAGGCGACTGGCCAGCGCAGGATCGGCCCAACATTCGGCGATATCGCCCGCCCGACGGGCCTCGATCACATAGGGGACCGGGCGCCCCGATACGCTCGCGAACGCCGCTACCATTTCGAGCACGGAATATCCCTGTCCGGTCCCGAGGTTCACGGTCAACGTGCCAGGGTTTCGATCGAGATAGTCCAGCGCGGCAACATGGCCCAAGGCAAGATCCATGACATGGATGTAATCACGTACGCCGGTGCCATCACGCGTCGGATAATCCCCCCCGAAAATATGCAACTGCCGCAAGTGGCCTACTGCTACCTGGCAAATATAGGGCATGAGGTTATTCGGTGTACCGCGCGGATTCTCGCCTATCGTTCCACTCTCGTGCGCCCCTACCGGATTGAAATACCGTAGCCGTGCCACCCGCCAATCCGGTTCCGCGATAACGAGGTCCGCCAACATGTCCTCGATGATCAGCTTCGATCGCCCATAAGCGTTAGTGGCGCTGCACGGGAAATCCTCACGAATTGGAACAGTGGCGGGATCGCCATACACAGTGGCTGAGGAGGAGAAGACCAAAGACCTAACACCGGCCTCGTGCATCGTTTCTAACAGCACCAAGGTGCCGTGTACGTTGTTGTCATAATACAACAAGGGCTTATGGACCGACTCACCGACCGCCTTCAAGCCCGCAAAATGGATCACCGCATCAAAATGATGGACCCCAAAAAGGGCCCCCATGGCCGCCCGATCACGCACATCGCCCACGAGAAGCGTCGGGCGCTTGCCGGTAATCCCCGCTATACGATCAATCACCTGCGGGCTGCTATTACAGAGATTGTCCCAAAGGACCACCTCATGCCCTGCCGTCATCAATGCAACACAGGTGTGTGAGCCGATATAGCCTGCACCACCGGTCACTAAAATCTTCACTCCTATACCTCTCAGAATGTCAGCCGCCCTGCTATTTCACACCCGAAACCCGCGCACCGTGAAGACATTTTGCAGTTGGTGCGACGAGCTACGCGAGCCCCGAGGACGGCCGCGGGGCCATCGGCGAGGCCGCGCGGCCCGTCCGCTAATGGGCCGACTAGCTAACTTAAGATAGTGAACTACTTATGCCATAGCCGTCTAGGCTCGGCGGGCGCAGTTCATGGCCTTCGGACACGCTTCCCGGCTGAGCACTCTTCAGCAACTAGCTATTCCAGGGGGTTCTTGACAAACACGGGCTTCTCGCATAGTTAGGAATGGGGTGACCGCCAATTCTAGCTGTCGCACCCAAAGGCCAGGCCCTTCGATCGTGAGACCATATCTGGCTCAGCACATTCTTGAGGTTGCCAATGCCGGTCACCATTAACGAATCACTCCTTTACCTAACTGCCAGAGGATATACACGATGAACGGCGTAAAGTCCCTTTTTCTTCTATGTGCCGCGCTAATCATGGGTGGCATGTACTCAGCCACTGTCCAGGCCGCACCCCTAAACGATGCTCATGCACTTCGGGGCGTACATACCGCGAAAGCCGTTTTCTTAATCAACGTCAAAAGTCCCAATGCGCTCGCCCATGTCCTGAAGGTCGTTGGACTAACCGAGACCGGCATGGTGAAGCAAGGAGTTAAAACCCGCCTCGTCGTTGTCGTCATTGGCCACGGAGTGGCGTTCTTAACCAAGGACATGCGTGGTATTCCGTACACGGAACGTGCGGCGGTGGCGCATGCTCAAAAGGCCGTCAGGATGCTTGATCACATGGGTGTGCGTTTTGAGGCCTGCGGGGTCGCGTTGAAGTTCGGGGTAGATATCCCGCCGAGCGACATCATGGCCGGCGTGCACCCCGTCGGCAATGGCTTCATTTCGGCCATCGGATATCAAGCCCAGGGTTATCAACTCGTGCCCGTATTCTGAAACCGCTTGGGTGTTCGCGGCTAGGCTAGCTATCGTGCGAACAGCCTTTGGTTTTAGAAAATGGCGCTGGCATGGGGCGGGCCTTGCCCGCCCCCGCAGACCCCTCTGATTCAACAAGGGCGGGGGCAACCTCACAGGAGAAATCCTCAGGGCATCCCAGCAACGGCCTTTCGCAAAAATGCGTGCCGCGTGCATGCATTCACGCAACGCCAAGCTAGCGCTTCGATACCACAGTGAGCCCTATGGGGGCGAGCGCTATACCCGCAAGCTTCAGGTGCTGGATACCGAAGGGGATGCCGATAATCGTGATAAAATTGGCAAGCGCTGCTCCGAGGTGCCCGAGGGCGAGCCACAACCCCGCGAAAACGAACCACACAACATTGCCGATCAGCCCCCAAAACCCAGTACCGACATCGCCCCGCGTCTTGACCGCCCGCCTGCTCACCGCCTCCTTGCCAAAGGGAAAGAAGGTAAACTGTCCGATCACGAAGCATGCCCGTGCCCACGGAATGCCGATCACCGATATGAGCGCGAGAACGCCCGCGCACCACCACGCAAGGCCCATAACGGCGCCTCCCAGAACGAACCACAACACATTCCCAATACGCGCTAACATCACCTTCCTCCAGGGAAGCCGTGCTTAACTGCCCCCGGCGGGACGACATCCTGCATCACTTGGATGGATTGGGGCCGAAGAGGTGACGACGAGCCTCGTCATCGAGTGCCCCGCCCTCTCTGATGTGCGCGGCAATGGCATAGGCACGCTTTACCGCTGGACGCTCGGCTATCGTGGTAAACCACCGCTCTAGGTGTGGAAAGTCCGCTAGATCCTGTTGTTGGGCCTCGTGGGGCACAATCCACGGGTAGCACGCAATATCGGCAATCGAATAACCCTCGCCATTAACAAAGGCGACCTCGGCTAGGCGGCGATCCAAAACACCATACAGGCGCGCCGTTTCTTGGACATAGCGATCTATCGCATAGACAATAGGCTCCGGGGCGTAGTGCGCAAAGTGATGGTTTTGGCCGGCCATGGGCCCTAAACCGGACATCTGCCAATAGAGCCATTGCAAGGTTACATAACGACTGCGCTTGTCGCTCGGAATAAACTGCCCGGTCTTTTCGGCGAGATATTGGAGGATCGCCCCTGATTCAAAAAGACTAAAGGGTCCCCCTTCCGCATCCTGATCGACGATCGCGGGTATGCGGTTATTGGGAGCGATCGCCAGAAACTCCGGCTTGAATTGGTCACCCTTCCCGATATTGACCGGGATAAGGTGGTAGGGAAGGCCTGCTTCCTCAAGAAAAATCGTGATTTTATGACCGTTAGGTGTCGTCCAATAGTACAGATCTAGCACATGACCTCCTGGCTGGGTTCCCATCGGGGTACGTAGGCGGCCCCTAGGGGAGATTGCCCTCTGATACCGGACCTGCGATTATACCCCCGTGAGCTACTTCCCAGTACCGTACATACCTTAAGTTTATGCCATTACTTCGTCTCGACGATGTCGGGCTGGCCTACGGCCACCATCCCTTGCTAGACCATGCCGCGCTCTCGATTGAGAGCGGTGAACGAGTTTGCCTGATCGGCCGCAACGGCGAAGGCAAGTCCTCGCTACTGCGCATCATCAGCGGGGCCATAAAGCCCGACAGCGGTCAGCGGGTCATCCAGTCCGGCCTGCGCATCGCTACCCTTGACCAAGAAGTCGCCGTGGATGGGACCGAGACCGTCTATGAGGTCGTAGCCGGCGGGCTCGCGGCGCTCGGCAAGGCGCTAGCAGAATATGAATCCCTTACCTCGCTCCTCACGGCGACGCCAGAACCTGAGGTCATCGAACGAATGGGGGTATTACAACACGAGTTGGATAGCCACGATGGTTGGCGGCTCCAACAACGCGTGAGTACCGTCATCACCGAACTGAAGCTTGATGCGCATGCCAGAATGGTGGAACTGTCAGGGGGTTGGCGCCGGCGCGTCATGCTGGCCCGGGCCTTGGTGTCTGAACCTGACCTTCTGCTTTTGGACGAACCGACAAACCACCTCGATATTGAGGCGATCCTCTGGCTCGAGAACTATCTCGCCAGCTTTAGTGGGGCCGTACTCTTTGTCAGCCATGATCGGGCGTTCTTGCGACGACTCGCCACCCGCATCATCGAGCTCGACCGCGGCACGCTCAGTTCTTGGCCCGGGACCTATGATGACTACCTGCGTCGCAAAGCCGATGAGCTCGCCGCCGAAGAGACACGTAATGCCCTTTTCGACAAACGCCTCTCTGAAGAGGAGGCCTGGATTCGCCAAGGTATCAAGGCTCGACGCACCCGTAACGAGGGACGCGTACGGGCCCTTGAGGCCATGCGCCGCGAGCGCCGCGATCGCCGGGAACGGATCGGACGCGCAGACATGCGTCTAAGCCAAGCCGACACCTCCGGCAAACTCGTCTTTGAGGCCGAGCACCTTGAGCTCTCCTATGGTGACACGACCATAGTGCGCGACTTCTCCGCAAAGGTGCAGCGTGGCGATCGGATTGCGCTCATTGGACCCAATGGGGTCGGTAAGTCCACGCTGCTACGGGCGCTCCTCGGTGACTTGCAGCCCACTGGCGGCACGCTTCGCCGCGGCACCAAGCTAGAGGCCGCCTATTTCGATCAGCAACGTGAGCAGCTTGATCCGACCGCCACCGTGATGGATAGCGTAGGTGGGGGCAAACTCAGTGTCACGGTCGGGGGCCAAACACAGCACGTGACCGGCTATTTGCGCAAATTCCTCTTTCCACCGGAGCGGCTACGCTCTCCTGTGAGCATGCTCTCGGGCGGCGAGCGTAATCGGCTATTGTTAGCCCGCCTCTTCGCGAAACCGGCCAATCTTCTGGTTTTGGATGAACCGACCAATGATCTAGATGCTGACACCCTGGAATTGCTCGAAGAAACGCTCATGGATTTTCAGGGGACGCTGCTACTCGTAAGCCATGACCGCGCCTTTGTCGACAATGTCGCCACCAGCACCTGGGTATTTGATGGTCACGGCGCGGTACATGAGTATGTCGGCGGTTACAGCGATTGGCGTGCCCACGTAGACCGGGGCGCAGCGTCCGCTCCCCCACAACCCAAGGCCCCGACCTCCCCGGCCAAGCCCGAAGCACCACCCATACAACAACCACCGCCTGTGGCCCGTCGCAAGCGCCCCTACAAGGAGCAGCGGGAGATCGAAGAACTGCCACTTCGCATTGAGACGCTCGAACAAGAGCAGCGCGTACTCCAAGCGACCATTGCCGATTCCCGTTTCTATGAACAGGACAAGACGCAAATCGCCGGCGTCATAACGCGCCTTGCCGAGACTGAAAAAGCGCTTGCGGAGTGCTATGCCAGATGGGAGATATTGGAGTCCCCGTAATAACTCGTCCGCCCGGAAGCGCCCCATGCGCGGGCTTTATTAGGGGCTGAAGAAGCCCTCGCGAAAACACTACGCCCGAACGCGGGACGAGACGCCCGCGGCGTCTGCGGGGAATACAAACGCCACCCGGTATCGAAACCCCGAGGCATGAGGGTGGTTCGGTGTCTGAATGTGCGCACCCCCAGACACCAACGCAACCCGCCTGTATAGCCCGCTCCCTACCAACCAAAATCGCCGCGAAATTCCCCGCCGTGGTAATCCAAATGCAGCCAGCGCGGCGTAAACGCCTCCTTACGTGCCAACGGAAAGTCCATTAGTGGTAGGGCCGAAAGATCGTCATTGTCCGGTAGGTCGCAGTGCTGGGCCATTACCGGATGAAACCAGACCTGCAGTTTCGCGTGGGGTACCCCCGAAAGCGTCCCGACCTCGGTCGGGACCTGTTTACCCCAGCGCAGACGTTTACGCACAAGACAGCTGAAGAAAAGCTCCATTTCCACAACCAGCGGCTCGCTTCGCGCATCTAATGCGCGGGAGGCCGCCGAGGTCAGCTCGACACTGAAAGCCTTGTGCGTCACTTCTATATTGACCGATTGATCATTCATATGCAGAGACTCCTAGTGTGGGTCACCGAATAGCACAATCAGCATCCGGCTACCCGGCCAACGATAAGGCATCCGTAAAGATAGCATCCTTCCGGAGTGCCAGCCCGTAGTAAGCAAGCTCAACCGGGGGCAATGGCGGACAATCCCGACCGAACGGCCATAACGGTCACGGGCTTAACTGATCCCGTCCGAACCACGGCGGAAACCGGTCGTCGTCACGATCCCCACAGCTACCCTGATGCCCACCGTCACCGACACGCGCGACTGGAACCCGATACGCAAACGCCGACTGACATGATCTAGGCGCGACTAAGACCGTGGTCCCGCCCTTACAACGGCCCACAGACCACCCGTGCGCGCCCCTCCTCCAACCGATCACGCCAGATTAGCCTTAAGGATAGCCGATTTGCCGCCCAAGGAAATCCTTCCCGCATATTTTTGTTGCAAAATAGGGGTGAATACGCCCCGTGAGGCCGGTCTGCCCACCAAACAGCCATAGGCATTCTAGGATTGGATAAGGGAATTTTCGAGATTTAAACCGTCTAAACCTCCCCATGTCTAAAGACAGGGGGTTCTAAGGGCGAATCCATCGGGGTCTCCTGGCTCTCGCGTCGCCGCTACAGCATCCAGGCCATGACCGATGGCAAGCCCTCTATCACAAACGACCTGCTCTAACGGTATC
>DATKTV010000016.1:0-42217 GCA_035530915.1 Acidiferrobacter sp. | reverse complement strand
TGGTTGTTAAGTTTTACCGTGTCAACGGGGATGTGCTCCAGGCTGAGCACAATGCGGCGTTGAATGTGCTAGCAAGGTACGAAGATACCGAGATCACTCGGTTCACTCCCTATCGGGAAGTCCGACGTATTCTGCTGGCACATTCTCCGGCGCAACCGAGCGTCAATAGGCACGAGTTGCAGGTGATGTCTACCTATCAACCGTGTGCGGATAGATCTTCTGTACAGATTTGTACAGGTTTATAGGAACAGTCATATCTCGGGCAAGCAGGACAGGCGGGGGCACGCGTTTGGTGATATCAAGCAAGCCATTGATTACCGATCCCATTATCGAGGTCCGTGACCTTGTCAAAAGGTATGGGGATTTCGCGGCCGTAGACGGCGTGTCGTTTGCGGTACCGGCTGGGAGCATATTTGGTTTTTTGGGGCCGAACGGGGCGGGCAAGACCACGATCGTGAAGATGCTCACCACGGTCTTGCGGCCGACGGGCGGCTCAATCTCGATCAATGGCTATGATCCGGCGCACGCGCAGCGGCGCGTCCGCGAGTCGTTTGGCATCGTGTTCCAGGATTCGAGCCTCGATTCGGAGCTGACGGCGCTGGAAAACCTCGAGCTCCATGGGGTGCTCTACGGTGTTCCATCAGGAATCAGGCGGCGGCGGATGGGCGAATTGCTGAACCTCGTCGAGCTCTGGGATCGTCGCAACGCATTCGTCAAAACCTTCTCCGGGGGGATGAAGCGGCGTCTTGAGATCGCCCGGGCGCTGCTCCATGAGCCGCCGATCATTTTCCTTGATGAACCGACCATTGGCCTTGATCCGCAGACCCGAAACCATATCTGGCAGTACATCCAAACCCTGAATACGGAACGTCATATCACGGTCTTCTTCACGACCCACTACATGGACGAGGCCGACCGCGTGGCCAATGAGGTCGCGATCATCGATCGCGGCAAGATTGTCTCTCGTGGCTCGCCGGATGCGATCAAGGCGCAAGTGCAGGCGGCGACGCTCGAAGACGCCTTTATCTCGCTGACTGGCGAGGCGATGCGCACCGAGGAGGGCTCATCACTCGATCAGATGCGGGCGCTCGGCAAGGCCTGGGGGCGGCGATGAAGGTGATCTATATCTTGTGCCTGCGGCAAATCAAGCGCTACCTGCGTGCGCGGGCACGAATGATCGGCTCGCTTGGGCAGCCGCTATTGTTTCTGCTGGCTATGGGCTTTGGGTTCGGCCCGATATTTCAGAAGGCGGGCGGTGGTAACTACATTCAGTTTTTGGCCCCTGGTATCGTCATCATGGGTATCCTGTTTACGGCGGTTTTTTCCGGGATCGAGGTCATTTGGGACCGACAATTCGGTTTCCTGAAAGAGACCCTGGTAGCACCGGTCTCGCGCCTCCATATCGCATTGGGCCGAACGCTCGGTGGGGCAGTGGTCGCCTTCATTCAGGGGCTCGTCGTGCTTGGCATCTGCCTTTTGGTCGGTTTTCGGATCGAGGCGATCGCGTGGCTTCCGATCGCGCTGCTCGTGATGTTCATAAGCGCGGTTCTGTTCGCCGCCATCGGGACCGCCATAGGCTCAGTGCTTGAGGACATGCAGGCGTTCCCGCTCATCATGAATTTCCTAGTCATGCCGCTCTTTTTTCTCTCCGGGGCGTTGTTTCCGATGAAGGGGTTGCCGCGGCCACTCATACTGGCGATGGAATGGAATCCTGTGACCTATGCCGTCAATGGTCTGCGCGGCGCGTTCGCGCACTCACCGTTGACCGGGGTAGGGGGCGATCTTGTGGTCCTTCTGGTGGTCACCGGGGCGCTCGTATCCTTAAGTGCCTACCTCTTTTCGAGAATCGAGCTCTGATGCAGGGCAGGTGACGGCTTTGGGTTCCTTATGCTCTCGCTGGTGCCCGATAAATGCTGAGAGGCGGGTGATATCGACCTGGAGTTTGGCCCATGGCGTACAGAAGTATCGCCCGCGCAACGGCACGTCACGTTCGCTAGGCGCCTCTCGACCGCCCCGGGCCGCTACGGCGTTGGGCCACGCCCTGACGATATTCGCTTGCCAGGGCGCGACTAGCTCCGGGCGCTGACGGCCCGTTCGACGGGAGGTGACCAGGCCGCTTTTCTGGGTATCGATGCCGTTTTCCGGTCTATGGGCGGCCATCCCGTTATTTCCCAGGGCGCCGGGTTGGTAAGCTTGACAGGGGCGCGGGCATGTTTACAATGCACCGGTCTGCGGGAATAGCTCAGTGGTAGAGCACAACCTTGCCAAGGTTGGGGTCGCGAGTTCGAATCTCGTTTCCCGCTCCAATTCCTTACCTTTATGGACCCTTGTTTTCTTCTGTTTTTCGTCGTCATACGGCTGGGTGGCAGAGTGGTGATGCAGCGGCCTGCAAAGCCGTCAATGCCGGTTCGATTCCGGCCCCAGCCTCCATTTCTTCGTCCTAACCCATCTTTAACATGATCTCCGCAGAAATCGCCAGAATTCACCCTTGCGCAACATGCAACACATTGATTAATAACGAAAGTGATTTTTACGCCATGCTGTTGTTGATTGGTTGTGCCATCATATCATCACAAGTATAATCTTCCCTTGTTTTTCCTGTGCCATCGGGCACATGTTTATCCGTCAAACCCGGTCAAACCCGAACCCGTAACAAGATCACCGGCGAAGGCTATTTCACCCACCGCTTGGTGCGCGGCGAGCGCATCGGCGGCAAGGTGCGCCAGATCACCGTCCGCAATCTCGGACGGCACTTCCCCATCAAGCAGGAAGACTGGCCGCTGCTGTGTTGCCGCATCGAAGACCTGCTCCATTCGCAAGCTGGCTTGTTCCCATCCGGGGTGTCCGACCATATCGAGCGCGCCGCGTAACGCTATGCCCGGCAATTGATCGAGCGCGCAGATCCCACCCTTATGGCCCACGCCTTGGGAACCATTGCCCGCGCTCGCAACATGAGTCAACTGGCGCGCGATACCGGGCTCACCCGCGAAGGCCTCTATAAGGCGCTTTCGGGCGACGGTAATCCCAGTCTCGCCACGGTGATGAAAGTCGCCCATGCCTTAGGTCTCCAGGTAACCTTTAGGCGGACGGCGTAAAACAATAGTCCGGACCAGCGTTATTTTCACCGGGCCAACGTGATCGGGCACCACCGTCTCTCTATCTGTCAGGAACTTCTCTCGACGGGTCTGTTTGCTGTGGATCTCAAAAGTGCCGGTGGCCAAAGTGAGCTGGCGCATGCATCGTCGCTCTTTTGACTGGCGTCAGGATTCCATAACGGTGGGTGTGTGGTAACTTAATAAGGCCTGTCCTAACAGAATGGGAGAATGGTAGGACCAACCCTTTAGTGGGGCGAGAGGGCCTAATGACAAGGGACTCCCCAAGGAGCCCCGATTCAGGGGATTTCCGGTCACAATATCTATCGCAGCCGCGCTCGCGTACGATGGATCAGCGCTGTTATACTGCAGACCGCGCCTTTCGTTCAGCCTTCGTGGTCATGGTGACATTGAGACGTTCTTCCCGAGTAAAATTGGCGCGGCGCATCTTGCGCAATGGTTGACGCGGATAATTGGTGAACATTATGAATAAGATCACCGAGCGCAAACAGACCGAGATATCGCTAAAACTGGTTCGCGCCTTGCTCGATCATTCCAGTGACGCCATCGAGGTGATCGATCCTGTCACGTTGCGTTTTTTAGACATAAACGCGACGGGCTGCCTCGCCCTGGGCTACACACGGGAAGAGATCCTGTCCATGAGCATTTACGACGTAGACGCGGCCTCCAGTATGGATCCCCAGAAAGTGATCACGCAGTTACAGGAATCGGGACGCGCGTTATTTGAGACCATACATCGTCGCAAGGATGGTTCGATGTTCCCGGTAGAGGTCAACGTGACAGCCGTCGAACTCGACAGACCGTACCTACTGGCCATCACGCGTGATATCACCGAGCGCAAGATGCTGGAGGCCGCCCAGCAGGACAGCGCCAGGAAGCTGCAACGGATCACGGATTTCAGCGTGCTTCTTTCCAGCGCCAATGAAACCATCGCCCAGATGGAGAACGAGGCAAACATGCTGCAATCACTCTGCGAACTGGCCATCCGTCATGCCCATCTGCGGCTGGCGTGGATAGGCCAGCCTGACAGCGATGGCTGGTTTCAGATGCTTGCCGCTACCGGGCCGACGGGCTATCTCGCGGGGATCCGGATATCCGCGTCCGCAGAACTTCCAGAGGGACAAGGCCCTGCTGGCCTATCTTGGCGCGGGCAAAGACCGGTTTACAATGCGTCGTTTGCCAATAACCCTCGCATGAAGCCCTGGGCGCAGCGGGCCGAGGCCTTCGGAATTTGTGCGAACGCCGCCCTGCCCATTTTCCGTGGCGGCAAGCGGTGGGCCATCTTGGCGGTGGGTCACGGTGAAGACAATATTTTCGATGCCGATCTCCAGAAGATATTGACGGATTTGGCCAAAGATGTCGGCTATGGCCTGGATCATTTGGATATCCTGCGAAGGGAGCGGGAAGCCAACGCCTTCAACGAGGCGTTGTTGAATACGCAATCGTCTGGCATTGGCGTCATACGCCTTCCAGGAAGGGTTTTCGAGCGGGTGAACGCACGAATGCTGGAAATGCTCGGGGCATCTTCCGCAGCGGATTTGGTGGGGCATCCGATCCGGAGATTCTATCTCGACGAAGAAACCTACGATCGGGTAGGCACGGCGAATGAGAAGATGCTAAGCGAAGGCCACGGGGTGCTCAGAGGCGTGCCTTATCGCCGTTTGGACGGTGAGGTCATACACGTGGATGTCTCTGTTCAACGCCTGGATGAAAGGGATGGCGTGCAGCGCGTGCTCGGTACCTTTGTGGACGTGACGGAACGGCATCGATTGATGGATGAGCTCGCGTGGCAATCGCTCTCCGACACGCTCACGGGCCTACCGAATCGTCGCGCCCTGGATGCAGAGACAAGAAGGGCGCTGGCACGATCTGCACGCCAGAAGCGGCTTCTCGCGGTGGGGTTTCTCGATCTCGACGACTTCAAACTGATCAACGATACCTATGGTCATGACGCTGGTGACGACCTGCTAAAAGAGATGGCTCGCCGCCTGCAAGGCGCGGTGCGGCTGACAGATACCGTGGCGCGCCTGGGTGGCGATGAGTTTGTGCTACTGCTGGAAGGCTTGCGTGATATGAGTGAGCTGGATCTGGTCCTGGCCCGTCTTCAGGCCGCGATTGCGCAGCCCTTGACCATCAAGGGGGAGGCGATCAGCATCCGGGCGAGCCTGGGGTTGACTATCTACCCCTTCGACGATGCCGACACCGATCTGCTCCTGCGTCACGCGGATCAGGCCATGTATGTGGCCAAGGCGCGGCCCGGTCGGACAAGCGAAGGTTGGGCGGAGTTCTATCGCTCAAGTATGAGCACCATCACTAGGGATGATAAGGCATGACCCCCCATTTCTAATGGGAAATGGGGGGTCATGGAATGGAGGTACGACTTCGCCGCTGACCGCTTTTGTTTGGATGACTTCTGGGCCACCGAGGCCTCGCTCAGCCCGATAACCTGATGAATCGTTTTCGCCACCGCTCTTCCTGAAGCGGCGCTGTGGGCGGGCGTCTTAGAGGGTGACGGTAAAGATGCCCACACACCTTGCCGACGCTGCGCGCCAAACTCTTTGCCAAGGCCGGTTACACCACGACCGAAGGCCGTAAGGACAGCCTAAAGCTCGCCTGGCTTGCTGCTATGCGCGTGGATGGAAGGTCTCTAGGGTCACGCGAAGAGTTTTTCTTTGCCGGTCCGTTTTATACCAACGTTCTCCGCGGCGGATGGGCCCAAGGAAAAAGCGGGATTTATGGATGTTGTGAGGGCTCAAGAAAACACCACGAGGTAAGCGGATCTGGGGTTTTCGCGACACGGAGATCCGGATCTAGGCTTTTTCTGTACTCAAATGGAGAATTGCTGCTGGATAAGGCGGTTTGAGTTTGTTGCCGGACGGGGCCCATGCGCCTAGAATGGCGCGTTTGTGACAGAATCTATGGGGAACGCGATACGTGGGATGGAATGATCAAGGGAGAGGCCGGGATCCCTGGAGCCGTAAGGGGATCCATGGGCCTTTTGATCTAGATGCCCTCGTTCAGCGCCTGTGGCGACGCATGCGTCAGACCGGCGGCGCGCCGCCTAGTTGGGTGTTGGCGGTAGTCGCCGTTGTGGCCGTGGGCGGTTGGCTCATGAGTGGCTTCTATAGCGTCCCGCAAGGCAATCGCGGCATACTTCTGCGCTTTGGGAAGGAGGTACGGGTTGTCGGGCCCGGCGCACATTGGCGTTGGCCTGCGCCGATCGCCAGCGACCGGATCGTAGACGTGCGTCAGATTCATGTCGTGGCGATCGGTTACCAGCCGAAGTCGGAGCTCTACGAAGGGGGGCCAGCGCCCATTCAGGCGTCCATGCTCACGAGCAACCAAGACATAGTGAACCTGGAGTTTGCCGTTCAGTATCGTGTACAAAATCCGAGCCGCTACCTCTTTGCGCTCGATCATCCGCAACAGACCGTTGCGCGGGCCGCGGAATCGGTTATGCGCAAGCTGGTTGCGGGCACGAGCGCCGATGCCGTGCTCACAGGAGACCCGCGACCTCTCGAAGACGCGGCCAAGATCGCTCTTCAGCGCCTGCTCAATGGCTACCGCGTCGGGATCCATGTGGTCGCGGTTAAGATCCAGAAGGCCACTCCACCCCAGCTGGTGATAGCGGCGCTCCAAAAGGTTATGCAGGCCCGGGTCGACGAACGTCGGCAGCAAACCGAGGCCGCGAGTTATGCCAACGGGATCCTCTCGAAGGCCCAGACGGATGCTGCAGCTTTGATCGCTAAGGCGCGCGCTTATCGCGCCACCACGGTGGCCCGTGCCAAGGGCCGCGTTGCCCGGTTTGTGGCGCTCGCCGGGGTCTACAGACGGGCACCGAAGCTCACGCGCGAGCGACTGTTTATCGATGCTACGGCGCGTGTGTACGAGAGCGCGCCCAAGGTCGTGTTGTCCGATTCCCCGCACACCGTGGTCAATGTTTCGCTGGCAAATAGCGCCAGTCCAAAGCCCCTACAGACCGTGCCGACACCAATAAAGGCCAAGCCATGAGTATCCGCTTGCTCTGGCCGCTTGTAGTGGGGTTGGCCTTGATCGGTGTGGTCTTAGACGCGACGGTCTATACCGTAGATCAAGGACAATGCGCGGTAGTCACGAATTTTGGGCGCGTCATTGCCAGCCGAGTCGGCCCCGGCCTGCACGTCAAGATCCCGTTTATCGACAGTGTTCATGTCTTGAGTACCCGGCTCCTGGGTCTACAGGTAGCACCTGGGGCGCTTTTGACGAAGGGGCAGGATCCGCTTTTTGTGGACGCATTCGTAGAGTGGCGTATTCAGAGCTTCCGCCGTTACTTCACAAGCGTAGGTGGGCTGCGTCCTGCGGCCGATGAGCGTCTGCGACAAGTCGCCACAAGCGCCATCCGCCGCGTGGTCGGTACGCGCAGCCTCAAAGCGGTCATAGCTTATGGCGACAAGGGTCACCTCACCCAGATGATCAATGGCGAGGTGGCTCGCTATGGCATAACGGTTGAAGATGTGCGCATTCGCCGAATTGGACTGGCAGACGGTGTGCGTGGCGCTATTGAAAAGCGGATGACGGCCGATCGGTTGCGACAGGCAGCCCAGTTGAAATCAACCGGCATGGCCGAGGCTGGGGCCATTCGCAATAGGGCAGATCGAAAACGAGCCGCGATCCAGGCCCGCGCCTACGAGCAGGCCGAGGCCATCCGTGGTGATGGTGATGTTCGCGCCGGTATGATTTATACTCGGGCCTACCGCCGCTATCCGCATTTCTTCTTGTTTTATAATAGCTTAAGGGCCTATGTGAAGAGTTTTGGGAATCATCACACGATCCTCGTGGTCGGGCCCCATAGTGGTTTTATGAGATTCCTGCCAAACAACAGCTCATACCGCAAATGAACTGTTATTCCAAAAAAGGGGAAAATTCGTGAGGCGCGATCGTTGGCTGCTGCCAGAAGGGGTGGAGGAGATCCTGCCTCCGGCCGCTCGTCATGCCGAACAGGTACGGCGGGATTTGTTGGATCTGCTCGATAGTTGGGGTTATGAGTTCGTCATGCCCCCCCTTATCGAATATCTGGAGTCGTTGCTCACCGGGGTCGGTGGCGAATTGGATTTGAGAACATTCAAACTGACAGACCAACTTACCGGTCGTCTGATGGGTCTGCGGGCGGATATCACGCCGCAGGCCGCCCGTATCGATGCGCACTATCTGCGGCGCGACACACCAGTCCGTCTTTGCTACCTAGGTCCCGTGGTCCGCACTCGCCCAGACGAGTTCGGCGGGGCCCGCGAGCCGTTACAGATCGGCGCGGAATTGTTCGGTCATGCCGGTACCCGCGCCGATACTGAGGTGCTGCAACTGATGCTGGCATTGTTGGCGCGAGCCGGGTTTCAGGGCCTCCATGTGGATATTGGTCACGTCGGCGTGTATCGTGCCTTGGCTCGTGAGGCCCAAATGGGTGCCGCAGCCGAGCAAGAGCTTTTCGAGGCGTTACGGCGACGCTCGCACCCGGAGGTCGCGGCACTTCTTTCTGCGTGGAAGCTGGGGCCACAGGCCCGACGGCATCTGGAGGCCTTGATCGACCTGCATGGCGATTTCGAGGAATTCGCGATGGCCGAGACCGCACTGAAGGACGCGGGCGCGGATGTCCAAGCCGCGCTTGCGGACATTCGGACGGTTTGGACGTCAGTCAGTCGCTTTCACAAAGACGTGCACTGGCACTTCGATCTCGCCGAACTGAACGGCTACGGCTATTATACCGGGGTCGTATTCGCGGCATTCGTGCCGGGTTACGGTCAGGCCATCGCGCAGGGTGGGCGCTATGACGAGGTCGGTCGGGCCTTTGGCCGCGCGCGCCCGGCGGTTGGCTTCGGTGCCGATTTACGAGTACTGCTCAAGCTAAAGGATCATTTGACCAAGGCCGCAGTGGGGATTTTTGCGCCCGACGAGGACGACGAGGCGCTACGCGCGGAGATTAGCGCGCTGCGCGCCGCCGGCGAACGCGTTATCGGGGCCTTAACTAACGATGCGAACGAGGCCCAACAGATGGGCTGTGATCGCGAACTCAGACAACAAAACGGCCGCTGGACGGTCGTAGCTAGGTAAGGGGATTATGGCAAAGAATATCGTGGTGATCGGAACCCAATGGGGGGATGAGGGTAAGGGCAAGATCGTCGATCTGTTGACCGATCGGACGCGTGGCGTGGTGCGCTTTCAGGGCGGGCATAACGCCGGGCACACCTTGGTGATCCAAGGTCAGAAGACGGTGCTGCACCTCATTCCATCGGGCATCCTGAGACGCGATGTCATCTGCTACATCGGCAACGGCGTGGTGCTCGCAGTCGGGCCCTTGTTTGAGGAAATCGAGGCCCTGGAGAAAAGCGGTGTACCGGTCCTCGATCGGCTACGCATCAGCACGAGTTGCCCGTTGATCCTGCCCCACCATATCGCCCTGGATATCGCGCGCGAAAAGGCCCGTGGAGCGGCGGCGATCGGCACGACTGGCCGCGGCATCGGTCCGGCCTATGAGGACAAGGTTGCTCGTCGCGGGCTACGGCTGGGGGATATCTTCGACGAGGCAAGCTTTGCTGCCAAGCTGAAGGATGTCATGGACTATCACAATTTTATGCTCGAGCATTTCTTCAAGGCGCCTACGGTCAGCTACGAGGACACCTTGGCCGAGATCTTCAGTTACCGTGACCGCTTGGCAAAACTCTGTTGCGATGTGCCCGAGGCCTTGGATCAGCACCGGCTGCGGGGGGAATCCCTGCTGTTCGAGGGGGCTCAGGGGACGTTCCTCGACATCGATCATGGGACCTACCCCTTTGTGACGTCTTCTAATACCAGCGCTGGCGCGGCGGCGACCGGCACCGGCATCGGGCCTGGGGAACTCCATTACGTCTTAGGGATCACCAAGGCCTATGCCACACGCGTGGGCGCCGGCCCGTTTCCGACTGAGCTCTTCGACGAGATCGGCGAACGCTTGGGCGAACGGGGGCAGGAATTTGGGGCCACGACCGGCCGCAAGCGACGGTGTGGCTGGTTTGACGCAGTGGCGGTGCGCAGGGCTCGGCAGATCAATGGTTTTTCGGGGCTTTGCATCACCAAGCTAGACGTTCTAGACGGTCTAGAGACGATCAAGATCTGTGTGGCGTATGATGTCGATGGCAACCGCCAGTCGACCCCACCGAGTACGGCCGAGGCACTGGCTCGTTGCCAGCCGGTATACGAAGAGCTGCCAGGCTGGCAGGATTCCACGGTCGGGATCCGCAAACTAGAGGAGTTGCCCGCGGGCGCTCGGCGTTATCTGGATCGATTGACCGAACTGACAGGGTCGCCGATCGATATTATCTCGACGGGCGCTGACCGCGACGAAACGATTATCGTTCAGGACCCTTTTGTTGAATAGGGGAAAGGAACGTCGAACTTGGTACCGAGGAGAGGACTTGAACCTCCACGGGGTTACCCCCACTAGCACCTGAAGCTAGCGCGTCTACCAATTCCGCCACCCCGGCCCGGCGTCCCTCAAGGCCGGCGACTCTACCGAGAACCTATGACGATGTCAACGCAGAATGATTCCCCCGCATTCCCAGATCCCATGGCTGAGCGGGAAGCACAAACCTACGAATTTCCGGTCCCTAGTCGGGAGGCGGTGATGGCCTATCTGGCGTCGCAAGACGAGCCGGTACCGCTGCGTCAGCTGCTGGAGGATTTGCATGTCGCCGGTGAACGCGACGTCGAGTCCTTTGGGCGCCGTCTGCGGGCGATGGAGCGCGACGGCCAGCTGCTGAAGAATCGACGTGGCCGTTACGGTCTTGTTCAGCGGATGGACCTCATCAAGGGGCGCATTATCGGCCACCCGGACGGATTTGGATTCTTGTCGCGGGAGGAGGGCGATGACGACCTCTTCATTCCGCCGCGGGAAATGCGCAAGGTCCTCCACGGCGACCAGGTCATGGCGCGTATTGCGAGCCTCGATGCCCGCGGTCGCGGCGAATGTCTCATTGTCGAGGTGCTGGAGCGCGGCCAACAGCAGGTCGTCGGGCGCTACACCGAGGAGCATGGCGTGAGCTTCGTCACCCCGGATGATCGTCGCATCGGGCGGGATATCATGGTGGTTCCGGAAGGGAAGCCCCCAGTCACGGGCCAGATCGTGGTCTGCGAGATCCTCGAACAGCCAACCACACGCACCCCGCCTGTAGGCCGCATCGTCGAGATCTTGGGTGGCCGCACCGAGCCGGGCATGGAAATCGAGATCGCCGTGCGCAAGTATGGCCTTCCTCATGAATTCCCGCCCGCAGTCGAGACTGAGGTTGCAGGCCTGGCCCCGACCGTCGATGCGGGGGAAGCGGGCCGACGCGAGGATCTGCGTGTTCTACCATTAGTCACGATCGACGGTGAAGACGCGCGCGATTTCGATGACGCCGTTTTCTGCGAGCAGACCCCTACGGGCTGGCGCTTGGTCGTGGCGATCGCCGACGTGTCCTATTACGTCAAGGCAAAGACCGCCTTGGACGTTGAGGCATTGGCGCGCGGCAACTCGGTGTATTTCCCCAAGGCGGTCATCCCGATGTTGCCCGAGGTGCTTTCCAACGGCCTGTGTTCCTTAAACCCCGATGTCGACCGCCTGTGCATGGCCTGCGAAATGCACATGGACGCGCACGGGAAGATCAAGAGCCACCGTTTCTTCGAGGCCGTCATGTGCTCCCGGGCCCGACTTACCTACACGGAGGTCGGCGCGATATTGGCAGGCGATGAGGACGGGCGCGCGAAACGCGCGGCCGTCATGCCGGTCATCCAGGCCTTGCATGCGCTCTACAAGATTCTGCACGCGGCTCGGATCCACCGGGGATCGGTCGATTTCGATCTGCCGGAGACGCGTATCGTTTTCGATGCCAACCGCAAGATCGAGCGGATCGAGCCGGTGGTTCGTAACGATGCCCATAAACTGATCGAAGAATGTATGCTAGCGGCCAACGTATGTGCCGCCGATTTTCTGGTAGCCGAAGCGATACCTGCCTTGTTTCGCGTCCATGCCGGGCCTAGCATCCAAAAGTTGAAGGATTTGCGCGCGGTCCTTTTTGAGCTGGGACTGACCCTTAAGGGGGGCGACAAACCGAGCGCCAAGGATTATGCGACGCTCTTGACCGATCTGCCGCCCGGGCCCGAAGGGCGGCTCCTGCAGACCTTATTGCTGCGCAGCCTAAGTCAGGCTGTATACAGTCATGAGGATCACGGCCATTTCGCCTTGGGCTATGAACACTATACCCACTTTACCTCGCCAATCAGACGCTATCCTGACCTGATCGTTCATCGCGCCATTAAGCAGGCGCTGAGTCACAGCAAAACGAACGAGAAGGCGACCGTTATGAAGGCGCTGGGCGAGCAATGCTCGTTTACCGAGCGGCGCGCAGACGAGGCGACGCGCGATGTGGTTCGATTCCTCAAGACGGAGTATATGGCCGACAAGGTAGGACAGGAGTTCGAGGCAGTCGTGAGCGGCGTCATGGCCTTTGGGCTTTTTGTCGAGTTGGCGGACATCTTTGTCGATGGTCTCGTCCATGTGTCCTCGCTCGGTCATGACTACTATCACTTCGATCCGGTACACCACCGCATGGTGGGGGAGCGGACCGGCCAGCGTTATAGCCTAGGCGACTCGGTGCGGGTGCGGCTCTTACGGGTCGATCTGGACGAGGGTAAGCTCGATTTCGAGTTGATTCCTGACCCCAATGCCGTGGTGATGAAGGCCCCGGCCAAGCCCAAGTCCGCGGCCAAGCGAAGGCGCCGAACCCGCCGTGGATGACGCGATTTCGGAAGACCTGATCGTCGGTCTCCATGCGGTCCTGGCGGCCCTGAAGGAGGCGCCGGAGGGGATCGATTGTGTGTGGGTCGACAAGGATCGTTCCGATGACCGTATCCACGCGGTACTCGCGTGCGCCCGCGGCACCCATGTCACGGTCCATAGGAACCCGCGCGCGGCCCTGGACCGCTTGGCGCCCGGGCTCCCCCATCAGGGTGTCATTGCTCGCAGACGACCCCAGGACCGGCCCAAGGAGCGCGACCTCTTCACGGTCTTGGCGGATATCCCTCAACCCTTATTGCTCATCTTAGATGGCGTTCAAGACCCCCATAACCTAGGTGCCTGCCTGCGGACGGCCGAGGCAGCAGGTGTCCATATGGTGATTGTCCCAAGACATGCCCGCGCCCCATTGTCGGCCGCGGCGTGCCGGGCCGCGAGCGGCGCCGCCGAGCGTATCCCGGTGTATGAGGTTGCAAACCTGGCGCGTACCCTAAAGGCCCTGAAAGAGGCCGGGATCTGGCTAGTCGGCGCCAGTGCGGAGGGCGACGTTTCTTTGCATGAATGCGCTGTCCCCGCTTCGGTCGCGTGGGTGTTGGGCGGTGAGGGTTCCGGTCTGCGGAGACTGACCCAGGAGGCCTGTGATCTCTTGATCCATATCCCCATGCAGGGTCAGACCGAGAGCCTGAACGTCTCGGTGGCCGCCAGTCTCTGCCTCTATGAGAGCGTACGCGCCCGCGCCCCACGCCCGATTTTGCGCAAATGACGGGAAAATTGCGTTACCGCCCATAACTCTCTAAAATAGCGCCGCCTTCCTTGCCTACGGCAATGGGTCGTAGGCTTTATAGCCATAAGGGGCCACAATGCGTCATTATGAAATCGTTTTTTTGGTCCATCCTGACCAAAGCGAACAAGTACCAGCGATGATCGAGCGCTATCGGTCGCTCATCGAGAACGGAAGCGGATTTATCCACAGACTCGAGGACTGGGGTCGTCGGCAACTCGCCTATCCTATCAACAAGGTCCATAAAGCCCATTACGTGCTTATGAACATTGAATGTGAGGCCCCGGTGCTGCAAGAGCTCGAGACCTCGTTTAAGTTCAATGACGCCGTCATTCGCACCCTCACCTTGGTCCGTACCGAAGCTGTGACGGCACCGTCGCCGCTCGCCAAGGAAAACCAGGATGTGGCCGCAAAGGTCGCGCGCCCGCGCACTGATGAAGATGGGCTCGAGCGCGACGGTGTCGACACCCCGTTGAACGCCGACGCCCCGTTGTAAGGAGAGGACCATGTCACGCTTTTTTAGACGCAAGAAGTTTTGTCGATTCACAGCTGAGGGTACCGTCGAGATTGATTACAAGGATCTCGCCACGCTGAAGGCCTACATTACCGAAACCGGCAAGATTATTCCGAGCCGCAACACCGGGACCAAGGCGCGTTACCAGCGTCAGTTGGCTCGTGCCGTGAAGCTCGCCCGTCATTTGGCGCTCTTGCCTTATAGTGACGCGCACAACTAAAGGAACGGCTTTATGCAGATTATTCTTCTTGAAAAAGTCCGGAACCTGGGCGATCTGGGCGATCAAGTCACGGTCAAGCCGGGCTTTGGCCGCAACTTTCTGATCCCGAGTGGGAAAGCCGTTCGGGCCACGCCTGAGAACAAGGCGCGCTTTGAAGCCGAGCGCGCAGAACGCGAGCGCCATCAGCAAGACCAGCTCGGTCGGGCTCGTGCGCGCGGTGAGCATTTGCGGGGGGTGACTGTCCAATTAGTCCGTAAGGCGGGCGATGAGGGCAAGATCTTTGGTTCCGTGGGCGTCTCCGATATTGCTGAGGCGATGCTCGGCATGGGCTTCGAGCTGGCAAAATCCGAGATTGAGCTGCCCGATGGCCCACTTAAGACAGTCGGCGATCACGAGCTGCAGGTCAGCTTGCACCCTGAGATTACGGTCACCATCATTGTGTCTGTGGTCGCAGAAGGCTAGAGGATCAGGCGCTATCGGTTTTACACAGGGCCCTCATGGCTGACAAGGATCCGAGCGGTTTGCACGTCCGAGGTACGGCCGAAGCGCGCTTGCGTATGGCACCGCAGTCCCTTGAGGCCGAGCAGGCCGTTTTGGGGGGGTTGTTGCTCGATGGGCGCGCCTGGGACCGAATAGCCGACCGGCTTTCGGAGGTCGATTTTTACCGTCGCGAACATCAATTGATCTTTGCGGCCATTGCCCTTTTGAACGCCGAGAGCCGCCCCGCCGACATCGTCACGGTGAGCGAGCAGTTGGGGGCGGCGCAACTGGAAGTCGTGGGCGGGCTCGGCTATTTGGGCGTCTTGGCGGAGAATACGCCAAGCGCTGCGAATATTGCCGCGTACGCCGACATCGTCCGCGAGCGCTCGCTGGTGCGCCGACTCATCGAGGTCGTAAACGACGTCGGTAACACGGCCTACCAACCCGAAGGACGGAGCGCGCTTGAGCTTCTCGACTATGCGGAGCGCAGCGTCTTTGCCATTACCGAAAGCGGCACGCGCCAGAACGGGTTTCGGCCCCTTAAGGCCTTGTTGACGGCGGCAGTCGATCGTATCGATACCCTGTTTCGGTCCAATTCCTCGATTACCGGTGTGGCGACCGGCTTCACTGACCTAGACAACCTCACATCCGGGCTTCAGCCGGGCGATCTCGTGATCGTGGCCGGACGGCCGTCTATGGGCAAAACCGCATTTGCCCTGAACATCGCCGAGAATGCGGCGGTCGGACTCAAATTGCCGGTCGCGATTTTTAGTCTGGAAATGCCCGGCGAGCAATTGGCTATGCGCCTGATGTCATCGCTTGGCCGCATCAATGCCCACAGGTTGCGCACCGGCAAGCTCGAAGACGAGGACTGGCCACGGCTCACGTCGGCAGTCGGAATGCTCGCAGAAACGTCGATCTATATCGACGATACGCCAGCGCTGACCCCGCTGGAGTTGCGCGCACGAAGTCGGCGGCTCATGCGCGAGCATGGTCTTGGTCTGATCGTCGTAGACTATCTTCAGTTGATGCAGTCCTCGGAGAATTCCGAGAACAGGGCGACCGAGATTTCTGCCATAACGCGCGCACTGAAGGGACTGGCGAAGGAGCTTCATGTTCCGCTGGTAGCCCTGTCGCAGCTGAACCGGTCTCTCGAACAACGGCCAAACAAGCGCCCGGTCATGTCGGATCTTCGGGAGTCTGGTGCTATTGAACAGGATGCCGATGTGATCTTCTTCATTTACCGTGATGAGGTCTACAACGAGGACAGTGAGGACAAGGGGACTGCGGAGATCATTATCGGCAAACAGCGTAACGGGCCGATTGGCAAAACTCGCCTTACCTATCTCGGGGAATACACCCGATTCGAAAACCATGCCGAGGCACGGAACTATGATGGGCCCTATGCATGAGGCCTGCTTGCGCGTCGCTTGATGCCGCGGCCCTTCGGCACAATCTACGCGAAGTCCGCAAACGCTCCTCGGCACGTATTATGGCCATCATCAAGGCCAACGGTTACGGCCATGGGTTGGTGTGGGTCGCCCAGACTCTGACGGAGGCGGACGCCTTTGGGGTTGCGAGTCTCGAAGAGGGGCTCGAGTTGCGGGCAGCCGGTATCCGGCAAGAGGTTTGCCTACTCGAGGGATTTTTTGAGGCCAAGGAAATTCCCCTCATACTGAGCGAGCGACTGACGCCAGTCATTCATGAGGCCCACCAAATCGCGGCCCTGCAGCGCTCTCGGGGAGTCGGCCCCTTGGATGTCTGGGTCAAGGTGGACACGGGCATGCATCGGCTAGGCTTCCGTCCGAATGAGATCGGCCAGGTCATCGCCGACCTGCGCGCCATTCCCCTTATTCGAAATATCGGGCTGTTGTCGCATCTGGCCTCTGCCGAGAGCGACTCTTCCCCGGCGACGTTACAGCAAATGAGCGTGTTTAACGCGATCGAAGCCGGTGGACTTGCGCGATCTTTCGCCAACTCCGCCGGCATCATTCGTTGGCCGGCTACGCATGGTGATTGGGTGCGCCCCGGCCTTATGCTCTACGGCGCATCGCCGCTACCCGGTCAGTGCGGGCCCGCCCTGAACTTAAGGCCCGTCATGACTTTGCGCAGTCAACTGATCAGTGTGCGCCAGCGCAAGAAAGGCGATGCCATCGGGTATGGTGGCGATTATCGCTGTCCCGAGGATATGCCGGTGGGGATCGTGGGGTTAGGCTACGGCGATGGTTATCCCCGCGAAGTCTCTCACGATGTCTCGGCCTTGGTTCTGGGGGTGCGCGCACCGATCATTGGGCGTGTATCGATGGATATGTTGAGCATCGATATGCGCGCGGTAGCGCAGGCCCAGGTCGGCGAGGAGGTTATCTTGTGGGGACAAGGGCTTCCGGTCGAAGAGGTCGCGAAGGCCGCCGGCACGATTCCTTATACGCTGTTATGTGGTCTGACCCAGCGGTTGCCGAGGCGCGATCTGCCATGAAGGATCGATCACGCTATCAGTGTCGGGAATGCGGAACGAAGACCGCGCAGTGGGCGGGGCGCTGCGACACCTGCGGGGCCTGGAATTCTGTCTTTGACATCGGCACCGGGCAGGCGGCCACTACTAAGCACGCGGTTTTGTTAGCGGAGGTCACCTGTGAGAGCGTGCAGCGATGGACCTCGGGAATTGGTGAGCTGGATCGAGTCTTGGGCGGTGGGGTCGTGCCGGGCTCGGTCGTTTTGCTCGGCGGCGACCCCGGTATCGGCAAGTCTACAATCCTGATTCAAGCGCTGGCGCACATGAGTGCGGATCTCCCCGCGCTTTACGTGACCGGAGAGGAGTCCACCGCGCAGGTGGCGCTACGCGCCCAGCGCTTGGCCTTAGGCGCACCACAACTGAAGCTCTTAGCCGAGACGAACGTGGAGGCGATTATCGCCCAGGCGCGCCATGAGCTGCCGCGTGTGCTGGTTATCGATTCCATACAGACTGTTTATGCGCCCGCACTGGCGCAGGCCCCGGGCAGTGTCAGCCAGGTACGCGAGGCCGCAGCGACCCTCGTGCGTTTTGCGAAAGAGACGAATACGGCCCTTTTTTTGGTCGGCCATGTGACTAAGGAAGGGCAGCTCGCGGGGCCGCGCGTACTGGAACATATGGTCGATGCGGTGCTGTATTTCGAGGGCGATAGCAGTAGCCGTTACCGGTTGATCCGGGCCATTAAGAATCGGTTTGGAGCGGTGAACGAACTCGGCGTTTTTGTGATGACCGAGGGCGGATTGCGTGAGGTCACCAACCCCTCGGCCTTGTTTCTGCGGCAAGACGCTGAAACCGCGCCGGGGAGTGTCATTTTGGCGACGCAAGAGGGTACGCGGCCGTTATTAGTCGAGGTGCAGGCGTTGATTGATGAAAGCTCGGCGGCCAACCCCAGACGAGTAGCACTGGGCTTGGATGGCCAACGCCTCGGCATGCTGCTGGCCCTTCTTCACCGTCATGGCGGCCATGCAACCTATCGCCAAGACGTCTTTGTAAACGTAGTCGGGGGTGTGAGGGTCACAGAACCCGCTGCTGATCTGGCGGTACTCTTGGCCTGCGTGTCGAGCCTGACCGATCGGGCCGTGGGACGGGACCTGGTCGTATTTGGGGAGGTGGGGCTTGCTGGCGAGATGCGGCCTGTGCCTAGAGGACAGGAACGGCTCCGGGAGGCCGCCAAACTCGGTTTTAAACGCGCGATCATTCCCGCAGCCAATATGCCCAAACGGGGAACGGATCTCGGGCTTCAGGTCATCGGCGTAAAACAATTGAGCGAGGCGCTGGTGCACTTTCAGAAGGACTAAAAAGAGGCCAGCGAGCGTCTATTAAAACGAAGCCCCGCAGTGATCAGGGGTTTGGGCGCTTTGTGTAGGCGGAATAAATTCGCGAAACGGTGCTCGGGTCGGTATCGCGAGTACAAATCCGGGGATAATGGCCCGGCCTTGACTTGTGGTGCACCCAGCCTGCGCCATCACATTTTTGGGGAAATTGTGTACCTACCGGTTACCTTTCTAACGGGAATTCTGGCCGCCCGGGACTCGCTCTGGCGGCTGCTATTCGGCGAGGCTGTCATCGGTCTCGCTGGCTTGCTATGGGTAGCCTATTATCGGCGTGGCGTGCGCGGCCAGTTGGTACTGCAGACGGCGAGCGGCCGATTATCGGTGCCGCGCGCCGAGTTTTTGGCTGGCATCAGGCGAATGATCGCCGAAAATAAGGGCCTGACTTATGGCCTTATCCTGTTTGATATCGATGGATTCAAGATTCTGAATGATCGCCACGGGCCGGAGATCGCCGATCTAGTCCTGGCGCATGTAGCACGCGACTTGCCGGCTTGGCTCCCGAAAGGCGCACGCGTGGCACGGTTTGGGAGCGATGAATTTCTGGCGTTCTTACCGAACGCGACCATCGACGAAGCCCGGGATGTTGCCCTGGCTGCGCTGAGCGCAGCCAGGGCTCAACCCATGGGCACAGCCGACGCCTTGATACCCATTACCCTATGTGCTGGCATTGCCGCTTATCCAGATACAAGCCAAGTGTTGGGCGATGCCATAAGCCAGGCCACTTCTGCGCTGCATGAAGCGAGCGAGCAGGGGCGCCATACCGTTGTGGCCGCGCACAGTAATAGCAGCGGGCTATGTCATATTGGGGCGCAGGTGGAGTCGGCGTTAAGCGAGGGACGGCTGCGTGTAGCCTATCAGCCGATTGTCGATCTTGGCAGCGGACGCCCGGTAGCCGAGGAGGGATTGGCGCGCATCCTGTTGCCCGATGGACAGGTCTTAGGCGCGGACCAATTCATGAAAGCGGCTACGGATTTAAGGCTTGCAAGTCGCATCGATGGCCGCGTTATCGAGCAGACCTTAGACCATTGCCGGGAACAGAGTCGCCAGGGAGATCAGCAGCTGCGATTTATGAATGTCTCGGCGGCGTTTCTGCGCGAACGGTTTTTGCTAGAGAGGATCGCGTTGTCCTTTATGAGTTGCGATGTCCTGGGCGATTTCTTAGGGAGACGCAACCCCTTGGTGATTGAGATCACGGAACGCGAGCTGTTACGGGAACCCAGGGCCGCCCTCGAGGCCTTGCGGCCGCTTCTCGATATCGGTGCCCGTCTTGCCATCGACGATTTTGGCAGCGGGTATTCGTCGTTTCTCTACCTGACTTTGCTTCCCGTCTCATTCCTGAAAATTGATATGGAGCTGATCCAGGCCGCCCGCCATAGCAAACGTGCGCGGTCCATTCTAAAGGGTATCCGCGCGATCGCAGTCGATCTCGATATCTTGACTATAGCTGAGGGCATCGAGGATGCCGAATTGGCCGCTATGGCAATCGATCTCGGTATGGACTGGGGGCAGGGCTACCATTTCGGAAGGCCTGCGCTAAGCGAGCCACCCCCCGTATGGTCGATGCCCGCAACGGGCGTCTACTCGGTGGGGCGTGGGGCCGCGCCAGCGGCTGACGGCGCACCCTAGCGCTGCCCAGGGCGTCTCGGACGGGTGCGTTTCACTAGGATAGTGAGCCCCACATTAATGACGAGCACCATCAGGATCACAATGAATGCCGCCGCAAAGGCGAGCGCATGGGCGGAACTGAAGGGTTGGTTTATGAAGCTCCAGATCACATAGGTCAAGTAGCCGATCGGCTCGTGTATCAAGCGCCCGTTCCAAAGGAAATTTGACCAACCCGCCGTGTAGATGAGCGGCGCCGTTTCGCCAAGCGCTATCGCGATCGCAAGCAGGACTCCGGTCATGATGCCTGGCAAGGCCAGCGGCAATGCGATGCGTGTGATGACCGTGCGCTCATGTAGGCCGAGCGCATAACCGGCCTCCCGAAGACTGTTTGGAACCTGCAGAAAGGCAATTTCTGTGAACCGCGCAATATAAGGGACGACCATGATCGCGAGGGTGATGGAGCCCGCGAGGACCGAGAACTGCCAACCGAGGCCAATGACGAGCGTGACATAACTAAAATAGCCTAGAACGATCGAGGGGACGCCGGTCAGCACATCATCAAGAAAACGCACCACCTGGCCGTAGCGACTCCGGCCAAACTCTGACAGGTAGATGCCCGCCAAAATGCCCACTGGTGCGGCAAAAAGGAGCGCCCCGGAGACCAAGACCAGCGTACCGGTAATGGCGTTAAGCAGCCCCCCGGAAATCCCATTGGTGACATGCGTAAAGAGGTTCAGCGACAGCGCCGACAAACCCTTGCGGAAAACGGTGTAGAGGATACTAAGAAGGGGCGCTGCGACGAGCAGGAACGAGCCCGCAGCAAATGCCCAGCCCGCCCCCGACAGCCATTTCCGGCGCGCCATGCGCGAGGGTTTAAACGGAGGAGACATTGCGTGATGTTCCAGTCAAGAGGCGAGCGATGATGTTCGTGATAACGGCGATAATAAACAAAATCAGCGCAATCTCGGCGAGCGAGCGCACCGCCATTCCCGTCGGGTCCTGCATGGCGCTGTCGAGCTGGGATACGATAAACGAGGCCATGGTGCTGATCGGGCTATAGATATTACCCGGAAAGTAATTCAGAGCCCCGCCGCTGACCATGAGTACCGCCATGGTCTCGCCTAGGGCGCGCCCGAGGCCGAGGATACAAGCCCCGATGATGTTCCCACGCACGGTGGGGAGCATGGCGCGTCGCACGACTTCAAAATGCGTGGCCCCGAGCGCATAGGCCGCTTCTTTTGTCTCTAGCGGCACTTGCGAAAGGGCGTCGCGCACCGTCGCGGCGATAATGGGGACGACCATCAGGGCTAGTACGAGCGACGCGGCCAGGAGACCATAGCCACTCCCGATCGGTCCGGCAAAGAACGGCAGAAACCCGAGCGTCGAGCGCAAGTCGGGCCCGATACTGTGTGCGATGAGCGGCGTCAGTACAGCGTATCCCCAGAGTCCATAGACGACGCTCGGAACAGCCGCCAGGAGCTCCACGACAAAAGAGAGGATGGTTCTCAGATTACTGCCGAGTCCCTCGGCTAGAAAAACGGCCACGCCGATGCTTATGGGGACGGCAAGGAGGAGGGCGATCGCGGATGTCAGCAATGTTCCGACAATAAAGACCAGGATGCCATAGTTGGCGCCGATCGGGGCCAGTTGGCCGCGTTGCATAATGGGGTCGGCGTAGAGATTACCGAGATTCCAGATGTGACCGTAAAGGAAGTGCCAACCATTGAAGGTAATGGCCGACCACGAGTATTGGCCAAGAAACACCAGGATCGCAATGAGAGCGAGCGGTATGAGGCTGGTAATCAGTACTAGTGCGATTCGGAAGGGTCGCAGCTTCATGAACATTCCAAAATAAACCGGGGCCTTCAAGAAGGCCCCGGCGTTAGTGTTGCTCTTTAACGAATCTTGGCTATTTGCTTACGACTCAGAGCCGAGATACGCGCAGGTAAGGCGACAAAATGGACTTGGCGAAGGTAGCGCTCCGCATTACCTTCATGGCGATTGATCGTCCACGTGAGGAGCTCGCGCACGGCGGTCCCCATCTCCGCATCCTTTTGATGATCGCTGACGATCGCGTATTCGTAATTGATGATGGGATACGAATGTGCGCCCGGCGCAAAAATCAGACTGATGCGTTCATCCGCTGGTGTTTTGCTACCCAGCCTGGCCGCCGCTGCCATGATCGTGGCCTTCGTGGGTAACATAAAGTGACCGGCGCGATTTTCGAGACGTGCGGTGCCGAGGTGGGCGTCTTTCACTTCATTGGCAAAGCTCACCCCGATATAAGCGATCGAATAGGGTGTTTGGGCTACCGATTGCACCATGCCGGGGTTCCCTAAGGCGCCCAAGCTACCCGGGACCGCAGGCCAGCTGACGGTCGTGCCATAGGCGACGTGGGAATTCCAGTAAGGCGTCGAGAACGAGAGGTATTGCGTAAAGATGAAGGTGTCCCCGCTGCCATCGGTTCTATGAATGGGGGTGATGCGATGATGGGGGAGCGGCACACCAGGGTTCAAGTGCTGAATGGCGGGCGCGTTCCAATACTGGATCTGGTTGTCATAAATGCCGGCCAGTACCGGGCCACTTAGCTTCAAATGCAAATCATTGAGCCCAGGAATGTTGTAATTCACAGTCTGGGCCGAGATCGCCAAGGGGATGTTCAGGATGTTAGGATTTTGCCTGATCTGGGTATTGCTCATATAGGCGTCGGATGCCCCGATCTGAGCGATACCGGAAACGGCCTCCGAGATCCCCGTGCCGCTACCCGTGCTCTGGGTATTGATGCGTACATTGGGATGGCTGTGGGTGTAGGCCGGGACCCAAATATTGAACAGCGGGTAGAGCAAGCTAGAGCCTGTCTCCATAATATTGATGGTGCGCGCAGAGGCGGGGGCTGCACCAAAAGACCCAGCTACGGCTAGGGTCAATGCAGACGCCACCAAGGCGGTGCGGACAGGATAGGCAGTCTTTTGCTTAGACATATTTACCTCTAGGGTTGTGTAATCGACACAAGCCTAAGGGGGCATTGTGACAATCCCATGACAACCGCCAAAACTGGCGCCATTCTAACCAATTCGGCGCGCTTTGCCACTCGTGTCCGCAATCATGAGGCCTAGCCTTGCTTCAGGGCCTCGTTACGGCCCGCTACCCAGGCTGCGGATACGGATCAAAGGGCATGAAATCCCCGCAAGTCGTCTAGTTTACCGCAATGGCACACAAGGATCCGGGGTGGGAGGCGACCGCGGTCTGGCCGGGGGTATGACAGCATACTATGATTGCTCATCCGATATGAGTGAGCCGCACTATGACTTTGGGGTGCTTAGCATATGACAGACTTTGATGCCGTGATCGATCGGCGCGACACAGGGAGTGTCAAATGGGATCGTTACCGCGATACCGACATCATCCCTTTATGGGTGGCCGATATGGACTTTCCAGCGCCAGTTGCGGTGCTAGACGCGCTCCAAGAGCGCGTACGACACGGGATCTTCGGGTATGGCAATGCGCCCCGCGGTCTACTCGACACCGTGATTGAGTATATAGCGGCAAGCCATCACTGGGTGTTGCGGCCCGAATGGGTCGTATGGCTCCCTGGCCTCGTGACCGGTATCAATCTTTCGTGTCGGGCCGTCGGCGCCCTGGGCGATGATGTCCTCACCATGACCCCGGTGTACCCCCCCTTTCTGAGCGCGCCCAGGCTCGCGGGTCGCGGACTCGTGACCGTCCCCCTCGTGCAGGGTCGTGATGGCGTGTTTGCGCTCGACTGGGTGGCTCTAGAGGGGGCTGTGACGCCCGTGACCCGACTCCTGCTGCTCTGCAATCCCCACAATCCCGTGGGACGCGCCTATGCCCGGACCGATCTCGAACGGTTGGGGGAGTTCTGCGCACGCCACGACCTCATCATCTGCGCAGACGAGATTCACGCCGGGCTGATCTTAGACGAGGACAAGACGCATGTCTCGATCGCGAGTCTCAGTCCGGAGCTCGCGAAACGCACCATCACGCTGCTCGCGCCGAGCAAAACCTTCAATATCCCAGGGCTCGGGTTTTCTTTTGCGGTCATCCCGGATGCCGCCCTGCGCACGCGGTTCCGGGCCGAGATGAGGGGGATCGTACCCGATGTGAACGTCCTCGGTTACGTGGCAGGCCTTGCGGCCTACCGGGATGGGGCCGCCTGGCAGCGGGCCCTAATTGCCTATTTGCGCGCCAATCGCGATCTCGTCATCAATACCCTGGGCGCGACTCCTGGGTTGAAGACGACGCCGGTGGAGGCCACTTATCTGGCCTGGATCGATGCGCGTGGTCTAGGCGTCGAGAATCCGCAACGATTTTTTGAGACGGCGGGGGTCGGGCTGTCGGATGGAACCGACTTTGGTGCCCCGGGATTTGTACGCCTGAACTTCGGCTGCCAAAGGACGCTTCTCGAAGAGGCCCTGGCGCGGATAGGGCGGGCCGTGGCGGGGCGCTAGAGGCCGGCCGTGCGCCGGGGTTTAGATGACCTCAAAGCCTTCGTTTTCCAGCATGCGCGTCAAACGCATCAGGGGCAGGCCGATCAGCGTGGTCGGGTCGTCGCCGTCAAAGTGGTCAAAGAGCGCGATACCAAGGCCCTCGGACTTGACGCTACCGGCGCAATCGTAGGGTTGTTCTTTATTCAAGTAGCGCCTGATGCGCTCGTCCGACAGGACCCGAAAGGTGACCCGAAATGGTGCGACTGCAGTCTGTGTGTGGCCGGTGGCCGCGTTGACCAGGGCAAGCCCGGTATAGAGCACGGCGGTCTTGCCCGAGATCCGCCGTAGCTGCCGGGCCGCCTCCGCAAAACCCCCCGATTTGCCGACCACCTCGCCATCGTACACGGCGACCTGATCGGAGCCGATAATGAGGGCATCGGGTGCCTGCGCGCGCACCGCTTCCGCCTTGGCCAGGGCGAGACGAAGGGTCAGGGCCTCCGGGGCCTCGCCAGGTAGCGGGGATTCGTCGACATGGGAGGTGATCGCCTCGAAGGGTACCCCGAGGCGCGCCATCAACTCCCGGCGATAGGAAGACCCTGAGGCCAGGACCAAGCGGGTGAGGGCGGCCATGGGTTAGCCGATCTCCACCAAGGCCTCGTCGGGATAGACGCTGTCCCCCTTTTTGACGTGAATCGCCTTAACGGTGCCCTTTATGGGGGCCGGTACCTCATTTTCCATCTTCATAGCCTCGATCACCAACACTGGATCACCGGCCTTCAGCACCTGTCCGAGACTGACAAGGACGTCTACGACCGTGCCGGGCATCGCGCTGGTCACGTCCCCGGCCTTGCGTGCCTTGGGACGACGGGAGTCCGTCCCGGCCGCACCGGCGGCATCGGGTGCGATCTCGCGCGTGCCGCCGCTACCATCGGTGGCAACGATGCCCATGGTCTCGACCATGATCTCTTCTGGCATCCCGTCGACATAGACATAGAAAGGTCGACGTTCCTCGTTTTTATGCCCGGCGCCGCGAATCTTGATATTGTAGGTCTCGCCGTGCATGGTCACGTTGAAGTCCGTGGGCGCCAAATAGCAGGGCGCCCCTTGGGCCTCCAGCGGCGGCAGCAACTCCTCGGCGCGGAGCGCCCCAGCGGCGCGCTCTTCCAAAAACAGACGACCGATTTCTGGAAACATCGCGTAAGTCAGTACGTCTTCTTCGCTCTTCGCAAGATCTCCGATCTCGGCGCGCAGGCGCTCCATCTCCGGCTTCAGATCATCGGCAGGGCGGTGCGTAATCACGTCTTGAGTGCCGATTGCGAGCCTTCGAATGCGCTCGTTGACCGGACCCGGCGGGGCACCGTACCGACCCTGAAAATAAGACTTCACCTCATTGGTAATATTTTTGTAGCGCTGACCGGTCAAGACATTGAATACGGCCTGCGTACCCACGATTTGCGAAGTCGGGGTGACGAGCGGCGGATAACCAAGATCGGCCCGGACGCGCGGAATCTCCAGGAGTACCTCGTCCATGCGCCCAAGCGCGCCTTGTTCTTTCAGCTGGTTTGCCAAATTCGAAATCATACCGCCCGGAACCTGGTTGACCTGCACGCGGCTGTCGACGCCCGTGTGCTCGCTTTCGAATTGGTGATAGCGGCCACGGACGCCACGGAAGTAGGCGTTAACGCGCTCGATCTTTTCGATATCGAGACCGGTGTCGTGCGCCGTCTCCTTCAGCGCGAGCACCAAGCTCTCGGTGGGTGGGTGGCTTGCGCCATCACTGAACGCCGACAGCGCCGTGTCGATCAAATAACATCCGCTCTCGATGGCCTTCCACTGGCAGATGGCGGCAAGACCGGAGTTTGCGTGCGAATGAAGGTGGAGCGGAATCTTTACGGCTTTGGCCAGCGCCCGTACGAGGGCGGCGGTCTTGGTCGGCGTGAGTAGGCCAGCCATGTCCTTGATGGCAATGGTATGGCAACCCATCGCTTCCAGTTCGCGCCCCATGTCCACAAACGCGGCGATGGTGTGCACCGGGCTTGTGGTGTAACAGATCGTGCCCTCGGCGTGTTTGCCGTTGGCGAGCACGGCCTCGATGGCCACGCGCACATTGCGCAGATCGTTCATGGCATCGAATACCCGAAAGACATCAATGCCGTTCGTGGCGGCCTTTTCCACGAAGGCCCGGACCACGTCATCCGAGTAGTGCCGGTAACCCACCAAGTTCTGGCCGCGTAACAGCATCTGTAGCCGGGTGCGCGGCAAGGCCGCCTTCAGCAAACGCAAACGATCCCACGGGTCTTCCTTTAAGAAGCGCAGGCACGCATCGAAGGTTGCCCCACCCCAGGCCTCTAGCGACCAGTAGCCGATCGCATCGAGTTCCGGGCACGCCGGCAACATGTCTTCCGTGCGCATCCGCGTGGCGATCAGCGATTGGTGAGCATCTCGCAAGATGAGGTCCGTAATTTGCACGCGCGTCTTTGGCACAGTCTTTTACCTATCATCAAAGGTGAGCATTATACCCCGAGCCGCACGGAAGCGTCCTATTTGGCTCGAGGCGGGAAAACCCAAATCGTCACAATCGGCGAATCACAGCCCGTGGTGAGCCGCAATCGCCGCCGCAATCGCCGCCGCTAGGTGCGATGTTGGACGACGGACCGAGTAATTAATGAGTTCCGGGTGATTTTCCACAAAAGCTGTATTGAAATGGCCGCTCCTGAACTCTGCTGTCTTTAGTATCTCCAGGTGATACGGGATCGTCGTTTTGACGCCCGAAACACCCATATCCAATAAGGCCCGGCGCCCCCTCGCCAAGGCCTTTTCCCAGGTCAGCGCCCAGATCGTAAGCTTTGCGCACATGGAGTCGTAGTAGGGCGGGAATTCATAGCCGGTGTAGATGGCGGCATCGGTCCGCACCCCCGGACCCCCGGGAGAATAGTAACGGGTAATGCGACCAAAGTTCGGAAGGAAGTCGTTCTTCGGATCTTCGGCGTTGATGCGAAATTGCATGGCAAAGCCGCGTTTCTGAACCTCGTCCTGGCTAAAGGAGAGCGGTTGGCCACCGGCAATGAGGATCTGCTCTTGAACGATATCCACACCGGTGATCTGCTCGGTAACGGTATGCTCGACCTGCAGTCGCGTATTCATTTCCATGAAATAAAATTGTTGCTGTTGGTCGAACAAGAATTCGACGGTACCTGCGTTCTCATAACCGACCGCTTGCGCTGCGCGCACGGCAAGCCCGCAGACCTCGGTCCGTTGTTCTTCCGTCAATTGCGGGGACGGCGCGACCTCGAGGAGCTTTTGGTGACGTCTCTGAATCGAGCAATCACGCTCGAAGAGGTGCACGACGTTGCCGAACTGATCGCCTAAAATCTGGACCTCGATGTGGCGAGGGTTGACGATACACTTTTCCAAAAAGACCTCGGCTACCCCAAACGCCTTGGTGGCCTCGGAGACGACCCGGTCGTATTGGCGGCGCAGATCTTGCTCGGAATCGCATCGCCGGATGCCGCGGCCACCGCCCCCGGACGTGGCCTTCAACATGACCGGGTACCCGATAGCCTTGGCGGCGATCAGCGCCTGAGCCAGATCCGCGACATTGCCATCGCTGCCCGGTACAACCGGGATGCCAGCGGTAATCGCCGCTTCCCGAGCCAGGGTCTTATCGCCCATCTTGCGGATCACGTCCGGCGAGGGGCCGATAAAGATGAGTCCGCGGCGGATGCAGATTTCGGCTAGCTCGGGGTTCTCGGACAAAAAGCCATAACCGGGGTGGACCGCGTCACATCCGGCGCTCAACGCCACCATGGCGATCCGGTAGGCATTGAGATAGCCGCCCACCGGGTCGGGGCCAAGATTGTAGGCCTCGCTGGCCTTTTTGACGTGTAGGGCATGCCGATCGGCGTCGGTATAAACGGCGACCGACTCAATACCCAATTCAGCACAAGCGCGCACGATACGAACCGCGATCTCGCCCCGATTGGCAACCAAAATTTTCTTAATCACCCCGTACTCTCCAAACCTGCGCCGTTACGGCCGGGCGCCATTGTAAAGGTTTGTCGGTTCGCATTCACCCTTAACGCCGAGCGGGGCATCTTTTCGTTCGGTGGATCGCGGGCGGGTCGCGGTCTCTTAAGGTTAGGGGGCAGTAGGCTGCCGGGCATCTTGCCTGTGCCCTGGTCCTGCACCCGTGGCGCCCGGGGGATGCGACTGCTACCGCCAACATAAAGCCCAAACCCAGCCGCTTATAGCCCCCGTTTTGCGTCTGAGCGGCCCCTGGGCGTGGTGAGGGGCTAAAATGAGGGGGCGTCATGCCAGCCCTACAGGCAGCCGCAAGCGGAGAAAAGGGTATCGCGCCCAAAACTCTCGCTTAACCCTGAACGGCGGGGCCTTACCGCCCATCGGGTCAAAACAGGGGCCGGTTGGAAACGGACGGCGATTTGGTCCGAGCACCCGCTGTGAGTTAGGCCCTAGTTAGTTTTGACAGTCTAAGGGACCCTCTATATTATGGCGCATGCCTTTGGGTTCCTTGCCAAAATTTGCCGATCCCCAACGGTTGGCGGACCTGTTGACCGAGCTGGAAGGCGAGGTTGATCTCGGTACGCTTGCTCGTTTACAGGAGCTTGCCCCTGGCAACGATGGCCGGGCATCTGTGTGGTTGTCGTTTCGCCGCGACGAAATGAAGCGAGTGGTCATGAATGGTCGCGCCGCCGCGCCGCTTGTTCTTGTGTGCCAGCGGTGTGGCGCGCCGTTTGTGGATCAAATAGAGGCCGCATGGGAGATGGTTTTTGCGCACTCGGAAGACGATGAGCGCAGCCTCGCCGACCAAGGTCTCGATGTCTGGTATCATGACGGCCCGGTGGAAGTGGCCGAGATTTTGGAAGAGGAACTCATGTTGGCGCTACCCATGGCTCCGCGCCATGTCGAGGACTGCGAGCCACAGCAAGGGTCAACAGCCGCGCCGCATCCGTTTGCGGCGCTGGTGGGTTTGTTTGAACGCGACTTGCCTAATAAATAGGAAACTGAGGATAGAGTAAAATGGCAGTACAGAAGAGCCGTAAGACCCCCTCTAAGCGTGGTATGCGCAGGTCGCATGACGCCCTTTCTAAGCCGACCTTGTCAGTCGAGCCAACAAGCGGCGAGACCCATCGTCGCCACCATGTGAGCGCCGACGGCTTTTATCGGGGCCAGAAAGTCCTCGATACGAAGTCCGACTAGGTTCATCCGGAGCCCTAAGTGACGATCACTATCGCCCTCGATGCCATGGGGGGTGATCATGGCCCGTGCGTGACGGTTTCGGCAGCGTTGTCGTTTCTGCGTGCGAGCCCTGATACCCACCTGATTCTCGTGGGACAACCAGAGCCTATCCATGCGGAACTCCAAAAACTGGGCATGCAAAGCCATGAGGGCCTGCGTGTGGTGCCAGCGACCGAGGTCGTGCGCATGGATGAGCCGCCAGCCCAAGCGCTACGGGGAAAGCGTGACTCCTCAATGCGCGTGGCCGTTGCGCTCGTCCGCGACGGTCATGCGGATGCCTGCGTAAGCGCTGGCAATACGGGCGCGCTGATGGCGGTTGCCCATTTCGTTCTAAAGACCCTCCCTGGCATTGATCGCCCCGCGATCGTGACCGCCTTGCCAACGATGCGTGGGCATGTTCACTTGCTCGATCTGGGCGCTAACGTGGAGTGCACGGCGGAACAACTTCGGCAATTTGCCGTCATGGGCAGTATCGTGGCCAGTGCCGTCGACGGCAAGTCCCGGCCCAGCGTAGGCCTTCTGAACGTAGGGGTCGAAGATATTAAGGGCAACGAGATCGTGAAGGCGGCGGCCGTGCTTCTGCAAGCGGGGGCACTGAACTACATCGGCTATGTCGAGGGGGACGGGATCTACGCAGGCAACGCCGATGTCATTGTGTGCGATGGCTTTGTCGGTAACATCGCCCTGAAGACGAGCGAAGGCTTGGCCCAGATGATCCGTCAGTTCATGACCGAGGAATTCAAGCGCAATATCGCCACGCGGCTAGCAGGGCTGATCGCCCGCCCGGTACTCAAAGCCTTTAGTCGGCGGGTCGATCCGAGGCGCTACAATGGCGCCACTTTTGTGGGGCTAAATGGCATCGTGGTGAAAAGTCACGGCAGTGCCGACGCCATCGGGTTGCACCATGCCCTCGAGGTGGCGTTGCGGGAGGCGCGCCAGAATGTCCCGCATTTAATTCGCCAGGAACTCGAACCCTCACTGCAACAAGGATCGGCGTGAACTACGCTCGTATCCTCGGTACCGGCGGGTTTCTTCCGGCGCGCGTTGTGACGAACGCCGAACTGGCCCTGAAGGTAGACACCTCCGACGAATGGATCGTCTCGCGCACGGGGATTCGCGAACGGCGGGTCGCGGGCGCTCACGAAACGACTTGCGATTTGGCGGAACAAGCGGCGCGCCGCGCGCTTGAAGCGGCTGAATGCGCGGCCACCGACATCGATTTGATTATCGTCGCAACCACAACACCCGACCGGATTTTCCCGAGCACCGCCTGCCTCCTGCAAGATCGCCTGGGGATCCATGGTCCACCGGCCTTCGATGTCCAGGCGGTTTGTACGGGGTTTATTTACGCACTTGGCATCGCCGAAAAGTTTATCAAGACGGGCAGTGCGAAGCGGGCGCTCGTGGTGGGCGCCGAGACGATGTCGCGGATCGTCAACTGGGAGGATCGTTCCACTTGTGTCTTATTCGGGGATGGGGCTGGCGCGGTCGTCCTCGGTGCCAGCGACCAGCCGGGCATTCTCTCGTCCCATCTTCACGCTGACGGAGCTTATAAGGACCTGCTCACGGTACCGTGCGGCGTGTCCGAGAAGCCGGATCAATGGCGGACGGCGACCGGTCAGATTACCATGCGTGGCAATGAGGTCTTTCGCATGGCTGTGACGACGCTAGACGCGCTCGTTGGGGAGACGTTAACGGCCAATGGTTTGAAACAAGAGGACGTTCGCTGGCTCGTACCGCACCAAGCCAATACGCGCATCATTGCGGCGACCGCCAAACGCTTGGGGCTATCCATGGATCAGGTCATCGTGACCGTGGATCGACATGGCAATACCTCGGGGGCATCGATCCCCTTGGCCTTCGATGTGGCGGTGCGAGATGGCCGCATACAGCGCGGGGATATTGTCCTCATGGAAGGGTTTGGGGGCGGATTTACGTGGGGCTCAGTCCTACTAAAATACTAAAAAAGGAGAGGAGCCCACATGAGTGACACGAAACGGTTCGCCTTGGTTTTTCCCGGGCAGGGGTCCCAATCGATAGGGATGCTGAAGGCACTGGCGGGCGCGTACCCGGTCGTGGCGGAGACCTTTGCCGAGGCGCGAGATGTCCTGGGGTTCGATGTCTGGGACATCACTCAAAATGGCCCCGAGGAGCAACTCAATCGCACGACCGTGACGCAACCAGCCTTGTTGGCGGCGGATATCGCCTGTTATCGCGCCTGGCGTGCGGCGGGCGGCCCGGTCCCGAACTGGACCGCAGGCCACAGTCTGGGCGAATACGCGGCCTTGGTGTGTGCGGGCGCGCTAGAGTTTGCCGATGCGCTCACTCTTGTGGCCCACAGGGGTCGATTGATGCAAGAGGCGGTCCCGGAGGGTACCGGTGCCATGGCTGCGATCCTGGGGCTCGAAGACCAGGTCGTAGAAAAATTGTGCAATGATTCGGCCGCAGGCGAGGTGTTGGCGGCCGTCAACTATAACGCGCCAGGGCAGGTAGTCATTGCTGGCACTAAGGCTGCGGTTGATCGTGCCATAGCAGGCGCCAAGGCCGTTGGGGCCAAGCGCGCCATCCTTTTGGCCGTGAGCGTCCCCTCGCATTGTGCACTGATGCGGCCTGCGGCCCTAAAGTTTGCCGAAAAACTGGCCCCGGTCGCGATTCGACCGCTAGCCATACCGGTCATCCACAATTGGAATGTCGACCAAGCGACCTCCCCAGAACAGGTCCGTGAGGCCCTGGTGAATCAGCTGTTTTCCCCCGTGCGCTGGGTGGAGACCATCCGGCGCATAGCGGAATTCGGGGCGACTACCGTGCTGGAATGCGGTCCCGGCAAGGTCTTGACGGGACTCGATAAGCGCATCGTGGATCTGCCCTGTCAGGCCTTGGGGGAACCTGCGGATCTGCTAACGGCTGTGGCAGGATTGCGGTAGCGGGGCTGGCGATGCCGGTTCGCGGCCGTAAGGCGCAGTAAGGGTCTAGATGGCTAACAGAGCGGTCTTACACCCGTTCTTGGGCCCTTTGGGCCTTGCCTAGCGCCGCGGGCGCTATTGATGAGAGGAGGATGCACGCATGAAACTCGAAGGTGAGATCGCCCTGGTGACGGGCGCTAGTCGCGGGATCGGTGCGGCCTGCGCCCGGAGCCTCGCCGCCCAAGGCGCACAGGTTATCGGTACCGCCACCTCACCCAAAGGCCTACGCGCTATCGATGACCTCTATAACGCGCACGATATCAAGGGATGGTCTTTCGAGCTTGACCTTTCGAGCCGGGCCTCTATTGATGGTTTGCTGGCGGAATTCGACAAACGGCAACAATGGCCGAGCATTATTGTCAACAATGGCGGCATCAATCGTGATGGTCTGGTGCTGCGGATGCGTGACGAGGACTGGGATGCCGTCTTGGCGACCAATCTCACCGGTGCCTTCCATCTGACGAAAGGTTGTCTAAGGGTCATGATGAAGGCGCGCAAGGGGCGCATTATCAACATCAGTTCGGTCGTCGGTGTGATAGGAAATGCGGGGCAGACCAATTATGCTGCGGCCAAGGCGGGCCTGATCGGGTTTGGACGGGCCTTGGCACGCGAGGTCGGGAGCCGTAACATCACCGTCAATACCGTTGCCCCAGGTTTTATTGACACGGACATGACGCGGGCATTAAGTGATGACCAGCGTAATGGTCTTCTCGCACAGATTCCGCTCGGAAGGCTCGGAAATGTCGAAGATATAGGTCATGCGGTCACTTTTCTGGCCTCTCCGGAGGCTGCCTATATTACAGGCACGACCTTGCACATTAATGGCGGAATGTATATGAATTAACCCTTAAAGTGGACTTGGCTAGGCTAGATGTGTTAACTATGCCGCCGCCGCAGAGGCTTCGCATAACGATTTCCAGGAGGATAGAGAATATGAGCAGCATCGAAGAGCGCGTGAAGAAGATTGTCGTCGAACAGCTAGGTGTCAACGAGACCGAGGTCTCAACGGACGCCTCTTTCGTGGATGATCTGGGGGCGGATTCCCTCGATACCGTAGAACTCGTCATGGCCCTTGAGGAAGAGTTCGATTGTGAAATTTCCGACGATGAGGCGGAAAAAATCACGACCGTCAAGCAAGCGGTCGATTACATCACCTCGCACGCCGCCAACTAAGTAACAGCGCTTGCGCGCCTTCGCAAGTCAACGTCTAGGGAGACTCTTTTGAGCAAGAGGCGAGTTGTGATTACCGGACTCGGGGCGACCACGCCTCTTGGTCTCAATGTGGCCGATAATTGGCGGCGGATTGTCGCCGGCGAGAGTGGCATAGGCCCCGTTACCCAATTCGATGCCACGGGATTTCCCTCCACGATTGCGGGCGAGGTCAGAGGGTTTGACCCCACAACGTTCCTCTCGGAAAAAGAGGCGCGCAAGATGGATCGCTTTATTCACTTAGGCATGGCGGCCGGTGTTGAGGCGATCAAAGATGCTGGGTTTACCGTAAATGAGCAGAACGCCGAACGCATCGGGGTCTACATAGGCTCCGGAATAGGCGGCGTCCATACCATTGAGGAGACGACCCGGACGTTGATTGCGAAGGGACATCGTCGCATATCGCCTTTCTATATCCCGATGAGCCTCATCAACATGATATCGGGTAATCTTTCGATACTCTATGGTTTGAAGGGCCCTAATCTTTCCATAGTGACGGCATGCGCGACGTCGACTCATGCGATCGGCGAGGCTGGCCGCATCGTCGAATATGGTGATGCCGATATCATGATCGCAGGCGGTGCGGAAGCCGCCGTTACGCCTACGTCTATGGCCGGATTTGGCAATGCGCGGGCGCTGAGCTCGCGTAACGACGATCCTACCAAGGCAAGCCGGCCTTGGGACCGTGATCGCGACGGGTTCGTTTTGAGTGAAGGCGGGGCCGTTGTCGTGCTAGAGGAACTGGAACACGCCAAGGCGCGGGGCGCGCGTATTTATGCGGAGCTTATCGGTTTTGGGATGAGTGGCGACGCCTATCATATGACGAGCCCACCCGAAGATGGGGACGGGGCGGCCCGGTGCATGCAATATGCGCTGCGCAATGCGCAGGTGAATATCGAGGATGTCGCGTACATTAATGCCCATGGTACGTCCACGCCGCTTGGCGACCGAGCTGAGACCAAGGCCCTAAAACGGGTCTTTGGCGCTCACGCGGCCAAGCTTGCCGTAAGCTCGACGAAGTCCATGACCGGGCATATGTTAGGTGCGGCGGGCGCCATCGAAGCGATTTACACGACGCTTGCTATCTATCATCAAATCGCGCCACCGACTATCAATCTGGATAACCCAGGCGAAGAGTGTGATCTGGACTACGTGCCGCATACGGCTCGCGCAATGCCTATCACCACCGCCTTGTCCAACTCCTTCGGATTCGGCGGAACCAACGGAACGCTCGTGTTACGGCGCTTTCCCTAACGCGACATGAAGGAGCAGGCGACGGTCCGGCCGGCCTCGGCGACCATTGCCGATCTCCTCGACGTGCACGAGTGTTTTCCGGATCACTACCCCCATCTTTTGTCGAGCGCCGCTAACGCTGGTGGTCGCTATGACATTTTGTTCGCCTACCCGGAGGGCCTCCTTATTCTGGAGGCCGATGCCACGGTCGATGATTGCGCGCATTTCTTTCGCGTGTTAGATGCCACGGTCGCAACCCCCGGCCGTTCTCCCAAAACACAGCCAGCGCTGCCGTTTCATTACGGACATTTCTTATATTTGAGTTATGAGTTGATCGCCGGAATCGAGCCGCGGTTGTGTTTGCCGCGCGCAGACGCGATCCCGCTGGCGTGGGTGCAAGGATTTGGTGGGGCCGTGCTACGGGACCACAAGACCCAAACGACCTATATCACGGCGCGCGCGGGCCCGATCGCCGATGCCATCGAGGAGGATCTTCGCCAAACGCTGCATAAAGCGCGGGCCGAAGCGCGGGACGCGTTGGTCATGGAGTGGGTGCGCGAGGACGAGCCTTGCGAATACCTCGAAGGCGTCAGGGCCATTCAAGACTATATTGTCGCCGGCGACATCTTTCAGGCCAATTTGTCACGCGGCTACCAGGCGCGTGTCGGTGCCGGTACCAAGGCGTCGTCGATCATGAGGGCGCTGAAGACCCATAATCCGGCGCCATTCTCGGCGCTGGCCCAGATCGGATCCACCGCGATACTCAGCGCATCGCCAGAGCGGCTTATGCGCGTCCAGGGCGACCAGATCAGGACCTACCCCATTGCCGGAACCATTGCGCGGGCCGCAGACCCTGACGGCGACCAAGCGGCCAAACGCGTATTGCGAGACCACCCCAAGGAGCAAGCTGAGCATATTATGCTTGTGGATCTCGAACGAAATGATCTCGGCCGACTGTGCCGGCCGGGGACCGTTCGAGTCGAAAAGCTGATGACTGTCGAGTCGTATGCGACCGTCCATCATCTGGTCTCAGAGATCCAGGGGACGCTACGCCCCCATACCGCGCTCTCTGCTATCATCGCTAGCCTCTTTCCGGGCGGGTCGATCACGGGTTGCCCGAAGCTGCGGTCCATAGAGATCTTAGCGGAGCTAGAGCAAGGTCCACGCGGGGCCTACACCGGCAGCCTCGGTTATGTGAGCGAGGCCGGGAATGTTGATCTCAATATCCTAATCCGGACGATTCTTATGACGGACCAACAGCTGACTTGGCGGGTGGGGGCGGGGATTGTCGCCGACTCGGAACCTGCCCGGGAGCTTGCCGAGACCCGTGCCAAGGCGGCCGGTCTTCTGCGGTCGCTCGGCCTATGAGCCCCATGTGTTGCCTGATTAACGGGCGCCCGGATGAGCGGGTCGGGGTCGCAAACCGTGGCCTGCAATATGGGGACGGCCTCTTTGAGACGATTGCCATTCAAGATGGCCGACTCTTGTTATGGTCCCAACACCTCGATCGATTGGCGATCGGCGCATCACGTCTGGGGTTGGCCGCGATCAATCGCGCTTTACTGACCGCCGAGGCCACGGAGTTGGCGGTAGGCATACAACTCGGTATCCTAAAGCTCATGCTTGTGCGGGAAGCGAGTGGTCGTGGTTATCGACCATCATCCCAAGAAGTGGATCGTATCTTGGCGCTTTGGCCTTGGCCTGCGCGCGGCGTGTCGGCTGAGGGCGTGGATGTGATGTGGTGCCGGACACGGCTTGCCCGCCAGCCGCAGTTGGCCGGGATCAAGCACCTCAATCGTTTGGAGCAAGTCCTGGGTCAGCAGGAGTTGGGATCGGGGCATGGAGAGGGCTTGATGCAGGATACCGACGGGTGGGTGATCGCGGGGACTATGAGTAACGTGTTCCTGGGCGAGCGCGGGGCGCTCATTACGCCTAGCCTAGATTACGCCGGGGTAGCAGGCGTCATGCGCGCGCGCGTCATGGATTGCGCCGCAGATCTTGGCATCAGGGTGACTATCGACGGCATCACGCGCGCGCACGTCCTGCGGGCCGACGAAATCTTTCTGACAAATTCCGTCCTCGGTGTCTGTGCTGTGCGTAGTCTGCCTGAGCGCGAATATGGGCGCGGTCCCATCGCGCAACGAATCCATGAGGCCATTAGGGCATGCGGTGATGCGGCGGTTTCTTAAAATCCTTGTGCTATCGACGGTTCTTTTCAGCCCCTGGTACTTCCTGGCTGATCGGCCGCTTCATCCCGGCCCACAGGTCTTTCGTCTGCAGACCGGGACCACTATGCGCTCGTTTGCCGATATGCTAGCGCATCGGCATGTCATAGATTTTGCCGACTCCTTTGTTGCGCTGGCTAGGCTAGAGGGGGCGGGGTCGGCCCTCAAGGCGGGCGATTACCAATTCGGTAACCCGACGACCCCGATGCGGATTTTGCAGAAGGTCGTGCAGGGCCGCGTCATTGAATACCCGCTTGTGCTGGTCCCTGGGTGGACCTTTGCTCAAATCCGCGGTGCGCTCGCCAAGGCCCCCCACCTGCGAGACGACATCAAGGGGCTCTCACAGCGCCAGATCGCCGCACTACTCCATGAAACCGTGAGTCTCCAGGGCAGCTTCTTTCCCGATACCTACTTTTATACTGATAATGCGACCGCAAGCTCACTGCTCCAGCGCGCCCATCAGCGCATGGAAAAACTCCTGCAGACGAGCTGGCAGGCAAGGGCCCGAGGGTTGCCCATAAAGACGTCGGAGCAGGGGTTGATTCTGGCGTCTTTGATCGAAAAAGAGACCGCCAAGGCCGGCGAGCGCCGGGCCATTGCCGGGGTATTCGTGAACCGCTTACGATTGGGGATGCGGCTTCAGACCGATCCTACGGTCATTTTCGCGCTTGGACGGCGTTACCACGGTGTCCTCACAAGCACCGATCTCATGTTCCCAAGCCCGTATAATACCTATTTGCATTATGGTCTTCCGCCGACACCGATTGGGCTTGTGAGTAGTCGTGCCCTGTACGCGGCCCTTCATCCCGCCACGACTAAGGCCTTATATTTTGTGGCTACTGGTCATGGTGGTCATGTATTCTCTGACACTCTCAAGGCCCAGGACCAGGAAATCCGAACGTATGAACTCAACGGTCACCCCTAAACCGCTTTTCATCACCCTGGAGGGTCTGGACGGATCTGGTAAGGGCACGCAGCTCGATCGGGTTGTCAGTCTCTGCCAGCGCAACCACCCCGGTGGTCTGGTCGTGACTCGGGAGCCGGGCGGGACGGATGTCGGGGAGCGGATTCGCGCCGTGCTCCTGGAACATGGCAAGATAGAACCCGAGAGTGAACTCCTGCTCATGTTTGCCGCCCGGGTCCAACATCTGAAGACGGTGATCGAGCCCGCGCTGGCGTTAGGAAAGGCCGTCGTCTGCGACCGCTATCTCGATGCCACCTATGCATACCAGGGCTACGGACGCGGCCTTTCGTTGGCCCTGATCGATGAGCTGGTGCGACTGCTGGCCGTTCGGCTGCCTGACCTGACCCTGTTCTTCGATGTTCCCGTCGAGGTTGCGCTCGCGCGCCGCAGTGGCCGCGCGGTCGACCGCATTGAGGCCGAAGGTGCGGAGTTCTTCGCGCGTGTGCGTGCGGGCTACCGGGCGCGCGCCCACGCGGATTCTGGGCGGTTTGCCGTCATCTCCGCCGAGGGCTCACCGGAAATCGTAGGAGTGGCGGTAGAAGCCGCGCTTCAGCGGCTATGGTGACGCTCCTTTCTTGGCAGCAGCAGGCCTGGGAGGAGTTGCCAGACAATAGCGCCTTGGCGCATGCGCTGCTCATAAGTGGCCCCAGCGGGATCGGAAAGAAGGTCTTCGCGCACCGGCTAGCTATGCGCCTTGTGTGCGAAGAGGGGAGTGGCTGTGGGGTCTGTCGCGCCTGTCGATTTGCCGCTGCCGGTAACCACCCTGATGTTCTGATCGTAAGCCCCGAAGAGGGCAAAACCGAGATTACGGTAGACAGCGCCCGGTCCCTAAACCAGTTTCTTGCGCTGACCCCGCATATGGCGCCGCGCCGCGTCGCCCTTATCGATGCTGCGGATCGGCTCAACCGTTCGGCCGCCAACGCCATTCTAAAGACGCTCGAGGAGCCGCCGGCGGAGAGCTTCCTTTTGCTGGTCAGTAACGCCCCCAATCGGCTCCTGCCGACGATACGTTCTCGTTGTCAGCTGCTGCCCCTTATGAAGCCGGAGCGGGCCGTAGCGCTCGACTACCTGAAAAAGAGGCATGTAGCGGAGCCGCTGGCGGCCCTGGCCATAGCCCATGGGGCGCCGCTGGCCGCCGAGGCATTACCCAAAGACGCGTTGAGTACCGCGCTGCGCCTCTTGCAGACCTTGGAAAATCTCGCCTCCGGGACCGAAGACGCCCCTTCGGCTAGCGAGACATGGCAGGCAGTCGATCTGGGTTATGGGTTGTCGCTTTTGACCGATATTCTGGCCGACCTGATACGGCTGGCCCTGGCCGGAGATCTCCCGATGCCGCTCCATGCCGATTGGCAGTCACGGTTGCGTACGCTCGCAACTCGACTAGACTTACGAGAGGTCTTCCGGGTGTGGGATGAGGCGCTTGAGTTGCGCGCCATAGTAGACGCTCCTCTGGATCGCCGCCTTATTTGGGATACACTTTTTTTGAGCTTCGAACGATTGCGAGCATAATGACGATAATGAGCATACCAGCAGCTGGGGAACCTACAAGCAACACCCTGAAATCGGTTGCGCGGCCGGGCGTTCTCTCGCTTGTGATCAAGGATCGTAATGCCTTATACACCGCCTATATGCCATTTCTGAAAGGTGGCGGGCTGTTTATTCCGAGCAATAAACCCTACGAGCTGGGCGACGAGATATTCATGTTGCTTACGCTGATGGATAGTAAGGAAAAGATCCCCGTGGCCGGCCATGTAGTATGGATTACACCCCAAGGCGCCCCGCATGGGCGCGCCCCGGGCATTGGTATTCAGTTCAGCGCCAAAGACTCAGATACGGCCCGCAACAAGATCGAGACCTTGCTCATCGGTCAATTGCAATCGGATCGCCCGACCCATACGATGTAGGGCATGGCTTATATCGACTCGCACTGCCACCTCCATCTCGACCCCTTACGACAAGACCTCGCGGCGACCCTGAAACGCGCCGCCGATCATGACGTCTCCCATATGCTGTGCGTCAGTGTCGGCCTCCAAGATATCGAGGCCATCCAAGCGATCATGGCCGAGCACGCCACAGTCTTTGGGTCGGTCGGTGTCCACCCAAACGGCGCGGGTGTAGATGACACCCTCTTTGATGATTTGGTTCGCCTGACCCAAATCCGTAAGGTCATCGCCATCGGCGAGACGGGGCTTGATTATTATCGGCTGGAGGGCGGGGCGGTCGATTCCCAACAAACGAGTTTTCGCCAGCATATCGCGGCCGCACGGCACACAAGAAAGCCCCTTATCATCCACACTCGCGAGGCGGCCGCCGATACTCTGCGCATCCTCCATGAGGAGCGGGCCCAGGATGTGGGCGGGGTTTTCCACTGCTTTACGGAAAGCGAGGCCGTGGCGCGCGCGGCCCTAGACCTTAACTTCCATCTCTCGTTTTCGGGAATTGTCACTTTTAAGAATGCCCAAGCCCTTCGTGACGTGGCCCTGATCGTTCCGGAAGATCGCTTCTTGATCGAGACAGATGCGCCCTATCTGGCCCCCGTTCCCCATCGCGGCAAGACCAATGAGCCATCCTTTGTGCGCCATGTCGCGCAGTGTCTGGCCGATGTCCGGGGCGTTTCGGTGGAGCGGATCGGTGACTGCACGAGCCGCAATTTCTTTACACTTTTCCAGGACGCGGTGTGAATGCCACCGTTGATTACGGCCCTAAAAGAAGAGGGGTTTGCGATTGCGTTGATGCCAGCCTAGCGCAGGGGCAGGGGTTATGATGTCGCACCTTGGTGCCATTTGTTTGCCGTCGACTAGATTTCGTGAGGATTGGCGTTACTGTAATAGATGAGGTCTCCAATTCGGGGGGTTTATGTTTAAGGGTCTGTTGTCTTTTGGGATGGTAAGGACGCCGCTTCAAGCCTTCGGGTTTTACGTCGCCTATTTGTTAGTTGGGGTGTTAATTGGCGCACTGGCCGGTGGGCTCTCCGCAGTTGCGGGCGGCACGCCGGGCGTAAGTAATTTCGCGTTAGGCCTCAGGTACGGTGCAGTAGCCGGTACCATCTATGTGGCGGCGATAGGGATAACGGTTGTCGCCAAAAAGAATCTAGGGTTTGGCTATTATCTGCTGGCGTTGTTGGGCGCCATAATGGCCCTATTTGGTGGGGCCTTGCTGGGTTTGATTCCCGTCGCTTTCATGACGACCCGTCAAGCACAGAAGGTGTTGCCTGCTGAATAAATAAAGGGAGGGCCATTATGAGGGGTGGGGCTTTTTGGGGGTACGATTCCGACCGCCGAGGGGCATGATTCTTGTGTCGGGCTAGGCTGCAGTAACAGCTGTCGTGGTCGTAACCTTATCCATCCTCTGCGCGGATCTTGTATCAAGGGCGCGCCGACTCATGGCCATGGTGGCGTGCCGCCCCAGTCTCGTGAGCCAAGCCTGTAGCGTCTCGGGAATATCTCTAAACCTCCCCATGTCTAAAGACAGGGGGTTCTAAGGGCGAATCCATCGGGGTCTCCTGGCTCTCGCGTCGCCGCTACAGCATCCAGGCCATGACCGATGGCAAGCCCTCTATCACAAACGACCTGCTCTAACGGTATC
>DATKTV010000015.1:0-34805 GCA_035530915.1 Acidiferrobacter sp. | reverse complement strand
GATACCGTTAGAGCAGGTCGTTTGTGATAGAGGGCTTGCCATCGGTCATGGCCTGGATGCTGTAGCGGCGACGCGAGAGCCAGGAGACCCCGATGGATTCGCCCTTAGAACCCCCTGTCTTTAGACATGGGGAGGTTTAGGGTGCGCACTTAATGCAGACGGTTTAAACGGAGCGAATGTTGGATGCCTGCGGCCCCTTCGGACCGTGCTGAACCTCGAATTCGACCTCCTGACCCTCCTTCAGGGTTTTATAACCGTCCATCTGAATGGCAGAAAAATGGGCAAATACATCATCGCCGCCAGTGCTCGGCGAGATGAACCCATAACCTTTGCTGGCATTGAACCATTTCACAGTACCTGTCGTCATGCGTGTGACTCCCCCTCCTTTATCCCTGCCCGCGCAATGATCGTGCTTGAGGCGGGTCATCTTTTGGGTAATGCTCACGTTTAGGCTGCAAACTGCACGCCTGACACTATCTTGCGTATTTCCTGGGTCAAGTCAAGATGGGCACGGCCGGGGCGTAAGGTGGCTGGACTCGCGGCCGGTATGGGCAGACAATCGAGGCTGGACGGGCAGCCAAATGAGGGCGTTACAGTGTCAGCGGTGAGGGTTTCTGATGGCCGGTAGACAACCGCATTATCTCGATGATCTAGACGTTCAGGAAGCCAAGCCCAAGCTTGCGCCACCGCCGCTCTATAAGGTCATCATCCTAAATGATGACTATACCCCTATGGAGTTTGTGGTCTTGGTGCTGGAGCGATTTTTTAAGAAAAGTCGCGAAGAGGCCACGGAGATCATGCTCCACGTCCATCAACGCGGGGTTGGGGTGTGCGGCATATATACAAGGGAGGTGGCGGAGACTAAAGTAAGACAAGTGAGGACGTTTTCCGGTGAGAACCGGCACCCGCTGCAGTGTACGCTGGAGCTGGCGTAGGGTTTGGATTTGACGCACTTTGGAGGTTTCCCGGCCCATGTTATCCCAGGAACTCGAGTTTTCCCTCAATATGGCGTTTCAAGAGGCCCGCGAGAAGCGCCATGAGTTTATTACTGTCGAGCATCTATTAGCGGCGCTCCTCGACAACCCGAGTGCGGCACGGGTGCTGCGAGCGTGCGCAGGGAACATAGAGGAATTACGTCAGAACCTGACGGGGTTCCTGCGCGAGAACGTGCCGACCCTTACACCGACGAGCCAGATAGAGACGCAGCCCACGCTCGGTTTTCAGCGCGTGATACAGCGGGCCGTCCTGCACGTGCAAGGGGTCGGAAAAAAGGAAGTAACGGGCGCGAACGTGCTGGTGGCGATTTTTAGCGAAAAGGAATCGCACGCCGTCTACTTTCTTCAGAAGCAAAACATCACCCGATTCGATGTCGTGAACTTCATCTCTCACGGGATCTCAAAGATCCCCGGCGAGGGTCATGAATTGTCCGCGTCAGAGGAGTCGGAGGAGGGCGCGCCAGCAAGCGAGCGGGGGGCGCTCGACGTGTTCGCCGTAAACCTAAACGAGCAGGCGCGGCTAGGCAAGATCGATCCACTCATCGGTCGCGACCACGAAATGGAACGTACCGTGCAGATCTTGTGTCGGCGGCGCAAGAACAACCCGCTTTATGTGGGCGAGGCGGGCGTTGGGAAGACCGCCATTGCCGAAGGTCTGGCAAAACGGATCGTCGACGGCAACGTCCCGGATATCTTGGCGCACAGTACGCTCTACGCGCTCGACATGGGCGCGCTATTGGCGGGCACCAAATATCGGGGCGACTTCGAAAAGCGATTGAAGGCCGTCATTTCGCATCTGAAGAAACACGAGAACGCGATCCTCTTTATCGATGAGATTCACACCATCATAGGGGCGGGTGCGGCCTCGGGCGGCGCCATGGACGCATCGAATCTTTTGAAGCCGGCCTTGGCCTCGGGCGAACTCAAATGTATTGGCTCGACGACCTATCAGGAGTATCGGGGGATTTTTGAGAAAGACCGCGCCTTGGCGCGGCGTTTCCAGAAGATCGACGTGCCCGAGCCCTCGGTAGAAGAGGCGGTCTTGATCTTGCGGGGCCTGAAGGGGCACTTCGAGAAGCATCATGGCGTCCGTTACACCCAACAGGCCTTACGGACCGCAGTCGAGCTCTCGGACCGATATATCGGAGACCGACACTTACCAGATAAGGCGATCGACGTGATCGACGAGGCGGGGGCGAGCGTCCACCTGAGCGCGCCCAGTAAGCGCAAAAAGACCATCGGCGTGCCCGAGATCGAAGAGATTGTTGCGCGTATTGCGCGCATTCCGCAGAAACATGTGTCCAGCTCGGACCGCGAGGTCTTGCGGAACCTCGAGCGCGACCTAAAACTGGTCGTCTTTGGACAGGATCCCGCGGTCGACGCATTGGCCGCCTCGATAAAAATGGCGCGGTCGGGACTTCGGGAAGGCGAGAAACCGATTGGTTGCTACCTGTTTTCCGGCCCCACCGGAGTCGGTAAAACCGAGGTGACACGACAGCTTGCCTACATCATGGGGCTGCAACTGGTACGATTCGACATGTCGGAATATATGGAGCGCCATACCGTATCGCGCCTCATCGGCGCGCCGCCTGGCTACGTCGGGTTCGATCAGGGCGGGCTTTTGACCGAGGCGATCAACAAACAACCGCACTGCGTGTTATTGCTAGATGAGATCGAGAAGGCGCATTCGGGAGTCTTCAATCTCCTCTTGCAAGTGATGGATCACGGCACGCTTACCGACAATAACGGCCGCAAGGCGGATTTCCGCCACGTGATCATCGTGATGACGACCAATGCCGGCGCCGAGCAGATGAGCCGGAGCAGCATGGGATTCATGCCGTCGGCACGGACTGGCGATGAGTCAGCCGCCATCAAGCAGGCGTTTACCCCCGAGTTCCGCAACCGTCTTGATGCGATCATAAGCTTCGGGGCGCTGTCGATGGAGACGATCGGGCATGTCGTAGACAAGTTCGTAGTCGAGCTTGAAGGGCAGCTTGAGGAGAAAGGCGTTACCATAGATGTCGAACCGTCCGCGCGGGTTTGGCTCGCTCGTAACGGCTATGATGCCGCGATGGGTGCTCGGCCGATGGCGCGTATCATTCAAGACCGCATCAAAAAGCCGCTGGCAAACGAGCTCCTCTTCGGACGACTTGCGCATGGCGGGAGCGTGTCCATTCGGGAAGTCAACGATGACATCGTGTTCGATTATGCTGAGAAACCAGTGGGCGTCCAAGGATAGGGCCATCGGATAGGCCATCGCGGCTCATACCGGTTAGCCTCGTCGGCTGCCCCATGAGTGGCAGGTGTGAGCGCGCCACGCGACTGGCCTTCGTGCTATCTCCATCATCTGAAGCGACAATCCAACAAAGGTAGTGTGTGACGGTCGCGCGAAGTGGCGTGGCTCTGCAGGACGTTCCCGGGATAGTTTTTCGCCACAATCCGCCCTCGGGTCAGGGTTCGCGCGAGCAGATGGGGGTCTTGATGTTGGCTATTGGGTCTGGTGGCGCGTACCGCGGGACTTTAGGCCCGCGCCTAAGCACGCCTAGCGGGCACGAAATACGATGCGTCCTTTCGTCAAATCGTAGGGGGTGAGCTGAACGGTGACTTTGTCGCCCGTCAGGATGCGGATGTAGTTCTTCCGCATCTTCCCGGAGATATGCGCTGTGACAACATGACCATTATCTAGTTTTACGCGAAACAGGGTATTGGGCAAGGTATCGATGATCGTACCTTCCATTTCAATATGTTCTTCTTTAGACACTCTCAAGCTCCCAGGGAAGGCGCCTATGATGCACGAAGCCTTAGGCCCCGTAAAGGCATTTAGAACTCGCGCTCGCCCGACCGTGCGGATTGGGGCCTGAACGCGGTCTAGACCTGGATCGGGGCCCACAGACCACTTTGATAGGCCTCCAGGGGTTGGAAGCGAATCTTATAAGACATCTTCGGGCTTTCTTTGACCCAATATCCTAAGTAGAGGTAAGGGAGGTTTTGGCGCAGCGATTCCTGAATTTGCCAAAGGACTGCGTAGGTCCCAAGCCCGCGATGCGCGAGCATCGGGTCATAGAACGTATAGACAGCGGAGAGCCCGTCGGACAAATGATCGACGACCGCGACCCCGATTAGCGCGCTATCCTGACGAAACTCAAAAAACGTCGTCTCGACCTGGCCCCCGACGAGAAAGCGCAGGAAGGTCGACGGATCCGGATTGGCCATGGTGCCGCCCGGATGGCGCGCGTCCTGGTAACGCAGAAAGAGCGCGAAATGCTCCTCGTCGAACAAGGGCGGTTTGGCGGTTACTGTCACATCCGCATTCCGATCGGCGGTCCGCCGTTGTCCGCGACTACTCGCAAACGTCGCCACGGGAATCCGTACCGGGACGCAGGACCGACAACCCTCGCAATGGGGTCTGTAGATCAGATTACCGCTGCGCCGGAAACCGTGACGGTTGAACTCCCAGAGCATCTCCGTCGTGATTGGGAACCGCGGATCTACAAAAAGCGTGTTGGCGATACGCTCAGGCAAATAGCTGCAACTGTGCGCGCTGGACAAAAACAAATTGGGCAACGTATTGATGATGCTCATGACGATATTCCCACGCAAGCGCGCCACGAGCCGGGGGCTATGGGCAACGCGATGGCCATTTCCAGTTGCGCCAAAAACCGGGAACGGGCGATAGCGCTGGCACCGAGGGCCGCCATATGAGGCGAGGCCACCTGACAGTCGATGAGCGCGAATCCCCGCTCGCGGAGGGCGGCCACGAGTTCCACAAAGGCGATCTTCGAAGCATTGTTGACTGTGCTGAACATCGACTCGCCAAAAAACGCGCCGCCGATGGCGACCCCGTAAACGCCTCCCACCAAGTGGCCATCGGACCAACACTCGACGCTATGGGCAAAACCTAGAGCGAAGAGTTCCTCGTATGCGGCGATGATCTCCGTTGTGATCCACGTCCCGGCCTGGTCTTTACGCGGGGCTGCGCACGCTCGAATAACGGCCGGGAACGCCGTATCAAACGAGACCCGCAAGGTATTGGTGCGTAACGCCCGGCGCAGGCTTCGATTGATACGCAAGTCATTGGGCGCTAGCACCATACGCGGATCGGGCGACCACCAAAGGATGGGCGGTTCATTGTACCAAGGAAAGATCCCGAGCGAATAGGCGCGCACGAGGCGCGCAGCGGAGAGATCCCCGCCGACTGCGAGCGGCGCATCGGCTGGCCCATAGTGCACTGGCGGAAAACGCAGGTCATCGGGCGCTAGCCAAAACATCACGCACCAGTAGGGCGGTCGGCCCTGGTCTGGCGGGCATGCTCCCCGAATGGCCTTTGCCCATCTTTTTGCGGCGCGCTATCCATAAACCTCGATCTGTCGTCAAGGCGACCGGCAACATCCTTAAAATTCCTGGCGGCTCCGCCAAGCGGGCGGCAGGCGAGCGTACTCATGATGGCTTCTGAAAAGGAGAGTGCTCGTCTAATTCGTTCAAGACGTAATCGATCCCCTGGTTCTCGCGCACAAGAAAGTCCTCCACGGCCCGGTTGAATTGCGGTTGGTCTAGCCAATGAAGCGAATAAGTCGGCGTTGGCAAGAAACCACGGCTCAATTTGTGTTCGCCTTGTGCGCCGGCCTCAAAGCGTTTGAGTCCGTGGGCAAGGCAATAGTCGATGGCCTGATAGTAGCAGGTCTCGAAGTGAAGGCCCGGGATCTGGGCGATCGTACCCCAATATCGGCCATACAGCGTATCGGCGTCACGGAAATACAAGGCCGCAGCGATACTTTGCGTGCCTTGGTAGGCAAAAAGGAGCACGACCCCGGGGATGTTCTGACCGATCAAGGAAAAGAACGCGCGCGTTAAATAGGGGATCGCCTGGTATTTCTGGATGGTGGTGAGATAGAGGTGGTAGAAGGTATCCCACAAGGATTCCGTCAAGGCCGCGCCTTCGTAGACCCGGTAGGTGATGCCCGCATCCGCCACCTGGCGCCGCTCGCGAGCGATGTTTTTGCGCTTAGGGCGGGCGAGCGCGGCGAGAAATTCGGCGAATGTGGACCATCCCGAATTAGTCCAGTGAAACTGGAAACCGGTCCGGCGCATAAACCCTAATGGCTCCAGCAACACGCACTCCGAATCGGGAAGAAAGAGCCAATGCACGGAGGACGCACCGGTGGCCCGCGCATGGGTCTGCAATATTTCGGCTACAGTGTGCGCGAGTTCGGGGGTCCGCGCCGCGGCCTCGGTCAATAGCCGGGGTCCCGTGACGGGCGTGAAAGGAACAGCGGCGACCAATTTAGGGTAGTATTCAAGACCTACCTCGCGATAGGCGTGGGCCCACGCCCAATCAAAAACATATTCCCCATAGGAATGGGATTTTCGGTAAAGCGGTACTGCGACTGTCAATACAGATCCCTCATAGGCCACTAAGGTCTCGGTCTGCCAGCCGGTGTGCGGGCCCACCGATCCGCTCTCCTCGAGCGCCGACAAGAACTCATGGCGCAGGAACGGCTGGGGGCCCGATAGCGCGTCCCATGCGGCCTTGGAGACCTCCGTCATGCTGCTTAAGAATGCGTGCCTCATTGGCCACAGTCTATCACGGGGACGGCTGCTGGCTCGGCGCACGGGGCTTAAGCGGGGGCTCTAGGAGGGCATTGAGGCGGTAGATATCCGCCACCGTCAATTGGCTGACAGCAGCCTTCAGGCTCAGCCGACTCAAGAGATAATTGTAGACCGCGTCGGCAAAGTCGCGACGCGATCGATAATAGACCTGCTCGGCGCGCAAGACGTCGACATTGTTGCGTATGCCGACCTTGAGGCCAAGTTTGTCTGAACGGAGCGCAAGCTGCGCCGCTTGCTCCGCGGTCTTTAAGGCCTGCACCTCCGCATAGCCGTTTCCGACATTGAGAAACGCCTGACGCACATCGAACTGCACGCGCCGCCCAATCCGCAAGACCACGATGTGGGCCTTGAAGGCGCGCGCGCCCGCCTTGGCGCTGACGGCGGCCAATTCACCGCCCTCGTAAATGGGCAACGAAAGCTCGACACCGATCGTTTTCTGTCGAACGATCGAACCGAAACCAAACATACTGTTGCCCGCTCGACTATAATCGTAGGCCGCCTCGGCCTTGATCGTCGGATAGCGGGCGGCACCCGCCGCCTCGGCCTCGGCACCCGCCGCCTCGGCCTCGGCGCGGGCAGCCTTCAAGACCAAATTATTGCGGGCAGCCAAGTCCTCTTCGCTAAGCAACGTCCCGCCATGGGGTGGCGGCGGCAATCGACCAAGATCGAGCAACCAAAAATCATCGGCTGGCTCGCCGGTCATGCGCTCAACGCGGCTGCGGGCGATCTGGACGGCATTCGCCGCGCTCAAGGTCTGGGCTCGTACCGCCTCGTAACGGGCACTGGCCTCGTTGGCATCAGTCACGGTCGCAGTCCCTAAGCGGAAGCTGCGCTGGGCACGCGCCAATTCCTCGCGCAGGGCGCTTTCTTCCGCTTGCCGGAGGCGGAGGCTATCTTCGGCGCGCAGGAACCCGAAGTAGTTTCGGGCGACATTGAATATGAGTTCGCTGAGCGCGAGTCGATGACTAATCTTGGCGGCCGCGAGCGTCTCGCCGGCCGCGCGATAGGCATAGAGGGCCTGGATATTAAACAGCGTTTCATTGACCGAGACGTCGTAGCCGTTGGCATTGAACGCGAACCGACCGCTCGGAAACGTAAAACCCGGGACGCCGCCTAAGATCGTGGTATTCAGTACATTGTAGGTCGTGTTGGCATGGGCGGTCACTTTAGGCAGGAACGCCGAGCGCGCCAAGGGCCCGATGGTGCGCGCCTCTTGATACTGAGCCCCGGATTGCGCATAGCGCATGTCATAGAGTTGGGCCTGGCCAAAAAGGGTCTCGAGATTCAAGGCCCGCGCCGTCGGCGAGCCGAGACCGAGCACACTGATGGCCGCTAGGAGAAGCGCGAGTTTGCGCGCGGGCGCGAAACCCCCACCCAGTCGGCGCGCTCGGGCATGAGGGCTGCTGGGCCCAAAGGAGGGGATTGGGTGATGCAGCATCTTCGAGATCAACGGCCTTTGCTCCAGGTTCATGTCATGCGCCTATCGGGGTCGCTCGCGTTTTAAGGCTTTTGTGTCCCCACCACCGTGATTGGCGTCCCGTCGGCCAGAAGCGGGCCCGCATCGGTCACAACAACCGTCCCCGCCGCAAGGCCTTGGGTGATCACGACGTCTTGTAAGAAACGCGGCCCGATTTTCACACGTTGCATCCGGACTTGGCGATGATCTACCACAAAGACCACGGTTCCCGCGAGCCGGAACGCAACACTAGTTCGGGGAACGAGCAGGGCGGGCCGACTCCCGACCACGACATCCGCTCGTACCGGGCTCCCCGGCGTCCACCCCTGGCGTGGCGGCAAATCGGCGATCACATAGACGACATTGTCGCTCGGTCGGCGATCGAGGCGCACAATGACCCCGGCGATCGGGGACCTGGGGGCGAGCGGGCTATGAAGGAGAACGGACTCACCAATATGGAGCTGGGAGGCCACGGACAATGGGAACGGCAACCGTGCTTGGCGCACATGCGGGCCGGCAAAGCCAAATAGCCCAGTGCCGGCGCGCACCGGCGCGCCGACTTGTGCCAGGATTTGGGTAATGACCCCCGATCCCGGTGCGCGAATGTCCTCGGCTGGTTGCGCTTTGTGCCTTCGTGGCGTGGGGCGCAGGCGCGCCAGCCTTTGCTGGCTACGCACCGATTGACCGGGCACTACGAGAATGCGCGTCAACTGGCCACCGATGGGGGCGCTGATAATCGGCGCAAGCCCTTGCCCCACGCTGCCGATTGCGCTCTCGACCTCAGGGATGGTGCGGATGACGGCCTGGCTTGTTTGCACGGACACGCGCGCATCTTGCGGCCCCTGCACATGACGGGAACAGGCCCCGAGCGTTGCGCACAGAATCATAAGCGCAACACGTTTGCGACGTTTATCCACAGCGGGTTCCTCTTGTCTGGGCCATGGTAGCCGTGTCGCCCACCAAGCTGCAAGCGGATGGCCCGCGCTATGGCATAATAGCGGTTTGATACGCTTAAAGGAGAATGCGGTGCGTCTACATGAGTACCAGGCTAAGGCCTTGTTTGCACAATATGGCCTGCCGACGCCTGGGGGAGTGGTGGTGACCAAGGGAGACGACGTGGATGCGGCGGTCAAGCGATTGCATGGCTCCCACTGCGTCGTGAAGTCGCAGATCCACGCCGGCGCCCGTGGCAAGGCCGGTGGCGTGCAAGTCGTACCGATGAATGAGGTCGCGGCCCTGGCGGCACGCACACTAGGTACGCGTCTCGTGACAGGGCAAACCGGCCCTAGCGGTCAGCCGGTCAACGCGCTGCTCTTAGAAGAGCCGGTAGTGGCGGTAGCCGAGCTCTATGTCGCCTGCGTACTGGATCGGCGGTTAGGTCAGCGCATGATCCTAGCCAGCGCAGAGGGCGGGATCGGCTTCGAAGAGGGTCGCCCGCCGGTGCGATTGCCGATCGACAGCCTGCGCGGCTTTTCTCCCTACCAGGGCCGCATGCTCGCCAAGGAGATCGGACTGTCTGGGCGCCTTGTGGCGGCGTTTGGCGACATCGTCGCCACCTTGATCGAACTCACTGCGCAGACCGACGCCTTGTTGGTCGAGATCAACCCGCTCATGGTCACCGAAGCCGGGGGGTTTATGGTAGCCGATGGCAAGGTCGAAATCGACGACAACGCCCTATTCCGTCAGGCGCGCTTAAATAGCGAGCGCGATCCCAATCAGAGTGACCCGAAAGACGAGCAGGCGCGGGCGCTGAATTTGCAATACATCGCCTTAGATGGCGATATCGGCTGTCTTGTGAACGGCGCAGGCCTCGCTATGGCGACGATGGACCTGATTGCCTTGGCGGGCGGTCGGCCGGCCAACTTTCTAGACGTCGGCGGCGGTACGACCGCGCACAAGGTCGCGGAGGCCTTGACGCTGCTCGTGTCAGACTCGAATGTAAAGACGGTGCTCGTGAACATTTTTGGAGGCATTGTGCGCTGCGATCTCATAGCGGAGGGGTTGTTGCTGGCGGCGGCCCGTTTCGAGCGTACCTTTCCGATTGTCGTGCGCCTGGTCGGAACGAAACGGGAAGCGGGGCAACAGTTGCTCGCGCAAAGCGGATTGGCCGTAGATGTTACGGATAGTCTAGAGGAGGCAGCGCAGATCGCCGTAGCTCGCGCTCGCGGCCTATGAGCGTCCTCATCTCTAAGGAAACACGCGTCATCTGCCAGGGATTTACTGGCAAGCAGGGGACCTTTCATTGCCAGCAGGCCCTAGACTATGGAACGCAGATCGTAGGCGGCGTGACGCCCGGCAAAGGCGGAGCGGCCCACCTTGGGCGACCCGTGTTCGATACGGTCGCCGAGGCCATGACGGAACTTATGCCGGATGCCTCGGTGATTTATGTCCCCGCAGTCGCGGCCGCCGACGCCATCTTGGAGGCCGCAGCCGCTGACATCGCCCTTGTGGTCTGCATCACAGAGGGCATCCCGATCGCCGATATGGTGCGCGTGCGGGCCCTTTTGCCGCCCACCACCCGCCTCGTGGGACCGAATTGTCCAGGAATCATCACCTCCGGCGAATGCAAGATCGGTATCATGCCGGGCGCCATTCATCAGCCCGGGGTCGTTGGCATCGTGTCGCGTTCCGGCACATTGACCTACGAGGCGGTAGCGCAAACGACCGCGGCGGGCCTAGGTCAAACCACGTGCATCGGGATTGGCGGGGATCCGGTTCACGGTATGGGTTTCGTCGACTGCTTGCGGTTGTTTGAGGCCGACGGGGCGACCGAGGCCATTTTACTAGTCGGCGAGATTGGTGGCGAAGAAGAAGAAGAGGCCGCCGATTTTATTCGTGATCATGTCACCAAGCCCATCGTAGCCTATATCGCTGGCATGACCGCCCCGCCTGGGCGGCGCATGGGCCATGCCGGCGCTGTCATCGCCGGATCGCACGGCACCGCACAAGGGAAGAAGGCGGCCTTGGCGGCCGCCGGTGTCACGATCGTAGAATCGCCAGCCCATATGGGTCGCATCCTAGCCGAGCGGTTGAGGTCGACGTGACGATCATCGCGCTCGGACAAATGCGCTGCGAAGTCGGGGACATCGACGGCAATGTTCGGCGTATGGAAGAGTGCGCGCGCCGGGCGCTAACCGAGCATGGCGCCGATCTGATCGCGTTTCCGGAGCTCGTCTTAACCGGCTACCCGCCCGAAGACCTGCTATTGCGCCCAAGCTTTGTCGCCGCCGCTCGCGCGGCGCTGTTTGGCCTAGCGCAGCGAGCGCAGGGAATCGACATGTTAGTCGGCCTCCCGTGGGCAGACGGGGGCCTGTTGTATAACGCAGTCGCCTGGATTCATGATCGCGCGCTGGTCGGCATATACCGAAAACAGTTGTTGCCGAACTACGGCGTGTTCGACGAGCGCCGCTATTTCGCGGCCGGAAATGGCTCCTTGGTGCGCACGTTGGGCGGCGTATCGATCGCAGTCACGATCTGCGAAGACCTCTGGGAACCAGGGCCGGCCCGCGCGGCGGCCGCCGCCGGCGCGCAAGTTCTAATCAATATCAATGCCTCGCCTTACCACCGCGGCAAGGATTTGACGCGATTAGCGATTGGGCAGGCGCGCGTAGCCGAGAGCGGCCTTGCCCTCGTTTATGTCAATATGGTCGGGGCGCAAGACGAACTCGTGTTCGATGGGGCCTCATTTGTGTTGGACCAAGCGGGGCGACCACAAGTCCAGGCCGCGGCGTTCGCAGAGGATCTCGTGGTCGCCCATCTCGATTCCTCGGGGTGCCCGCAACCGGGTCTAAAACGCGCCTGGCCCATGCCGCTTGATGGCCTTTACCAAGCGCTGAAGCTTGGCTTACGCGACTATGTCCAGAAAAATGGCTTCGAGCGGGTCGTGCTGGGACTCTCGGGCGGCGTGGATTCGGCCTTGACGCTCGCTTTATGCTGCGATGCGCTACCGGCGGGCTCTGTAGAGGCGGTGATGATGCCCTATCGATATACGCAACCGATGAGCATCGAAGATGCCCAGAAGGAGGCCACCACGCTCTCGGTACCACTCGCCATCATCCCGATCGACGCAGTCTATGACGCCTTTGCGCGCGCGCTCGAGCCCGTTTGGCAAGGCCCCGGACACGAGCTGGCGGCCGAGAATCTCCAGGCCCGTATCCGCGGCACCCTATTGATGTCGATGGCCAATGCGCGCCGCGGGTTGGTGCTGGTGACGAGCAATAAGAGCGAGCTTGCCGTGGGCTACACGACCCTTTATGGGGATATGGCGGGGGGTTACGCGCCTTTAAAGGATATCTTCAAGACTGACGTCTATGCCCTCGCGCACTATCGCAACGCGCTCGCCCCGGTCATACCGGAGCGGGTGTTGACCCGGGCGCCCACGGCGGAGTTGCGCCTGGACCAAAAGGACACCGATAGCCTGCCGCCGTACGAACTGCTTGATGCCTTGCTGTTGCGTTTTATAGAGCAGGACTGCGGGGCCGAAGACCTAATCGCCGAGGGGTTCGATGCGCAGGTCGTAGCGCGCGTCTTGGGCTTGGTGCGCTTGGCCGAGCACAAGCGCAAGCAGGCGCCGCTTGGCACGCGCGTGAGCGCCCGCGCCTTTGGGCGCGACTGGCGCTATCCGGTGAGTGCGCGCTAGGGCGCGGGCAAGACGTGAGCGCGCCGAAGCTTGGCTAAATAAGGGCTTGCCGGGAAGTTCAGCGCAAGTACCCGCGCCGCATCCCCGCTGAGGTCGGTCATACCCATCCGCTCATAGGCCATGGCCATGAGACCTAGGGCATCCGCCACAGCCGGCGTATGCGGGTAGTGCTCCACGACCAGCTTGCAGCGGCTCACGGTCGCGACATAGGCCCCCTTGATGTAATAGTAGCGGGCGATCGAGATATTGTTGCTGGCCAATATGTCCGTGAGATAGTTTATGCGTTCGGCCGAGTCAGTGGCGTAACGGCTATGCGGATATTTGGTGACGACTACCTCAAAGGCGCGTATGGCGGCGCGGGCGGCACTCATATCGCGGCCGCGGAACTGATTGACGCCGAAGGCGTGTTCGATGACACTTCTATTTTTGCTAAAATCAATGAGGCCTTTGAGGTAATAGGCGTAGGCCGCACGCGGATCCGTGGGGTGGAGGCGTATGAACCGTTTCGCGGCATCGATGGCGGACTGTGGCTCTCCGGCCTTATAGTAAGCATAGGCAATGACGATTTCGGCCTGGGTCGCATAGCGCCCGTAGGGATAGGTCGCCTCAAGGTCCTGAAAGCTGGTAATGGCGTGTTCGTATTGGCCATTTTTCAAGGCCGCAACGCCGGTTGCGTAGAGGTGGCTAGCAGGCCAATGATGCGCCTTGTGGTGGTCACGGCCGCAGGCCACAAGGCTTACGAGTCCTACAATGAGGCAAAGGCGAATCAAATAACGCATGGCTGTCCCTCTAACATTCGGGGGCAAGCTTAACTGGATTTGCATCGGGCGGAAAGACCGTGGACGCAGAGAGGCGCTTTTGGCTGGAATTTACGACCGCTGAGGCCGGGCTTAGGCTCGACCGCGCGCTTGCTTTGCGGCTGCCCCAATTTTCCCGCACCGCGCTCCAGGGCTGGCTACGAGAAGGCCGGGTGACGCTGGACACGAAGCCTGTGGAGGCGACGGTGCACGTGAAGGGTTGCGAGCGGGTGTTCTTGGATCTGCCCGCGCCGGTACGCCACGATGTGACCGCAGAAAACATTCCACTGAACGTCGTTTTTGAGGACGACACACTGCTTGTGATCAATAAGCCCGCGGGTCTGGTCGTGCACCCGGGGGCGGGTTGCACGCAGGGCACGCTGCAAAACGCCCTTTTATACTATGCACCTGATCTGGGTGTCCTGCCGCGATCGGGGATCGTTCATCGGCTCGACAAAGATACCTCGGGGCTGCTCGTCATTGCACGTACCGAAGTGGCACGGCTGGCCCTCATTGACCAGTTAAAGACCCGGGAGATGGGTCGCGAATACGAGGCATTGGTGATTGGGGTCCCACCTTTGAAGGGCCATGTCGAGGCCGCCATTGGTCGGGACGCGCGCCATCGGACCCGGATGGCGGTCAACCCGCATGGGCGGCCGGCGCGCACCGACTACGAGGTGATCGAGCGCCTGGGGCCGTTTAGTCTTTTGCGGGTGCGCCTCCAATCGGGCCGCACTCATCAGATTCGGGTGCATATGACGCATCTGGGGTTTCCACTGGTCGGCGATATCGTATATGGCGGTGGTAAAACCCGGGAGGTGCTACCACGCCAGGCCCTGCATGCCCGGCGCCTGACGTTGCGGCACCCAAAGACCTTGGTGCGCATGACGTTTGCGGCCCCGCGACCGCCCGATCTGGCAGCCGCGATTGCCCGTTTGAAGGAGAGTAGGGCGTGATCAAAATCGTACCGGCCGCCTGGCCACTGAGCGGCCTGCGGGTACTCACAACCAGGAGCGCAGGCGGTGTGAGCACCGGGCCCTATGCCTCGCTGAACCTCGCAAGTCATGTGGGCGATCGGATCGAGGACGTCTTCGCCAACCGCGCCTATCTTGCGCGGCAGTGGAACCTACCATCCGACCCGCGTTGGTTAAATCAGGTCCACGGTAGTCGGGTCGTCGATGCGGCCGCCGTAGGCGGTGATCCGCCGACCGCCGATGGCAGTTTTACCGTGGCTCCGCAGGTGGTCTGCGCCGTTTTGACCGCCGATTGCCTGCCGATTGTCCTAGCCGACCGTAGGTCACGGTGTGTCGCCACCTTGCATGGTGGGTGGCGCGGACTTGCAGCCGGCATTATCGAAGCGGGCGTAAACGCCTTGCCGGTGCCCGCTTCGGCGCTCGTAGCCTGGCTCGGGCCGGCCATCGGACCGGCCCACTACGAGGTCGGCGAGGAGGTGCGTGCCGCCTTTGGGGCCGCCGCGGCCTGTGCGTTTCGGTCGCTCGGGCGTGGACACTATCAGGCCGATCTTTACGCGCTGGCGCGGCTGCGTTTGCAGGCCGCGGGCGTCACTGAGATCTACGGGGGAGGACTGTGTACTCTGACTGACCCATTGCTTTTTTCCTACCGAAGATCCCCGGTCTGCGGCCGCATGGCGACACTTGCCTGGCTGCTCTGACGATGCCCGCTCTTCGCTGGTCGGGCCTAGCGCCTGCGCCGCCTAACGGTTCCTGTAAGCGCGCACTTTTTAACCGCTTTAGCGGGTTGAGAGTGTCACGTGTGCGCCTGATGTTCCGACACAGGTCCGAGCCGCATGGACATATCGAGGGCCCGTATGCTTTTGGTCAGGTCGCCAACCGAGAGAAAATCGACCCCGGTCTCGGCTTGGGCTGCGATATTGTCTAGCGTGATGCCGCCTGAGGCCTCAAGCAAGACCCGACCATCGGCGTACTGAACGGCCTCGCGCAGCTCGGCGAGCGAGAAATTATCGAGCAGGACCCGCGGGGCCTTGGCGACAATGGCCTCCTTTAGCTGGGCGAGGGTCTCGACCTCGATTTCGATCATTTTGCCAGCCGCTATGATATGCGCGTGGCGCAGTGCCGCAGTGACAGATCCGGCCGCGACAATATGGTTTTCTTTGATGAGAACCCCATCGTAGAGGCCTAAGCGATGGTTGCCGCAGCCACCACAGCGCACGGCATACTTTTGGGCCGCGCGCAGCCCTGGCAGGGTCTTGCGGGTATCGAGGACCTGGGCCTTGGTATGGGCCACGGAATCGGCGTATTGACGCGCCACGGTGGCAGTGCCGGAGAGCGTCTGCAGAAAGTTGATCGCCGTGCGCTCGCCCGTAAGCAAGACACGCGCCGGGCCGGTGAGCGTACAGAGGGTGTCGCCAGCGTGCACGCGCTCGGCGTCTGCCACCTGCCACTGGATGTCGACGTGCTTACCGAGCTGGTGGAAGGTTTCATCAAACCAAGCCTGTCCACACAAGACACCGTCTTCGCGGGTTATGAGGACCGCTGAGGCCCGCCCTTCAGGTACCAGAAGGGCCGTCAGATCTCCCGATCCTACGTCTTCTTCCAGCGCTGCGCGCACGCTGTTTTTTATCGCCGGGCTAATCACTTAGGACACAATCACCGTCTGACTTCGGCGACAAAACACATCCGCCCGCAAGGAGACCTTGTTAGAAACACCACATCTGTACAAGTCGATACAGACACCCAAAAACCTCATTCGCCGCTTTAGCCAAACATTCCGCGCCTAGAGCGCGCCGTGCCTTATGCCTGTGGTCGTCCGCGCGTTAGTATAGCGCGCCATGACGCGCGCTTCATAGACACCCCATGTGCCGCGGGGATCGGGGCACTAAACAGTAGGGGAACCCCGACAAGCCACGATCGCCAGGCGACGTAGACTGATTCCGAAACAGGGCAGCGGCCCTTGGAGGAGCCACCGGTCCTTGGGCCACAGGCACTATAGCCAAGGTCAAAGCTGCGGTAATCTGGTCAACAATCGAAGCGGCGGATACAGTGTACGTAAGCGCCGCCAGCCTTTGGGAAGTGGCCATTAAATTTCAATAGGCAAACCCCGTATTCTACCAGAGAAGCTCACCAACGCTATCGCGCCTAGTGGCTTTTTGCGCCTGCCAATCACCTTTCACCATACCCTGGCGGTCCGGCACTTACCCGGCTCGCATCGAGATCCATTCGATCGCCTGCTGGTCGCACAGGCCACTAGTGAACCGATGAACTTACTCACCTCCGACAGCCTACTGCAGAAATATTCGGCGCTGGTGCAAATGGTCCAGTAAGCTAGAAAACGCGGGTATGGGCGCGTAGAATGGGCCACCATGATGCTATCTACCGATCGGGACATTCAGCCCCGTATAAAACAATGACTCCACCGACCAAATGGAACGATATTAAAGACCTAGTCGGGGTGTTTGCAATCCTGAACCCGTTGGGTGCAATCCCGCTTTTTCTGAGTCTCACGATCGATAAGTCGGCCACAGAAATGCGCCGCATTGCTATGAAGACCTCGATCGCAGTCGCCGTGATCCTGATTCTCTCGGTATGGGTAGGGGAGCATCTGCTCGCCTTCTTCGGTATTGGGGTGCCCGCCTTCCGGATTGCCGGGGGCTTTTTGGTCTTGTTGATCGCAGTAGCCATGTTCCATGCCAAGGCGAGCCCCGCAAGCCATACCCACGAGGAGGACGCCGAGGCCGAATCCAAAGAGGATATCGCCGTCGTACCGCTCGCCATCCCGCTCCTTGCCGGACCGGGCGCGATCAGTCTCGTGATCGTCGATGCGAATCAGACCGCCGGGCTCGTCGGGAAGCTCGTCTTTAGTCTCGGCATTGTCGCCGTGACGGTTGTCGTCTGGGGTGTCTTGTGGCTCGCCGAGCCGATCGGTGATCGCCTCGGAACCGCAGGGCTCAATATTGTGACTCGCGTCATGGGCCTGATCCTTGCCGCCATGGCCATTCAGTTCATGGCCGCGGGCCTAGTCGTGCTGTTGCCAGGGCTCGCGCACTGACGGGACGCTAGCGGCTTGGGTGTCACTACCAGGAAGACGCCGCGCAGAGCACGATATCGTGGTCCTTTGAAGCAAACCCGTCGGATTCCGGCGCACAACATGAGCGTTCTTGCCCTTTGAAGCCTTGAAACTCCCCGCATCTTCCCCCATCTGTCAACCTATCGACTACATATGGATGGCAGGTGTCATTTATGCGCATGGATAAGCTCACGAATCTCTTTCAGCAGGCCTTGGCTGATGCCCAGTCCCTGGCAGTCGGCCGGGACAACCAGCATATCGAGCCCATCCACCTTCTCGCGGCCTTGTTGGATCAAGAGGGTGGGGGGGTGCGGCCGCTTTTGGAGAAGGCCGGTATCGCCGTAGATGCCCTGCGCAGCAAGCTCGATCAAGCGCTTGACCGGCTCCCCACAGTCGAGGGATCGGCCGGCGAGGTCCATATCAGCAACGACCTCTCGCGGCTTTTGAACGTCACCGACAAATATGCCCAGAAGCGCGGCGATCAATACATCGCAAGCGAGCTCTTCTTGTTGGCGGCCGTAGAGGATAAAGGCGAGATCGGGCGGCTTTTGCGCGAGACCGGCGGCTCGCACAGCGCGCTAGAGAAAGCGATCGAGGAATGGCGCAACGGCGCCAAGGTCGACGACCCGAACGCCGAGCAGCAACGGGGCGCGCTTGACCGCTATACCGTCGACCTGACCGAGCGCGCCGCCCAAGGAAAGCTCGATCCGGTCATCGGTCGTGACGAGGAAATTCGCCGCGCCATACAGGTGCTCCAACGGCGGACTAAGAATAACCCGGTCTTAATCGGTGAGCCTGGCGTCGGCAAAACTGCGATCGTCGAGGGCTTGGCCCAACGAATCGTAGACGGCGAGGTCCCGGAAGGCCTGCGCGGTCGGCGGCTCTTATCTCTGGATCTCGGGGCCTTGATCGCCGGCGCCAAGTTCCGCGGCGAATTCGAAGAACGACTCAAAGCAGTGTTGACCGACCTCGGTAAGCAAGAGGGGCGCGTTATTCTCTTTATCGATGAGTTGCACACGGTCGTCGGCGCTGGCAAGGCCGAAGGGTCCATGGATGCCGGGAACATGCTAAAGCCAGCGCTCGCGCGCGGCGAGTTGCATGCCATCGGCGCTACGACATTAAACGAATATCGCCAGTATATCGAGAAGGACGCCGCGCTTGAGCGCCGCTTCCAGAAGGTGTTGGTCGATGAGCCCAGCGTCGAGGACACCATTGCCATTTTGCGGGGCTTAAAGGAAAAGTACGAGGTCCATCACGGCGTCACGATCTCCGACCCGGCCTTAGTCGCGGCCGCCACTTTATCTTACCGCTACGTTACCGATCGCCAGTTGCCGGACAAGGCCATCGATCTGGTTGACGAGGCGGCCGCGCGCATCCGGATGGAGATTGATTCACGCCCCGAGTCCATGGATCGACTCGATCGGCGCCTTATCCAGTTAAAGATCGAGCGCGTAGCCTTGCAGAAAGAGGCGGATGAGGCCTCGCGTAAGCGGCTCGGCATCATCGAAGAAGAGATCAGCAAACTGGAACGGGAATACGGCGAACTAGAAGAGATCTGGCGCACGGAGAAGGCCGATCTTCAAGGTGAGCAGCATATCAAGGAGGAACTGGATCGGGCGCGCGTGGAGATCGATACCGCGCGGCGGGCTGGCGATCTGGCGCGGATGTCCGAATTGCAGTATGGCCGCATACCGGAACTCGAGAAGCAACTCGCTGCCGGCACGCAGCCCGTGCACACCAAATTGCTACGCAAAGAGGTCGGTGAGGAAGAGATCGCCGAGGTCGTGTCGCGGGCAACCGGAATCCCCGTGTCGCGCATGATGGAAGGCGAACGTGAAAAACTTTTGCGGATGGAAGACGAACTGCATCGTCGAGTGGTCGGACAGAGCGAGGCAGTCGAGGCAGTGGCGAACGCCATCCGCCGGTCACGGGCCGGGCTTTCCGATCCCCATCGCCCCAACGGATCGTTCCTGTTTCTCGGACCCACCGGTGTCGGTAAGACCGAGCTTTGCCGGGCATTGGCGGGATTCCTGTTTGATGCTGACGATGCCATGGTGCGCATTGATATGTCGGAGTTCATGGAACGCCACTCGGTAGCACGGTTGATTGGCGCGCCGCCGGGTTACGTAGGCTATGAGCAGGGCGGGTATTTGACCGAGGCGGTGCGGCGGCGGCCTTACTCTGTCATCCTGCTAGACGAAATCGAGAAGGCGCATTCCGATGTCTTCAACATTCTCTTACAGGTCTTGGATGATGGACGGCTGACGGACGGTCAGGGACGGACTGTCGATTTTCGCAATACCATCATCGTCATGACCTCGAACCTCGGTTCTCAGGTGATTCAGGAGTTGGCCGGGGAAGGCAATTACCAGCGGATGAAGAGCGAGGTGATGGAGATCGTCGGTCAGCACTTCCGGCCGGAGTTTGTCAACCGCGTCGACGATATCGTCGTATTCCATCCCCTGAATCGGGAGAACTTGAAAGAGATCACGCACATTCAGCTGAACTACTTGGTCGAACGCCTAAAGGCGCGCGATCTCGGCCTTCTTTTGACCGATGAGGCGACCGACAAGCTGGCCGAAGCGGGCTTCGATCCGGTCTACGGGGCACGCCCGCTCAAGCGCGCCGTGCAGCAATACCTGGAGAATCCGCTCGCCCAAGAAATCCTAAAGGGGCGCTTTCTGCCGGGCAGCGTGATCGAGGTGGGGGTACAAGACGACACCTTCGTCTTTACCGCGCGTCCCGACTCCACTGGGGGACGCGCCGCGCGTAGCGCCTAGATATCCACGGGGCATTCCGGCGGCACGGGTCGCGGTTTGCGATCTGGACCCATGGCAACATAGGTCAAGGTCGCTTGGGTTACTTGCACGCATTCGGCGCCACAGTGGTCGCGGAAACGCTCAGCGTAGACCGCGACATCGACAGTAAGTGATGTGTTGCCGACACGGGTGACCTCGGCATAGAGACTGACGAGGTCGCCTACGAACACCGGCTGATGAAATTGCACCGCATTGACGGCGACTGTGATGACGCGCCCTTGGGCACGCCGGTGGGCGGCGACACTCCCGGCAATATCGATTTGGGAGAGTATCCAGCCGCCAAAAATGTCGCCCGCGACATTGGTGTCGGCTGGCATGGGCACGACGCGGATGGTGGGGGCCTGGGGGGGAAGGGGATCCGACATACGCTCTCCTGGTACGGCGCCTATATTACCAGTAAGCTTAAGGCCGCTACCAGCAATGGATCGTTCCGACTAGAATCTAACCGACACCTGGGATTTATGTATACACCAACCAATAAGGATGAGTTTCTCGACCTGCTCGACCAGGCTATATTCGAGACCCGCGACATGCTAAGCGTCATTGAGAGCGAAGGGGAGGAGTGTGAGCTCGGCGACCACGTAGAAATTTTCTTGGCCTTGGAGCAGATGCTCGCGGCCTTGCACGCAGACGTGCAAAATGGCCGGCATGCATTCGACGGCAAGGCACTTAGCTATGCGGCCCTGCTTGCCCGGTTTCGGTCGCGCATCCCGTTTGCAGACATCCTAGACACCTTAAGTCTGGTCCAAAAGGGCGGATTCTAACGTGAGCGGGAACACGTTTGGGCGCTTGTTTTGCGTAACAAGCTTTGGCGAGAGCCACGGACCGGCGATTGGCTGCATTGTCGATGGCTGTCCGCCGGGACTGGCATTGACGACGGCAGATATCCAGCCGGATCTCGACCGCCGACGGCCGGGGACGTCGCGCCACACGACTCAGCGACGCGAGGAAGACCGGGTCCGGATCCTCTCCGGGGTCTTTGAGGGGGTCACGACCGGGGCGCCGATCGGCCTTATGATCGACAATACCGATGCCCGTTCTCAGGACTACGCGAAGATTGCCGAGACCTTTCGGCCAGGGCACGCCGATTACACCTACCAACAGAAATACGGGATCCGCGACTACCGCGGCGGCGGTCGCTCGTCGGCCCGCGAGACTGCGACCCGGGTGGCCGCCGGCGCCATCGCCCGCCATTACCTGCAAACGCGTCTCGGGGTCTCAGTACGCGGTTATCTCGCCCAACTCGGGCCACTCAAGGTGACCAGCGTCGATTGGACGGCGGTCACCGAGAACGCGTTCTTTTGCCCGGATCGCGCCCTGGTACCGGAGCTCGAGGCCTATATGGATGCGCTCCGGCGAGCCGGTGATTCCACCGGGGCCTTGATCACGATCGTAGCCGAGAACGTACCGCCCGGCCTGGGGGAACCTGTTTTTGATCGCCTGGATGCCGATATCGCGCACGCTATGATGAGCATCAATGCCGTCAAGGGCGTCGAGATCGGCGACGGATTCGAGAGCGTGGCCGCGCGCGGCTCCGAGCATCGCGATGAGATTACCCCGACGGGTTTTCTGACCAACCACGCAGGCGGCATCTTGGGCGGCATTTCGTCCGGCCAAGACATTGTCGTACGAATTGCCCTAAAGCCTACGCCCAGTATCCGCCTGCCAGGACGCACCATTGATCGCACCGGCGCCGCGGCCGAGGTAGTGACCACTGGCCGCCATGACCCGTGTGTTGGATTGCGCGCCACCCCGATCGCCGAGGCCATGCTCTGCTTGGTCCTGATGGATCACTTTTTGCGCCATCGCGGGCAAAACGGAGACGTGCGAAGCGCAACCCCGCAAGTGCCCGCCAAACGGCCCTGACCGCCCATACCGCCAGACACACAATGATGATCGCCGGCACAACTGACGTGACTTTACAGCTAAGGAGAGGCGTGGCCGCGAGGGCACTGTGGGCGCAGACGCGCCCTGACCGCCGACGGCACCCGGAATCCGGATCGGATGCCTTTGGCCGGCCGGCAGGCGGGATGAGACGCAGAGCAGGGCATAGTCTAGTCGCGCCACACCATCACCCCCGAAAACACCGCCCTTGATCAGCCCGGGAACTATCGGGGAGACCGGCGACCGTTCTGCCGCCCGCTCGAAACACACGCCAATCGGCGGCCCGGGCACCCGGATCGTGCCGGCTTTGGTGGTCTGTGATGATTAGCCGATTGGCGCGGATCGATTGGCCGCGGTCGACCTTCTACTGGTTTTATTTCAGCGCCTTAGGCGCGCTCGTGCCTTATTGGCCGTTATATCTCCAGGCGCATGGCTTCGGACCCCGGGCGCTGGGTGATCTGATGGCGCTCTTGGCGCTATCACGGATAGTAGCGCCGTACGCGGGCGGCTTCTTGAGCGATCACTTCGGTCACCGGGTTGCGATTGTCCGGGCGGCGGCCCTCCTGGCCTTTGGCGTGTTCCTACTGATGCCGATTGCACATACCTTCCTCGCGGTCGGCGCAGTCATGATGGGCTTTAGCTTTTTTTGGTACGCCACCTTGGCGCCATTGGAGGCCAGCACGCTCGCCTTTCATGGCGATCACTATGGGCGTGTCCGTCTGTGGGGGTCGATCGGCTTCATTGTCGTAGTCTTAAGCCTCGGACCGGTCTTGGATCACTACGGGGCCTCGGTGATCGTCCCCGCCATCGCGCTCCTCTTGTTCGGCCTGTGGCTTAGCACACTTGGTCTTCCCCGCCTGACCCCGGTCACCGGCGAGACGGCGCGCCTGACGGTTAAGGTCGGTCTGATCCCCTTTCTGATTGCATGCTTCTTGATGCAGGTAAGTTATGGGCCTTACTACACCTTCTATTCCGTGTATTTGGCCCATTATGGCTATAGCAAAACGGCCATCGGCGGATTGTGGGCGCTCGGGGTCATCTGTGAGGTGCTCGTATTTTGGCAGGCCGGTCGGCTGTTTGCCCGGTTCCGAGAACATGAACTCTTTGGATTTACGTTCGCGCTGGCCATTCTCCGGTGGGTGATGATTGCGCGCTTCCCGCAGTCGTGGCCACTGTTGGCGGTCGCGCAAGTGTTGCATGCCTTTACCTTCGGCCTCTACCATGCCGTGGCGGTACGACTCGTCGGGCGCTATGTCGGGGCCGGGGCAAAGGCGCGCGCGCAGGCCTTTTATGGCAGCGCCGCAGGTGCGGGTGCGGCGGTCGGTGCGGCGATCAGCGGTTATCTTTGGTCATCGCTTGGCCGGCAGGCGACGTTTCTGTGCGCCGCAGGCGTCGCGGCACTCGCGTTTTTGGTGGTGACTCTGGCCCTGCCGAGACCCGGACCGGCCCGTCTTTAGCGAGCCTCGCGGCGGCGTAACGGAAACGGGACCACGCGACCTAACGGGACCTCGGATTTCGCGACGTGCGGCCGCAACTGCGGTCCAAAGGCTGCTTGCATATGTGTCGTAAAGGTCTCTAAAAACCGGTAGGTATCGATATCCGTATGACGGGCGCGGAGCACGGCGGTATGAATGGGCGCAATTGCGCTTAAGCTCGTTTCCGCCGCGACCTTGTCATGGAGATGACAACAGCGGTTTTTTGTGTAAATCGCGCGCACCAGCATCAGCGCGAGCTCATGATGCAACCCGCAACCCTCAAAGATCTCGTGGATGCTCGCGGCCTTCGGCCGTAGCGGCAAATGGATGCGCCCGAGACGCTCTTCTAACGCCTGTAAGAGTTGCAGGAAGGTCATCTCTTTTCCGGTAATGGAACCTAAGCGATCCCCACGGATCGTCGTCGGTTCTGGTTGAAGGGCTTAAGTTTGGCTATTGTCCGTCACCGATCGCGTCCTTGTCGAGGCGCAAGCGGTCTCGGTTAGGGACATTTTAGTGGAAAATGTTGGCATCGCGAGGTCGCTTGGGTACCATGAGCGCACATTTCAGGTGGCTAGCTATGGCAAAGACGCTTTACGACAAACTCTGGGACAGCCACGTAGTACGCGAGCTCCCCGACGGGACGTGCCTTCTCTATATTGACCGGCAACTGGTGCATGAGGTGACGAGCCCGCAGGCCTTTGCCGGGCTGCGTGCCGCCCAGCGGCCCTTGTGGCGCGCAAACGCCAATCTCGCGGTGGCCGATCACAACGTGCCGACGAAGGATCGGGCGCAAGGCATTACCGACCCGACCTCGCGCTTGCAGGTCGAGACGCTCGAGCGCAACTGTCTGGACTTTGGCGTAACGCTTTTTGCGATGGACGATTCGCGTCAAGGGATCGTCCACGTCGTGGGCCCCGAGCAAGGCGCGACCTTGCCGGGTATGACCATCGTGTGCGGGGATTCCCATACCTCGACCCACGGGGCATTCGGTGCCTTAGCCCTCGGCATCGGCACCTCGGAGGTCGAGCAGGTGCTTGCTACCCAGTGCCTCTTACAACAAAAGGCCCAGGCGATGCGCGTGTGGCTCAATGGCCCGATACCGGAAGCGGTAAGCGCCAAAGACTTAGCGCTCGCGGTGATCGGGCAGCTGGGAACCGCCGGCGGCACCGGCTATGCGATCGAATTTGCGGGAACTGCGGTCGCGGCCTTGTCAATGGAAGGGCGCATGACGCTCTGCAATATGGCGATCGAGGCGGGGGCTCGTGCCGGCATTGTGGGAGTCGACGACACCACGATTGATTACTTGCGAGGTCGTCCCTTTGCACCCAAAGGCGATCTCTGGGACCAGGCCGTAACGGCCTGGAAGACCTTACACAGCGATGCGGATGCCCGCTTTGCCGCCGAGAAGGTCCTCGATGTGACCCAGTTGGCGCCGCAAATCACGTTTGGCACGTCCCCGGAAATGGTCGTGTCGGTCGCAGACCATGTACCGATTCCCGAAAACGAACCGGATCCGGCCCGCCGTGAGGCCTTGGCGCGCGCCTTGACCTATATGGGCCTTGTGCCGGGGACCGCCATGACCGACATCCCGGTCGATGTGGTCTTCATCGGGTCTTGCACCAACGCCCGGCTCGAGGATTTACGGGTAGCCGCAGCCCACGTCCGCGGGAAAAAGGTGGCGGCCCACGTCCATCGCGCCCTCGTAGTGCCCGGTTCCGGGCTCGTCAAACGCGCGGCCGAGGCCGAAGGCCTGGATCGCGTTTTCCAGGAGGCCGGGTTTGAGTGGCGGGATGCCGGGTGCTCGATGTGTCTGGCGATGAACGCCGATCGGCTAGAGCCTGGTGAGCGCTGCGCATCGACCTCCAATCGGAATTTTGAAGGACGGCAAGGCCAAGGCGGACGCACCCATTTGGTGAGCCCGGCCATGGCCGCCGCAGCCGCTATTGCCGGCCATTTCGTTGATATCCGCCACAGGTCATAGGAGGCCCGGCTTGCAACGCTTCGAGACATGGAAAGGCTTGGTCGTCCCTCTTGATCGACTCAATGTCGATACCGACGCCATTATCCCCAAACAGTTTCTAAAGGCCATTAGCCGGGTGGGCTTTGGCGTCAATCTGTTTGATAACTGGCGTTATCTTGAGCCGAGCGGGGATGGACCGGGACCGGCACGGACCCCGAATCCCGACTTCGTGCTAAACAAGCCCCGCTATCAGAGGGCGTCGATTCTGCTCGCGCGCGCCAATTTCGGTTGCGGGTCATCCCGGGAACACGCCCCGTGGGCACTCCTGGAATACGGTATTCGGGCGATTATCGCCCCGAGTTTTGCGGATATTTTCTACAATAATAGTTTGAAGAACGGCCTCTTGCCGGTAGTTTTGCCGGAAGCGGTGGTGGACCGCCTGTTCCAGGCCGTGGCGGATACGGTCGGCTATTCCCTGACCATTGATCTCATCACGCAGCGCGTCATGGCCGATGATCAAGAGTTGGGCGCGTTTGCCATCGACCCGTTTCGCAAGGAGTGCCTCTTAGACGGTCTAGACGATATCGGCTGGACCTTGCAATACCAAACGGATATCAAGAACTACGAAGATCGCAGACGACGCGAAACACCTTGGTTATTCCCGCAAGATAGGACGGCATCATGAGCAAAGTGGCGATATTACCAGGCGATGGCATCGGTCCGGAGGTTGTCGCCGAGGCGGTGCGGGTGCTGGAGTGCCTCCGCGACGACCATAACCTACCCTTGGAGTGTGAATACGGACTGATAGGGGGGGCCGCTTACGATGTCCATGGGCACCCGCTCCCTGAAGCGACGCTCCAACTAGCGCAGGCAGCGGATGCGGTCTTGCTGGGCGCTGTGGGCGGCCCCAAGTGGGAGCCGCTCCCGATCGCTGTGCGCCCGGAAAAGGCGCTACTAGGCCTGCGTGCCGGCTTGGGGCTATTCGCCAATCTTCGGCCGGCGATCCTTTACCCGCAGTTGGCGGCGGCCTCGACCTTGCGTCCCGACGTGGTGATGGGGCTGGATATTATGATCGTCCGCGAGCTGACAGGTGGCATCTATTTTGGTGAGCCTCGGGGCGTTCGCACACTGGCCAATGGCGAGCGGCAAGGCTTCAACACACTCGTCTATTCGGAGTCCGAGATCGAGCGCGTCGTTCGACGTGCTTTTGAGATTGCGCGGACCCGCGCCCATCGCGTCTGCTCCGTGGACAAGGCTAACGTGTTGGAGTCCACCGAGCTCTGGCGCCAGGTCGCGGTGGATGTTGCCAGCGAATATCCTGATGTTGCGCTGTCCCATATGTATGTCGATAATGCCGCCATGCAGCTTGTGCGCGCGCCGACGCAGTTCGACGTCATTGTGACCACGAATATGTTCGGCGATATCCTGTCCGACGAGGCCGCGATGCTTACGGGTTCCATCGGTATGCTGCCCTCGGCCTCTTTGAACGAGACCAGCGGCGGTCTCTACGAGCCTATCCACGGGTCAGCGCCCGATATTGCCGGACAAAACAGCGCCAATCCCTTGGCGACTATTTTATCCGTGGCCATGATGTTGCGTTACAGCCTAAATGAACCGGCATTGGCTACCCGGGTCGAGGCGGCCGTATTCAAGGTGTTGGACGCCGGACTGCGCACGGCTGATCTGAAGAGTAGCCTTCAGCCGGCGGTTTCGACGCGCGCCATGGGTGCGGCGGTGGTTGCGGCACTACGTGCCTAACGGTTTTATCCCATTTTCCGATGGCCCCTGCGGCCGGAGCTCTTGTTATGACGAAAACCTTCAATGTCGCGGTAGTAGGCGCGACTGGCGCTGTGGGCGAAGTAATGCTCTCGATTTTGGCGGAGCGCAAATTCCCGGCCGATAAGATTTATGCCTTGGCATCGCAGCGCTCGGTGGGGACTCGTGTTCGCTGCGGTGATCGCGAGCTGATTGTCGAAGACTTGGCGACTTTCGACTTTCGCCAAGCCCACATCGGGCTCTTTTCGGCGGGCGGCGATATTTCGGCCAAATATGCACCGTTGGCCGCCGCCGCCGGCTGTATCGTAATCGACAATACCGCCCATTTTCGCTACGACGACGATATCCCTTTGGTTATCCCCGAGGTCAACCCCCACGATATTGCGCACTATAAAGCCCGGGGAATTATCGCCAATCCCAATTGTTCGACGATCCAGATGCTCGTTGCCCTCAAGCCCCTGCACGACGCCGTCGGTATCGAGCGAATCAACGTCTGCACCTACCAAGCAGTGTCCGGCACCGGCAAAGAGGCGATCGACGAGTTGTTAACTCAGACCACGGCGATCTCCGAGGGGTCCCCTGTGCACACCCAGGTCTACCCCAAGGTCATTGCTTTCAATGTCTTGCCCCACATTGATGTCTTCTTGGAGAACGGCTATACCAAAGAAGAGATGAAGATGGTGTGGGAGACGAATAAGATCATGGGCGACCCATCCATACGCGTTAACCCGACGGCCGTACGTGTGCCAGTCTTGTACGGGCACTCCGAGGCCATACATATCGAGACCCGTCAGAAACTAAGTGCCGCCGAGGCCCGCGCGCTTCTCGCCAAGGCACCTGGGGTCGTGGTGATGGACGACCGGAAGCCAGGCGGATATCCAACGGCAGCCACCGAGGCGCGCGGGCGGGATCCCGTGTTTGTCGGGCGGATTCGGGACGATATATCCCACCCCAGGGGCCTCGATTTATGGGTCGTTTCCGACAACCTGCGCAAGGGTGCCGCGCTAAACAGCATCCAGATCGCCGAGCATTTGGTAGCGGCGTTTTTATAGTCTATAGTCTGTCTTTTATGGCAGCTTCGAGAGTTTTCTGAGGAAGCGCATGTAACTTACGGGAATCTCGGGGGCGTTATCGGTTCCTAGGAGAGGGTGGAATGGCTAAAAAGGGATGGCAGCGATCAAGAATTGTGCCGGTTATTTGGGCGGTGGCGTTCCTTTATGCCCCGCTGGCTCAGGCGTTTGGCCTGGGTCAACTGACGGTCGAATCTAACCTTGGGCAACCGTTGCGGGCCGAGGTCAACCTATTAGGATTTCAGGCCGCTGACCAAAACTCGGTGACGGCCAAACTGGCGTCAAGCGCGGCGTTTGCCGCGGCCGGTATCCAAAAATCCCAGGTATTACGTACGATCTCCTGCCAAATCCAGCGCACACCTGACGGCCGCTACGCGGTTTTCCTGACGAGCCCGACTCCGATCAATGTGCCGTTTTTGCACTTTCTGCTGCTGTTGAAATCACCCAACACGACGCTGTTGCATGAGTATACGGCACTTTTGAATCCGACCAGCGGCGTGGTCACCTTAAACGCCAACTCGGAAGCAAGTATGCAGCCGCTGCCGCTCCCGGTCGCACCTACGCAAACACCCCAGCAAACGGCCCGTCAGCGACCGCTGCCCCAGAAAACGACCGTGCGCCGCGTCCACCGTGGCGAGACGCTCTGGGCTATAGCACTCCACACCGCGCCGAATAGGCACGCGATGCCGCAGACCCTAGAGGCGTTTTTGCATAGCAATCCGCACGCCTTCGCCCATCATAACGTAAACGATTTGCGGGTCGGTGCAACGCTAAGGACCCCCAGTCGACGTGAGATTTTGGCTACTCCTACGCACGTCGCGGCAAAGTGGCTAGCCGCCCAGGATGCGGCGTGGGCGCACTACAAGACGCAATTGGCTAAGACCCCGACTGAGACCACTGGCGTAAGCCACGGTATCAATGGTTCGGTCCACAGCCTGCGAGTACTGCCAAAGGTCCACGAGGCCCTTAAGATTGAGCCAGCCCAGTTGAATGGCGGGGTACTCGCCGCGGGTGGGGTAGCCAAGGGCGCGCCGACCCGCGGTGCGCTGGCGACGCGCTTAGGGCAACTGAAAAAGGAGCTGCAAAGAACGAAGCACCTACTGGTGCTCGAGAACCAGGAATTGGCGATGCTTCAGCATCAAGCCCGGGTTCAGGCTACCAGCCACCCGTTGGTGGCAGGAACGATCCACGCGGCCCCGGTGACCAAGGCCGTCACGCCGATCAAAGGCAAGGTATCACCAGTCAAAGCTAAGATGTCACCGGTCAAGGGTAAAGCGATCGTTCGGAAGCCTGTATTCGTACGCGCACCCATTCCGCCGGTGGCGCCGGCGCCTTCGTTCCTTTCCATGCTGATGTCCTCGGAACGCTTACCGATTCTCGGGGCCTTGCTCGTCATCTTGCTAGGCGGCGGACTCTTGTTGCTCCGCAGACGACGTCGGACGATGGCGGAATTCGAGGAAAGTATTCTGTCGGGGGGCGGCTTGAATTCCGAGAGCCAGATGCCAGACACGGCCGGCCTCCCCAAGACACCAGAGGTCTCATTCCTGAGTGAGTTCAGTCAAGGGGGCGGCATCGGCGCCATGCATGCCGACGAGGTCGACCCGTTGGCCGAGGCCGATGTCTACCTGGCCTACGGACGAGACGAGCAAGCCGAGGAGATTTTAAAGGAAGCGGCGTCCAAAGATCCCAGCCGCCTTGAGCTGAAATCAAAGCTCCTGGAGATCTATTTCCAGCGTAACGACACGAAGACCTTCGAGATCGTGGCAGAGGAGATCTATGCCGCCTCCAGTGGCCAGGGCACGGTGTGGGAGAAGGCAGAAGAAATGGGTCGCAAACTTGACCCAACCAACCCGCTCTTTAAGCATGGCGCGGGCACCGCAGAGGCTCGCGACACGCCGTCAAGCGGTGATGCGCGACCGTCATCCGGACTCGGTGATCGGATCGATTTTGCCGCCGTTGCGCGTGAACTAGACGAGGTATCCCTGCCACGCTCGACGTCACCTTCGACCGAGAATCATGATGAAGGACTCGAGTGGACCGATGCGGGCCTCGATGCCGCCAAGGGGGCGCCGAGTGGCGCGCAGACGGCCGACGAAAACGCCCTCGATTTTTCGCTCGATTTCAGCAATACGACGGATTTTACAAAAGAAGGGGCCAACAAAGGCCAGGGCGATGAAGAGAGTAAGGGGTCGACTGCCCCGACGACCGCCAAGAAGACCGGATCTGATTTCTCCTTTGATAGCGGCCCGGATCTCAATTTCCAGTGGGATGACACCCCGGTAAACCCAGAGAAGGATACGACCTCCAACGAGGACTTCGCCCTTCAACTCGATGACAAAGATTTCGCCGGCCTCACTTCAGAGGATCTAAGGCCTGCTGATCCCGGTCTGTCGGGCAAGGATCTTTCATCGGAGTCGGTGTTCGAGACATCGGTCGAGGAGTTGGCCGAAGAGGCCGAAATAGTCCCGGCGCCCGAGGCGAGCGGCGCAGACGTGGATGCTATCGAGACGAAATTGGATCTCGCGCGCACCTTTCTGGATATGGGCGACAACGAAGGGGCGCGCAGCATCCTAGATGAGGTACGCACCGAGGGCAGCCAAGCGCAACGGGCGCTAGCCGATAGTCTGGTTGCCGGTATTGTCTAGCGGTTACGCTCCAGGGTAACAAAACGGAACGCGTAAGAGTGGCGGGCGTCGGCGACATGGGCCTCGCTCGCTACCTCTCGCCAATCACGCTGATCATAGGAGGGGAAAAAGGCATCCCCGACTATGTCGGCCTGAACTTCAGTCAAGTAGAGTCGGTCTGCGCGGGCCAGTGTCTGCGCATACAGGCTAGCCCCCCCGGCGACAAAAATCTCGTCTGACCTAGCCCGACCAAGGGCCTCCTCGATTGAGGGCGCGACCTCGACCCCCTCAGTTTTTTCCAGGAACCCGGTATCACGGGAGACCACGATGCAGTGGCGATCGACCAGCGGCCCTGGGAGCGACTCAAAGGTGCGCCGCCCCATGATCACGCTATGGTGGAGTGTGAGCCCGCGAAATCGACGGAGATCGTCTGGCAGCCGCCAGGGGAGGGTATTCTTCTGTCCTATGACCCCGTTGTGCGCCACAGCTACGATCAAGGTTAGGGTCATACCGCAACCGGGGCCTTGATGGCTGGATGAGGATCATAGTTCTCGATTGCGATGTCCTCAAAACGAAACGCGAATAGGTCTGAGACTTTCGGATTGAGCACCAGCGTCGGTAGGGCTCGCGGTTCGCGCGAAAGCTGTTCACGGGTCTGGTCTAAGTGGTTGCGATAAAGGTGGGCATCACCTAGAGTGTGAACGAAGTCCCCGACCGCCAACCCTGTGCATTGGGCGACCATGTGCGTGAGAAGTGCGTAAGAAGCGATATTGAAAGGCACCCCCAGAAAGATGTCGGCGCTACGCTGATACAACTGACAAGAGAGCCGGCCGTCCGCGACATAAAACTGAAAAAGCGCGTGACAGGGCGCCAAACGCATGTCCGGCAATGATGCGACGTTCCAAGACGAGACCACGAGCCGCCGGGAATCGGGATCAGTGCGAATCGCCTGGACCACGTCTTTTATCTGGTCGATGGCGCCTCCATTGGGTGCCGGCCAAGATCGCCACTGCGCCCCATAGATCGGACCCAGGTTCCCTTTCGGATCGGCCCACTCGTCCCAGATATGGACATCGTGCTCCTGTAGATAACGAATATTGGTGTCCCCCTTGAGGAACCACAAGAGCTCATGGATGATGGACCGTAAGTGCAGGCGTTTGGTGGTTACGAGCGGAAAACCATCGGCAAGCGGGAAACGCAGTTGGTAGCCGAAGACGCTCTGCGTCCCGGTCCCGGTACGGTCGTTTTTTGCGACCCCGTGGTCCAAGACGTGGCGCATGAGTTCGAGATATTGACGCACACAGCTAGTGTACCAGGAGCCACCGGTCATGATCTATGTTAACGAAAGCCCGCAGCATGGGCGGGGGGTCTTTGCGGACGTCTCGATCCCAGCAGAGACGGCCCTAATCACGTTTCGTGGGCCTCTTTTGCGGCGCACAGAGCTCGACCCCCGGGATTATCACCTCCAAATAGGCGATGACCTGTATCTGGGCCCGTCAGGCGAGGCCGATGATTACGTCAACCATTCCTGCGCCCCGAATGCTGGTTTTGTCGAAGGCCTTACTCTTCGCGCCTTGCGAGACATTGCGGCGAACGAGGAGATCACCTGGGACTATTCCTGCGCAATCGATGAGGCCGACTTTTTGGGGTTTCCTTGCGCCTGTGGCGCGCCTGACTGCCGCGGCACGGTCCAGTCCTTTCGTTACCTGACACCTGCGGTCCGGGAGCGCCTGCGGCGCTGGGCGCTCCCTTATCTACGTGATCGGTATCGCTAACGCACCCAGGCTCTAGGCCCCGGTCGGCTGAGTTTTTGGTAGCAGCGAGCCATCCGGAGATCGGCTCCGTTCCTCGGACACGGTTTTAATCCTTAAAAGAAGTGTGCCAGGGGCCCCTTCAGATCGTCCTTTGGTAAGGCGCTTAATCCCTGCCCCTGCCCTAAGGCACAAAAAATATATCTTGCATTACCTAGGCCTAGTGCGCGATATAATGCGCGCCGGAGCGCTTGCTCCTTCCACATACTCTCGAGGACTACGATGAAAAAGGTTTTGTTTGTCTCCGCCGTTTTGTTGGGGCTTGTTGGCTGCCATAAGGCTACGAACTCCAGCGCACCCGCAGCGACTGCCAATTCCAGCGCGCCCGCAGCAACCGCCGCCCCCGCCACGCCTTCGTCTACAACCGGAGCAGCTGGTAGCAGCACAGCCGCCCCGACCAGTGGTGCCGCCACCGGCACTTCATCTGGCACCCAGTCGCCCATCGGCCAACCGTCTTCCGCAACGAAGGGGGCCGCGAGCTGATAAGGCCCGCGTGATTGCTGGGGTTTTTATAAAAGAAGCGCACTGAACCACAAGGTTGCGCACGGTCGTATCACTCAAAGAGCGCGTTGTGATGCGGCCTGTAAGGTATTTGCGAGCAGGGTGGCGACCGTCATCGGCCCTACACCACCTGGCACTGGCGTGATCCATCCTGCTCGTTTTTGCGCCTCCTCGAAATCAATATCCCCGACTAGGCGACCACTAGCCAGTCGATTCATGCCAATATCGATCACAATTGCACCGTCTTTGATCCAGTCCCCCGCGATAAGATTGGGCTTCCCGACAGCAGCGACCAAGATATCGGCCGCCATGACGTGGGCACGCAGGTCGGTCGTGAACCGATGACAGGTAGTGACGGTGCATCCGGCCAGGAGCAGTTCAAGCCCCATCGGCCGCCCCACATGGTTTGAGGCCCCGACAATGACGGCGTGCAAGCCGCGAAGATTGACACCGGTGTGGCGCAGGAGCGTCATCACGCCAGCTGGCGTGCACGGACGCAGCGCGGGGCGACGCACAGCCAACCGGCCGACGTTGTAGGGATGAAAACCATCGACATCCTTGCTGGGCCGAATCCGTTCGATCAGCGGTTCCGATCGCAATGGGGGTGGTAGGGGGAGCTGAATCAGGATGCCGTCGATGGCCGGGTCGTCATTCAAGTCATCGACGAGTTGCAAGAGACTTGCCTCGCTCGGGGCGGCCGCCATTTTATGGGAAACGGAGCGAATGCCGACCCGCTGGCAGGCCTCGGTTTTATTGCGGACGTAGATCTCGGATGCGGGATCTTGGCCGATCAAAACAACGGCAAGGCTTGGGGCGCGCATACCGGCTCTAAGCCCTTTATCGACCTCGTCTTTGATATCCGCCAAGAGATCGGCGGCAATCTGTTTGCCATCTATGAGGCGCGCACTCATCCTTGCCCTGTATGATTTATGGGAAAGGCGCATCATCCCATGCCCTACGGGCTCGGCCAAGTGCTCTGGCGTAAACCCATGGCTTATTTGGGGATATTTTGCGCCTGAAGCGAAAGGCTTGGCGCCTAGCACCAAGGCGTGTAGGGTTAGTAGCCTACGAAGGACACCCCACCTTAAACGGTGGGGTGGTGGGCGTCGCCGCTGACTGCCGAAAATTGAGGTGGGGCGGTGGCGTTGACGGGGAGGGGTGGGCCCGCGTATATTCCTTGCCCTTCGCCGGAATCGGACGAAGGCATCGGGGTATAGCGCAGCCTGGTAGCGCACCTGCTTTGGGAGCAGGGTGTCGGGGGTTCGAATCCCTCTACCCCGACCAACAGGAGCGAGGCGCCCGTAGCTCAATGGATAGAGCAACGGCCTTCTAAGCCGTTGGCTGCAG
>DATKTV010000014.1:0-6147 GCA_035530915.1 Acidiferrobacter sp. | reverse complement strand
GCGGCCACCGATCCAGAGGGCGAGATCACCCAGCGCGTCGATCGTCTCGGCAGGCTGGAGTTTCTCCCCGTCAGTACGAACACCCCGCGTGATTCGCGGCTGTGGAATGAGTATATCGAGCGCTATCACTATCTGGGCTATACGCCCCTGTCGGGCGCGCAGTTGCGCTACTTCGTCGCGATCGACGGGCAATTCGTGGCGCTGCTCGGTTTTGGTGCCGCCGCCTGGAAAACCGCACCCCGCGATCGATTCATCGGCTGGAGCGATACCCAGCGCCGTCACCACCTGCATCGCGTCGTCAACAACGCGCGTTTCTTGATCCTGCCGTGGGTGCATTCACAGGGTTTGGCTTCCAAGATCTTAGGGCGCATAGCCCGCCAGTTGCCCGCTGATTGGCAGAGCCGCTATGGCTATCGACCCGTGCTCCTGGAGACCTTCGTGCAATCGGATCGTTTCCGTGGCACCTGCTACAAAGCGGCCAACTGGATCCCTGTTGGCCAAACCCGCGGTCGCGGCAAACTCGATGTGACGCACGAGCACGCCCTGCCGATAAAAGACATTTGGCTGTATCCCCTCGAGAAGTCCTTCCGCCAGCAACTCACCGCGTAACGTCCCGCTCTTTGTCGTAGCGACGCCGCCTGCTTACCGCATAAGGCCGCCCGTCTCAAGACGGGTTGGCCGATTGTTTACGGAGAGAGTGCCGAGAAGGTGTAAATTGGCGTGGAAAATGTTAAACATGGGTTAGGGACTCAGCCGGCGGGCGTGCCAATGGTAAACAGCGGTGCGTGACGTAGGAGATGGTCTTTCGGCTGACCCACCTCAATCCGCGCTTTCTATCGGAGCTCAAGTGGGGGCCCAGAGCAAACCGTGGAGATCGGCAAGGAAACGCCTTGAGTAACACCGACATCATCAACATCTGCCCCATGGAGGGAGGCCCCGTGAACATACCAGCCGTCGGCCGCAACGACCCCTGCCCCTGCGGTAGCGGAAAAAAATTCAAGCATTGCTGTCAGGGTAAGGGGGGCGGCACGGCATCCGGTCATGACGCATCAAGCGTGTCCGAGGCACTGCACAAGGCGCTCGGAGAGCGGCAATTCAACTCGCTAGAAGAGGTGCAGGCATTTGTTGCCCAACATACCCAACAACAAAACAGCCAGCCGCTGAACGAATTTCACGGATTGTCACCAGAGCAGATGCACCGAATACTGCACTTCCCGTTTGCATCGCCGGAATGGGTCCACATCCCGACAGTGCTCAATACAAGCCCGACCGCGCCGATACTGCGACTCTTTAGTCTATTGGCAGACGGGATCGGCGACCAAGGCCTGAAACCGACCGCTAAGGGCAACCTGCCACGCACGTTCTGCCGCGAGACCGCCCTGGTCTACTGGGGCGAGAAGGCCTACCAAGAGCATACGCGCTACGGCGACATTCAGGGGGAAGAGGATTTCTCCGACCTGCATATCACCCGCCTAGTGGCCGAACTGGCGGGGCTGATCCGCAAATACAAGGGGCGGTTCATCCTGAGTCGCGACTGCCACCGATCGCTAGCCAAGAACGGCTTGGCTGCGGTTTTCCCCAAACTCTTCAGGAGCTACGCCGAACAGTTCAATTGGGCGTTCCGGGACGGCTATCCGGAGCTGTGGTTTATTCAGCGCGCATTCCTGTTCACGCTCTATCTGCTCACGCGCTATGGCGGTACCTGGCAAGCGCATGTCTTCTATGAAGACGCCTTTCTGCGCGCCTTTCCAATGGTATTGGAAGAAGTGCCAGCGACGCCCACATTTTCCCCCGATGAAACGGTTCGCGCCTCCTACACTTGGCGCACGTTGGTGCACTTCGCGGGCTTTCTGGGACTCGCAGCAGTGGAACCGGTTTCCGACAAATTCCTGTGTCATGAGTATCGGGTAAAGGCGCTGCCACTGCTAGGCGAAGCCGTGCAATTTCAGCCTTCTGCTTGACGCCCTCCTCGCCCTGAAAGACGAAGACTCATTCGGGTCAACTCACCAGGACCCGGGGCTCTCGATCACGGCGGCCACGGCCCGCCCAGAGGGCCTACAGGGCGCGCAAAAGAACGAACCCCATCCATTTGCCATGGCTATCTGCGCGAACGGCCACCGCCGATCTTCAACTCCGCACCCGCCTTGGCGCCCCAATCCGATTCACGCCCCTCCTGGTCATCGGGTCTTACTCACCGTTCCGTTATGTCTTCGCAAACACGGCCTTACCAGGGCTACTCGATGACCATCCCGGTCTCGCTTTTCGGCGACAGGGTCTACACACTGCGCCGGACGCGGCCCTTCCTGCGGCTTGCCGTGTCAGGCAAATAATCTCCGCTGGTCTTGTTCAATAGCGCGTATGCTAACCCTGCCATCTGGCGTATCAACTGTAGCAGTTTGAGGAGAACCTCCATGGCTAAAGGTCAGTTACACGGAAATCGTGAGGCAAAAAAGCCAAAACAACCGAAGAAACCGGCGGCACCTGCGGCATTTGGTAGCGCCGCATCACGAAGCGACTCGCAGGCAGCCGGAATCAAGAGAAAGTAGGTCCGAGCCACCCGGTGGCGCGGACGTCACCGGGTGGGCTTGCGTCTCTTAATAAATACCCCACGGTCACTAACCGTTTGGGGGTAAGGTTTGTGCGGGCTTGCGTCCCTAAGGGGCGGCGTTTTGTGGGCTGCCAACTATCTTGGTTACGTCCAATCCTTGCTGGAAATTCCATGCGATCCCGTATCAACAGCAGGAATGGGGAGTTGCCTCCGAAAGCAACTCCACTCGATGTGGGCGGTCTTCATTCCGGGTCATCCCCCTCCCCAAACAACGGTAGGTTCTCCTGCTGTGTTGGGTACGGAACTGCGGGACGGGAATCGCTCGGCATATTCTCTGGCTGGTCGGTCTTTTTGCCTGGTGGCCTCTGCCGCATCCGCTTCGCGGTCGAAGGTTTTGCGGATCTCTTTGCACGTTTCGGCACTTTTGACTCTTCCGGTTGGACGGGAACGGCCTGCGCGCGCGCGGCCATATCCAAGACCATGCGAAAACCTTTCTGGTAGGAGGGGGCATGGTGTTGCAGAAAAGAAAGGTTATGGGCCTTGGTCCAATGTTGCCACTGTCCTTCCTGATCGGGGTCCCGCAGAAAGAGATCGGGCTGGAGGAGGTAGACACCGGTCTGCATGCGTAAAACGAGGTGGCGATTGTAGGCGTAATCTCTATGGACCTCATTGCGGGCAAGGAGCGCCGAGATATAGCTACCGCGTTTTCGATGGTTAGGGAGAACCGTTTCCGGCAAGTTGTGCCAAGAACGCTCAAGAGGCGTTCGGCTAAAACCAAGCACCAGGGTGTCGTCGACCGGTGCGCTGGGAATGAGGGACCAAATGGTCTGGAAGAGAAAATACTCGGCTTGATGACGGTCGAGCCGTACAAGCCGGTCGGCAATGCGCAAATCCAAACTGAGTGGCGCCAAGAGGGGCCAAAGAGCTGGAAAAGGTCCCTGGGCGAATTGCGGATCGGCAAAGGCCTGCCGCAAGGCAATGTGGGCAGCATTGCGACCAAGATGATCGCTAGCATCCCGACTTGCCCCCTTCTCCAGCAGGACCTCCACTAACGAGACGTTGCCCGCCCGCGCCGCTGCCATAAGGGGTGTCTGGTTCATGGGGGTGCGATGCTCTAGACCATAGCGATCGCAATCGGTCAAAACCTCATTGAAATGATGGCGACTATAGGCCACGAGGCGGCTGTGGACGATCCGCGGACGTTGCATCAAAAAATGCCTCGCCAACGCAAACTGCCCCTCATCGGCTAATCGCGCCGCCAATTCCTGGGCATCATAGAAGGCCGCATACTCAAACAGCTGTTGCCGTCCTTTGTTACCGATGACCCGCTCCGTAAAGATTTTCTCTACCAACCCTTCTACGCTGGCGGCATCGAAGATCGGCCAAGGTGGGGGCTTGGTTTGCAGAATGTTGGCGCGGATGGCTTCCGCCTGTTCGGTTTTGCCCTGCAGATCGAGTTTGCGCGCCTCTTTCTGCCATTCTTCACGCGAGGAGGCCTGCACTGCTATGTTGGTCTGCTCATCGCTTTGTATATCCAGCAATTCGAGCAGTGGGTGTTGGTGGTCGGATTCTACCAGCAAGACGCTGTCGACGGCGCGGGTGATGGCGACATAAAGGGCATTGACGAAGAACTTGTACACCTCGAGCGATTTATCGCCCTTATCCTTGGCACGGCGAAAGGACAAGGTACCCGCACCCAGATCATCCTTACTGACCCCCTCGCAAAGCGTGGCAAATATGCTGCGATGATCGGAGAGGACACGGTAGAGAATGATATGGGGATACTCCAGCCCCTTGGCCTCCTGGACCGAGAACAGCAGCGGAGTCGAAAACACCTGCCGTGCCGCCACCTTGTCCTCCTCGCGCAAAACCAGAACCGCAAACTGGGCGGACTGGGAGATCTGCCGATTGAGGGCCGATAGCGCGGGCGCCGCGTCGCCTAGCAGGCGCACCTGGCCTTCCTGATCGCCCACCGCCGCCACCAAAAAATTGCTCTCGCGGTCGATAGAGCCGAAACGCTGTTGCTTCACTTCGAGCAAACGATTGGCTATGCGGGTCACCGTCCGGCCATTGCGAAAATTGTGGGTAAGTACTTGGAGATCCTGCCCCGTGGTGATGCGGGGATCTGCCCAAAACAGGCTTTTGATCTGGGCCCAGGAGAAGAAGTTGGGGTGGACGATCTGATTGGCGTCGCCCCCGAGCACGAAGGCGCCCGGCGTGCGCAGGGCGGCGAGAATTAGGGAGAGCTGGACTGCGGTGAGATCCTGAACCTCGTCTATGACCACAAAGTCATAGCGGGGAGCGACCAGCGGTCGCCATGCATGGGCTACGAGGTTGAGATCGTAAAGACCTTTTTCGCCGAGCCAGCTCTGGTAGCGGGCGAATAAATCATAAACGCTGTCACGCAACTCTGGGGCGAAGATAGATTGGCGAACCCCAAGGTTCCTATAGGCTACGCGGTCCAAGACCCCCTCGGTGCGCGCGGTGATTACCCCGCGGATCTCCTCGAAGACCTGATGGGCGTCGACGCCCTTGTAATTTTGACGCATGCGGGCGAACCACGCGGCGAAGTCACGCCAATGGGCTTCCCTGCCCTCCGGAATACGCCAAGTCTCTAGATAATCCCGGTAGGAAAGAAAAGCCGGCTCTTGATCCTCGCGCACGAAGTCATGGGCATAGTAGAGTTCCCGCGCATGTTGGGCGAGATACGCCGAGTGAGTGATATAAAGGACATCGCCGGGAAGGGTTTTGAGTTTTTCCAACAAGAGCGCTGTTTTGCCGCTGCCGGCGCCACCCACCAGGATAAGGGGTGCGGGTGCCGCAAAGAGCGCAGCCTGAGTGTCGTCAAAAGATAAGGGCTTGTCGAGGATATGAATGCTGCTGCGCGTCTCGGGCAGATAGCGCAATGGCAGCGCATCCTTTCTCGCTTCCGCCAGATCGGCATCCTGGATCTTTTCGGCGACGATGTCTGCGCCGCGTAAAAAGCGTGATGCAGCATAGTCGTGCTGACGGATGACCTCAAGCATGAGCACCGCCGTTTCCTCACCGTGATAGACGAGAGAGAAGAGCAGGCGGTCGGTATCATTAAGCCGTGCCCGATAGAACTTGCCGTAGGTGGCATGGCGCAATTTCTTGACTTGTGCGGCGCGAAAATCCCCCTGCGCCAGGGCCTCCGCCACCTTAGCGTAAACCCGCTCCACGCCATGAGAGCTAAAACCAGTGTAGGTCAGGATGCGCAATGCCTTATCCATACGATAGTTAACCCGCTTCCGTTACGAAGTGCTTGCGCCCTCCCCATGCAACTGTAGTGTTCGCCAAGGCATGGAGCGAGAAACGCGAAAGCCCACCGACCCAATGGGTCGTTCATGCGCGGCGGTGCCACGTCACAGGAGGTGGCCGCTGTTTGCATCTATCCCCTGCCATTAATGATAAGGGTAAACTGCGGATAAGGGAATTGTCGGCTCTTCCGCACAAAGTGTGGGTAGCCGACGTGGCTAATCGAGGCCTTTAAGGAAGATTTTCTTCCCGACTTTGACGCAGCGTTTCACCTTGGCTTGTCCCTCGGGGGTAGGCATAAGGTGACCGCATTGGCGACACTG
>DATKTV010000013.1:0-22442 GCA_035530915.1 Acidiferrobacter sp. | reverse complement strand
TCGCGGCGATACAGAGGACATGTGGTGCGGAAATGGGCGCATTCGATTGGGGCCTCACGGAATTTCTGACCGTAACCACACATCAGGGCATAGAGACCATCGCCAACCCCCGGCACCTCCGAAACCAATTGGCCGAACTGAAGCGACTCGGGCAAGAGGTCTCGCGGAAGATCCGCATGGCCCAAAAGATCAGTGGCCGAAAGAAGGGCTTTCCCGTGTCGGCCAGTCTGCGCCGGGCGATCGCGCACTTGGCCCGCTTACACGCCAAGGTGGCACGGCAACGACACGATTTTTTGCACCAAACCAGCGCGGGGCTGGTGAAAAGATGGGGGGCCATTGGCACGGAGGCGTTAGCGGTAAAAAACAGGGTGCGTAACGGCGGTGCTCATAAAAAGGCTCTTCCGCGAGATTCATGCCGCTTCCCCGGCAGCATTCCTCCACATGGCCAGGACCAAAGCGGAAGAGGCGGGGTCCTGGTACGAGGAAGCGCCGACGCGGACAATCAAACCCACCCCACGCTGTCATGCCTGTGGGCACTTGCCGGTCGAGAAGAAAACGCTCTCGGATCGGCAGCATCAGTGCCCACAGTGTGGGGTCAGCGGTGGCCGCGACGAAAATGCGGCCCGGGTGTTGTTGCGGTGGATGGAAACACGATTAGCCGGGCAGGAACTGGCCGAGGTGTGGAGCGGTGGCCGTTTCACCGCGATGAAACACGAAACTCACGCCCTAGCCGTTTAGGCTTGGCGGGAGTAGTTCATTAATCCTCCGAGGACGCCATCATGGACAAACCCAAGCAAATCTCCCGGCGCGCATGGCTCAAGGCCTGTGTCTTTGTTACCGGCATAGGCACGCTCTCCCTGTTGGGCAATCGCGCCGCTCTCGCCGAGAGCGGCGCGCCCACGAAGGCCAGCAAGGCATCGGTCCGATACCAGGACCACCCGAAGGACGGCAAGATGTGCGCTTCGTGCAGGTTCTTTAACTCGTCTGGAATGGGCGGCGGCATGATGGGCGGCATGATGGGCGGGACCTGCCAAGTGGTGGAGGGCGAGGTCAGCGCCAGGGGGTACTGTATTTTATATACGCAGAGCTGAGCAACGGCGCATCTGCCTCATTACGGCCATGATCGCCGGCGAGTGGGATTTTTGGCACAAGCGCTCTGGTGGAATCTGGGCCGCGCCTATCGGACGGGCGGAACGTGAGGAGCCGGTGGTCTCGATCACGCCGATACGCAGACCGCGTGATTCTCTCGTTGGTCCACGAAGACTGGTCGTTGCATGACGTGCTGTACGGGTCTTGCTAGTATGCGAATATAGCGACAATCAGGTTTGGTGAGGAACACACTACGAACGCGGATACCATAACGGCTGAGGCGAAACGGGTGGTACCGACCGACGCCATTTCGAAGACTGCGGCGTTCTACGTTCAAACCGACGAACGGGACCAGACCACCGTAGTGCTCACGGGGAGCTGGACGCTAAGAGGTATTGGCAAGCACGATCGCGTACTGAGTGAGGGCCTGCGCCCCTACGCCAAAAGAGCGCCGCCCGTCACTTGGGATTGCCGGCAGGTTCATGAACTAGACAACGTCGGCGCACTCATCCTCTGGCGCCTTCACAGCCTCGCCCATCCGTCTGACGTAAGGGTCAGAGCGGAGCACGAAGCGCTTTTCCATCGCTGGTCTGAACGCCAAAGTCTTCCAAAGATGGAACTCCAACCGCGACGAAGCCTCATGGAGATCTTCCTGTCGATAGGGCAAGACCTCCTGTCCCATATCATGGGCTTTGCCACGCTCATAGGTCAGGTCGTTTTGGATACGGCCATGCTGGTCCGGAGGCCGGCCCGAATACCCTGGAAAGACATCTCGGCTACCATCTACGAGGTCGGGGTGCGCGCCTTAGGCATTACCGCACTAGTCGGGGCACTGGTCGGCGTGGTCATGAGCTACCTCTCGGCGCTCGAACTCCAAGCATTCGGGGCCCAGTCCTTTATCGTCAACATCCTAGGTCTTAGTATCCTGCGCGAGCTCGGGCCGCTGTTGGCGGCGATCTTAGTGGCTGGCCGTTCAGGCTCGGCTATGACAGCCGAGCTGGGTGTTATGCGCCTGACCGAGGAATTGGACGCCCTTTCGGTCATGGGCATCTCGCAGACCTTGCGGCTCGTGCTGCCCAAAATCGTGGCCCTGGCGATCAGCGTCCCGTTACTGGTTATTTGGACCGATGGGATCGCCCTCGTCGGCGGCATGATCACCGCCCATATCGCGCTTGGCACCAGTATCGCGAGCTTTATTCATGGAATTCCGGCCGCCGTCCCGCTCGTCAATTTGATTCTCGGCATCGTCAAAGGCGGGGTATTTGGCGTAGTGATCGCCCTCATCGCCTGCCACTTCGGGCTACGCATCCGGCCCAACACGCGCAGCCTCGGGACCGAGACCACCAACGCCGTAGTCACCGCCATTACCGCCGTCATATTCGTTGATGCGATATTTGCGATTGCTTTTCGGGGCCTGGGTCTGCCCTCATGACGGATACTGCCATCGAAATGGGACATGTATTCACCAGCTTCGGGCGCCACATCGTGCACGAGGACATCAATTTGCGCATCGGCAAGGGTGAAATCTTGGGGCTAGTCGGCGGCTCGGGTAGCGGGAAAACGGCACTCGTCCGCGAGATGGTCGGTCTAGATTGCCCAACCGCAGGAACGGTTAGACTTTTCGGACAAGAACTTAACCATATAGATGCCGACAATCTCGCCGCATTGCGCCAAAGATGTGGCATCCTGTTCCAGGGAGGCGCGCTGTTCAGCGCCTTCACGGTATTCGAAAACATTGCCTTTCCGCTACGCGAATACCAGGAAATCGATCGCAGTCTGATACGAGACCTTGTTTATATGAAGCTTGCCATGGTCGGCCTCAATCCGGATGTCGCCAATCGCCTACCGGCCGAGCTTTCAGGCGGCATGGTAAAACGGGTGGCGCTCGCGCGCGCGTTGGCGCTTGAGCCCGAATTGCTGTTTCTGGACGAACCCACATCGGGCCTGGATCCCGTGACTGCGCAAGCCTTTGTCCACCACCTGCAGAGCTTGCACCAAGAGCTGAAGTTTACCGCTGTCGTTATTACCCACGATCTTGACCTCATGCACGACCTTTGCACACAACTGGCCATTCTTGCCGACCGGCACATTGTCGCGCTAGGGACACCTAAAGAGGTGGCACATATGACCCATCCCTTTGTAGAAGCCATGTTCTCCGGGACCCGCGGTCAGCGGGTTTTCGGGCCGACAAACCTATGAACAACCGATCCTACGCCTTGCGAGCCGGCCTCTTTGTGCTGGTCTTTACGATCGCTATTCTCGTCGCGGCCTTTTGGATGGGCGGAAACCACGAGCCGCGCGTGCCCTACGTGGTCGTGACGAACGGCAGCGTTTTTGGATTAAGAACCCAGTCGACCGTCTTTTTTCGAGGTATATCGGCCGGCGTCGTGCGCAAGATTCTGGTAGATCCTAAAGATCCGCAAATCACCCTCATCTACGTATCAATCGATAAGAAGATGCCGGTTACGCAGGGGACTTACGCGGAACTGAAGCTCCAAGGGGTCACCGGGCTATCGGCGCTAGAGCTGAATACCACGCCGAACCTTAAGCCATTGGCAACGTCTGGCGCTCACCCCGGGATCATTCCGATGCGCTCCTCACTGTTCACTCGACTCGCGAAGACCGGGGCCCGCACCATGAAGGAATTGGCAAGCTTAAGCCGCGCGCTACGCCAAACCTTCAACGCCACCAACCGGAAACACTTGCAGACCATACTCGCGAACACAGCCCAGGTGAGCCAGGAGTGGGTGGTCTTGAGCCGACAGCTGAATCAAGCGGCGGCGGGAATCCCGGGACTAGAGAAACGAACAGACACGGCGCTTACCAACATTAGCCGCCTAACAGACGAGATGCGCGCCTTGGGCGGCCGTCTGCAAACACTGGCCAAAACGGCGCAAGGTGCCGGGAATCTGCTTTTGACCCGCACGCTCCCCAAGATCAATCACGCGGCCGATCAGCTCGGCGCGGCATCGAACGACGTCCGAAAACTGAGCCGATCATTGCGGCATCACCCCCGCGAATTGCTTCTCGGAGTCCCACCACGCCCGCCTGGGCCTGGCGAGCCTGGCTATAAGGAGTCACGCTGATATGGTGAAGATGCGCTTGTTGCTCATGGGCACCCTTTGGGGGATAGGTCTGGCTGGCTGTAGCCTCTTTCCTGCTCAGGCGCCGGAATCTCGTATCGACCACGACTTCGGTCCTGCGTCTACCTATAGAGCCATGCACTCGGGGGAGCCTGTATTGGTGCGCATAAAAAGCCCCTCGTGGGTTGGCAAAAGGGGCATTCGCTACCGTCTTCTCTATAAAGACCCCACGGCGATCCATGCTTATGCGGATAACCGGTGGATTGCTCCGCCCACCGCGCTCCTGAAGGCCCAGATCGAGGCCCGGCTCGGATTGGGGCTGATGTCCAATCCGCAAACGCGCCCCGGGGGCGTCCGCCTCGTTCTGGTGCTCACTCGTTTCGAGCAAGATTTCTCGACACCGAGCCAAGCCTTTGTCCAAGTCGTGATGAACGGCCGCCTCTACAGCGTGGCGACCGGGCGGCTTTTGGCTGCCAAAATAGTGAATCTCCGCAGCCCCTGTGCGCCGGACGTCCAAGGAGCCATCAGCGGCTTGAGCGCACTTGCGCACGCCGCGACCGCAGACTTTGTGCGATTGACCGGGCGATACGAACCTCCGGCCCCTAAAGGTTGAGCTCCTTCAATTTGCGCGTCAGCGTGTTGCGCCCCAGGCCGAGCCGCTTGGCAGCATCCTGTTTGCGTCCGCCCGTGTGCCGCAACGCCGCCTCGATGAGCGTGCGCTCAAACTCGATGCTCAGATCCATGTAGACCGCCTTATCGCCCAGAGCGAGGCGCTGTTCGACCACGTTCCTCAACCCAGATCGCCAATCGACGCCCGCAGGCGCCGGATCTACCTCTTTGAGTTCAGCGGCAAGATCCGCAATCCGGATCGTGCGCCCTGGGGCCATGACCGTAAGCCAGCGACAGGTATTCTCCAACTGACGCACGTTACCGGGCCAGGGCAACTTGCAGAGATACTGCTCGGCCTCCGGTGCCAGCCTCTTGACCTCGACCTTCAGCTCGCCTGCCGCCACCGCCAGAAAGTGGCGCACGAGTACCGGAATATCTTGACGGCGCTCCCGTAACGGCGGGACATGGATACGGATCACGTTTAACCTGTGAAAGAGGTCTTCGCGAAACAGGCCGTCAGCCACTCGTTGTTCGAGATTTTGATGGGTCGCGGCAATGACGCGCACATTTGTGGTGATCTTTTCACAACCACCCACTCGATAAAACTGGCCGTCGGATAAAACCCGCAGGAGACGCGTTTGGAGTTCCGATGGCATATCGCCAATCTCGTCTAAAAAGAGTGTCCCACCGTCCGCTTGCTCGAAACGCCCGTGACGCTGGGTCAGTGCGCCGGTAAAGGCCCCACGCTCATGGCCAAAGAGCTCGGACTCCAATAGCCCTGCCGGGATCGCGGCAATATTGAGGGCGATGAACGCATTACGGGCCCGGGGGCTATGGTTGTGTAGGGCCCGTGCTACGAGCTCTTTACCGGTCCCCGATTCGCCGTTGATCAACACCGTGATATGCGATCCCGACAAGCGGCCGATTGCCCGGAAGACCTCCTGCATGGCCGGGGCCGCACCGAGAATCTCCGGCGCGCTCTCGGCCCCTTCCGTATCCGACACCTGCCCTTGGCGCCGATGCTCGATGGCATAGCGGGCAAGGCCTACGGCATGGTCGACATCGAAGGGTTTCGGCAAATACTCGAAGGCGCCGCCCTGATAGGCGGCGACCGCGCTGTCCAGGTCGGAGTGGGCAGTCATGACAATGACCGGGAGCGATGGCATGTTACGGCTAATACTTTCCAGTAGCTTTAGGCCGGAGAGGCCGTTCATGCGAATGTCCGTAATAATGACATCCGGCGCCTCCCTGCGCAGTTCGTCCAAAACGCTGTTGGCGTTCGCGAAACAACGCGGCGCCATACCGGCTTGCTGGAATGCCTTTTCCAACACCCACCGGATCGAGTCGTCGTCGTCGATAATCCACACACTATCCTGTCGTGTCATGCTCCTGCCTCAACGGAAGAAATAACATAAAAACGGTTCGCCCCGGGCGACTTGTATACTCGATCAAGCCGCCGTGGCGGCGCGCGATGTCCTGGCCAATCGATAGCCCAAGCCCCGTGCCCTCGGCGCGACCGGTGATCATCGGATAAAAGAGCGTATCCCGCAGTTGCGGTGGGACCCCCGGCCCATCGTCTTCGATCTCGGCACGCAGAACGAGGCGATGGCGACGCTGACCGATAGTAAACTGGCGTTCAATGCGGGAGCGCAAACAGATGTGTGTGCCCCCGGCTTGCACTGAGTTGCGCACCAAATTCAAAATCGCCTGGACGAGTTGGTCCGGGTCCCCTTCAAATTCCGGGAGGCTTGGATCGTAGTCGCGCCGAAACGAAACATCCGTCCCAACCTCGGCCTGGATAAGGGAACGTACGTGCTCAAAGACATGATGAATGTTGACTTGGGCCTGTAGGTAGGGTCGGTTCGGCCCGGTGAGGCGATCCACTAGGCCCTGGAGGCGATCGGCCTCGCGGATAATGATGCGCGTATACTCGCGCTCGCTCTCGGAGAGCTTGCGCTCCAATAACTGAGCGGCGCCGCGCAACCCGCCGAGTGGATTCTTGATTTCATGGGCAAGGCCCCGAACAACGGCGCGCTGCGCCTGATGCCGGTCCATGATCTCTTCTTCTTGCGCAAGGCGACGGAACCGGTCTATTTGATTTAATTCAAGGAGCAAGGCACGCCCTCCTTCGCCAGTATCGTCGTAGCCCAGCAGGGTGGTCACCGTAATATCCACAGTGACCTCACGCCCTGGGAGCGGCAAAGGCAAGCCACGACGGATAAACGAGTGGGCGTTATCGAGCGCATCGGCAAATAAGCTCGCAAGTGACCCCGTCTGTGGCCACAATCGCGGTAAATCCTGGCCTAACATTTGCTTTGCGCTGAGCTCAAACAACATTTCCCCGGCCGGGTTCACCACCCGTACCCGCAGGGCCTCATCCACGACGACGACTGCAGTCGTCAGGTTCTCTAAGATATCTTCTGCCTTTTCCACTACACTCCCCCATCTAGGCAAGATTCAGGCCAACGTTTATAACAGCAAAATCGCCATTTCCGTGAAGCATGGCTGCACGAAATCAGGCATTTGCACCAGTATAGCGCATTGCTCGCTCGAGGCCTTGCACTAAATGACAATGAATCTTATTATTGTTAGCTCCGATTAGGAGGAATATCGTTATGTCTCGTTCGCGCCGTATCTTCGGCAAGCGGCTTGGCCCGTGGCTTATTGCCGCGATGGCCGTTGTCGGCCCTGGTCTCGTTGTCATGCTCGCCGACACCGATGCCGGAAGCGTTATCACGGCCGCGCAAAGCGGTGCGCAATGGGGCTACAAGCTGTTATTGCTTCAGGTCGTCCTGATCCCAATCCTCTACATCGTACAGGAATTAACAGTCCGACTTGGAGTGGTCACCGGTGAGGGCCACGGTCAGTTAATCGCGAAACACTTTGGTTATGGCTGGGCATGGGTATCGGTGGCGACGCTCGCGCTTTCTTGCCTAGGCGCACTTTTGACAGAGTTAAGCGGCATGGCGGGGGTCGGCCTGCTCTTTGGTGTGCCCCGATGGATCACCATGTTGATCCTCGTAGGCGGCCTCATTGTGATGGTATGGACGGCATCCTACGCGGGCGTCGAACGCGTGGCGCTCGCCGTGGGCGCTTTCGAATTCGCATTCTTGGTGGTCGCTTTTCGGACCCATCTGAATCTTGGCCACCTCCTGCAGCAAAGCCTGCAAATCCCTTTCCGTGACCCGGGCTACCTCTATTTAGCGGCGGCCAACGTCGGGGCCGTGATCATGCCGTGGATGGTGTTCTACCAGCAATCGGCCGTCGTGGACAAAAAACTGCATATAAAGCACTTGACGATGGCGCGTATCGATACGGCGATTGGCGCAGTCCTCACGCAGCTCATCATGGGCGCGGTCTTGGTGGCGACAGCGGCGACCATCGGCCGCACGAATCCGAACACGCCACTCGACACCGTTCAGCAGATTGCCAACGCCTTGACGCCGTTTTTGGGACAAAATACGGGGCGTCTCCTGTTTGCCTTAGGAATGAGCGGCGCCGCCATCGTCGCGACAATCGTCGTTTCATTGACGGCTGCCCGCGGAGTCGGCGAGGTCATGGGCTTCAAGCATTCCCTCGAACATCGCCCACGCGAAGCACCGTGGTTCTATGGGATCTACACCACGCTGCTGATATTGGGCGGCGTGCTGGTCGCCTCAAACGTCAATCTTGTCTCTCTGGGCGTTGCCATGGAGGTCATGAACGCCATTCTGCTACCGATCGTGCTGGGCTTCCTGTATCTCCTGGCGCGTCGCGCCATCACCGGCCCACTGCGCCTCCAAGGTGCTTACGCGCCCTTCGTGCTCGCGATCATCGTGATTACAGCCGGCTTCGGTTTCTTTGCCGCCATCAACGGCATTGCCGTGGGGTAGTCTTTAAGTCGCCAGGTTCGCGCTACGCCACGGACCTGGATCCTCGGCAGATCCGGCGACGGCCTCGCAATAGAGTCGGGCGAGGTAGCCGGGCTTAGCGCATCAGCCGGTGCGGGGTCACCCGAGATCCGGCTGTTTATGGCCTCTGTAGGGACTGCCACGCAAAGAATGCAACCCACGCCTCCCATCCGGGCCAGGCTCGGGCGAGGTCGCGTGTTTGCAGTTCCGTGAGCGGCACCGGCAAGGCGTAGGCCCGGCTTAAGGCCCGGCGCAACCCGAGATCGGCCGCCGGCCACATCGTGCGAACACCCAACCCTCGCATCAATACAGACTCGGCAGTCCAGCGCCCGATGCCAGGAAGGCGCACGAGTGTGGCCATAGCCGCATCGGGTGCCATAGCCGCCAGGGACGGAAAATGGAGCTCACCGCTGGCGACGGCGTGCGCAGCGGTGACGAGATAGCGGATCTTGGCGCGGCTGAAATGCTGCTGTCGCAAGGCCTCCTCGTCTAGGGTTATGAGCTTATGTGGTGGCGGCATGAGCGGGAAGAGCAGGCCATCCCACGTCACATACTCGCCGGCCAGCCGTAGCAATGCGCGGCGCAAGGTCTGTGCGAATCCGACTGCCACCTGTTGGCCGATAATGGCCCACACGAGCGACTCAAAGGGGTCTGCCACCAGTACGGGGCGCGCATAGATGGCCTTCCCAACGAGGCCCGCAACGACCGGGTCGGTCTCTGCGAGGGCCCAAAAGGGCCGTGGATCAACATCGAGCGAGAAAATATGCCGAATGGCGCGCACCGCCGCAAAGAGTGCGTCTTCATCGGCATTGTGGCCCTGGACGCGGATGCGCAAACGGGGGCTTGACACACTCCCCACCGCAGTCACGGTGACGAGTTCCGGGCCGGTCGCGCGCCGCCACGCTCGTTGGTAGGTTGCGCCATCGATCCTCTCCAGAACGGCCGATGCCGAACTTTGCAGAAACGCGAGTGCTGCCGCGAAATCATAGGGCCTGGACGGAACGATTTCAGTCTCTTGTACGTGCACGATAAAATCCTCGACGGCTAGTCTCGTCGGCATGGGCCAGGAGCCGGTTAGGGAGACCGGCCGCCGTCATCGCAACCGCGCGACATCCACCCCCTCGCGCGCCAGCAAACAGCGTTTTATGGCGGGCCCACCGTCCGAGTAACGCCCAAGGCGCGAGCCGCCCCCCACGACCCGATGGCAGGGGATCAGGAAGGGCAACGGGTTGTTCGCCAAGGCCGTTCCTACGGCCCGCGCCGCGCGGGGACGACCAATGAAGGCGGCTAATTGCCCGTAGGTGCGAACCTCCCCGCACGGAATGGCGCGGGTCGCTAGCAGCACCTGGCGCTGGAAGGGGGTTTGGGTAGCCAGATCAACGGGGCCTGCATAGGGCTGGCCTCCTTGAACGGCCGCGAGGAGCGCGTGCGCTAAGGGCTCGGGGGGCTCGGCGTCATGAATGAATGACCCGACGCCCTGCTCCCGTGCCCACGCGCAAAAGAGCTCGGCGGAATCCCGGGACACAAGAGATGGGCAGAGGTCGTGATAGGCGACGTGCACAAGCCCAATCCGGGTCGTGATGGAGGCCCAGTGGAGGGTCGCCCGCCCGTGGATCAGACACCCCTTAGTCATCGTCGCGCGCCAACACAAAATCCCCAAGGCCGCCGGCACTACGCCGCCGCCAGACCCGATAAAGTTGGGCGCCCAACAGCAGATAGGCGATAAAGCCGTAAGCGGCGATCAGGGTCACGCCGCTCCCTGCCCAAAAATTTTCCCCGAAGACATAAAGCAACAGAGGGACTGCTGTGACGAGCGCGAGCGTCGCAGTCCACGAGGGGGCGAGACCACGGCGATGCCTAAACACCGGGACTGCAATCATCGCCAGAACATAGATAACGATGAACCCAAGGGCTGTAAAGACACCGAAGAGATTCACAATCGCAAGCGGCGACCAGCCCATAACCCCCGCAAGCACGGCAAATCCGGTAGTGAGCGCCCCGAGGATGTGTAACGCGCGCGCCGGCGTCTTGTGTCGCCCAATTTCGCCCAACGCCGCTGGCAAGACCTTGTGGCGACCCATGGAATAGAACAGACGACCCAAACTATTTAAGGTGGCGATAGTCGCGCTTAGGGCGGCAATCGCCATAGCCAGGTCCGATAGCACGGCCAGAGTGGAAAAACCTTCGCTGGTCGCCAAGGCGCTTAACGGGGCCTCGGTGTGGGCAAGCCGGGTGGCATCGTTCGCAAAACCAGCCATCTCCGCATAGGCCATGAAGACATAGAATGCCGCGCAAAGGAGGACGGCGGCAAGAATCGCAAGCGGGACGTCACGCCGCGGTGACACGCCCTCGCGGCCAAAATTTGCGGCCGTCTCGAACCCCCCATAAGCCAAGATACTGAGGGTCATGGCCTGGAGAAAGGGGCCTGCATGAAACGGGGCATGCCACTGCGCGCTGTCATGGATGCCGGTATGCGCAAGCGTTACCACGCCGATGACCAGAATCACCAGCAAAGAGGCCGCCTCGATCAAAAGACTGTAGCGAGTGGCCCGCTCGACATCGCGTACAGTAAGCGCCCAAGCAAGCCCGGCAAAAACCACCGCGACAAGCGGCCAGGCAACGGAAACACCTACCACATGCAAGGCCTTGGCCACGAAGAGGCCGCCGACGATGGGGGCGGCCAGCAGGGCACCGAGGTAACCACCCGCCATGGACCAACCGGTCAAGACCCCCGCTAACGGGTGCAGGGTACGACTAACGGAGACAAAAAGAGAGCCGGCCGCGGGGACCTCGCGCGCCAAAACCGCCACTTGGGCCGCCACCAGCAACATCAGGAAGCCGACGGCCAAGTAAACCGCCCACGTCAGCAATCCGCCCTCGGCCACAACAAGGGAAAGCGTCACAGTGGCCATCGCCGAGGGCGTAATATTGGCGACCGTGTGACCGAGCATCTCCACGAAGGACACCCGGTTGGCGGGTAAATTGAGCGATTGAGGGGCAGACATAAGCCATTGTGCCCACGATTTTAAAACGACACCAGATGCACTGCGGTCTCGCTGGCAAAAGAAAAGGGCGACCCCAGGCGAGGCCGCCCCAAATATTAGATTATAGCCGCGGCTTAAGAGCTAGGCCGGGTGATGGAGGGCGACTGAATCGTGGTGAAGCTCCTTTTGGGCACGATGAAGCGCGGCCGAATCACGGCGAATATGGGCATTATCCATCGCGATATTATGACGGGCGACGGCCACGGCCTTCACATCGTGGTGATGTTTGGCCAGATACAGGGCGTGCACATCGTGGTGACGTTGGATGTAATCCTTATGAAGCGCGACGTGCGCGGCCGACACGGCGGCATGATCCGCGCGAATCTGTGAGGTGACCGCAAAGGCCGGGGCGATCGTGAGCGTCAAAAGGGCGGCAGAGACAAAGGTTCTGAGCAACACAGGCGTTTCTCCAATACGGGGGTATTCCCGTACCGAGCGCTAGTGCAATCCGCGTACCACCCCGGCTCACGGCGCGCTTAGCCTTCTGAAACAATGAGTTGCCCACATTCCATTCCGCGCCGTCAGCAGCCGTACCTCCATTTTTTAGAGCGACCACGAGAAAATGGACTAACCATCCGATGCCTAAGGCCAAGGGATACCTGCGGGGCGGGGTTGAGTGGGGTCGTGGGATATCGACCGACATTCGAGAAGATTAGCTTCCTGTCGCAACCCAACAACAGGCTCGGCTATCAGGGACGGGCCTTTAATAGGGCGAGGAGCGCCTCTTTAATCGCCAGTCGCTGACTCCTAGGCAGCTCCATCCAGAGCCGCGCCACCGCGACCGCCTCCTCACTCAGCGACGGCTCATGCTGATACGCCAGCGGCTGTTCCCGGACCCCGACCTCCACTGCGCCTTCGCCTAACAATAACCATTCGGGGTTAACGGCAAGGGCCCTTGCGATCTCGACCAAGCTGCGCGGGCGACGCACATGGCCTGCCTCAATGAATTGGATGGCCTGCGGCCTAACCTTCACCCGCCGCGCCAGCTCTGATTGCGAAAACCCCAATCGCTCTCGAGCGTAACGCAAGCGCTTGGCCAGTGTATCCATAGCGTGAGTCTACAAAAATGCCTTGGCCAGAACCTTGCCAATACACTTGTACGTACAATAGAATGCGGTCAATGGACAATGTGCGCGAGCGGTCCTATCTAGCCATTAACCTGCGGCGCGTGCGCCTAGCGCGCGGCTTGACCCAGGATGATGTGGCGGCGATAAGCGGCATCAACCGCGCCTATGTCAGCGACCTTGAGAACCGCAAGCGCAATATCGGGATCGACTGTCTGGGACGCCTGGCCGCCGCCCTGAAAATACCCGCCGCCGCCTTACTCCTGGCGGCCGATGACGGGCCAGACCACGCCCTAGCAAAGCCCCCATGAATAACTGGACGCTGTCGGCGTCCAGTTATTCATGGGGGCTTTGGGTTGAGATGTCCCGGCAATTCTCTAAATTGGGACTAACCACCGGATGGGGGGAAGGTCACACTACGCGGAGACAGGGGCCGCGCAGTCAGGCCGCAAAGCCCCGGGGGCCGCGCGGCGCCCTCGCCAATGACCGCGAGACGCCCTCGGGGGCTCCGGTATTTGCCGGGGAGGATGTCAAACCCACCGCGCGCCCAAGACAGGCTCGGCCTCGAAGCGAGCAGCTGTGCGCCGCCCGCAGGACCTTGGACGCGCCGCTCACGCGCTAGCGATTCGCGCTCTTTGCCGCGATTTCTTCGAGCTTCCGGGCACGAATGATCTGGCCATCCAAACCTGCTTCCTTGGCGTTTCCACCGTAGGCCACCACCATAAGCTGGCTGTAATAAGTCACGGGAATATTGAACTTGGTTCCATAGCGCTTATTGATCTGCCCCTGGTAGACCTCGACGTTCATTTGGCAGACAGGGCAGGGAGTCACAATCATATCGGCGCCATGATCATAGGCCGACTCAACGATCTTTTTGATCTGCTCTTGGCTCTTTTCCGGCTCAGAAAACGCCAACGCCCCGCCGCAACAAGTCACCTTTTGGTCGTACTTCTCCAATGCCTCGCCGCCAACGATCTCGACCAGCCGGTCAAGATATTTGGGATTCTCAAACGACTCACCGGCAATACCGAAAGGCCGATTGGTTTGGCAGCCCACGTAGCCCGCGAACTTAATCCCTTCAAGAGACTTGACTACCGGCTTCTTCAGTTCATCGTAGCCCAGGTCCTCAATCAAGACCTCGACCATGTGACGCACTTGCTGCTCACCTTTATACTGAAGATTCATACCGGCTTCGCGCAAGGCCTCATTGGTCTCGGCCAGCAGGCTGCTGTCATGGGCGAGCCGATCCTTGGTCTCCTTGGCGCCCAGCCAGCATGCGGCACAAGTAGCCACCACATCCTGTCCTTTATTGACCTCCTCGGAGATCGCGAGATTACGCGCGTTCATAACGTGGCGCGGTAGCTCGCCACCCTCAGCATAACCAATCGAGGCCCCACAACAGTTCCAGTCCGGAATCTCGTTTAACTTCACGTCGAGCTTCTTACACATGGCCTCGACCGACACCATATAATTCGAGGCGGATGTGCGGCGCTCCGAGGAGCAACCGGGGTAGAAGGAATATTCTTTTCTGGCCATATGGAACCCCTTAGGCTACGTAGCCTTTACGTCGATCCTCAATCTCTCGCGCCTTCTTCAGCATGCGATGGATACCCTTCTTATCTTTGCAGCCCTTGTGGGTCACCAACCCAAAAGGGTTCAGTCGACCGGCCTTCAGCATTCCCAGACCAATACCCATCATGCCCCAAGCCTTGATCAGGCCAGCTTTAAGACCGTCCATGAAATAGAGCCGCACCGACAACTCGAGCTCGTTTACCCGGCCTGATTTGGCAATGTTGTTCCAGAAAATCTTGGCAAACCGGCGCGTGGGATTCATCTTGGGCGCAAGACCGAGGCGGTGCGCATAATTGGCAAGGCCGTGCATGATATGGGTGATGGGCAGCTCCCGCGGGCAACGGACGATGCAGTTGTAACACGACGTACACATCCACATGGACTCGCTCTTCAGAACCTCGTCGCGTTTGCCGGCCCGGATCATCATGAAGATTTCCTGCGGCGGATGCTCCCAGGCGGATCCCAGCGGGCACGAGCCCGAGCACACCCCGCACTGCATACACATCTTGACCCATTGGCCTTCTTCAACATTCGCCTCGACTTCCCTTAGGAAGTCGTTGTGATACGGGTCTGCCTTTACTGTCTTGAGATCGCTCACCGTGCCTCCTAGAAGCCCTTGAATGGACTCATGCCAATCTCTTTGATCTTGGCCGCGTAGTCGTTAATCAGCTCCGGTACGCGCGCAATGTCTGTGATCGCCACGTCGAGTAGTCGCACACGATCTGCCTCAAGATTCAAATTCTTCAGCGTGTCATCAATCTTGCTCATGCGGTAACTGGCAAGCTCCGACCCCTTCACAAAATGGCATTGGTAATCATCGCCGTGCTTGCAGCCCATCATCATGACGCCGTCATAACCGCTGTTTAGCGCGTCCGTGATCCAGATCATATTCACTGAACCCAAACAGCGTACCGGTATCGTCCGAACGAAAGCGCTTGAGGTGTGCTTGTTCATCCCGGCCATATCCAACGCCGGGTAAGCATCGTTTTCGCAAGCCAGCAGAAGAATGCGGGGCTTCTCGGAAAACTCATCCGGCACGTCTATGGCCTTGATCTGCGAGCCCACGCTGTCGACAGAATAGTTCTCAAAGGAGATCACGCGCACCGGACAGGCACCCATACAGGTGCCGCAACGGCGACACCGGCTTTCGTTGAACAGGGGATACCGCTGCTCGTCCTCATCGATAGCGCCAAACGGGCACTCGACGGTGCACCGCTTACACTGGGTGCAGCCCTCACGGCGGAACGTCGGGAAGCTCAAGTCGCCCGAACGCGGATGGGCGGCACGTCCAAGTCCGGCATTCTCGACGGCCTGAATCGCCTTCAACGCCGCCCCGGTGGCATCCTCAACCGCCTGGACGATGTCCATGGGGCGGCGCACCGGTCCGGCAGCATAGATTCCGGTCCGGCGAGTCTCATAGGGGAAGCAGATAAAATGGGAGTCGGTAAACCCGTACTTCAATTGCGGGAGGTCCGGGCCCTGACGATAGGTGAGGTTCAGTACCGAGACCGCTTGTTCGCCGTTTTGCTGAACACCCATGTCGATATCCTCGACGTCCGCCTTAATCTCGACGTTGATGCCGGAATTGGGGACCTGGCCGGTGGCGAGCACTACCAGATCCACGTCCTTCATGACCGCAGCCTTGTCGTCGAGAATGAGGTCATGGAACCGCACCGTGGTCGATTGGTCGCCACCCGCCTCAACAGCGGCGACTTTGCCCTTGGTAAAAATAACGCCCTTCTTTTGTGCGCTTCGGTAAAAATCCTCACCATTCCCAGGGGTGCGCAAATCGGTATAGATGATCGCCGTATCAATGCTCGGGTTTTGTTCCTTAAAATACATCGCCTGCTTGATGCTGGTACTGCAACAATGGCCAGAGCAGTATTTGAGGTGGGTCCCGGTCGGGTCGCGCTGACCCGCACATTGGACGAATACAACACTCTTGATCTCTTTGCCGTCAGACGGCCTGCGCATAGGCTCGCCCTTCGCCTGCGCGGCGACCGCCATGGCCTCGAGACCCGTTTGATCGACGACATTCTGATTCTTGCCGTAGCCGAATTCGGGTAGGCGCGCGGCATCGTACGGCGTCGAGCCGCTTGCCATGATGATGGCGCCCACCTCCTCAGTCTGGGTCGCGCCGCTTTCTGCGGCAATATCGACACTAAATCGGCCGGGGGCACCGCTGGTGCGAACCGTGGTGGAATTCAAATACACGGTGATATGAGCGTCCGCCGACACCGCGGCCACCAACGCCTCGATCTCTGTTGCCTGAGGATCGGCGAAGGGCTCGCGAAACGGAATGCGCTTGAAAAGCTTGCCCATGAAGCCGCCTAGTGCTCCGGCCTTCTCGACTAGCAAAACGTCATAGCCGGCCTGCGCGGCCGCAACCGCTGCCGTCATGCCGGTGATGCCGCCGCCCACAACCAGGACCCGCTTGTTGGTGCCGGTCTCGGTATTGGGGGTTGGGGCGACAATCTTTTTGGCCTCCGCGCACCCCATGCGTATATAGTCGGCGGCCATCTCCTGGGTGAATTCGCGGGCCTCTTCCGTGGCGGGCTGCGACCAAATGACCTGCTCGCGGAGATTGACGCGCGATACAGCAACATCGGGAAAGCTGAATGCCTCGAGCTTCGCTCGGCGCGAGCAAGCCCCGATGACGACGCGGTTTACCCCCTCGTCGATATCCTTTTGGATCATCGCGACACCTTGGCTGTTGCACAGGAATTCGTGCTCCCGGATCACGTGCGCCTTACCTTCTTTTTGTGCAACCTGCGCGAGCGCCTTGGTATCCAAGCGCTCACCGAGACCACACCCTTGACACACGTACGCGCCAACCTTCATGTCCGCCATGATCTAACCCTCCGCCTTAGCTACGCGGTTAACGACTTGCACTGCCCGCAACACGCTCGCCGTAGCGCTCTGTACGGAGCGATTCACGTCAAGCGCGTTGGCTGCACACCCGGCCCCAAAGAGGCCGCCATTGGGTCCATTACCATCGATAAAGCCACTCGCGTCCACGGCCACATCGGCAATGGTCCTAATATCTACGCTTGGCTCCATGCCGACCGCCAATACACACAAATCGTGGCGCGCATCATAGCGGTGGTAGCCTTCAGTATCGACGCCATGCAGCACCACATCGCCGGTCGCCTCATCCTCGGTAATATTCGCCACCTTGGACTTTATAAACGTTACCGTCGGATCGGCTTGTACCTTCTGATAGAAATCCTCGAACCGGTCGATCGCCCGAATATCGATATAATAAACAGTGGACTTCGCCTCTTCGCCGAAGCGCTCGCGCACATAAGTGGTCTGCTTCAGTGACGCCATGCAGCAAATGCGGGAGCAGTGCTTTAAGTGATTGCGGTCGCGGGAACCGGCACACTGGATAAAGGCCACGTTCTTCGCCTCTTTGCCGTCGGACGGACGAACGATGCGGCCCCCTGTTGGCCCGCGTGGATCCGATAGACGCTCGAACTCGACACTCGTGATCACGTTAGCGAAGCGATCATAACCGTATGGCTGAATCTTGGCGGCATCGTAGGGGCGCCAACCGGTCGCCCAAATGATCGCCCCGGCCGTCAACGTGACCGTCTCGGTCTCCATGGCGAGGTCGATTGCCTCGTACTTACAGGCGTCTTTGGCCTTCTGGGCCTCGGGAGTTCCGATAAGCGAGGGATCGATCACGTAGCGTTGGGGGTAGGCCATCGCATAAGGCAGGTAGACCGCCTTCATTTTGTTCATGCCGTAGTTAAACGGGTTGGCGATCTCTGCTGAGACCGCATCGGCGCAATCGCCGCAGGCCGTGCAATTCTTGTTGACGAACCGCGGATGGAGTTTGACGGTGACTTTGTAGTCGCCGGACTTGCCATCGACCTTTTGAACCTCGGCGAGCGTAAGGACCTTGATGCGCTTATTCGCGCGGAGGCGCCGGAGATTGATTTCCATGCCGCAAGTCGGGTGGCACAGCTTAGGGAAATATCTATACAGCTGGTTGACCCGGCCGCCGAGGGACGGGGCGCGCTCGAGCAAAATGACGTTTTTGCCCGTCTCGGCAGCCTCGACCGCTGCGGTCATCCCGCTAATGCCGCCGCCAACCACCACGATGGTTTCGTTTGTTGCTACTACGTCCGCCATGAAACAACCTCCTCAAAGGGTGGCGTTCGCCAAAGCTAGCCAGGGGCTCACCAAGGAAAGGCCGGTCACTATATACGCCTAGCCGCCGCCTACGACCGCAGCCAAGCCAAAATCTTTCTATGCCGCCATACAAAAAAGGCGCAGGTAAAAACTCCGTGGGCCTAGCGGCATCGGGAGAACGGGTCTACGTGTTCGCTAAGCCGCGGTATTGTGGAAGAGGGATCGGACTCCCGTCAATAACTTTTTGGCTCCCTGACCTTTTTTGGCATACTGTAAGACCCCTACTTTCGAGATAAAGGGCACCCGTGAAAGCCGACGCCACGAACCCCGAGGCCTTCCTCGTCACCAAAGAACCCTACTATGAGTCACAGGGCGACGAGATCGCATTATTTGAAAGCGCCTATCGTAACCAGATCCCGATGTTACTGAAAGGGCCAACGGGCTGCGGAAAAACGCGCTTCATGGAGCATATGGCCTGGCAGCTCAAACGGCCGCTTATCACCGTGTCATGCCATGACGATCTCACGGCCTCCGACCTTGTCGGTCGTTACCTGATCACCGCGGGCGAGACCGTCTGGGTTGACGGTCCCTTGGCCCGGGCCGTGCGCATCGGCGGCATATGTTACCTAGACGAAATCGTTGAGGCCAGAAAGGACACAACGGTCGTCATTCACCCGCTCGCCGATGATCGGCGCGTGCTACCCATCGAGAAAACTGGCGAGGTACTCCACGCCACGCCGGAATTCGCGCTCGCCATCTCCTATAACCCTGGCTACCAAAGCGTGCTCAAGGATTTAAAGCAAAGTACCCGGCAACGCTTTGTCGCCCTTGAATTCGACTACCCTACCCACGATCTCGAAAAACGCATCGTCGACCACGAAAGCGGCATTGGGGAGGAGCAGGCCGCGAAACTGGTCAAATTCGCAACCATGACCCGCAACCTCAAGGGGAGCGGCCTGGAGGAGGGTGCCAGCACCAGGCTCCTCGTCCACGCAGCCAAACTCATGGTCTCGGGCGTGAGCCCACAGACCGCGTGCCGTGGGGCCATTGCCCAGGCGTTGACTGACGACCCGGAGATGCTGGCGGCCATCAATGAGCTCAGCATGTCCCTCTTTTAGTCGCCACAAATTGCCGGATGGCCGCCTCGTCTAGGTGGTAATGACACAATTCGGAGCCATCATGAATGAGTACTGGGACCTGTATCCCGTAACGCTCCTCTAGCTCAGGGTCGCTTTCGACATCGATCTGGGTGATGACAAGGTTCAGTTCGACGGCAAGCGGGCGCAGGGCGCGGTCCATCTCCTTGCAGAGGTGGCAATCAGGCCGGTGATAAAAAATGAGATTCATGTGCGCAAGTGTAGCAAACACCGGAACACTATGGAGCGGCCAGAATACAATATGCCTAAGCTCGAGCCGTTAAGCGCGGCCGAAATCGAAGAATGGCTGGACGAGGAGTTAGACGCCGCGCTCTCGATTCGGCGTACCGCAAGCGCCCCGGCGCTGGCATTGGCTTCGCTTGCCCGCAAGGAACAGGACTTCGCGTGCCATTGGATTGGGGTCATTGCCAAAACCAACCCTGAATTCGCCTTTCATTTCGCAAGCCGTGTGACGCAAGCCCTCAGCCAGCTGCCGATCGAAGGCACCGAGGAGTGGACCATCCAGGCGATAGACGTTTACGACAAACTAGGGCTCTATCCCGCGGTCGCGGCACTGGCGAACATCGCGGAGTTCGTGGCGGCCAGCGAAAGTAAGGCGCGGTCGGTGGATCTAGGCGAGATAGGCCCCATTCTGCAGATCTTTTTACAGGCCCTTTCTGGGCGCGAACTCAAGATCGAGGCGAACGAACAGGCCTATACGAACACGACGACAGTCTATCTCCCGCAAAAACTGGCGCAACTCCCAACGCGCACGGATAACCTGCGGCTCTATAAGGTCACGGCCGCCCATCTGTGGGCGCAGACGTGGTTTGGCACCTTCCGTGGAGTCAATCCACGGCGGTTACTCGACCACTGCCAGACTTTCCCCGACGCCGACTATGCACAGGCCCTGTTTCACGCCTTAGAGACCATACGACTAGATGCCTGCCTCGGCCGCGAGTTGCCAGGCCTCTTTCGCGAACTACAAAAACTCCAAGATCCCCGGGAAGAACCCGCGACATGGGCGCCCTATACGGCACGCTTACGCGCCGAAAACGCGTCCGTCGATGATACCTATCGGGCACTTGACGCCCTGTATGGAGAGCCGCTCCCTAGCCCTCGCATCTACCAGGGCATCCTGGATGCGCAAGCCGTAGCCAGCACCATGGGTGAGCGCCTCGATCAGGAACGGGCCGCCCTTCAGGCCGCGCTAAAGCAGCTCTTGGCGGACAAAACCCCGCCGGCACCCGAGAGCGAGCGGCAACTGAACATCCAAGCCCGACAAGACACGGAGCACGGTATGATCCTCATGGTAGACGGCCAACCGCTCGTGCCACCGCCGGACGTGCGAACACTGATGCACTCGATTGCCCAAGACTTAGGGGATATCCCAGACGAGTACCTCGTTCCAGCAGGCGACGGCGGGTATGCCGCTTGCCCCGAAAAGAAACCCGAAGATGTGTGGAAGGGCACCTACCATGAGGAAGGGGCCTACCTCTATGACGAATGGGACAACCGGCGTCAGCACTACCGCAAAGACTGGTGTGTATTGCGAGAGATCGACGTCCATCCGGGAGATGGGGCCTTTGTCGCCGACACATTGCGAAAATACAGCGGTCTTACCGCCAAATTACGAAAAACGTTTGAGGCCCTAAGAGGCGAAAACGCCACCCAGCGGCGGCAAAAACATGGCGACAACATCGATTTCGATGCGCTTGTCGAGGCCTTTGCGGACCTCCACTGCGGTCATGAATTGTCTGATCGCCTGTTTACCCACAACCGGCGCCTGACCCGCAATATTGCCGTGATGTTCATGGTCGACATGAGCGGCTCGACCAAGGGCTGGATCAACGATGCGGAACGGGAATCGCTGGTGCTGCTCTGCGAAGCCCTTGAGATCTTGGGAGACCGCTACGCAATCTATGGGTTTTCCGGCGTCACCCGCAAACGCTGCGAGCTATACCGAGTCAAGCAGTTTGACGAACCCTACAACGACACGGTGCGGGCGCGCATTGCCGGGATACAACCGCAGGATTACACCCGCATGGGTGTCGCTATCCGTCACCTCTGCCGTCTGCTCAATGGGATTGAGGCGCGCACCAAGCTCCTCATCACGCTCTCCGACGGCAGGCCCGACGACTACGATGGCTATCGTGGAGAATATGGGATCGAGGACACACGCCAGGCCCTGCTCGAGGCCAAGCGCGACGGCATCCACGCCTTCTGTATCACCATCGATAACGATGCGCGGGACTATCTCCCGCATATGTATGGGGCAGCCAATTATGTGCTGATCGACGACGTCCGCAAACTCCCGTTTAAAATCTCCGACATCTACCGCCACCTGACAAGCTAACGAATCTGCGCCAGCCCGAACGTGGCCAAGCCATTCGCGAATCGCAGCGACATGAAGGGCCGTGTCACCGTGGCGCAAAACCATCGGGTGCCGGCCATAGCTGCGACCGAACAACAAACGGCTCGACAAGATGCCAGTCAGCCACATCCGGCAGATGCCACAAGAGAGAGCTTCTATACGTCGAGACCGATCAGAATCGTATCGCAGACGAACTAGCGAGGGGCCCGCATGAGCAATTTGCAGTTCTGGCCCATGAACCATTATCAGGCGTTTACTCAGGACGCCCAGCGGGACCCCCAACGCCTCGGCGAGCGCAACGTATTAGGCTGAAGTTGCCCCAACTACCAAACAGATTTCCCTTATGATTCAAGTCGTTTTGTCGCAAATGCCCTTCCGCGTTCTGACTACACGACCAGACTCTCGATCAATGCCAGGGCCCGCTGCTGTGTGGGCGTGAGAACG
>DATKTV010000012.1:0-9301 GCA_035530915.1 Acidiferrobacter sp. | reverse complement strand
ACGATGGCAGCCATCCCGGGCCAACAAGCGCGACTGACACTGACCCTCCCCTATTACGAGATCAGTTTGGTGTATTCTTGTGCGGCTCAGTCAAAACGCGATACCGAGTGGGGACGCTAGGGTCGATATCGGCGCTATGGCAGTTCGCCATAAGCGATTCATTGAGAGGAGAAATCAGTATGGGTGACCAGTTCGCTGCGGGTGCAAGCGCCGCCATTATAAAAACCATTGAAGAAATCGATACGATTCTGGCGGGGGAGAACCTCAAAATATCCGGCAAAAAGCGAGAGGCGTTGAGAGAGAAAATCCAGGATGCGCTCATCAAGTCCTCGCGCTCCTGGTACAAGAAGGGCTTCAATAGGGGCCACAAGGAGGCGTTTAGAGCCCACAAAAAAGATAACGTGGTGCCGATACTGCTGGCAGTTGATGTGGAACGGGAGTTCGTACCCAACGCAACGCGTACGGTCCCGTTGGCGTCAACGCTCAGCAAGGCGTTCTGTGAGAAGTCCTGATAAGAGATGGGATCAGACCGCAGCGTCGGTGGCGTCTGACGGATTTAGGAATTGACGAATGCAGTTTGTTAAAGGCGGGCCGCACGTCCCTGATGCTTTACTTGACGCGCATGAGGAGGGGCGTGTCATATTGTTTTGCGGCGCGGGCATTTCGTGTCCAGCTGGGCTCCCGGGGTTTGCTGGTTTGGTTAATGAAATTTACACTGCGCTCGGTATAGACCGAACGTCGATTGAGGAAACGGAGTACAAGAGTGGGCGGTACGATACCCTGCTCCATCTGTTGGAGCAGCGTTACCATGAGCGTCGGCTGGGCGTACGGACACCGTTAGTGGAGATCCTCAAACCCAAGCTCCGGCGCAAAGGAGCCACGAGAACTCACCAAGCCTTACTGCAGCTGGGCCGCACGCGCGAGGGCGCGTTGCGTCTCGTGACAACTAATTTCGATCGGATTTTCGAGCGACTTAAGGCTCAAGAAAAAATTGCAGCCCCCACCTATTCCGCGCCCTTCTTACCGATTCCCAAGGACAGCCGGTGGGATGGCATAGTCTACCTCCATGGCCTGCTGCCCGATCGCGTCGACAAAGCAGCGCTTAATAGGCTCGTGCTGACCAGCGGGGATTTCGGCCTCGCCTATCTGACCGAACGCTGGGCGGCCCGTTTCGTAAGCGAATTATTTCGCAATTACATCATCTGTTTCGTGGGCTACGGCATTAATGATCCCGTTATGCGCTACATGATGGACGCCCTCGCTGCGGATCGTCGTTTGGGCGAACCCGGATCTCAAGCGTATGCCTTCGGGGTTTACGAGACGGGACAGGAAGCGAACCAGGCGGCCGCGTGGGAAGCGAAGGGCGTAACGCCCATCCTCTATCATTCAGGGCCGGATAGGGCGGGCAAGCATTCTGGCCTGCACGAAACTCTCGACAAATGGGCCGGGGCTTATCGGGATGGCATCCAGGGCAAGGAGCGCATCGTGGCCGAGCATGCCATGACGCGGCCGGCGGCGAGTACGGCTGAGGATGACTTCGTGGGCCGCATGCTCTGGGCGTTATCGGATAAGTCGGGGTTGCCCGCGAAACAATTTGCCGATTTGAATCCTGCGCCGCCGCTCGAATGGTTGAAAGTTTTGAGTGGGCCTAGCTTCGGTTCACAAGATTTAAGCCGGTTCGAGGTACCCGCTTCCGGAAAACGCCGCGAAGAGCCGGCGTTCAGCCTGTTGTCGCGGCCGGCGCCCTATACACAGTCCCTGGCTATGAGCGTGGCGTCCGCCGGTGGTAGCAGTGGCTGGGATCCCAGGATGAATCATCTTGCCCGATGGCTCATACGGCATTTAAACGATCCAGAGTTGATATTGTGGGTCATCGAACAGGGCGGCGTTTTGGATAACCGTTTCGCGCAACAAATTAAAGACCAGTTAAGGCGATTCGCCCAATGGAAAGCCGAGGATCCCACGGAACGACTCGCCGCGGTACGTCTCCATGCGCCTAACGCAGTGCCCGAGCCCCAGATGCAGACGTTTTGGCAGCTTTTCCTCGGAGGACTCGTTCGTTCCTCAGAACCTGGCCCCAATTTTCCGTTCTGGACAGAGCGTTTGAAGCGTGAAGGTCTGACTGTATTTCTCCGACTCGAGTTGCGGGTCCTGCTGGCGCCCAAAGTCGCCCTCACAAGGTCTTTTTCATGGCGCGATAGCCTATGCCAGCCGGACGATGCAGGGGCGCTCAAGAAACCGGTGGACGCCGAGCTCGTGATCGCAACGGATAATACGCAATTTTGGTTGAAAGAGCTTCGGAAGACGAAAGCATGGTCAGAGTGGTTGCCCGCATTGGTGGAGGACTTTCAGCAGTTGTTAGGTGATGCCATGGGTCTCCTGCGTGCACTTGGGCAGGCGGACGACCGCCATGATGATGGATATCTGCACCTCCCCTCGATCAGCCCCCATTGGCAAAACCGAGGATTTCGGGACTGGGTTGCCTTAATTGAATGTCTACGGGATGCGTGGCTTGCCGTGTACGAGAAGAACCGAGAGCAGGCCCGATGCCTTGCGCAAAGCTGGGTCACGCGCCCTTATCCGACCTTTAGGCGGCTCGCGTTATTTGCTGCAACTTACGACGAAATAGCGCCAAACGGTGAATGGGTGGATTGGCTTTTGGTAGACGGGAGCTTGTGGCTATGGGCAGACGAAACATGGCGCGAAACGATGCGCCTTCTGGTCCTGAAGGGCACCCACTTGCCTCCCCGGGTGCGCAAAAAGCTGGAGGCAGCCATCGTGGCTGGACCGTCTTCGGAACTGTTTCCGGAGCTTGCGGGATCTGCTGGCTACCCGCGGTGGGCCGATGGGGCCGTTAGCGTGCGTCTAACCAAGCTGAAGTCGGGTGGTATCGCCTTGGGGCGTAAGGGAGAGGCGCGTTTGGCTGTGTTGTTCGCAACCTATCCCAACTGGCGACCTGCGGACGATGAACGAGACGAGTTTCCGCATTGGATGACGGCCACTGGTGATCCGGGTCACCAGGACCCAAGGCAGGTGGATATCGCGCCGCTAGAGATGGACAGCCTCGTTGAATGGCTCCGAGGAGATCTTACTGAACGAGCTAAGACGCTGCTTTATAGCGATAATTGGTACGAAACATGCGCGGCCGACGTTTCCTTATCCGTGGCGGCCTTATCTCGTCTCGCGGAACAAAACGAATGGCCTGTGAGACGCTGGGAGGCGGCACTTCAAGCCTGGACGCAAGGATCGCTGGCTCGCCCCTCTTGGCTCTCTCTGGCGCCGCTTGTACGAACGATGCCTGATGCTGTTCTGGTTGGCTTAATAGTGGGCCTCGTGCGATGGCTCGAGGTAGTGGCTAAGAGTCTAGATAGCCACGAAACGGTTTTTTTCGAGCTGTGCGACCGAGTCCTGGTCGCGGGGTGCCTGGATACCACCGATATGGGCCGACGACTGGATACGGCCATGAATCATCCCGTAGGGCACGTCACCCAGGCGCTGCTTAACGTTTGGTTCGGGAGTAAGCCTCACGACGACCAAGGTCTCCGGGTCAGCCTTAAGGCACGGTTTTCTAGGCTGTGCGATACAGAAAACGTGCGGTACGTATCTGCCCGGACGATACTTGCTGCTAATCTCATCGCCTTTTTCCGCGTGGACCGGGCGTGGACCGAGAGCTGTCTGCTTCCCCTCTTTAATTGGACCACATCTCCTCTGGAGGCGCAGGCGGCGTGGGACGGTTTCCTGTGGTCCCCCCGCGTGTATCCCCCCTTATTGAGCGCCTTTAAAACAGACTTCCTGACCACCGCCGCTCACTACGACGACTTAGATGAGCATCAGGGGCGTCAGTATGTGACGCTTTTAATCTATGCGGCGCTCGACCCGGTCGATCTGTTCAATAAAAATGAAGTCCGCACCGCCATGGCGGCCCTTCCGCAAGCGGGTCTCGTGGAGTCCGCGCAAGCGCTGGTGAATGCGCTCCAATCTATGGGCAAACAACGTGAGACATATTGGATCAATCGGATACGCCCGTTTTGGAACAGCGCGTGGCCCAAATTTTCGAATCCCATATCGCCGGATCTGGCGGAACCATTGGCGCGCCTAGCGATCACTGCGGGTGACGCATTTCCGAATGTAGTGTCCGCTATGAGACCGTTTTTTGTGCCGCTCAAGAATCTTATGCTTGTTGTGCCGCTCCTTAAGGGATCCGGTCTTTGTGCTCGTTATCCGAAAGACGCGCTGACGCTTCTGGCCAGAACCATAGATGGACTGCATTGGATTCCGCCAGAAGAAATCGAGGCGTGCATGAGGGATATCTTGAACGCAGCGCCAGAACTCGTTCGAACCCGTGATTACCAAAACTTGCGGCGACATAGCGGCCGGTGAGGGTAGGCAAAAGACAATAGGAAAACAAAGCCCTTATTTTTCAATGGTGCGGAAAAACTTTAGGAGTGGCGGGGATGTTTGGTGAGATCAGCATGAAGCAGACCATGCGCGAGTACCTGGATGGGCTCGGCGCATTCACTGAGGACGACAAGACGCTCGTCTTCTTCGACACAAACATACTGTCGTATCTTCACCGGCTCCACGCTGCCGCGCGAGAGGAATTCTTTGGCTGGACGGACATCCTGGTAAATAAGGATCGCCTGCGTATTCCTGCTTGGGCCGCCCACGAATATCTATGCCTTATCAAGAAGGATAGGTTAAAGGACTCTCCGAATAAAGCCCTTATAGGGCAATTAGAGAACGCGTTGCGTGCGGTCCTGGAAAGCGCCAGCCTGTTCGTGGATGATGAAGTTCTTAAAGGGAAGGCACTGGGGGATGACCGGGATAACGTCCTGAAGAATTTTAAGGGCGCCATAACCCAACTGCAGAAGTACTCACCATTATTCCGCCATAAGTCGGACTTTTACGAGATCCACGGGCAGATTCAAGAACATTTTTCGTCCGTCATTATGAACTCGAATATCGCAGAACTTTGCGTGCGTGCGGGACGCGAAGGGCCCATTAGGACCAGTCATCGTCTACCACCTGCGTTTTGCGATACTGATAAAGACGAGAATCCCCTAGGGGATTTGATTATCTGGTTTGAAATCATGGGGGAAACGAAGACGCACGAATCCGAATATGACAAAGTGTTGTTCGTAACAAACGACGAAAAATCAGATTGGGTCTATACCCCGCGGTTCCGGATGGAGCATACGGCCCAGGGCTCGAAGATGGTTTCAAATAGTGTGCCCGTGCTTAAGGTCATAGACCCACGACTCAGCGCGGAATTCCGCCACATGGGCGGCGCGGCGCAGGTTATGATTTGTAACTTACAACGGCTTATTGAAAGCCTATCGACAAAAAATCCGGAACAATTTAAACACTTGGCGTCCGCGATTCAAATTAATGTCGACAACGTCGATGACGGCCGGGTTAAGCCAGAGACAAGCGCGGTAGAGATCGCGGAATCTGAGATGATAGGGCCGAGCGTAGTAGATGAGGGAGATGTAGGTGAGACGAGGCAACCAGAAGGTCAGAGCGAGCGTTTGCCGTGTATAGAGCAGGGGAGGACCCAGGCGGCCGTTAACGGAGAGGGACATCATCTTACCTACGGACCGGAGGCGTTAAGGGATCGCGCCTACGAAGACGATGACGGAATCGAAATCGACGGCATTATTAGGGAGTTGCGAACGCGGAACTGGTATCGGCAGAATCCCGCGATGCAGCGCCTGAAGGCCATCTGGGAGAGCACGTTTAGAGCAGACTCGTGGTTTGTGCTTGGTCGAAACATTTACCAGGCGGCGGATGGGCATGCCCAAAAAGCGCAGGATTTCATGAGGGATCTGGATATTCACCTCGACCACTTCCTACCGGAGACGCGAGGGCATTTGCTCGCCGGGATGTTATTCGAGGTCTACTTTGATAACGCGGGAGCGCTTCGGCAGATACCAAAGGCAAGCTTTTTTGAGCCGCCATGGAGGCTGGCGGACACGGACCAGTTCCGGCAGGTGCAAGCCTGGATAAGACAAAAACTTGACGAAGCTGGGAGCCAGCTGAAATTGCTTCCTGGTGATCGGAATAAAGTGCCGCTTATCCTGATATCGCGGTCTGGGCAGACGGTGGGCGGACACGGGAGTGGCGACCGCTACGATCTGAAATCGGCTAAGATTGGCGGGATCGAACTGATGAAATGCGCTAAAACGAGGAGGCAAAAAAGGGCGACGCCGGATAGCGTTTTGAGAGCACCGCCTTCGTTTGTGACCGAGAGGAAACAAGAATGGTCGGTTAATGATCTCGTAGAACATGTTTCGCATGTGTTCGTGATCCCTCGGACACGTATAGAGCGTTGCTTCAAGCCATCAGGTGTAAGACCAGATGCCATGTTTAGGGTACAGGACAACTGCCGGCTGGATTTTTGGGGGGCTTTTCAGGAGTGGTGTGGGGAGGCGCTTAGCCGAGACTGATTAATAGTGCGACACCTTAAGGTGTCGATCCTGACTACGCAGTTGACGGAATTACTTGCATCTGGATTGAGCGGAGAGATATGGCCTTTTAGGTGGGGACAAAATAGGGTGCCCGATGAGGCAGCGGCAGAGCCGATTTTAAAAACAGGGGCATCGCATAGGAGAGGTAAGCGATGCCACATACGAGCACATTCGTATTTGGAAGTAGGTATTGTCATTTTAGCGGGCAATGGAGCTTCGACGACGCGCAAACTGGATTTGCCATTCAGCGCTTGGCCGATGGATTGGCGTTAAGGTTAACGACCCGCCTCGCAGTCGAGAGGGTTGTTCGGCTACCGTTTCTACTGTCCGATTTACGGGTAGATACAGAGGACGCTACATCACCAGTGAAAAGGTGTCTGGGGATGGCTTTCGACCGAAACGTGTGTTGGGTCAGTGCTGGCTAAACGCGGGAAACTGCGGTGTACGTTGAATGGCACGGAAGGATGGCGATGTTAGAGATATTTGTGCGTATCTCCTACATCATTGGGAATTTGTGGTTTCAGAGATATTGGCAGGCGGGGAAATTATTGTTTCGGCAAAAGCCCCCAGTTAAAGGGGGCGACCATAGATGACAAGTCATAGAAAACTTACTGCCGAACGGCATCGTACTAGATAATTAGCTGTCCCCGATCACCAAATCCACGAGGACGGACCTCAATATTAGCGATGGATTTAAGCAGCGACTTACGACAGTTGAACCGTGATGGGGTCGATTGAAGCCACGCACCTTTCTCGCGCTCCAACCATCCAGTAGCGAAAGCGTCACCAACAAGGAACCCGGCATTGAAGGATCGAATAAAATTGCCAGTTGGGTTGGCGGCAGCATGGATAGATAGTTCACCGAATCTTGCATCGCGAACATACCCGCTAGCAGGCTGCCCATTAGGAAGGTTAAAATGGAAACAGCAACCATTTTGCCGAAGGCTCTCATCGTTCTGCGGTACCCAGCTGTAATTACCCGGATGGAGCGTGAAGAGTCTCTGACGGATGCCTTCGTTAATAGTGCACACCATCAGGTTGCGCCACGCTCGCTCGCGCTCCGTTCGATACTCGATACCGGAAGCGGAAGGCGACACAGTGGAAATTATATCTGAAACACCCTTATTCAAGGACTCAAATATAAACTCTGGATGGGACGGATAACCAAGATCCTGCAGCCGCTTATCAAAAGTCGTATCGTCCAGCAGGACATATTGCTGGGAGTCCTGAATCTTTGATAGCTCGGTTTGAAGTGCTGCGTGAGACTTACAACCAAGGGCGGCAGCGATCGCCTCAGTCAAATGCGATGAGCGGATTTCTGGGTATTTGGCGTGCAGGTATTGTTTCAGCGATGTTAGTGCGGATTCGGTTAACGGAATCGATGCCATATTGGCCTCCAATCAAACAAGTCGATGTCCACCGATTACGCATCGACCGGATTGAAGGTCGGGCGGGAAAAGCGTTTGATGTCTGTTTTAACCCGGCGGCAGGTTGGGCTCAGACGGCCAGTGTGTTAAAATATAATATGGATTGAGAATTCGCGCAAACGCCACCGCAGTTCCTCATTGCCGATTACGTCGACATTGGAACATCCAGACCAACAAAAGTGGTACGACAAAGAAATCTGGGAAGACTGGGCCAGTCATCGGGAAGGACAATTCGGGTCTTTAGGGCGCGGCGGGGAATTCGCCTACATCATCAGACAGCATGCACGGCCGCCAGCGGCCACACGCGAGTCGCTGCCACAGGTCCCATTCCCCTAACGTGATTACGCCCGAGGGGTCGCCCGGCTCGGAATGCAGATCCCGTAGCCGCACGCCGCGTCGTGTCCGGTCGACAAAAACGTATACGGCGTCCGTGCCGAGGTCTCGATAAAGCATTAAGCTGGTTGTGTCCATGCGGGGCCTCTGGTTTTAATCGTCTTTGTTCAGTATGGGTGCGGCTAGAGAAGGGGTCTACCCGAGAAAAAGAGGGGTCTTTGGGTATTGCGGAAAAAGCGCAAAAGAGATCGGTATTGCCGCACCTGATCAGCGCGGGGCATAGCCGGAATCCGCGAAGGCCTGCCGCAATCGCCCGGCAAAAGCCTGCATGGCCCTAGCCTCGTTATCGTTGCTCGCGCGGGCCCGATAATGATCCCAGCCAGCGCGCTTCAAGAACTGGGCGAAGGCCCAAGCTTCGTCGTTCGTCACCTCGCTCATGCGGAGGCACAAATCGCGGGAGGATGGGGTCGTGTCCATCACGAAGAAGCCTTGGTACGCTTGGTACGATCAAGATAGACGCGAGCGCCATCACAAGCGGCGGTCTCGCTGCGATACGGTCCATCGCATACCTTGCCTTTTTTCCAATACCAGCCCGCCCCGTGGATACTGTCCTGTTTGCGGTCCATGGCAACGCGTTCTGCGGTATCCGGGCGGAACACGCGAACCCCGTTATCCTCCAAGCGAAACCGCATCAAGAGGTAGAGGACGGGCAGAGCGTGGCATTTGGCGTCGGAGTTGCGCCGCGTGTGCCGGGGTCCGGGGCATGTTTTATGAACATTGTAGATGCACGTCTCCAACGGACACCGCGTTTCAGCGTCCGATAGGTTGAATCGCGATAAGCGAATAGGCATGACGGATCCTTTACGAGGGCTTGTTGTGATCATATTGCGTCTGCGGGAAACGCAAGCTCGCCGCTCTTACCCAGTAGGGAATGTTTTGCCTACCTGGTAGACAGTCTGAGCCCGTACGGAACCTGCCCCGGCCACCAAGATGGGACGAAACCACGCAAGTCGCCGTTCCCGCCGGCCTTCGCCATGCAACACCGTGTGGAAGTGACCTCGGCGCCAATGACCG
>DATKTV010000011.1:0-10139 GCA_035530915.1 Acidiferrobacter sp. | reverse complement strand
ACGTCAACGCCTTGTACCAAAACCGAGCGCCGATACTTCGGACACCATATAACATGGTATTTGCAAGAGTAAACCACATTCAGGTTGCTCTTGTATTTTATGGTGTAATCGCTCATTTGCTAATTATACAGATGCGTGATATATAATACAAGACAAATCTCAGTCAAAATCAACTTCCCGCTTTCCTCCCCATGGCTAAAGCGAGGGGATTCTCGCGGAGATGGGTTGAGGGGATCTTCCGCGGAATGGCAAGTATCCTGGCCCGCATGATACCTGGCAATCGGCACGATAAAGGGGTCACCGCTTTCCAAGACGTATTTTTGGATACCTTTGGCAATCCGGCGCAACGTGGCATCCGCCAAAGGTTTCGGGCGTGTAAAGATCGACGGGCACGGCAGGGACCAATCCATGCACTCAGCGGCAGCACGCCAGCGTTGACGACGCGGGGAGGCGACCTTGGCGTGCGTGGGCGTCGGCCAACAAATGGGCTCGCCGTCGCACCGCGCAGCCAAGAACAAACGCTCGCGCGTGGTGGGCGCGCCATAATCGGCCGCACAGAGCAGGCGCCACTCGACCCGATAACCTAAGGATGTCAGGGCGCGGACAAACGCTTTCCAGGTTTGTCCTGTGCGCTTGGGGTCGGGCACGAGGTATTGTTCTGGAATCGGGACGCGTTCTCCGGGGCGGGCTACCGTGCCATCGAGCTTGATGACGAGCCCGGTCTGCGGACAGCGCTTGGCGATCAAGGGGCCCCAGGCCTGGATTTGTTTGACGTTCTCGAGTGTGATAATGCGTGGGCGGACTTGCCCGGCCCAACGGGCCACGACCCAGGAGAGGGCGCGAATCTTTTTGCGGCGGGGTTGGCCACCCTTGGCCTGAGAATGGTCAACGCAATCTGGCGAGGCGTGCAGGAGCCCCACAGAGTGTCCACGAACGGCCTCTCGTGGGTCCACTTCAAAAATATCGCTCACGTAATGCTTGGTCGCGGGATGATTGACGGTGTGCATCGCGATCGCTTCAGCGTTGTGATTGATGGCCACATTCACCGCAAAGCCGGCCTGCTGGATGGCGCAGGACATGCCGCCCCCGCCGGCAAAGAGATCGACAATCAACTCATCAGAATGGGATTGCGCTACTCGCATGCGATAGCCTCCAGGAAACTCTGGCTATCGTATCGGTTACTCGGGAATTGCAAGCGGCGATTAGGCGGCTCTCAGGGGAGCCTCTCTTTAGTTTCCGCAATGGAATTTCTGCACAGCGGAACGACAACCGCTTTCCAGAGGCGGTGGCTCATGGGATTCCCATAGAAGCGTGAGAGGGCCGCCCGCCGCAAGCGCAAAATGCGCGCGTACCATCTGGTGCATGGCGTCTTCGTAAGCGCTTGGAGGGGTTTTAAGTCCCAAAGCGAGACTGAGGATTTTCGCAGTCACCGCAACAATGATGGCGGCGCGGATCCAGAACAAGAACGTCCCCAGGCCATGGGTCAGAAAAAGATGCACCATGTCCTTGTATTGGCTGTGGGCTACAGTAGCCATCCACACAACAACCCAAAAAAGTACCAAAGGGACCAATAACAACATTTGACCGGCAGAAATCGTGGTCATACGGATTAAGTGGCGCGCCTGGCGTAGAGCTGTCTGTCGATCACGCAGGACTGACAGGAACAGTGCAGCATACTGTGCGTCAGACAGGGTTCCGACGGGAACACCACCCATAGTCACCGCCCAATAGGAGGGTGTTGTGGTCCGGAACGCCCGTTCCGATAGAGCCCGGTCGCGTCGACTGGTCAGATACCAATAACACAATGCTGCCAAAAGGATGTACTCAGGCATCATCTGGGGCACACCAAAGACAAAATCGGCGATGACCAATACGACGGAGACAATCGGAACGGTTCCCGCAAGCGTAACGGGCAGAGCGGATTTGCGAAATGGCGACATAGCGCACCTCTGAGAAGTGGGACAGCTTATAGAGTAGATCAGCGCCCAGCAGCGTCCGGCGCGAATAGCGTCAAATAAAGCACTGTATTCGCCCGAAACAGTCTTTATGCGCGGGCGAACGTAACAGTGTCCGCCCTATACGTTGGCCGCCGATCCTCGCGCCGGCGACGATCCGGGTGCCTATGGTCGGGCGGAATCAAGAACCTGCGCAATGGTGAAAAGCATGTCCGCGTCTGTCGTTGTGCGCTTAAGCCAATCGAGATAATCCGCCGGCAAATCCGAGAACGGCTCACCCTTATGCTTCCCAAATGGCATTCGCGTAATCAGGTAGGGCTGGTCGGCATACTGAACTAATTGGCGTAGCCCACGCACATCAGGAAAACTGGTTCTGGCAAGCTCCATCTCGCGACACAGGAGGCTCGCGGTGACAATGGCGTCTCCGGCCGCGCTATGGGGATCCGTGCGCCCGCCACAGGACGCCGCGAGAGAAAACTGCGGGTCGATCTCCAGCCGGTACCGGAGTGCCTGATTACTATAAGAAGGGAGGTCGGGTAACAGGTGGTGCGCTAGGCGCATTGTGCAAAGCCAGGGGACGTGAGGATACCGTGCTACCAAAGGCTCAAGGAAACCCTTATCGAAAACGGCGTTGTGGGCAACAAAGACAGCGGGGGAAAGCCCTCGGCCGGCCAACCAAAGAGCGAAAGTCTCGAGGACTCGCGTCAAAGGCGGCGCGTCGGCGACATGAGCATCTATGATGTGGTGAATGGCGCTCGATTCCGGCGGAATCGGCTGCCCCGGGTGGACGAGCCGCGAAAAGGCCTCGATGGGTGCCCAGCCCTGCTCGGTAGGAGTCACGACACAAGCGGCGAATTCGACTACCGCACCGGCCTTGGGGTCAAACCCCGTAGTCTCCGTATCGATAACAAGAATAACGGGAGAGGACATCGCAGCTATCGCTCCGCATTAATATGTAGCTATCTTACGACGGCCTACAAAAACGCAAGTGTACGCAAAAGTGCCCCGGACGAATCCGGGGCCAAGCTCAGAAAGAAGGGCAGGGAGGAGGGCCCCTCTTTCCATACACACTGTCAAAATACCAAAATGGCGTGTCAGGTAGTGGGCGAATAGCGACCGATAACGGGGGCTATTAGATGCCGGAAACTAACAGACGCGGTGAAAATGATCGCCTATCGAGCCGAGACTGCCATGGTTATCCTATTGCGGCGCTACCTGAATAAGGAAGATGAAGCCCGAGCGCTTGTGCGCGAATGGTTTGTCTCATCCGGCGACATCGAGCCGGACAATACCGCAGGGACCCTCACCATCAGAATTCACCGAATGGCCAATCCGGTTCATGACAAGGCGATTGCAGCACTCCTAGAGGAGCTCACAGGGCAAGCCTTTCGCCACCCCGAGACCGGGGCAAAATTGATCTACACTTTGGTGTGAAGTGCCAAAGCCTCTTCCGCCGGGATCAGGAAGTCTGAAGTTAGGGTCCGGCGGATCATGGTCGCCGTGCAACAGAGTTGTTAAAAAAAGGCGATTTTGCCCTCTCCATTCCACCCTGCTCACATGTTCTCATCAGAGGTGGCGCGAGTAGCCGTGATCGTCAGGTGCCCGGTCTTCTTTGGGGTACAGGGGAGGTTGCGAGACCCGTGCGGATAGTCATGGTTCGGATCCCCACGCTCTCCTGAAGTGGCCCTGTCCGGCGGATTGCCACGCGATAGACGCCACTGACTTGAATTCCGAAAAGAGGATCATCCCCCCATCCCAAATTCTGCGTTATGCGGGCAAGCGCCCGGCTCGTATAGGGCGTGGTTCTGCGCGCCCGGCTCTGCATAAAGGCGCGTATACGCGCATGCGAAATGCCCAAAAGACGCAAAACGGGCGCAGGTACGCTATTGATGTTGATGTATCCGCCATACACGGGGTTCCGGGTTGTCAGTGCGGCAAGTCGCCAAGCGACGCGAGCCGGTAGAGGGCCCGCTTGGTGCAGTCCTGTGTAGCGTGCCCGCAACTGCTGCAAAATTGTCTGGATGTCGCCATGACGTCCCGCAAGGGTGCGGGCCAGCGCCGGAAGGAGCTGTGGCTGCCAGCCGGGCGCTAAGAATCCTGCCGTATCGCGAATAACGAGGGTGACGGGCGTCGACCCCAAAGTCACCGTAACCGAACCTCGTCCGAACTGTCCCGCTCTGGCGAAGGCGGCGGCATGACGCACCGCCCAGTGGGGGGCACCGGGCGGCAAGGTCTGCCCGCTCAAAAGCGCCGGCAGGAACAGGCGCAGACTTTGCAGATTGGCTTCCTGCTGAGGCATTTGACGCAGCCGCCAAAGGAGCGCGGACTCTTCCGATGCCATGCGCTCGGTGGCCACGAGCACGATGCTGGCTAACACGAGAAACCACAGGACCGCAAGAAGCACAATTCCGCGATGGGTCGTCATGGCGCGCCTAGAACATAAAGAAGTGGCGGCAGACGCGGGTAGCCGAAGCGCGCGGTGATACGAACGCGCACTGCGACAAGCGTTGATGCGATGGCAAGAGAGGCGGGCCCAAGAGTTCGGACCTGGGGCGTCCAATAGAATGGGCCCGCCGCTTGGGATGGGAGAAAAAGGGCGGCGAAACGGACATTCTTCACGTTTTCGAGCACGACACCGTGAAACAGTTCCGCGCCTTCGTGATGATTGCGCAGGGCGGCCCGCAGCACCAACGACAGCGTCCGAGCAGACGGGTTGAACGTGTATCGATAGAAGTAGCGGCCGGGAGGCAGTGCCCGGTACGCCGCGCGGGATTCGAATAGGAAAACGTGGTCGTCAAGCGTGAGGTGCCGGAAACTCGCGCCGGTAATCTCATGGCGGAGCTGGCTATTTAATAACAGCAACTGCCGGACCCAGGCGTCTTTGGGGCCCAGATGCGCGCGCGTTGCGATGGTTTCCTGCAAAAAGGCGGCAAGTCCTGCCATCAGCGCCACGGTCAGGGCCATGGCGATAATGAGCTCCAGAAGCGTGAAGCCCTGTTGCCGTTGTCCGCTCATCGTTGCACCCAGAGGACTATGGTGCGCCCATGGGGCGCCACGAGCAGGATCTTTTGCAGACGCCGCATACCCGTCGGGTCGGGCAGCACGAGGTTTGCGAGTGTGCGCCTTTGAATCGTCACCGAGCCAAATCGAACAGGAGTGGCCAACGACCCGGCACTTCGCGCCGTGGCCTCGGTTAACGCGACAGCGTCTTGCAGAGCTAGGTCTTGGCGCAATTGCGCGTGGGCGCGGATAGCGCTTTGCAAAAGATTGGAGGACTCTTCGAGCATCACCGAAGCCGCGGCCACGAAAATGGCGAGCGCCACAACCACCTCGAGCAGCGTGAAGCCCGCCTTCCTAGTGCGCATGCGAGAAAATCGCCACGTTGATGGCGCGCTTATTGTGGTGACGATGAAACACGATACGCCCGGGACTGGCGCTGCCATCGGGGTAGAAGAAGAAGCGGCGCATGTCATGCGGGCCGTAAGGCACGTTGGCGGAAACGGTGACGCGCACTGAATGAGACACGCGGAGCGGCCCCATGTGTAGCCGGCGTGCGGAGAGCGGTCCATGCAGACGGATGGTGCGCGTGCGCGGGTCTATCTGGAGTTGCTCAGTGACGCCATGGGTGATGGCGACCGTCCGGGCGAGCTGGATGAGGGCGTCAGTGTGTCGCGCCAGCAATTTGAGGCTTGCCTGGCGATGGCCCAGAAACGGTAAGCCCACCATCGTTATGACGGCCGCTACAATCGCCATGACGACGATCAGCTCAAGAAGCGTGAGGCCGGTTTGGCGCAGGGGCAGCAAGGCCTTGGGTGCTCCAGGAGGTGATGCGCGGTCCGTGCCCGGATCCGGCGCTCCAAAGATCATAAGCCCCATGTTTCCCTGGGCTGCGGTAATGGTAAGGGTGTCCCCAGGGGTCCAGGGGTACGCCGCGCGCCAGATAGGGACCACTCCAACCGTGGATTGCGGGAGGTCTTTGCATCAAGGCCGCAAGGCCTGCGGCCGTGGTCGGATAACGACCGACATCGAGCCGGTAGTTGCCCAGCGCCGAACCGAGGAGGGTGATCTGCATGGCCGCGGTCTTCACGCGGGATTGATGAAGGCGTGACCAGAGATCGGGTCCGATCAGGCTCACCAAAAGCCCAAGAATCACCATAACCACAATCAGCTCGAGCAGGGTGAGGCCGCGTTGAGCCCGTATGGAAGCGTGAGTTATGGACATCAGAAGATCTCCCAAGGTTAGACATGGACGGTATTGAGCGCAAAGACGGCGGCCAGGATTGATACCACGACCGTACCGACCAGTAAGCCCAACAGCAGAATCGCGATCGGTTCAACTAAGGATAAGGCCCGCCGGATCGTGCGATCGACCGTGTCTTCCAGGCGGTCGGCCAGCGTTAAGAGCACCTCGTCCATATGTCCCGTCTCATTCCCGATCCCAATGAACTGGCGTACGAAAGGCGGCAGGAGGGTTAAAGGGGCAATCGCTTCGGCGGCGCTGTCACCGGCCACGAGGCGGGCATGCCAAGCCCGTAAGGCGGCCCGCAACAGGCTGTTCCCCGGTACCGCGCAGACACTCTCCAAGGCCTGGGTAAGCGGAATGCCACCGGCAAGCAATGTCCCCATCGTCCGGAAAACCCGACCGAGTTCGAGGTTGATCACGGTGGCCCCGAGGCCCGGTATACGCAAGAGCAGGCGTTCGCCCAGCGCCCGGCCGGCCGGGCTACGCCAAAGCCCTAGTAAAAGGACGAGGAACCCGGCGAATCCCAGGAGAAGTGTGGCGATCTCCCGATGTAAAAAGCCGGCCACAGTCATCAACACACGGGTCGCCTCCGGCAGCCGCACCGAACTGCCGGCAAACATCGCCGCAAAGCGCGGCACGACATCGACGAACAAAAAGAGCAGTGACACAAGCATGACCCCGATCAGGAGCGCGGGGTAGAGGGCGGCATTGATGATCTCGGCGCGCACCTGAGCGCTGCGCATCAAGGCCGTCCGCAACCGCGCGAGCATCGGGCCTAAATCGCCCGTGAGCTCGCCGTTGCGCACGAGACTCACATAATAAGGGGGGATGCCCCGCACCGGTGTGAGCGCCTCGCTCAGACTCAAACCCCCGCGGACATCGTGTAGGGTGTCTTCAATCAAGAGGCGCGCCGCAGGCGGTAGACTTAAAGATAAAGCGACTGTCAGGGCTTGTTCGATGGTAAGCCCCGCCTGCAGAAGGGAGCTTAAGACATCGGTGACCGCGAGCAAGGCCGGCCGATCAATTGTGCGTCCGAGGGTCAGCGCGGGCGCGCGTTCGCCTGCGGGGAGCATGATCGTGAGGTCGGTTGCCAAAAGTCCTTGCTGGTGCAGCCGATGGGCGGCTTCATCGCGATCGCGGGCCTCGATGGGGCCGGTAAAGACCCGTCCGCGGGCATCCACCCCTTGATAGAGCCACTTAGGCATGGTGTGCCCCTAAGGTCGTCTCAGGGGTTAAGACCGGCTCCTCGCGACCGATCACGCGCACGACCTCGGCTGCTGTCGTAAGACCCATGGCGATTTTGTCGCGGGCCTCGTCTGCGAGAGTGCGGTGGGGGAGCGTTAATAGCGCGGTTGTGTAGGCGCTGAGCGGCGCAGCACTTCCGAGGAGATCAAGCAGGGTGGGGGTCATGGCGAGCGTCTCGAAGAGACCGATGCGACCCCGATAGCCGGTCTCATCGCAGGCGGGACACCCGACCGCGAGGACAGCAGGAAAGTCCGTTGCGGCGGGCTTTGCGCACGCGGTACAGAGGCGACGGACAAGGCGTTGCGCAATCACGCCTTTCAAACTCGCCGCGAGCAGGGTGGGCGCGATGCCCAATTCCTGGAGGCGGGCGATCGCTCCTAAGGCATCATTGGTATGGAGTGTCGACAACACGAGGTGTCCGGTGAGTGCGGCCTGGACGGCAATCGCGGCCGTTTCACTGTCGCGAATCTCGCCGATCATGAGGACATCGGGGTCTTGACGGACAAGCGCACGCAGCCCCTGGGCAAAGCTTAATCCGAGGTCGGGGCGCACCGCGATCTGGACTGCGCCAGTGAGCTGATATTCAATGGGGTCTTCTAAGGTGATGATCTTGCGGCTGGTGGCGTCCATCTCTTTCAGGGCGCAATAGAGCGTCGTGGTCTTGCCGCTTCCGGTGGGCCCCGTGACCAAAACGAGCCCATGGGGGGCAGCGATGGTGGCTCGCAGCCAGGTCTCGTCGGCCGCGTTCAGTCCCAAATCTCCCAAAGCCACCTCGCCCGAACGGCGGGTCAAGAGCCGAATGACAAGCGTCTCCCCGTGTAATCCGGGACTGGTGGCGACCCGGAGGTCGACGTCTTGACCGAGGATGTGGGCCTGGAAGCGTCCGTCTTGCGGAATGCGACGCTCCGCAATGTTCATGTTCGCGAGCAGCTTTAAGCGCGAGATCATGGCGCGCTCCAGGGCCTTGGGGGGCGATTCGCGCTCCCGTAGGACGCCGTCAATGCGAAACCGCACGAGAAAGCGTCGTTCCTGGGGTTCGAGATGAATATCGGACACCCCCGCCTCTACGGCGGCTGCCAACAGCGCACTGACGCGCGCCACAATGGGTGCCTCCAAGGCTTGATCGCGGAGCGCGCCTTCGCTTTTGACATCCAGTACATCCGGATCGGGGCCCGCCTTGTTGGGCCTGTGGAGGATCGCATCCACGGATCCGTAGAGCTGGTCTAGCCGTCCTAGTATCCGATCGCGCTCATCATAGAGCGCGCGTACCGGTTTCCCGGCAAAGAGCGCTAAGGCTTTGAGGCTCACGGTGTCTTCGGGGTCGGCCATCGCGACCACGAGCTCTGTGTCGCAAAAAGAGAGCGGCAAGATCGCGTATTCACGCAAAAACCGCAGCGACAATCCTTCCATGATCACAGGTGTTGTCGGGTAGAGGATATCCATCAGGGAGGTCCTTCCGCGAAGAGCGGTATCGGACGCGGTCGTTGCGTTTGAGGGTGGTGGATACTGATGATCGCACTCACCCCATAAGTGCCGTTTTGTACCCAGAGGACGCGATGGGGGCGGATGGCGACGAGTTGCCACTGATCGAGGAATGCTCCCATGGCCCGCCAGCTTTCGTGGGTCACGGTCCCCACTAAAGCCTTGAGATGTCCGGGCGATCCGGCTACGCCAAACAGGAGCAAGCGCGGATCGCGTTGCCGGGGAAGCAGGCGCCAGTGCCTCGGGAGTCTGCCATGGGCAGGCGCTCTCGGGACCGGCGGAAATCGGCGATCAGCGCGAAACGGGTCTTGCGTCAATATCAGTGCTGGGGACTGTGTTCGTGTCGGGAGCGGCCGGTTCCAAGCCAGACCCGCGGGTGCGGCCAAAGGGCGCGGGGGCTCTGGTACCGCAGGTAAGGGGCAAACGGTGGCGATCAGGGCGAGGATCAGACCTGCTAGGCCCAAGCGCATGACCGTCTGCCAGATCAAGGCTCGCCACCCTGCGGGCCACATTGGTGTCCATCCGGTCAGATGATGGCGGAGAGCGTCGGGGAGGATACGAAGCCGTATAGGCCCACCCATGATCTTTGCGCTCAATGGGGACGCGCTAAGGCGCGGCTCGTGTGGGCGGGGGGAGTGCCGCCTGCGGGTACGGGCTTTTTCGTAACGCTTGGTGACGGGGCCTGGATAGAGGGCAGCCGTCCGGGATGGCCGATAAGGCGCTTTAACAGGGCCATTTGTTGGCGTAGACGCACACTTAAGCGGGTGAGCGCGTTGGGGCTTGCCACGACATGTGGGGTAATGAGCAACAACAACTCCTCTTTTTGATGAGTGGTATCGACTGTGGAAAAGAGGTCGCCCAAAATCGGGATATCCATCAAGAGCGGTACACCGACCCGATTATGGTTCGTGGTCGTCGAAATGAGGCCGCCGATCACGGCTGTGCTCCCGTTTTTGACCGTAAAGGTCGTTTGTGCGGTGCGGGTGGCGAATGTTGGGGCTTCGATATTGGCAACCGTCGTCGCTCCCTGGACGCTGCTCACCTCTTCATAGATCTTCATGGTGACGCGTCCGTCGGCATTGACTCGTGGGGTGACACCCAAAAGGACCCCCGTGCTTTGGTATTGAATGGTGTTCGCGGTCGCGAGCCCGGTCGAGGATGGCGCGGTCGTCGTGAGACTGGCGACCGGCACCGGTACTTGGTCGCCGACCTGA
>DATKTV010000010.1:0-6460 GCA_035530915.1 Acidiferrobacter sp. | reverse complement strand
GCGACGCTGGCGCGCAAAGACATGACCTTGTCCTCGTTTCGTGATGAAGACTGCTACGAACGCACGTTCGCGACTCGCTACTACAACGACGGCATCCATAGGGCCGCGTTTGCCTCGCCTGAGTTTCTGTTCAAGGCGCTAGTCTGAGGCAAGGCACAAGGCCACGGGGCCAACGGGGCGTTGTGCCAAGAAGCATCATTCCCGTTCGGTCTTGGTACGGAAATACAAATGTCCGGGGCTGCCTTTGTGCAGACACGCGCCGATCAAGTCGGCCAACAGAATCGCGGACATTCGCGATACCATTTCGTCAGGACGACTCCGTGTCTGTAGGGCGCGCAACCAGCGGTGCCGATAAATTTATGGCAATCCATCCCAGTATATCCGCCAACCGCCGATAACGAGAACGCCGGAGCATCACCTTCGCAGCAGCAAGCATAAAGCCGCCGACGACAAGCGTCGTTAGGCCCGCCCCGATGGACCGCCATTCCGAAGCACCCGCCTGTCGGCTGTGTATTTGGATTGATTCGCGCAGAAGCACCGATGCGCCACAAAATAATGATGCCACGTCAACATCCTTTGCAACGTGGCGTCGCCATACCATTCTTTCCCTTAAAGTTAACGTCCAATGGATGCCAACGCCAAATCCCCCCGATATGAGCTGTCGGCGGTATGGTGGCCGCTTAAATGGTGACAGTTTGCCAAATGGGCGCGGACACGGGTGGTGTGCAGGATTTGGGTGACAACCTCTGCAGCGCGCGATACACATGAGTACATGTACTCTTTTAAGGGCATCCATGATGGCGACTTCTATGCGACTCGACCCCGAAAGCGAACGACGCCTCAACCATCTGGCCGCCGCGACGGGCCGCACCAAGGCCTATTACCTGAGTGAACTGATAGTTCATGGCCTAGACGACCTGGAAGATCGCAATCTAGCGGCCGCCACAATGGAGCGCGTTCGCAAGGGCGAGGAGCGCGTCTTCACTCTCGAGGGAGTGGAGCGCGACCTTGGTCCGGCGGGTTGAATTGACGGCCACGACCGTGAAGCAACTCCGCAAACTGGATAAGGCCGAAGCCGAGCGCATCATGACCTTTCTCCGGAAACGACTGACGACATTGGATAATCCGCGCAGTATCGGCAGGGCGTTGACCGGGGCCGCTCTAGGCGCGTACTGGCGCTATCGTGTCGGCGATTATCGGCTCATTTGCGACGTTCAAGACAGTACCCTGTGTGTTCTGGTGATCAGGATTGGCAGCGGCATACCGGCGATGAACCGTCGCCAAGCCATTGCGGATGCAGTACCTCACCGGGCCGATTTCTCGGCTCTTCATGCGATAGGGGTTGAATACCGGGTATTGCCGGCAAGCCCCGGTACAATGAGGGGTTGTGGTTAACAGGCAAGGGCGTTTTCATCATGAATGAGTGGCACAACCAGCGTGGCTTCAGCGTGCCGCGTGATGGATCGGCGAGCCGTCAGCGGCGTCATTTGTGGTAACTGTCATGACACATCGACGATCTTGAGCCCCGCTTTTCGCGCGGCCGCAAGTTGCCGATGATCGGCTGAGACAAAGCGGTCTGTCTCGACGGCGATTGCACAGGCCACATGCAGCGCATCCATCGCCCGAAGGGGATTCGTCTCTAGCAGCGAAACCCCCGTGGCTAAGACGCCTGGTGTCAGTTGGCAGATATCGATATCTGCCAGATCCATCGTCACGTTACCCTTCAGCGTTCGGTAATCTGCTTTGGTGATCTTCTTCTCCCGTACAAGGCGGGTCAGCGTGGAAATGAGTTCGGGCAGACAAATGACGCAAACGGCTAGGCTATCTGCCTGTTGGCACACCTTTACTACCTTGCTGGTTCCAAGCTCTACAACATAGCGTTTTGCCAAAGCGGAGGTGTCCAGGAACACCCTCATGCCGACTCTTCCCGATCGCCCAGTATCTCCAGACCCAGTGACAAGCCCTTAACCGTCAGCGGTGTCGTGTGCCTTTTCCACGAGGGAACCCCCGCGCGGATAGGCACAATTTCGGCGATGGGCTTGCCATTGCGGAAGACGCGCACGGTGGACCCGCCTTCTACGGCGTCAAAATAGTCTTTGGCGTGATTGCGCAATTCGGTGAGCGTGGTCTCCTTCATAAATTACCCCGTACGTTGATGTACATAATTATGTACATCAAAAGGGAAGACGTCAATGGGTCGGCCTTGTCCATATGAAATGGCATCGTAATGCAAAATAACCGCGCGTACATGGCGCGGGCTATTGTGTAGATAATCGGCGCCATGCGCCGCCGTAGGCGTATCCGCTTTGTGACTCAGTAGGTTACGTTCACACACCTTGTGATATTGTACGCCGACACAGGCCGACCTCTTTCGACAGCGTGCCTTCATCTGTAACACCGTGAGCCATTCCCGCCACAGGAAAAGCGAACGCTGCACGAGGGCTCCCACGGCTGATTCAATCGCCCCGTTAGGTGGAGATGACGGTCCAACTGGGCCGCGATGCCTAGAGAGCCCTGGTCCGAAAAGAGCCAGCAGATCAGAACCGTTTAAATCGCCCATTGTCTCGACAAAGTATGCCACCCTGTGGCATACTTTGCTCATGAACAGGGTGTTCAAAACCCGCCACTTTAGTCGTTGGGCGCGCAAGGTAGGGCTGTTTGACCGGGCGCTGTGTCAGGCAGTGGAAGAAATGATTAGAGGGCTGATCGACGCCGACTTGGGCGGCAGCGTTGTCAAGAAACGGATTGGGCTCGCTGGTCGGGGGAAGCGTGGTGGAGTGCGAACACTGATCGCGACGAACAAGGGCAACCGGTGGTTCTTCGTCTTCGGTTTCGAAAAGAACGAGCGCGCCAACATCGACTGGGAAGAGCTAGGGGCCCTACAAGATATTGCTGCTGATTTACTGGCTAGGACCGCTCCGCAGCTCAGTGAAGCGGTCGACGATGGTTCGTTCCAGGAGATTTGTCATGACAACCAAACGTAAGGCGCGAGGCCGAATTTTCGAGGCCGTTCATGAGACGGCAAATGACCTACATCGCCTCGGGTTTATCGACAAGCGCACAATGCGGAAATACGACATCCTCTGCACGGAGTCGATCCCAGAATACGACGCCGAAAGGATTCGTGCGTTACGGAAGAATCTCAATCTGAGCCAGACTGTACTGGCTGCTGTGTTGAATACCAGTGTGTCGACTGTGCGCAAGTGGGAAGTCGGTGACAAGAAACCGAGTGGCCCGTCACTGAAGCTTCTCAGCCTGATTGAGCGCAAGGGGCTCGAAGCGGTCTGCTAGCCCGGATAGGCAAAGGTAGGTGGGGGGCATTCGGACAAGGCCACCCGAGCGCCTAGGCTAAAGGTCAAACGAAACCTGTCAGCCTTGGGTCCCGCGCGTGTCTGGGGGTGTCTGGGCACACGTCCTAACTCGGGCTTAACAGTTGCCAGAATTTGTGATAACTCGATGCGATTTCAATGGGTTGGTGCGCCCTAGAGGATTCGAACGTACACATTCGGTAAACCCGTAGCCGTTCCCTATCGGCACAGCACGCGAGCGAAGTCCCGGCGCAGCGGATACAGCCAGATATCTTTGATGGGGATGATCTGTTTGTGAGTGGGACACTTCTTGCCTCGGCCGGCCGTCTTTCCGACCGGAATCCAGTTGGCGGCTTTGTAGCAGGTGCCGCGGTGACGCTCGGATTCGACGAAGGTCTCCAACAGCACCGGGCGGTAACCGTAGCGGCTCTGCCAATCATTAGGCAGTTGTCGGGCGGCCAGTGACAGAATCTTGGAAGCGAGTCCTTTGGACTGGATCCAGGGCAGGATCAAGAAACGGGCGTTGTTGACAACGAGCGGCAGGTTCTTCTGACGCTCGGGCTCTTGCCACCCGATGAAGCGATCACGCCCGGCCAACTTCCAGGCACTCGCCCCGAAGCTCAAGAGCGCGACTAACCGCTCGCCGGCAAAGACGTTGTAGCGCATCTGGCTGCCCGCAAGCGGCGTGTAGCCCAGATAATGGTAGCGGGCCATGTACTCATTCCACAGACGGGAGACCCCCAGGCTCGCGGCGGTGGCCGGGCGCGGGGCGGTGACCGGGCGCAGCGTCAAGGCCTCCAACTCGTGAACGGGCTTACCGAGTAATGGCTCGACATCGGTGGCCCCCGTGGGTGGGAAGTGCGCACGCTTTCGGCCGTTAAGGGCCCGCGAGGGCGGCAAGGTGATGAGTCCATCGGCCTGCAGGCGCAAGAGCGCCACGCGACAGGTCATGTCTTTGAGCTCGCCATTGGGTTTGGTCCACTGCCACAGCGCGCAGAGCTGGCGCGAGAGCGGGGTGCGCAAAAGCGACGGGTCTTCGGCTATCAGGCGCTGAATCGTTTCGATATCGTCGGGGCTAAAGAGGCGGCCGCAGTAAAGGCTCATGAAGTGTTGAATCCTTCGGTGGGGGTATGTGTTGTCTGCTGCGTGTGCGCGCCAGAGGCGGCGTCTGGGCGCGGATCTGCGGGGCCCGCCCGCCAAGGTGGCCAGTCGGGCGGGCTCCATGCTCCAGGGAAGATAAGGCCGGAGGTCGACGGGGGGCTGATTGCCATTCTCGGCACAGGCTTGTAGGTAAGCGGTAAGCCACATACGCGGATTGATCCCCCAGAGCTTGACGGTCATCAGGAGGCTATACATGGTGGCCGCCAGTTGCCCCGACCACGCGGAGCCCGAGCCGGTAAAGTTCTTGCGTCCGACCACAGAAATACGCACGCTGCGTTCGGCGACATTATGGTCCATGGGCACCCACGGGTGTTCGACAAACACCGTCAAGCCCGACCAGTGATTCTGCATGCTGTGCAGGACCTGGGCCGCAGGAAAGGCGAGCTTAGGGTCGGCCAGTGCCTCATCGCGCCGGGTGGCCAGGTCATGCACGGCCTGTTGTGATCGGGCGTGGTGCGCGGCGTACAAGGCGCTGTCAGGGTCCGCCTGAAGGCGCAGCCCATTCTGATGGTACAGATCGGCTATGGCATCCACCCACGTCATCAGTCACGGCGATTGTCGGGGTAGCTGTTGGCCAGTTCCAGAAAATCCCGGCGTTGATGGGCCCAACAAAAAGCGAGCACGAATGTCGTATGCAGCCGGACGAACTTCTTGTAGGCCGAGCAACGATCACAACTCACGATCCCACCCTGTGCCTCGGCCAATTCGGCGATGGGGACATCAGCTGATCGCGTGGGATCCAGTACGTAGTGAATAACCGATGGGGATTGAAACACCCACAAGTACCAGCGATGTCCGACCTTGCCTTCGATGTCGACAAACACCATCCAGCGGGTCTCATCGGCATGCCAGTGGGATTCGCTGCGCAGATGGACCACCAGCGCCTCTTCGACAGGCGTAAATAAGGGTGCCAGGGCCTTGAGCCCCCCGGCGACGGTGCACCGACAGGGTCAACCCCGAATTGGCCAAGTCCTGCAACACGCGATGGGTGGGTTGGCCGTACAAAAACTTGGAGAGCAGCAGGTGCACCCAAACCGAAATACCGTATTTGCCCCGCGGGATCCATCGTGGCGGGGGGTGTGCGGTGATGAGGCCGGGCACGCCTGGGCAGGAGCAGACCTTGCGATAGCGCCGTCTGTGGATGACGCGCCGATAGGCCTGGACCTCAATCTCTAGCACCTCACTGTCTTCGGTGCCCGGGAAGTCCGCGTAGCCCAACCCGCATGACGGACACTGTGACGAGTCGATTGCGATCGTTTCCTCGTGCGCGGGTAGATGGGCTTGTAGGGTACGCCCGTGACCGGGTGTGCCCGGTTGTTGACCGCGCGATCGGGATGACGGGATATCCCGCGTGAGCCCCTTATGGCCCTGCGCGGAATGCTCGGATTTGCGACCAAACAGCCGCTTTTGCAGATCACGAATCTTCGCCTGCGCGGTCTTAAGCTCACTCTGTAATGCCATCTCGCGCAGGGCGGCTTGGGCCCTGGCCCGCTGGTGATCGACTGTCAGTTGCTCTAGGCGGGCCAGGGCCCGTCGATGCGCCGTCTTCCAGTTCCCTTGGACGCAACGCGACCGGGCGTCCCACACGAGTCGGATATACTCTTGTTGGGTCAGTGTCACCGACACCTGCGCGAATGGCGTGAGCCTCGCATCGGGGATCTCTGGCCGCGTTACGGTCGCGTAAGGTTCGGCATCCATGAGGGTGACTGTAACCCACACGGTTCTTCGTGTTCAGTGTCTTTGTTAAACGTGGGAGGCTACGGGTTTACCGAATAGTTACCTAAAACCCAATGGCATCGTCGTCGGCCAAAGCGAGTCTCCCCTCTTCCATGCCGATCTCATCAAAAGCGTGCATACGGCCTTGCGCCAAGCGAATTTCTTGGATGTGGCTACTCTGCACTTCCCGCAGTGCACCTACCCCTCAGGCTGGTGGAGTGCGACGCTGGCGCGCAAAGACATGACCTTGTCCTCGTTTCGTGATGAAGACTGCT
>DATKTV010000009.1:0-6090 GCA_035530915.1 Acidiferrobacter sp. | reverse complement strand
CCAGAATCTGGTCCCATTGGGCACCAGATCGCATCACGGCTGCGGGTTTTTTATCCATGTTCCTCTCCTCGTTGATCACACAGAGGCGAGGATAAGGGGCTTAAGGGGAGTTGGGGAGGATGGGGTTCGCTAATCGCTTACGGATAACGCCCATCGTTGGATCGTGGCGCTCTCACGTCTCCCGGATGGCGCCGCGCATGAACTGGCTGGTGAGACGGACTTACTGGAGCGCGATATCCATTACGGTATCCGTATCAACGACGAGATCACGGTTGATGTGTTGGGGTCCGTTTGCGGTCTGACATGGGATGATCTCAAGGCATACCGTACGTCACTGACCGTCGATGATGTGACGATTCCCATGCTCAATCTGGAAGGCTTATTGCTGACAAAACAGGGAGTGCGGCCCAAAGATCGGATGGACGCTGCTATTTTGCAGCGGGCCCTGGAGGTTTTGCGGACCGACGCCAAACCGGGCACGGAATCCGAGCCGCCTAAACCATAAGGAGGCGATTCCGAAGGTCGGCACTATATGGCGGTGGCCATGCGAACCTGGGCGTGGGTTGCTTTCGAGCCCAGCCGCGGCGGCCATTGCAGATACAGCCGATCAAGCAAGGGATGCAATGCCAGTTCTGGAATCGTGATGAAAACGCCACAGCCCTGGGAGGGGGCTGTGGCACCATTGGCCTTCTTGATAAGGTCGAGTTTAACGACTAATGAGACTAGTTTAACCACTAGTGAGATTAGTTTAATGACTAGCGAGAATCGACGGGGACTGCTTTAGTCCCATTTGAGGGCACCGCCAGTTTGATATTCGGTAACACGGGTCTCAAAAAAGTTCTTTTCCTTCTTTAGGTCGAGCATTTCACTCATCCATGGGAAGGGATTGGCGACGCCTGGGCTCACCTCTGGTAGCCCGAGTTGAAGGCAGCGGCGATTCGCGATGTAGGCGACGTATTGGTGCATTTGCCCTGCGTTCAGACCCAGAACTCCCCGAGGCATAGTATCGGAGGCATAGTCGCACTCAAGGCCCACCGCGGTGCGAATCAGGCCAGAGATCTCGTTCTGGAAATCCGGTGTCCAAAGGTGCGGGTTCTCGATCTTTATCTGATTGATGAGATCGATACCGAAGTTACAGTGCATAGACTCATCTCGTAAAATGTACTGGTATTGCTCCGCGGCCCCCACCATTTTGTTCTGACGCCCAAGCGCAAGAATTTGTGCAAAGCCCACGTAGAAAAAAAGCCCCTCCATGATGGCGGCAAAAACGATAAGAGATCGGAGGAGTGCGCCATCTGCTTCCGGCGTCCCCGTGCGGAAGTTTGGAGCCGCGAGAATCTCAATATAAGGCAGAAGGAACACGTCCTTATCGCGTATCGAGGGGATCTCGCGGTAGGCGTTGAAGATCTCTCCCTCATCGAGCCCCAAGGACTCGACGATATACTGGTAGGAGTGTGTATGAATGGCCTCTTCAAAGGCCTGGCGCACAAGGTATTGTCGACATTCCGGTGCGCGAATCTGACGATAGGTTCCGAGCACGATATTGTTTGCGGCCAGGGAATCGGCGGTGGTGAAAAATCCCAGGTTGCGCTTGACGATGCGCCGCTCATCTTCGGAAAGCCCATGGCGCTGCTTCCATAAGGCAATATCCCGGTCCATATTGATTTCTTGCGGCATCCAATGATTGGCGCAGGCGTCCAGATACTTCTGCCATGCCCAAGGGTAACGGCGGGGCGTGCGAGGGTCCAGGGAAGCCGGTGCCGTGAGTATGGTGTAGGGGGGCACAGCTTGTTCGCCGCTCTTATCAGAAATAGATAGCTTCATCATCATCTGCTGTTTCCGTGTCCGTTTATTATGATGGCAGGTGCCACCGTTCTCGCACGCCTAGACCGAGCCCGAGATAGGCTCCCGGACAAGGTATTTTAACAAAATACAGAGCCGAATGGGCATGAGCACCCTCTCGTGTGAGGTTAGCGTTTCCGAGACCGCGCCTCGTCGCGAGTTCGACCTCGCGCGACCACAATACCACGAATAAGGGCCAGGGGAATTCTTGGGTGACCCCGGCATCGGGGTATCTGCGACCTCGGTCATTGGTGTTTGGGGTGGGAACGTTATCGCCTTCTCGTAGCTACCCATTTCCTTGGCCATACCGCTATAGGTCCGTGGCGGACCTTACTGCCCCATCCACTGGGTCAGCTTGTTGGTCGTTCTTCAGCCGCCCTTTAGTGGAGGGCGGGGCCTCCGAACCTATTGCCAGCCTAGTCGCGCCGCCAGTATCAGATACCGGTGTAGAGGCCAATATGGCGCCACGAGCCGCCAAATCACATTGCAATCGGGGCCGACAAGGTGGCCTGAGCCGTGTGCAGGAACCATCTTCGGCGGGTCCGAGACCTCAAGCCGTAACAGGGCTCATCGCGGCCGGCTACCCAATCTGGTGGTCGGCGAGACGGAGCTTGACGGCGGGCATTACCGCTCCCGCTCTGGATATCGCTCCAGAAGTTTCTTGGGCACAGCCGATTTGGCCCAAAGGGGCAGGCGGCTCGTCATGTGCCGTACACGATCATGCTCAACGGAGAAGAGCAAACGGCGATTCTCGCCTGAGTTATCCAGTACAAAGGCACGATCCGTCCTGGCAATCGCCAAGGCGAGGTTGCCGAGGCTACGGTCGTAGCGACGGGCCACGTCCTCATCGGGAACGTAATGACCGCCCTCCGCCGCACGTTCCTTGACTCGTCCCTGGCACACCGAGACATCGTTGATGCCAATGAAGATCAGGTTGATCTTGTAGCCCATTTTGGCCGCTCGATTCATCAGTTCAAGCTCTCGGTTGCCGGAAAGCGTGGTATCGACAGCGAAGTTCGCGCCTTCGGTGAGCAGCCGTTCCTGCTCCAAGATGGCAGCCTTACCCGCCTGAATGGGGGTAAGACCTTGCCTCGCGGCTATCGAGTCTGGGGAGATAACGGAAATGGTTTCGGCCAGCCAGTAATCGGCCAGCGTGGTTTTACCGGCCCCGTTCGGCCCCACGACGATCCGAAGCTGCGGCACTACAGGTCCCGGATCACGGTTTCCTGGCCGGTACGGCTGATCGTGATGAGTTGTTTTCGTCCGCCCGGGAATTTCTTGATGACGTAGCCTACGTAGCATTCATCGCTGTAGTAGATAGGGCGGCCCGCCGCCAAGTGTGCCTTAGCGGCTCGGCCGTCATCGTGGCTCAGCGCCTCCGCAAAGGCCGGTGAGGACAGAAAGGATTCATCTCGGGGCTTCGGCGTGGTCATTGCAGCACTCCTTCAATTGACGCGCATTATACTATAATCCGCCGCAGGCGTAGCGCCACGGGAGATTGGCGGGCGCGCCTTAGCCCCTTGGCGCATCGAATTCCCAGGAAGCCAGGCATGCCCTTAAGCGGGGTGTATTCGCCACCATCATTCCTTCCTTATCCAAAACCTCAGGAGATCCTTGTTCTGGTCGTGGTATAGGAGTGTGTGGCCCGTCTGTTTGCAAAAAGAGGGAATATCATTGCGCAGCGAGTCTTTGTCGGCGGTGGCGACCACCACCTCACCTACCTCCATGGTCTTCATCTCTTTTGCGAGTTGGATGATGGGCTGCGCGCAGCACAGACCCTTAAGATCAACCGATTTTTGGGCATCCATAAGGCGTCTCCTGTTTATTGAGAGTCAGGTTTCTGTCGGGGGCGCGAGATCTTCAGGCTTGTCCCGCTCGCCCATGTCAAACATCAAATATTCCCGCATCAGCTGACGCGCGCGGTGCAAGCGACTTTTTGTTGCCGGTATCGTGAGTTGTATGTTGGCGGCGATCTCTCGAATCGTTTGCTCGTCAAAATCCCGCAACAAAATGATGTCGCGATAGTGATTTGGGAGAGACTCCAGGGCGCGAACGAGATCACAGTGCAGCGTCTCGTCTGGGCGGGCCATAAGCCAGTCCTCCATCTTGTCTTCATCAAGCGACTCGAAGCCAAACACGCGCCGCTCCAGGCGACGGCACTCGCGTTGGACGATTCTCCACAACCAGCCGGAAAACGATGCAACGACTCGTAGCGCCCGCAGTTGGCGCGTGATAATGAGCAATGTTTCCTGTACGGCGTCGTCGACGTCGCTCATCAGGCAGTGTCGGTATGCGTATCGCCGAATGTCGGGTTGATAAACTGTCAACAGATGGTGGAGGGCGGCTGTGTCACCGAGCCTTGCGGCCTCAAGCCATGGATAATGTCCTTCTGGGATTGTCACGGTCGTGTCCCCTTAGTTATCGCTATTTCCTCAGTCGTCGGCCAGCTAATGCACAGACCGGGCAAAAACCCAGGATGCTCGTCAATAGGATACCGGCTGCGGCCGTGACGATGATCCAGCCAAGTGCCCCGCCGATGCGCCCCAGTCCGTAGACCGCCATGACAATACTCAGGCCAATTCGCGTCAATCGCTCCCACTGTGGCACATTCTTTATGTAGAGCATGGTATCTCCCCCTGTCCGGCTCACATGTTTATCGAGCACCCCTAAGAGGCCGCAAACAGCCGGTTGGATTCGCGAGCATCCGAAAAAATCGGTCACGATCGGGCGCGCCGAATCGCCTAGGCCGAGCGCCAAGGGCCTGGCCCAGACGCGGTCGCCGACAGGCCCGAGGTTGGCAGCGAAGGCCTGGGTACAAGATGCCCCGCCCTATTGAGGGTTGGGTTGCCAAGCGGCTATGACTGGACGATCAAACCACGCAATCCTGTCATAAATACGAGGTATCATACGATCGCGGGCACGAGCCGCGACCGCGTTTAGACCACTTCTCTCTGAAAGCGGTCTCGCCTGAGATTGGTCCTGTCTGGCGATCGGTCACGGGGTCGCCGCGCCGACCGCAGGCGCGCCTTTGCGATCCTTAGGGTGTCGCGATCGGCGGTTTCTGTGCTACATAAGAGATCGTTTGAGCGGATAACAAGGGACGAGACCGTTTTATGACGCAAGGACAGGATTCGTTGCAAGAGAGTATCGCTCGGCAGCGCGAGATGCTCACCCATTTGCTGACCGACCCCCTGCGGGTATTGGCGGAGGCGTGTGCCCGCGCATGGGGGGACCGCGCGAAGCTCGATTCCATTTTGACGGAGGCGTACCCCGCGGTGCCCTACTGCAAGTTCCTCTACGCACTGAATGTCGACGGCATACAGGTGAGTTCGAACATCAGTCGTGAAGGGCTTGTGGATGCGCATTTCGGGCGTGACCGCTCGGCACGGCCCTATATGCGCGAGGCGGTGCCGATTGCCGGCTTTCTGTTGAGTGAGGCCTATATCAGCCTAGATGCGCAGCGCCCATCGCTTACCGCGATTCAGATTGTGACCAGCGAAAGCGGGGCGGTGCTCGGCTATGTCGGCGCCGATTTCGCTCTGCGTGAATTGCCGCATACGCAGCGGCTCTATGAAGAACCCCGTCACTGGCGCCAGATAAAGGGCGACCCCTCCATTCGCGGCGCGGTATTTCATCAGACTCGCTCAGAAAGCGTGATGGATAAAAACCTCGACACGGTGATCAGCGTAGTAGAGGAGCTGATGCTAGATCGTGGTGTCTACCACGTGATGTTGCACCTCTCCAGCAGTCGGGCTGTCGTTTGGCTGATGGATGATCCTTATCGTTACCGGCTGTTGGCGATGGATGTGCTGATGGACCCCGATAGCTGCATGACCTATCCAAGGCAGCCCTATCCGGCCGATGCCTTGGTGCCAGCTGATAAGATCCGTGCCGTACTGGAGAACTTCCGGGCGCTACGCTTTATGGATGAGATGTTCTATCTTCGCTCCGGCACACTCAATATCTTTAACGGCGTGGTTGGGTTGACGTTCTCGTGCGACGGGTCTCATTACATTCAGTACGATGAGTTCCTCGAGATGGATCCGGAGTTCTGGGCTACCGGCCAATAGTGGCGGGCCCTGCCAAAGCCCAGCGTCTACCCGTCTATAGCGCCTTGAACAGAAACTCAGGCGAGGCAAACGCGGCCCTATGGATGCCGTCGTTGTAGTAGCGAGTCGCGAACGTGCGTTCGTAGCAGTCTTCATCACGAAACGAGGACAAGGTCATGTCTTTGCGCGCCAGCGTCGC
>DATKTV010000008.1:0-7120 GCA_035530915.1 Acidiferrobacter sp. | reverse complement strand
GGACCGACCCGCAACTGGTCACCGATAGCGGTGGTTACTTTAAATCCGGAGCGAGAGGCAGCAATCAATGCGGCCCTCGATCCCTTAACCGAAAAACGCAAGAGTGCATAACTTAGGCGGCAACTGCCTTGACACGCACCGCGTCTCGAAAGGCCCCTACTTTAGCGATGTCCTGTATTCAGGTATAATGAATAATTCTGAATATATGGCTCTCGTTTTGTGAATCATGGACCTCTCTGACCTCGTGATATTCAAGGCGGTCGTCGAGAACGGCAGCATCACGCGGGCCGCGGAGCGGTTGCATCGTGTTCCCTCGAACGTGACAACCCGCATTCGCCAGCTGGAGCACGGGCTCGCCGTTGAGTTGTTCCACCGCCAGGGCAAGCGGCTGATCCTGTCCGAAGCGGGTTCTCTCTTGCTGGATTACGCCAATCGACTCCTACGGCTGGCCGAAGAGGCGCAAGACGCGTTGCACAGCCAGACGCCCCAGGGTGTGTTTCGGCTCGGCGCCTCGGAAAGTATCGTGGCGACCCGGTTACCCGAACCTCTGAATGAGTTCCACAGACGTTGGCCCGATGTCCGTCTTGAGTTGCAGACGGCCGCGTCGCACCGGCTGCTCACCTCTCTAAAGGGAGGGGCCTTGGACGCCGTTTTTGTCGCCGGTCCCGTATCGCACCCTGACATCGAGACGGAGCGGCAATATCGCGAAGAACTGGTGCTCGTGACGGCGATGGAACACAAGCCCGTCCGTCATCCCCGGGACATTGCTGGTTGCACGCTGCTGGTGTTTGAGAACGGATGCGCCTATCGGCAACGGCTAGAGGACTGGTTTACGAAGCAGGGTGCCGTGATCGAACGCCTCGTGGAGTTTTCGTCCTACCACGCCATCCTCGGCTGCGCGGCGGTGGGAACGGGTGTGGCCTTGGTACCGCGGCGCGTCTTGATGGTATTCTCCGAGCGGTCCCGTCTGGGCGTCCATCGCCTGAGCCCGGAATGGCGTTGGGTGGATATCGTCTTGGCGTGGCCGCGCGGCCGGGAGGGCGCGAAGCTCGCCGCGCTTAAGGGGGTGCTACGGAAATGGTGGGGGGCTAATCGGATAGCGACTTTACCGCCGTGAACCCGTCTCATGCTGCCATGACGGATAACGTCGGCGCCGGATCGCTCGGGGGGCCGCTTGCAAGCCGAACGGATCGGCCACCGATATTCCGCTGTGTCCAAGGCAATGCTTCCGCCAGATATTGGGGGATACGGAGGAGTGTCCCCGCATCGTCAAGGGCGGCATCGTAATGTCGGATGTCAGCCGTTCTCTGTCCTTTTTAGCCCTACGCCGGTGATAACTCGCATGCTCATGCGACGTTTGCTAGCCTACGGCCTTCATGAACCGCTTGTGGAGTGGTCGACCATGGAAGTCCTGCGCATCTATGTCCGAATCTACCTAGCACCGTCAGCCCTCGACGACGCGATCGCTTTTTACGAAGCGGTCACTGGCGAGTTATGTGCTTTACGGTTTTCACACCCCGATGCGGGGCTTGAAGTCGCGGCGGTGGGCGCCCTGCTGTTGATTGCGGGACCACCGGAACGTCTGGCACCTATCCGCGCTACGCAGGTGACTCTTCTTGTCGATAACCTTGACGCCGCACGAGCTACCGTAGTCGCTGCGGGTGCAATGATCCTCGAAGAGCCGCGCCATGTTCCGAGCGGGCGGAATATGCGCGTGCGGCATCCGGACGACACGATATGCGAGTATGTGGAACACACCGACGACGCCATCGGTAAACGAGACCCCAATGGAGCATGAGTCATGTAGGTCGCGTGGGATTCCGGTGGCGAGTCATCGAGGCCTAGCTATGCACGCGAGGGCATTGGCACCGCCTTAAGACGACTTCTGTCGATTTTCTCTCACCCGCAGCGCTGTTGCGGTATAGGGGTCGGCCACCCCCGGCATGCTCGGTGTTGTGTTTGCACATTGTCTTGTCATGCGGCACCCTTGGTTATGAGGTAATACTATGCGCATGTTTCCGAACCGTGACGCACGAGAGGACTGGTTTCTGGCTAGTGCGGCGATGACGGACATTCGAGAAACGATTTAACCATAGCTGAGGAGAAAACAATGAGGGTATTGTTTGCGCGAGTCGGTTATATGAAGTACTACAAGGGCCCTCGCCCGGACGATCAAGGGCCCATAGGTGGCGGTAGTTATAATGCAGAGGATGTCGGTGGTGAAGTCTACAACTTTCTGGATATCAAGGGATCTGTATACGGTTACTTTCAGCCGAATATGCATGATCCCTACCACATTAACTTGGCACGTATCGAAGCAGGATGGACCCAGAATAAGATCGACGATGTCCTGGTGATCTGGTTTGCGACAGACCCCATAAAAAGAGGGCAGGTGATCGTGGGGTGGTACAAGGAAGCGACGGTCTATCGTGAGCGCAAAAATCGGCCTGGAAAACGGGATGGGTACTACATTAAAGCCAATGCCGATCCGAATAATGCCGTTCTGCTCGGGTTAGACCGACGGACCTATCCCATTGGGCATGCCTTAGATGGCATCAAAAAAGGCAATCCCGGTCAATCCAACGCCTTTTACCTTCTTGATGCGAAGAAACAGCCTAAAGATTTGGCGGACAAACATAATGCCTGGATTAAAAGAGCCATCGATTATGTGACGACATTCGACGGACCGAGCATCTCTTCTCCAGAAGACGAGGCGGAAGAGGAAATACTGTCCGCGGTACATCCTGCTAATGGGCAGGGTTTTCAGAGTAATGTGAAGGTACGGCTTGCAGTGGAATCGCATGCTATGAATCGCTGTCTGCAATATTACCGAAGAAAGGGGTATATAGCGGAGGATGTTTCGCGGTCATCATCGTATGATGTGCGGATCAAGAAAAATAGACGCACGCAGTTCGTCGAGGTCAAAGGCATGCAGGGAACGCCCGCCTCCATCATCTTGACGAGAAACGAAGTAAATCTCAATCGTAAACAAAAAGGCAATATGATCCTTTTTGTTGTTCATTCCATAACAATAGAGAGTGAAGTGGTTGCGACAGGAGGTACGATAAAAATATCTGATCCGTGGCGTATTGACGAACGCAATTTGCAAGTTATTGCCTACCTGTACACCAGCCCTTAAAACAATAGCGCCATTAAAGCAGGGTATAGACGGTGTGATAGGATTCTAGGAAGCGAGCGAGCGCGGATGGCGTCAAGGATAAGCGCATGGCTAAGGTCGATGGCACATTAAAAAATGAAAATGGCTCCTCAGCGGAATTAGTGGGTGTAATTCAGGGCTCGGAGCCCGTCAGGAACCGGTATAGACGGGCACACGCGGCATTGTAGGCCTCATGCTCGCGCACATAGCGCGCATCGTTCCACAGCGGGCCGCCCCGCTCGTGAACGTATTTAAGGAGCAGGGCGCGACCGGATAGTCGCCGGTCGCGCTCCTCGAAGCGGGTCCGGCGGATGATCTCGCCGCCCAAGATCCAGAGATAATCCGCGTATTTCTTCACTGTCTTCTTCGTTCGCCGCTCCGCGATCAAGGCGAGAAGAAAAGGTTTCATCTCGGCTGCGATCCGCTCACCGACGGGCATGTCCAGGTCCGGGAAACCTGCCCAGCTTTCCGGCCAGCGGTCAATATCCTTACAATAGGTCTTGAGCTTCGCTGTGGCGTCCGAGGACACCTTAAGCGAATCCTGTTCCGAGGAGGTTGCGCGTTTAGTCATGGAACTCACGACATTATTGAATCGCTGTTATCGTTTCAAGGGCTTCGTGTACGGCAAGGTCCAATGGGCCAAGGCGAGCCCTAACACCATCGAGGTCGAGGTGATTCCTCGCCGGGGCTCGAAGCCCTATTGCGCGGGCTGTGGGAAGCGCCGCGCGGGCTACGACCGGCTGCCCGAACGGTCCTTTGAGTTTATTCCGTTTTGGGGATTCGCGGTCTTCTTCCGGTACGCAAAAGGAAGTGTCGCGATGCCAAACAGAAGAGAGGATTTGATCCAATTTTACGAACTTCTAGTCGAGTTGGATCACAAGACGGGTGGCCCCCGTCGGCTGTCGGATTGTAACGGTCGGCAGCAATGGCCATTGCGAGGTGTGTACTTTTTTATGGAGCCCGGTGAGGCCAGATCAGACTCAGGTCTTGGTTGGAGGGTGGTTCGTGTCGGCACACATGGACTTACGCAGGGTTCCAGGTCGACGTTATGGAAGCGACTCGCGCAGCATAGGGGAGCTGCCGCGTCCGGAGGCGGCAACCATAGGGGCTCGATCTTTCGGTTGCTGGTAGGCACAACCATTGTTGATGGACCCTCTGATTGTCCGACCTGGGGACAGGGCAAAACGGCCAAACGCGACACGCGACTGTGTGAGCAACGTTTTGAGCGGGAAGTGAGCAGCATTATAGGGGGTATGCCTTTTCTTTTTCTGGATATCGATGATAAGCCCGCCCCGGAAAGTGTGAGAGGGGTCATTGAGAAAAATGCCATCGCTCTTCTCAGCAACTTCAAGAGGCCGCCACTGGATCCGCCCTCTTCAGTATGGCGAGGTCACCGTTGCATGAAGGAAAAAGTACAGCAATCGGGGCTATGGAACCAAGACTACGTGAACGATAATTATAACCCGGCATTCTTGCAGACGTTCAAAACGCTGATTGATGCCATGGAACCTTGGGTATGAAGATCGTCATCCAATGTGCAGCCAAAAAAATCCCAACGCCGCCGGGGGCGGGATTTCGGACCGTGGACAACCGGTTGGTCAAATTTGTTGCGCGTGTCCCTGATCCGGCACCGCAGAGCCTAACGGACGCGTATGCCCATCCCGACCATTGGATGGATGGCCGGCAGACGTGGCGCGAGCGGCTCTTAGCTTACAACAAGGAAGCTCCAGATAACCCTCTGGGTCTCCTACCGGCTTATCAGCTCTATACGAATCCGGTCTACGCCCATCTGGTAGCCAGATGGGGGCAGGAGCGGGTCTTTATCCTGTCCGCAGGATGGGGTTTGATTCCGGCCAGTTTCTTAACGCCCGAATACGATATTACCTATAGCGGAGCCAAAAATGTGGCGCCTCATGCGCAGAGAAGAAAGGATGCACTCTTTGACGATTTCTGTCTCCTGCCGGATGACGGGGACGACGTGATTTTTTTGGGCGGCAAGGACTACCTGCCCTTGTTCGTGCGACTGACTACGGGACTGAAGGGCCGGAAGAAGGTATTTTACCGCGCCAAAGAAGCCCCACTTCTGGGGCCCAGATTTAGCTCTCAAAGATGTGACACCGCTCAGAGGACAAATTGGCATTACCGATGTGCGCAAGGGCTAATTGACGAAACCATAAAAGTCTTATGGGAATAGCGCATGGTTCTCTCCCTATGGGCTGAATCTTTTGCGGCCGGGGGGCTACTGTTTTTTGAGGGCAATGCTTTTTTCGAGCGCCAACACCTTGTCGGTCAGAGTTCTGTGTATTGCGCAGATAATGAGCATACGTTTCGCTTGTCCTGCACATCGCAAAGGCGTTCTTTAAGAAAAGACGGGTCATCCCCGTACATTGTTTCGACGGGGACCCATCGGCATGCTCATCGTGATGCCATGCTGTGGTGAAACTCAAACGTACCGGAGGACAGGAAGGCCTAAATGTTACAAACGCCATAACGGGGCCTTACGGCATAGGTCATAAAAACAGGGTCTTCAGGCTTTTGTGTGGGTGGTCCCCACAAAAGTCCCATGACGGACACACTGCTGGATAAAGGTTAAGCTTCCCATAATGAAAGAGAATAGCGATGCGGTACTGGGTGATATTTGCGTTTTTCCGGCTTACTGCCGAGAACACGTAATAGCTTTTCGAGTCGTGGGTACGGCGAGCGTAGTAGAGATGCCAACATCTTCGATGTTCCATCAGCTCAGATTCGGGCTCGCAACATTTTCTGAACTCCTGTTCATCGGTGTAGTTTAATAGCCTGCACTCGTATATTTCATGCCTGTCGTCTCGTAGCAGCGCGCGCATCAACAATGCGGAGAAGGTGATTTGCCAGCATCACGATTTCAGCCGCCTCTGCAGGATCATCGAGGCATACGTCTCTATGCGAGTGCGGATTTTTATAGACGCCTATGGCACCCGCAAAAAGATCACTCAGCGCCTGGCGCTCTGAGGCATCCGCTGCCTTGTCGGTGAGATTTCCCTTATCGACATCGAAGGCCTTCCGCATCAGTCTTGTGCCAATATCTGAATCTGCGAGGCCCGCCGCTTCACGAACAGCAACCTCAACGGCTTTCATCGCTTGAAAAGCGGCGGTCTCGAATTCCCCACGCATGAAGGACATCCAAACGGGACCGCTGATACGCGGATGAAGTGCTTCCTTGGGGAGGCGCCGAGCAATGGCATAGTTTACAAACTCGGCTTCGCTCTCGAACTTGCGTGCGCGCCTGCTGAGCACGCGCCAGCCATTCTGGCCGTTGGTTCCAGGTTCAGGAATCATAAGCCCTTGCGCTTGAAGCCAGGCCCAGGCCTCACTGAGGGCCTGTTCTATGGCAGCCATTTGCGCTCGGGGATACTGTTGGCCTACGGGAGTAGTGACAGACGACCACAGTTCACGGGCCATCTCGTCAGGATGAAAGCTCCGACGGCCCGTTTTGACCAGAAACAGGAGCTTTGCCCCCAACTCCTCCGGTTCCAAGGCGAGCAGCACTTCGGCATCGGGGATCGCAGTCAGTAATTCACGCATCAAAGGGATTCCTTTGCCGATAGGTCACCCAATAGAGCGCCCAGTACCTCGTCGAGTGTTGCCTTTGGGCGGAACTTTTCGCCGGGAACCATGCGATGGTTTTGCCGTAGCGGACGCGCGCCCTCTTTATTGTGAGTCGCGCGCAACGGGTGAGGATACAGATCAATCGGTGGCAATGGTTCACCAGGAGCGCCTCCAAACCAAAAGAAAGGCCCCATATCAAGATTGGCCGTGACCCGAATCCAGATCACGCAGCCACTGGGCTTGTCAGAAAGCGCCTGCGAGACAGACACATGACCAGGCTTGGGTGATGTCCCTGTCTTGAATTGAATATGGCGGACTATCCGGCCACGCGCCATCACGAGATCGTAACCGTACGCGTCGAATTCGGCACGCAACACC
>DATKTV010000007.1:0-2179 GCA_035530915.1 Acidiferrobacter sp. | reverse complement strand
CGCGAGCTGTCGGCGCAGGTCGGCGACTATCTGGCCAAGCTCATCGCGTTCCCTCCGAAGATCCCCTATGGACAATCTCATTCCTTCGGTGCCCTCTTTATAATCAGCAAGATCCTGCTCAAGCCCCTCGATTCGGTTGGCCGCTTCAAGCATTTGCTTACCACATATACTTCGCTCCACCGCATCGCCATTATGAGCGTCCATTTTAACGCTTGCCCTTAGCCGTTTTACTAAATCACTCATCGGGCCTCCTTTGGCTCCGGTATCGGTGTGGGGCAACCCCTGGCTTCACGCGTACCACAGAGCCAACCAACGTTCCGGCCGCGAGAACGGTAGCCATGACCCTGCACGAACACACCCGGGTCAGGACGCGGCCAATAGCACCGTCTGCTCGGACAGTCTTTGTTCAGTACGTCGACGGTTTCGTTGAGACGCTTATCGCGTACTTTCATCAGTGGCCTCCTTCGGTTGTTGGCCGCGAGCGCGGATGAGCCTGATAGCAGCTCGCCCAACGGGTAAATCCCCGATATGCTGTTCAATTTCCAAAGAGCACGCTTCCCGCTCCTCAGAAGCTCCCTCGGCTTTGAGCCTGTCGACGATACCTTGGTCTATCCACTCAGAGAAAGGGTGCCCAACTGCCGGGTTCTTTGCTGCGGCTCTATCGTGTTCTTTTTCGTCAACGAACGCGTAACACTCAGGGCACCATGATCTTCCTTTAGCTTCCTGCATGATCAGCCTCCTTCGTTGGGATGAGGGCGCGGATGGCATCGGACGCCTTATGGACCTCATCGTTAAACGCATATATCAGTTCCAGTTCGTCCGAGGTTCCTTCTTCCGGTTGTTCCATCATCGTCACGATCCCTAGGACTTTGTCATACACCTCCGCGAACTGTCGGCGCAGGTGAAACCGTTCTAACAACACTCGGCCAAGTTCTATTTCCCTCCTGCTTGCATACGCTTTAGACCCCGCGAGCTTGAGGCGCAGTTCGGCGTTCTCGTCCATCAGGTCGGACACCGCCGCTATCGTCTCGGTGAGCTCGGCGTTCAGCTTGGTGTTCTCCTGATCCAGCCCGTTCAGACGTCCGACTATTTCCTCGTCATCCAAATTGACCCCGCCATCCCCCGTGTCGATTATTTCTCCCGCCCATATGTACCGTCTACTCATTCTTCTACCTCGAACTTGTGCGGCCCGTCGATTATTCGACCTTTGATGTCCATGATCGCCCAGTCGTAGTAAGCGATCCCTATAGTGAAATCGAAAGAGACACGGTACACCCATCTTCCGCCATTGATCCGCATAACAATTCCGGGCGTGTACAGGCAAAATCCCATGGCCTCTTCGCGTGTCATTAATCGTTTCTTTGGCTCTGGCTTGATGGACCAATAGGTGTAGTACCATGCATCTACCATACGCGCCTTTGCCAACCCTACGTAAACCCATGGTCCGAAATCTGTGTCATCTGGATCGTAATAGGCAGTCGCTCCGTTCGGGCGAATGAGCGTCTTGCCCGCAAGCATGGCGTCAATCATTTCGCGTATTGTCATTTACGCGCCTCCGGTCGCTTGTAAACGGCGACGACGGTGCCATAAGCGTTTTTATCACCAATTTCTGGCACGATGATCCTTAAACTAACCAATCCAGAATCGTACTCGGCCACATTGTCGTAACACGGGTCAATCAACTCCCAGTCGATAAACGGCCGCAGGTGCTCGCAATGAAGCCACGTCAGATAATGTAAAAGATCCGAATTTCCGCTTACTCCGAATCCACCGTCCGTGGGCTTAACGAAAAAACCCATGAACTTATACTTCTCGTCATCCCACATTATCACCGGTTCACCGCGTCGGAATGGGCGTCCGGGCGCCGCTTTATCGGTCATACTCGCGAGCGCATTGTCGATCCGCGCAATGGTGGCCGCAGCCTCATCGCGCAGTTTTTTCAGTTCGTCTTTGTTCATCACAGCCTTCCTTCCCTTTCGGGGTCAGTCGTGCAGCGATTTTTCCGCTTCACGCACGTCTCCGGCTCTGCGTCGAGGGCGTTGGATGCTCTCCTCGCAAGCCATGCAAATGTTTTCCTGTCCGCTTCAGTGCTCAGTTTTCGCTCTGACCACGTATTGCAATTGACGCGTACAATCTCCAGCGCCTCTCTCAGCCGTTCGTTCTCACTCATTCTTCCACC
>DATKTV010000006.1:0-56501 GCA_035530915.1 Acidiferrobacter sp. | reverse complement strand
GGCTCTTTCTCGAATGGGTGCAGGGACAGGGGAAGATTCCGGATGCTGTAGTCACGTCGCTCCCGCGACAGTGGTGAGAGCCGGAAAGACCTCTGTCGCCCGCACCAGAACCCCCTGCCTTTAGGCATGGGGAGGTTCAGGAGGTCCGGAGCAAACCTCTTCCGAGAGCTTGGCTTTGCGCCCGCCGAGGCCAAGCGTTTGCAGGCAGCCGCTCGCAAACAGATCAACGATATCCAGTTATTGAAGCAGCAACTGATGGAGGAGCTGTCCCTCTGGATCACCGAGCATCACCTGAAGCAAGCCGAGGCCGCCGAGATTCTGATGGTCTCGCGCCCGCGCGTGTCCGATGTGGTGAACAAGAAAACGGCCAAGTTCACCATCGACACGCTAGTGGAAATGCTGAGCCGCGTCGGCAAGCCGGTCAAGCTGGCCATCGGTTGACACCGATGTCGGGTGTCTTAATGGCAATAGCAATTATTCTGTCCAGTGGCCGCATGGGGAAAACGAAAGCAGCCGCTCGCCCCAAGGCGATTCGCTCGTGGCGACGTGATCGGTGTAGTGCTTGGCATCGTCGGACCATCAATGCTGCCCACAACATTCACAATGAGGTTCAGTGCATGATAGCGGCGGGAGTCGCCGGTGATGGCCTACGAGGCGCGGTGAGTCCCATACCGGGGCGTAGACCCTCGGCCCTGGCTCGTGCCGTTGAAGCGGGAAGCTCTACCCCCTTTAGGGCGGGGGAGTTTGTGTACCCATTATGCGGCTAGCCCAGTTCCCGGCCTATTGGCGCCTGATGCGGTTGCACCGGCCAATCGGCAGTCTCCTTTTGCTGTGGCCCACGCTCTGGGCGCTATGGCTTGCCGGCCAGGGACGCCCGGCACCGAGCCTAGTGGCGATCTTCGTGGCTGGCGTGATCTTGATGCGTTCGGCCGGTTGCATAGTGAACGATTACGCTGACCGGGATTTCGATGGCCACGTATGGCGCACCAAAGACCGACCGCTCGCGACGGGTGAAGTGAGCCCGAGGGAGGCGTTTATCCTCTTTGGCATCCTGTGCGCGCTGGCCGCCTCGCTCGCCATTTGGCTGAACAGGCTCACCATCGAGCTCTCGGTCGTCGCGGTGGCCCTAGCCGTCTCCTATCCATTCGCCAAACGCTTCACCCACCTCCCGCAGGTGTACTTAGGTCTTGCGTTTGGCTGGGGCATTCCCATGGCCTTTGCGGCCGAGACCAATCACGTGCCGCCCGAGGCCTGGCTCCTTTTTGTCGCTAACATCTTCTGGACTGTGGCCTATGATACCGCCTACGCAATGGCGGATCGGGAAGATGATCTGAAGATCGGCGTCAAATCGAGCGCGATTCTTTTTGGGCGGTGGGACCGCGCCATGGTAGGCCTTTGTCATGCCATCGCTTTGGTCTTGCTCTATCAGGTCGGCGTGTTGGCGCACCTAGGGTATTTGTATGACGGGGGCCTTATGGCCGCTTTGGGCTTCGCTTTTTATGAACAACAGTTACTATGGGCGCGACGGCCGCTGGATTGCTTTCGGGCCTTTCTCAACAACAATTGGTTTGGCGGCAGTGTCTTTATCGGCCTAGTCGCCGCCTATCTTGGGAGAACACTGTGAAACTCTATGGTCATGGGACATCACCCTATGTACGCAAGGTTCGTATCGCCTTGCGCGAGAAAAACCTCCCTTTCGAATGGATCGTGGAGGCGCCTTCGGATCCGGGCAATCGTATCGCGAGCCTAAATCCGCTAGGCAAGGTACCAGTATTCGAGACCGATGATGGCGAGGTACTCTTCGATTCCGCCTTGATAATTGAGTACATAGACAGTCTGGGGACGGAGCGTCTGATCCCCCCCGCGGGGCCGGAACGGTTCAAGGTCCTTCTGTGGAACACGTTAGGGTCGGGCATGATGGATGCGACCGTTGCCCGCCTGCTCGAGAACCGCCGTCCAGAGGCGCAGCGATCAAGGGTGTTCTTGGCGCGCCAAGAGGAAAAGATCGCCCGCGCGATCGCCTGGGCCGATAAGGCCGAGAAGGGGCCCGTTTATGTGGTCGGGGAGCGCTTCAGCCTCGCGGATCTCGGGCTTGGCACAGCGCTCCAGTACGTGGATTTCCGTTATCCTCACGATTGGCGCAGCAGTCACCCAGCTCTTGCTAAATGGCTCGTCGCCATAAGTGCCCGCCCCGCTTTTGCAGAAACTCTGCCGCCCGGGCCGGAGCAAGCCCCCACACCCCCGCGCTGACCGCTCGCGCGTGCATGCCGTCGTCATTTTGCTCATCGCCTTGCCGGTTATTTTGTGGGGCGCGGAATTGTTTACCAACGCCGTGGAGCACGTGGGGACGATATTCGGGGTATCCGAGGGGGTGACCGGCTCGCTCCTGGCGGCCGTCGGGACGGCGCTTCCGGAAACCGCGATCCCGGTGCTCGCCGCGTTTCACGCCGGCGCGGGCCAGCAGGTGGCGGTCGGGGCGGTGTTGGGCGCCCCGCTGATGTTGGCGACCCTCACGATGGCCGTGATGGGGACGGCGGCTCTCTTTAGCCGCGGTTTTGTCGACTCCCTTACGCCGGAACGCAGCGGGCTGCGCCGCGACCTGAGTTGGTTCCTGGGCGTGTTTGCGCTCGCCCTGCTTGGTCTTTTTCTGCCGCTGGGCCCGATACGCTATGGCGTAGCCGCAGTGCTGGTGGCAGCGTACGCAGCCTACGTTGTAGTGACCGTGCGGGCATCGGCGGGACTTGTGGCCTTGGGGCATGGCACGGCGGCAAGCAGCGGGCTCCATTTGCTGCGGTTGCGCTGGAAGCGGCTACCGGGCTTACCTTATATCCAGTTGGCTCTAGGTCTTGTCCTCATCCTCGGCGGGGCACAATGGTTTGTGGTGGGTATCGAGCGGCTCGGGGAGGCGTGGGGCATATCGGTGTTGACGCTGGCGCTGGTCATAGTCCCAATCGCCACCGAACTGCCGGAGAAGATCAACAGCGTACTCTGGATTCGTCGGCGCCAAGATACCCTGGCCTTCGGCAACGTGACCGGGGCCTTAGTGTTTCAGGGGAGTATCCTGCCGGCCTTGGGGCTGGTCTTGACCCCGTGGCGGGCGACCCCGCTCCTGGTGGTGAGTATGGTGGTCACGATATCTGCGGTGGGCTTTCTGCGCGTTTGCGCCGCCGGTCACGCCGACATCCGGGTCTACCACCTGCTCGCCTGCGGGCTTCTCTATGCCGTGTTTTTTGGCTATCTTCTCGCCCCATGAGTGAATTCGTCGTTATGGGCTACCCTATTGCCCACAGTCTCTCGCCCCGCATCCACCATGCCTTCGGTCGTCTGGTGGGCAAGGAGGTAACCTATGAGCGTCAAGAGGTCGCGGCTGGGACCTTGGCCCAGGCCTTGGCGGCATTCGTGGCCGCAGGTGGTCGTGGCGCCAATATCACCGTCCCCTTAAAGGCCGAGGCCTGCGCGCTTGCTGATCGACTGTCCGGGCGGGCCCGACGAGCGATGGCGGTCAACACGATCTTGTGGGAGCACGGGCTCATGGTCGGCGATAACACCGATGGGGTTGGGTTCATTCGCGATCTCGTCGTCAATCAGGGCCTGTCTCTACGGGATCGCACGGTCCTGCTAGTCGGCGCTGGCGGTGCCGCACAAGGCATTGCCGGCCCTTTGTTAGACGAGGGCGTGGCACGCTTGGTGATCGTGAACCGGACCCCTGCGCGCGCCACGCAGCTCGTAGCGAGCTTGGCGGATGATCGGGCCTATGCGGGCCTCCTTAGCGAACAGGGCGAGCCCTTTGATTTCGTGATCAATGCCACGGCTGCCGGCTTAGCGGGCGCGGTTCCCGCGCTTCCCGGCATCGTGTTTCAGGGGGCCGTCGCCTACGACCTCGTCTATGGTGCGCGCGCCGATGGTTTCCTGTCATGCGCACGGCTTGGTGGCGCCAAGTTGGCGGTGGACGGATTGGGCATGCTAGTCGAGCAGGCGGCCGAGTCGTTCTGGCTGTGGCATGGCATGCGACCGCCGGTTGCGCCCGTTTTGCAGGCGTTGCGGGCCGACATCTGACTGGATTTGCCGCTGCAAGCCCCGGCGCCCAGTTGTCGTGGGCTTTGCCAGACGGCGGCACATTCCCCGGACTTTTGCGCACTCGCCGGCGCCCTTTTTTGGGCCGTGCGCCAGCGACGATTCCCCCGGTCGCTTCAGCCCCCGAGCATGAAGACATTATGGGGGCGGATGCCTCGTGCTAAAGTGGCGACACTAAAAGGAGCCTAAATGACGCACGAGAACCCCCTGTTGATCCTAGATGGCCTCCCGCGGTTTGCCCAAATCAAGCCCGCCCAGATCCTTCCGGCGCTTGATTCCTTGCTGGCGACCACGCACGTCGCCGTCGAGGAGCGCCTGTCCAAGGATCCCACGTCAGATTGGCACGATGTCGTCGCGCCGCTTGAACGCTATGAGTTGCGCCTGAAGCGGTTCTGGTCGCCGATTGCTCACCTGAATGCGGTTGCCGACGATGCGCCCTTGCGCGAGGCCTATAACGAGGGCTTGGCGCGCTTGACCCGTTATCAGACAAGCTACGCCCAGGATGAACGCGTGTACCGCGCCTATAACGCGGTGGCTGAAGGGCCGGGGTTCGCCGCCCTGACTATGGCCCAGCAGCAGGTAGTGACCAATGCCCTGCGCGATCTGCGGCTCTCGGGCGTGGCACTCCCCGAGGCGCCCAAGGCCCGCTTCAAGGCGATTCAAGAGCAATTAGCCGAGCTCACGAGCCGTTTTGAGGAGAACGTCTTGGATGCCACGGATGCCTTCGGCCTGCTGATCGAGGATGAGACGCGCCTAGCCGGTGTGCCAGACTCGGTTCGCGCCCAGGCGCGCGCCGAGGCCGACAAGCTGGGCCAGGCAGGCTACCGGCTGACCCTTCAGGCCCCCTCGTACGTTCCGGTCATGGTCCATGCCCGTGACCGCGCGTTGCGTCGGCAGATGTACGAGGCCTATGTGACACGCGCCTCGTCAGATCAAGGTGGGCGGTTCGATAACACCGCGCTGGCGGGCGATATCCTGGCGCTCCGTAACGAGGCGGCCCAATTGCTGGGCTACCCCCATTACACTGACTATTCGCTCGCGACAAAGATGGCAGAAAGCCTCCACGAGGTCACCACCTTCCTTAAGGACCTCGCTCAGCGCGCGCGCCCGGCGGCCCTAGAGGAGCTTGCTGCGTTGCGCGCGGCGGCGGCCACGGATGGCTATGTCTTAGCGGCATGGGATACGGCCTACTATAGTGAGCGATTAAAGGAACAGCGCTATCAGTTCTCGGAAGAAGAGTTGCGCCCGTATTTCCCCTTGCCGCACGTCCTCAAGGGCCTTTTTGAGCTCACTGAGCGCCTCTATGGCGTGCAGATTGTCGCGCGTAGTGATGTGGAGACCTGGCACCCGGACGTGGTCTTCTATGAGATTCGCGATTCCGATGGTACCGGTCGGGGGCAGTTCTACCTGGACTTGTATGCTCGCGCCCACAAGCGTGGTGGCGCCTGGATGGACGAGTGTTGCGTGCGCCAAGTCACGAACGAGGGCATCGTCTTGCCGGTCGCCTACCTGACTTGTAATTTTTCGGCACCTGCGGAGGATCACCCCTCGCTCTTGCGCCACAGCGAGGTTGAGACCCTGTTCCATGAGTTTGGGCACGGACTCCACCACATGCTGACCCGGGTCGACGAGCCGGCCATAGCGGGCATCAACGGGGTTCCTTGGGACGCGGTTGAACTCCCGAGTCAGTTTATGGAGAATTTTTGTTGGGAGCGCGAGGTGGTCGACCTCATCGGCGCGCACTATCAAACCCAAGAACGCGTGCCGGACGCGCTATTTTCGCGCTTACGGGCGACCCGCAGCTATCAGGCCGCGTTGCAGATGTTGCGGCAAGTGGAGTTTGCGCTCTTCGATATTCGGCTGCATGCGGACTTTGATCCCAAGCAGCAGTCAGTCCACGCCTTGCTAGAAGAGGTAAGGGCTGAGGTTGCGGTGATGGAAACGCCGGCCTTCAATCGTTTTGAGAATAGCTTTACCCATATTTTTTCAGGCGGCTATGCGGCCGGCTACTATAGTTACAAATGGGCCGAGGTGCTGTCGGCCGACGCCTTTGGTCAGTTCGAGGAATGCGGGGTATTCGATCGCGCGACCGGCCTCTCGTTTCTGCATAATATTCTAGAACGCGGGGGCGAGGCCGACCCCCGCGAGCTGTTTCAGAATTTTCGCGGGCGCCCCCCAGAGCTGGACGCGCTACTAAAACAAAGCGGCCTTACATCCTAGGGAGTAGTCCATGAATTACATTATTATGGCAGTGTTTTGGTGCGGATTTATTGGGTATGCGCAGGCCGCCACCTTGTATCGCTGGGTGAATCCAGAAGGGGTCGTCACCTATCAAAACACGCCTCCTCCGCAATCGGCGCGGGGCGTCAAGGTGATTCACCTAAGCGGGCACTCATCCTCTGCGCATGCCTCGGCGGGCGCGCCTAAAGGCCAGTCCGTAGTCTTGTATCAGGCGCCCAATTGCACGCCTTGTCGACAAGCGAGCACCTACCTATCGCACCATAAGATCCCATTTAAGACCATCGATGTGGGGGCCAGCCAAGCGGCGTTGCAGGCGATGAAGAAAAAGACCGGATCCACCACCATTCCCACCATCACGGTGGGCGCGCATGTCCTGATGGGTTATCTGCCATCAATGCTGGCGAAGGAGTTGACGGTGGCCGGTTACCTGCCTGCACCCAAGCAGTAGCAGGCAATAGCGAGCTATGCTCGAACGTAGCGCATCGGCATTCATTCTATAATGGGGCATCAACCGAATGGAGAGTCCAACCCCATTAGCAGTGAGGATTGGACAGGAAGAAGCGGCATTCGGAAGACCCGATCAAGTTTCTGTCCGGGGCTGATACAGGGATCCCCGTGAAGGATCTATGCCGGCGGTATGGATCCTCGGACGCCTGTTGTTGGGAGTGTTCGCCGAAAGATATTCGCCAGCCTGAGGCGTTGGCGAAACAGGGCAGAGCGAGGCGCCTGCGTGAATAATGGTTCAGTGTTGGGGGCTAAGGTAATTCGCCATGCCGCAAACACCCAGGAAGGCGCGCTCGACGTTTGCCATTTCCTCTTCGCTCAATGTGGTCAGCGGCCCTCCTCCAAAGCGCTCACGATCCAGCGCGCGGGGTTGATTCACAACCACCTGGCAATCTATCAACAAGCGACCTTTGGCACGCACCGATATGCGCCAAACGTTATAGTCGGGATAGACCTGTGCTGTGAGAGGCAGAATGACAACCATGGGGGTGCCGATCGCAATCAGTGCATCGGCTTGCAAAATCAGAGCGTAATACGAAAGGCGTACCTGCCAAAACAGGCCTTGCGTCATGACGCCGTATGTCGATGCACGGCGTGATGTTTTCCTGATGCGCATCGACCGGGGCGGGACGTCCAGACAATGGGCCGCGTTTGCCTGACACGGCAAAATCTTGCGCAGACCGCCCCCTCAGGGGGCCGGATGGGGTTCTGATGCCCCGTTCGCGGGCCAGGCAAGCTCGGCTACGACCGGGGCATGGTCGGAGGGGCGGGCATGCCCGCGCGCATCGCGGTCGACGTAGCAGCGCAGGCCAAGCTGAGCGAGCGGCGCGCTCAGAAGGATATGGTCGATTCTGAGCCCTAGGTTCCGCCGAAAGGCCCCACCCCGGTAATCCCACCAGCTAAAACCACAGTCATCGCCACCGATGACGCGCAGCGCATCCGTGAAACCCAAGGCGGCGATCTCACGGAAGGCGGCGCGTTCCGGCTCGCTTACCAACACCGCGCCTCGCCAGGCCTCGGGGTCGTAGACATCGCGATCCTCCGGGGCAATATTAAAGTCGCCCGCAAGCACGAGCGCCGGATAGGACGCAAGCCAGCGGGTGGTCTGGTCGCGTAGCGCACGCAGCCACTCGAGCTTGTAGGGATACCGGGGCGAGTCGAGCGCCGTCCCGTTCGGTACGTAAAGACAGGCCACCCGCATGCCCCGATAGGAGGCCGACAGGACACGGCACTGCTCATCTGCGAAAGCCTCCAAGCCAACGGTCACGTCCGTCAAGGCCCCGCGGGCGGCAATCGCAACGCCGTTATAACTGGGCTGGCCGTGGAAAACGACGTGGTAGCCGAGGGCCGAGAAGGCCGCGACCGGGAAGTCGCGGTCACGCACCTTGGTCTCCTGAAGACACAAAATATCCGGCTGAACGGCCGCCAACCACTCCTCAAGCTGCGCTAGGCGCACACGCAGTGAATTAACGTTCCAGGTAGCGATCTTTAAAAACGACATAACCTATTGATAATATGATTTTTAATAAAGAAACCACACAATGGCCGCCCTCGTGAACGCGGCACAGCAGGCGCTGCTCGCGAGGTTTGGTCCGCAGGGCGGCCATCGGCGTCAACAGCTCGCCCCCGACATCGGACTAAAAGCCGACCATGACGTTTAAAAGTTTCCGATAAGGCAGGTAGAGGCTGTCTGGCGTGGCGACCAAACCCTTGTGCCCGAACATGTCACGGAGCGGCTTGGTGGCCTCCAGGCCCGCGGGGCTCAAGAGCGCGGCGATAATTTTTTGGCGCAGGGCCGGCGGTACCCGCGCGCCGATCGAAAACCCCTGGTTTGGCATGAGCGCGGCTTTATGGATGATGCGGATCAGGCCCGGAAACTTTGCGGACATGCGCTTGAAGACGGGGACCGGCTCCATCATTCCCACGCACTTTCCGGTGATGATGTCACGCATGCCTTCGGGGAAACTGTGGATGACGACTATATAGGGTTTGCGCTCCGGGTTTTGGAACCAACTCTCTAGGGTCAGCGTGCCGAGGTTTGGGGGAGAGAAGGCGCATACCCCACGGCCAATAAGGTCGCTGACCTGGGTGACATCCTGGTTGTGGGCCTTTCCGACCAGCACGAGATTCAACTGGCCTTTTAACGCCACGGCCGCTGCATCGTGCCAACGGGCAATTCGCCAACCGATAAAGGCCGGCCCATCAAAATAGAGGTCGGCCTGGTTGGTTCGGACCGCTTCCGTGTAGGTAAGCCAATTGTTTACATAGTGAAAGGTGAAGGATGCACCGGTCGCCTTGGTCAGGAATTTGGCGATTCTTCCATAGATGGCTGCGCCAGCAACGGGCCCCTGGCGTGGTGGCGCCATAAATACATAGGTGGGCGGCGTCACGTCGGCAAAGGCCGATATGCACAAGAGGCTCAGGATCATAACGGTGATATAACGGCGCATGGTAGCTCCTCATCCGGCTTTATTTTAGGTCTTGCTTGTCGTGCTAAAACTCCCCCTTGTTTCCGAGACGTAAACACAGATTCACCACAACATAGCCACGATATGGCGCGGTTTGGGCTGGTCTGCCGAACGCTTTAGTGCACTTCCAGGCATTGGCCTTCGGCCGGAGTGATTGGGCCTCGGTTACGATTCGCAACGACTCCCTTTGAGTACTCTTAGTACCTAAACGGCGGATCGACAAGGTCGGAACGAGCGACCCAGGTCAAGACTACCCTTACGGCATCGCCGATGCCAGTTAAGGCCGGACCCTGGCGTAGAGGTCTTAACGCCCAGCGCAAGACCAGTATAGTGTTGGCGTTTGCACCAGTCGACTGCTATAGTCGCCCCGCGACATACACCCTACGGGAGAGACCTCACGGCATTTGCGTGAGGCGCCAACGGCGCAACCGCCCGGAATCGTACCGGCACAAAGGATCGTGGGGCTTATTGGTCGACTCTGGAGAGTGACTGCAAGGCAGTCCACCGAAGGGGCTCAAGCTCTCAGGTTGTGGGACAGAGGGGTATCTATAAGCGTTTGCTCCGGTACCTGAAAGTGAGGTCGGACGAACCCACTACGAGATCTCCCATGGGTCACAGAACTCCGCTGTACGAAGAACACGTCCAGGCCGCCGCCAAGATGGTCGATTTCGGTGGTTGGGATATGCCCCTCCATTATGGATCCCAGATCGCCGAGCACCACGCGGTGCGCCAAAGCGCGGGCCTCTTCGACGTCTCGCATATGCGGGCCGTCGACGTGGGCGGGCCGGATGCGCGGGCCTTCCTGCGTTATCTGCTTGCCAACGACGTTGATAAGCTGACGGTCGTGGGTAAGGCCCTTTATGGCTGCCTGCTAAACGAGCAGGGGTTCGTGCTCGACGATCTGATCACCTATTATTTGGCGGACGATTGGTTTCGTATTGTCGTGAATGCCGGCCCCGCAGACCAGGACATCGCTTGGTTTCGATCCCACGCCCAGGATTTCCATGTCGAGATCAACCCGCGCCCTGACCTTGCCATGCTCGCGGTTCAGGGCCCTAAGGCCTATGATCTCGCGGGGCCTGTTTTGGGTCCCGTCGTCGTCGACGCACTGTCTCGGTTGAAGCCTTTTCATGCCACGATGTGTGAAGATCTCTTTATTGCGCGCACCGGCTATACCGGCGAAGAGGGCTTCGAGCTACTCGTTGACGCGGGTCGCGCTGTGGATCTTTGGCGGGGCTTCGTCCGCGCTGGGATTACGCCAGTCGGCCTCGGTGCGCGTGACACCCTAAGGCTTGAAGCCGGCATGAACTTGTATGGGCACGACATGGACCTGTCGGTATCGCCGCTTGAATCGGGACTGGCATGGACTGTGAGCCTGGCGCCGGGGCGTGACTTTATCGGTCGGGCCGCCCTGTTGCGCCAACAGGCGGAGGGTCTACGGCACCGGCTCGTCGGCGTTGTGTTGCAAGGTTCCGGCGTTTTGCGCAGCGGCCAAGTAGTCCATTGCCACGAGGGCGATGGTGTCCTCACAAGCGGCACTTTCTCGCCATCGCTTGGGCGTGGCATCGGGCTTGCGCGGGTGCCGATCGCGGCGGCCGAGGGGCAGGTGTGTGAGGTAGCGGGGCGGGCCGGGCGCACGGCGCTAGCGCGCCTTACCGTACCGCCCTTTGTCCGTCATGGGCGCGCACTAGTCGATCTCTAAGGGGGTATTTATGGGTAAAGTGCCGGCGGATTTGCGTTACACGAAAAGTCACGAATGGGTCCGGGAAACCGATCAAGGTTTTGTCGTCGGCATCACCGATCATGCCCAGGATTTGATGGGCGATATGGTCTTTGTCGAACTGCCGAAAGTAGGGACGCGGATCGTTGCGGGGAAAGAGTGCGCGGTGGTCGAGTCGGTTAAGGCTGCCTCAGACGTCTATGCGCCAGTGAGCGGTGAGGTAACTGAGGTGAACCAAGCCTTGACCGAGACGCCCGAGACGCTCAATAGTGATCCTTATGGCGATGGCTGGCTCTTTAAGGTGCGTTCAACGGATAAAAGTCTCCTGAAAAGCATGTTGGATGCCTCCGCCTACAAGGCCCTGCTCGCCGCCGAAGGGTAGCCATGCCATTCATCCCACACACCCCCGCAGATACGTCTGCGATGCTAGACGCGATCGGCGTGAGTTCGATCGAATCCCTTTTTGAGGAGATTCCCGAGGCGCTGCGCTCGGGGCCCTTGAGCGCGGTGCCGCCGGCCCTGACTGAACAAGAGATCAGTCGCTTGATGCATGAGCGGGCCGCAAGCGATGGCGCGTTTCTGAACTTCATAGGCGCCGGGGCCTATGAGCACCATATTCCGGCGGCCGTTTGGGAGATCGCAACGCGCGGCGAATTTTATACCGCCTATACCCCGTACCAGGCCGAGGCCAGCCAGGGTACCTTGCAGCTGCTCTATGAATTCCAAACCATGATGGCGAGCTTGACCGGCATGGAGGTGGCCAACGCGAGCCTCTATGACGGCGCATCGGCTCTGGCCGAGGCGGTGCTCATGGCCGTCCGGCTCCACGGGTCTGCGCGGCGCGTCATCATGCCGGAGTCCGTCCACCCCCTGTACCGGCGCGTCGTCGAAACGATCGTGGCCCCCCAGTCCATTACGCTCGATCTCATTGCCGTCGGCGAAGATGGAACTACCGACATGGCCGCCCTGGCGGCAAGCCTTGACGGCGCGGCCGCGCTTGTCATCCCGCAACCCAATTTTTTTGGGTGCCTAGAAAACGTGCAGGAGCTGGCGCGCTTAGCCAAGGATGCGCAGGCCCTTGCCATTGGGCTTGTCAATCCGATCGCCTGTGCGCTGTTGGCGCCCCCTGGGGAATGGGGGCCGGGTTGCGATATCGCCGTAGGCGAGGGCCAGCCGCTGGGTGCCCCACTGTCTTCGGGTGGCCCCTATTTCGGATTTATGGGGTGTAAGCGCGAACACGTGCGCCAGATGCCCGGTCGCCTTGTTGGGCGCACGGTCGACACCGAGGGCAGCGAGGCGTTTACGCTGACGTTGCAGGCCCGCGAGCAGCATATCCGCCGCTCCAAGGCGACCTCCAATATCTGCACGAATCAAGGCCTCCTCGTCACCGCCGCCACGATCCACATGGCGCTCCTGGGTCCGGCCGGATTAAAGCGAGTGGCCATGGCCTCGCACGCCGCTACCGCCCGCTTGGCGGGCCGGCTTGCGGCGATCCCGGGCGTCCGGCTGGCGTTTCCCGACCGACCGTTTTTCCATGAGGTGGCGGTGCGCATCGATGCGCCCGTGGCCGACACCTTAAGGGCCCTCGAGGCCCAGGGGATTCTGGGCGGCTATGCGCTGGGCGAGGCCTTTCCGAGCCTCGCCGATGGCCTCCTGGTTTGCGCGACCGAGACCAAGACCGAAGCGGATATCGAACGGTATGCGGAGCACCTTGAGCGAATTGTCAGCAAGCGGCGCCAGGAGCCTCCTTGCGCCTATAAGGAAGATAAACAAAGGAGTCTGTAATGGCCAAAATTACCTTTAAAGGCAAGCCTTATACGACCTCGGGCGACCTCCCCAAGATCGGCACGAAGGCGCCTAGCTTCCGACTCGTTGATGGCGCGCTACGCGATGTGACGCTAGATCAGTTCAAAGGGAAAAGGAAAATCATTAATATCGTGCCCAGTATCGACACGCCGGTCTGCGCCACTAGCACAAAACGGTTCGATGAATATGCCAGCAAGGATGAGAATCTCGTGGTGTTCATCGTGTCGTCGGACCTGCCGTTTGCACAAGGCCGATTTTGTACGACCGAGAGAACCCCGCATGTCATCCCCTTGTCGATGATGCGGGATCGCCATTTCGCGCGCGATTACGGGGTGCTGGTCCAAGATGGCCCGCTTGCCGGTATCACTGCGCGGGCGGTCGTGGTTCTCAATGGGGACGACCAGGTTCTCTACACAGAGCTCGTGGCGGATATCTCGCAGGAGCCTAACTACATTGCTGCCATTGCCGCTGCCAAGTGATCGCGTATGTTGATTTTTGAAAAATCCCAGCCGGGTCGCGTCAATATCACCCAGATGCCCGTTGCGACCGGACCGCTCGGCGATATTCCGTCGTCGTTTTTGCGGCGCGAACCGATGGTGCTGCCGGAGGTGTCCGAACTCCAGGCGGTTCGCCACTACACAAGCTTAAGCCAGCGCAATTTCTCCATCGATACGCACTTCTACCCGCTCGGCTCCTGCACCATGAAATATAATCCGCGGGCGTCCAACACGCTCGCGATGTTGCCGGGTTTCCTTAAGCGGCACCCGCTTGCGCCGGAGTCGACCGGGCAGGGCTTCCTGGCATGCCTCTACGAGCTCCAGGAGATATTGAAGGACGTGACGGGTATGCGCGGCGTATCGCTCTCGCCGATGGCCGGTGCGCAAGGCGAGTTTGCCGGGGTGGCCATGATCCGCGCTTACCATCGGGCCCGGGGCGATCTCGACCGCGATGAAATCTTGATCCCGAAGGCGGCTCACGGGACTAACCCGGCGACTGCGGCCATGTGCGGATATAAGGTGCGGGAGATCGAGGTAAAGGGCGATGGCGACATCGACTTGGCCGCGCTCGACGCCGCCGTGGGACCACAGACGGCGGGGCTCATGCTGACCAACCCCTCCACGCTGGGCGTTTTTGAGCGACACATAGTCGAGATTGCGCAGCGGGTCCATGCCGCCGGCGGACTCCTCTATTATGACGGCGCCAACCTGAATGCGATCCTAGGCCAGGTCAAACCGGGCGATATGGGTTTTGATGTGATTCACTTAAATCTCCATAAGACATTCTCCACGCCGCACGGAGGAGGAGGGCCGGGCGCCGGTCCGGTCGGAGTCAGCGAGCGTTTGTTGCCGTTTTTGCCGCTGCCGCTCGTCGCGGAGACCCGTGGCCATTACCACTGGGTTACCGAAAAGACCCGACCACAATCGATCGGTCGTCTGTCGACTTTTATGGGGAATGCTGGCGTCTTGCTGCGGGCGTATGTCTACGCGCGCCTAGTCGGCCGGGAGGGCATGTCACGGGTTGCACAATACGCGGTGCTCAATGCCAACTACCTGCTGGTAAAGCTTGCCCGGCTTGGATTCGATCCGGCCTATAAGAGCCGTCGGGCCACTCATGAGTTTCTTTTGACCTTAAAGGGCCTAAAGGATGCCACGTCCATTAGCGCCATGGATGTCGCGAAGCGCCTATTGGATAAGGGTTACCATGCGCCGACGGTCTACTTTCCGTTGATGGTGCCAGAGGCCTTCTTAATTGAGCCGACCGAGACCGAGAGCCTGCAAGATATCGACGGATTTATCGCGGCTATGGCAGAGATCCTGGTCGAGGCGCGGACCTGTCCTGAGGTTCTGAAGGCCGCACCGCACACCTTGCCGGTCAGGCGGGTAGATGAGGTGCGTGCCGCGCGTGAACTCAATCTGACTTGGACGCCACGTTCCGTAAACGCATAACCTTTAAGGTCCACTCTTAATCGATAAGAAGCTTACCCGCTTTAACGGGTTGAGAGTGTCACATTATCTATCGGGCTTTTATCTACTTGGGCCGCTCGCGAATTTCTCGGCTGCGTCATGGCAGGTAAGCTTCACGCCATCAGGCCGAGACCGAACGGTAGGCCCCTCTCGGAGAGTTTCATGGCGACATTAATTTGCGGTTCATTTGCGTACGATACGATCATGGTGTTTCCGGATCAGTTTCGGCGGCACATCCTTCCAGACCAACTCCATATCCTCAACGTTTCATTCATGGTGCCTAAGATGCGCCGTGAGTTTGGCGGTTGTGCCGGCAATATCGCCTATAACCTCAAAAGGCTGGGTGGGGACGTGCTGCCCATGGGGACGGTCGGCGAAGACTTTTCGCCCTACGCGCAATGGATGGATAGCCACGCGATCACCCGCGCCCATGTGGTCGCGGTCCCCGGCACCTATACGGCACAGGCCTTCATTACGACCGATATCGACGATAACCAGATCACGGCCTTCCATCCGGGTGCGATGTCGGAGTCTCACCGCAATCAGGTAGCCGAGGCCAAAGGAGTCACGCTCGGTATCGTGTCGCCCGATGGGCGCGAGGGGATGATAGATCATGCGCGCCAGTTCGCCGAGGCGCAGATCCCCTTTATCTTCGATCCGGGCCAGGGCCTGCCGATGTTCAATGGCGAAGAGCTCGTCCGGTTTGTCGATCAGGCGGACTACGTGTGTGTGAACGATTACGAGGCCAAACTATTGTCCTCTCGGACGGGTCTTACGATCGGTCAATTGAGCCACAAAACGCGCGCCTTCATCATTACTAAGGGCGCGGAAGGTTCGGAGATCCATGCCGACGGCCGCATTCACGAGATCCCGGCCGTAAAGCCGCAAGGTATTGTCGACCCAACCGGCTGCGGGGACGCCTATCGCGCTGGTCTACTTTTTGGTTTGGCAGAAGGCCTGGATTGGGAGACGAGCGGGCGGGTCGCCGCACTCCTGGGTTCGCTCAAAATCGAGCACGCCGGAACCCAGAACCATCAGATCGACCCCGAGGGTTTTCGTGAGCGCTTTGCGGCGGCCTTCGGATATCGTTTGGGCTGAAAGGGGTCCTGATCCCCACGCTCAAGAGTCCCTGGGCCCCGATCCAGACCGGTGCCCGGCCCGACGCCGGCGGATCGCGCGTCTGAGATGCGGCCTTCAAGTCTTTAGGCGTGGGGAGGTTTAGGAATCGCCACCAATGAGCGGAAATCCCTCGGCCTCCCACAGAACGCAGCCACCGGCCAGACTCTGGACTTGCGTAAAGCCCATTTGCTGCAACACCTCTGCGGCGAGCGCGCTGCGCCCGCCAGACTCGCAGTAGAGGACGACTGCCTGATCGGTAGCCGCGCACAATGGCGGCACACGACGTTTGCTGTTGGGGTCGGCGGCCTCTTCTAGGATACCGCGCGGAACCAGCAGCGCGCCCGGGATGTGTCCTTTGGCGTACTCATCGGGTTCGCGGACGTCGATTAGCAAAACCGCTTCGTGGTTCTCAAGCAAAAGGCCGACTTCGTCGGCCGTGGTCTCGCTTATGCGGCTACGTGCCTGGGTTATGAAGTCGCCAAGGCTCATGATCATAGGGTGCGCTCCGTTGGTAAGTGAAAGGGGCCCGCCGTGCGTTTCAACAAATCCGCAAAGGCGCGCTCGTCTGTTATGGGCGCTTCGCATTGCAGACCGTGGCAGGCATAAGCCACAACAAGGTCGCGCGGTGCGCGCGCCGCTAGGCCGGGCGGAAGGTTGCAGGCGGCGTTAGGGATGGCGAACACGGATCGTCGGGGCGCGAATCCGGCGCGGGCGAGGTCGTGCCAGCTTTTCAGCGCCGTGCCTTCGCCCCTTAGGATGATAATGGTCGGTGGGTCCAGCGTGTCTTCCAGGGCCTCTAGCAAGGCGCCATATTGAGAGGGATAGCGGGCAAGATCGGCGCTACCGGCGCGGACGGCGGCCTCTGCTGTCACCTCGAGGCTTGGGTCGCCCACGAGGTGACTTAGGCGCAAGAGCGTGGCTGCGGCGATCCCATTACCGGAGGGCAGGGCATCATCGGCGAATGGCTTCGGACGGTAGAGCAGGGCTTCATGGTCTTCAGGGGTGAAGTAGAAACCGCCGCGCGCGTTATCCTGGAAGTCGTGGGTGAGGCGGTAAGCCAAGGCCTGCGCAAACGCCAAGTCCTCATCACGCCACCGCGTCATCAAAAGCTCTAGGACGCCGTCTAGCATGAACGCATAGTCATCTAAGTACCCGTACGGGCTTGTCCGACCGTCCTTCGTGACGGCCGCCAGCCGTTGTCCATTCCACAGAGTTTTCTGAATCGCGCGACTTGCCGCGCACGCGGATTCGGTGAACCGCGGAACGTCGAGCAACCGACCGGCGCGGGCCATGGCCTTGATCATAAGACCGTTCCAGGCGGTCAGAATCTTATCGTCGCGCCCGGGCCGCGTGCGGGTAGCACGCACGGATGTGAGCTTCGTACGCGCTGTGTCGAGCCGTTTTTTGACTTCAGCTAACGGCAGGCCCAAGCGCTCGCTGATCGCAAGCAGTGGGCTTGTGATCATGAGGTGGTAGGCGTGACCCTCGAAATTGGGCGTCTCCTGCATCCCGAAATAGGGGGCGGCAACGGCATACTCGTCTGCGTCCAGTAACGCCTTGAATTCGGGGCGTTGCCATAAATAAAAACTCCCTTCCTCACCTTCGCTGTCGGCGTCGAGGGTGGAGTAGTAGCCCCCATCAGGCGACTGCATGTCGCGTATGACCCAATCGGCACTCGCGATCGCGGCCTCTCGAAAGCGGTCCTCATGGGTTGCCGCGAAGGCCTCGGCATAAAGGGCAACGAGCTGGGCATTGTCATAGAGCATCTTTTCAAAGTGCGGGATATGCCATTGCCGATCGACGCTATAGCGAAAAAATCCCCCCTCCAGATGGTCATAGAGCCCGCGGTCACACATCGCTCGCAGGCTTGTTGCGGCCATCTCAAGGGCCTCGGTATCACGCCCTGCGGAGAACGTGAGCAGTAGGCGGCGAATACCCGTGGGGTGAGGGAACTTGGGTGCCCCGCCGAATCCGCCGTCAATCGGGTCGAATTGCCCCTTCAGTTCATCGACCGCGCGCGCCAAGGGCGTCTTGTCCAGGATGCCCGGATGGGCCGCGCCGCTGTCTTGCTCGACTAAGGCCGCGCGCAGGCGAGGTGCCTGTTCGGCCAGATCCGCTCGGTGTTTCCGATAATACTGTTCGACGTTGATCAAAATATTGGTAAATGCCGCGCGCCCGGAACGCTCGGTTTTCGGGAAGTAGGTCCCGGCAAAAAAGGGCGCTAGATCGTTGGCATCCAGGAACATCGTGAGCGGCCAACCACCCGCGCGCCGGGTTAGGACGTTATGAGCCGTCTGGTAAATCTTGTCGAGGTCGGGACGCTCCTCGCGATCGACCTTGATACAGACGTAGAGGTCATTCATGACCTTGGCCACGATCGGATCCTCGAAAGACTCGTGGGCCATGACGTGACACCAGTGGCATGCGGAGTAACCGATCGAGAGCAAAATGGGTTTGTCTTGGGCGCGGGCTGCTCGTAAGGCGGTATCGTCCCAAGGCTGCCAGGCCACCGGATTATGGGCATGCTGGAGTAAATACGGGCTGGTCTCGTTCGCCAGACGGTTTGCGGTCGTGTGATGCTCTGTCGCGTCCATAGGCCCCCTCAAACGGCTATTGTACTCATTCGTCCCACAAGACGCGCCATTCCTATATAATCCCGGCATGTCCTTAGCCAAGATCCGACTCAAGCCTCGCGAGGACCGTAGGTTGCGCGCGGGCCATCTGTGGATTTTTAGTAACGAGATCGACTGCGAGGCGACGCCGCTTACCGCCCTGTCGCCGGGCGATCTCGTCTCTGTAGAGAGCGCCTCGGGTCGAGTCCTTGGCATGGGCTATGTCAACCCCCGTTCCTTGATCAGCGTGCGGCTGTTGAGTACTGACCCCCAGACGGTGGTTGATCGCGATTTTCTCGTGCGGCGCATCCGGACCGCGCTCGTTTGGCGCGAACGGTTCAATAGCCACCCCTTTTACCGCCTCGTGTTCGGCGAGGCCGATGGCCTGCCGGGCCTGATCGTGGATCGCTACGGGGATGTCCTGGTCGTGCAGATCACGACCGCCGGCATGGAAAAGCTGAAGGCCTGGGTCATCGAGGCACTCGACGAACTCTTGCATCCAACCGGTATCTTGCTGCGCAACGATACCAGCATCCGCGCCTTGGAGGGCCTGTCGTCGTATGTGGAATCCGGGCTCGGTGAGGTCCCGCCCGAGGTCACGGTAATCGAGGGAAGCTGCCGGTTTCAGGTCGCGCTCCTGGAAGGCCAGAAGACCGGTTGGTTTTATGATCAAAGGCCCAATCGCCTTCGACTCCTGCCTTATGTGGCGAAGACGCGCGTTTTAGACCTCTTTACCTATGTCGGCGGCTTTGGGATCCAGGCCGCGGCCCATGGCGCCGATCACGTGACCTTGGTCGATGCATCGGAACGGGCCTTGGCCTATGCGCGCGCCAATGCCGCGCAAAATGGCGTCGGCGAGCGCGTCTCGACGCTCGCCGGGGATGCCTTTGCCATTTTGAAGGATTTGCGCGACGACGGACAGCGCTTCGATGTGGTGATTCTTGACCCCCCCGCACTGATCAAGCGACGTAAGGACTATGAGGCCGGGTTGGCCGCCTACCAACGTCTGAACCAGGCGGCTCTGGCGTTATTGCCGGACGAGGGCGTCCTCTTATCCGCGTCCTGCTCGTATCACCTCGAGCGCCATGCCCTCTCACGGCTCGTGGCGGAGGCTGCGAACCGCCTGGGACGCGGCCTCCAGATCGTCGAGGAGGGCGGCCAAGGACCGGACCACCCGATCCATCCGGCGATCCCCGAGACTGCCTATTTGAAGGTGGTGGTCGCGCGGTCGTTTATTGGTCGGTGACAGGACTAGGCCTACTGCCTCATAATGCCCCCCATGCTCCATGCCCCCAACATCGACCCCATCGCCATCCAGCTCGGACCGCTCGCCATCCACTGGTACGGCCTTATGTATGTTTTTGCTTTTGGGGCCATTTGGTTTCTTGGGTCGCGCCGGGCGCATGTGCCCGGCTCCGGCTGGACTGAAGAGCAACTGGCCGATGCCATCTTTTTCGGGGCCCTAGGCGTCATCTTCGGGGGGCGCATCGGCTATATCCTGTTTTATAACCTCCAGTACTACGCAGCGCACCCGATCAATATGATCAAGGTCTGGGATGGCGGCATGTCGTTCCACGGCGGGCTTATCGGTGTGATTGTTGCGCTCGCCTTCTTTGCTCGCAAGACCCATAAACCCCTGCTTAGGGTGACGGATTTTCTGGCCCCATGGGTCCCCATTGGTTTAGGGGCGGGCCGTATCGGTAACTTCATCAACCAGGAATTGCCGGGGCGCGTGACGACTTTGCCGTGGGGCATGGTGTTCCGGGGGGCGGGCCCGCTTCCGCGTCAACCGTCGCAACTCTACGAGTTCTCGCTAGAGGGGGTGGTCTTGTTTCTGATCCTCTTTCTCTATTCACGCAAGCCGCGTGCGATGGGCGCGGTGTCGGGGATGTTTCTGCTGTGGTATGGGATCTTCCGGTTCACAGTCGAGTTTGCGCGGGCCCCGGATCCCCAGTTGGGATTCGTGTTGGGGCCGTTTGATATGGGCCAGGTCTTGAGTTTCCCGATGATCTTGTTGGGGATCGCCCTGATCTTTTGGGCCCGCCGTCAAGGTCAGGAAATTCCCTCCGCATCGCCCCCTTAAGGCGCAATCCACAGAGTCTTAATGTTCACGAATTCCCGTAACCCATAGCGGGCGAGTTCGCGTCCATAGCCGGAGGCCTTGATGCCCCCGAATGGCACGCGCGGGTCGCTTTTTACGAACGCGTTGACAAAGGTCGATCCCGACTCTATGCGTCGTCCGAGCCGCTCGCCACGCTTCAGGTCGCGTGTCCAGAGGCTTGCCCCCAAACCGAAGCGGGTATCGTTGGCGACGCTGATGGCCTCCTTGGTGTCGCGGACCCTAAGGACTGTGGCAACGGGGCCGAAGAGTTCCTCGGAGTAGGCCGGCATCCCCGGGCGCACGTGGTCGAGAAGGGAAGGAGGGTAATAATTCCCCGGTCCCTCAGGAATCGCACAGCCCAGGCGCGCCACCGCCCCTTGGGCGATACTCGCGGCGACCTGCGCGTGTAGTGCGACCCGCAGATCGTGGCGCGCCAGCGGGCCCATTTTGACCGACTCGTCACGGGGGTCGCCGCATTTCAAGGCCGCGAGCCGTGCCTGTACGAGGGTCAAGAAGTCCTCGGCGATGGCCTCGACGACAATAAAACGCTTGGCGGCAATGCAGCTTTGTCCGGCGTTTTGATAACGTGACGTGACTGCGGCGGCGGCCGCCCGCTCCAAGTCGGCATCAGCCAACACAATGAACGGGTCCGAGCCGCCAAGTTCCAAGACCGTCTTTTTCAAAGCCCGGCCGGCAATGGCCGCCACCGCGCGTCCGGCGGCTTCGCTCCCGGTCAGGCTTACGGCATGAATGCGCGGGTCTGTGATCAGGCGGGCTACCGCCGACGAGGGGATCAGGAGGCATTGAAAGAGGCCGTCTGGGGCCTCGGCCAAGCGGAAGATCTCGGCTATGGCCAATGCGCATTGTGGGACATTGGCCGCGTGCTTTAGGATCGCGGCATTGCCCGCAGTCAGGGCCGCCGTTGCAAAACGGAAGACCTGCCAAAACGGGAAGTTCCAGGGCATGATGGCAAGAATGGTCCCAAGCGGCAGAAAGGCCACTTTGGCACGCGCCCCCTCGATGGCGATCTGCTCGTCGCGCATCAGGCGCGCACCGTGTTCGGCGTAATAATCGCAAACCCATGCGCACTTCTCGATCTCGCCACGGGCCTCGGTTATCGGCTTTCCGACCTCGGCTGTGATGAGCCTCGCATAGCGCTCGGGGTCACGGCGCAAGATCTCTGCGACTCGCCTTAACAAGGCGGCGCGTCCTTTTAGGGGTTGCTTGCGCCACGCCTCGGCCGCCTTGGCGGCGTGTGCTAGCGCCGCCTCCTGGTCGGCAAGCGACGTTTCCGGGAAACTGCCCATCCGTTCGTCGGTTGCGGGGTTGACGCTATCGAATGACATAAGCGGTCCTTTGCTTGGCGTATTCGCCTGAAGTATAGTACCTGCACACAACAACCGTCGTCAGGCCCTTGCGCGTTGCCCAGGTTATTGTCCTAGCTCTACTCCTCTCAAGCGCTGTCCATGCCGCTTCCTTGAGTTTGGATCGCGTACGCTACCAGCAGGCCCTCACGGCGCTGCAAGAGGGCGACTACAGCCATTTCCAAGAACTGTATCACAGTGAGCGTGGTTACATTGCGCGCCCTTATCTGCGTTACCATTTCTTGATGGATGACATGCGCGGCGACCGCCCGGACGCGGTCGCCGCCTTCGTGAAGCGCTATCCCGACCTGCCCGTAACGCCGAAGCTAAAGCGGGCGTGGTTGCAGTTTTTGGCGAGCCGCCATCGCGATAGGCTTTTTCTTCGATTCTATACCCGCGACTTAAACCAGAACGCCGAGCTCTACTGTGATGATCTCACCGCCCAAATGAACGTGGGGCGTCAGGTGGCCTCCTCTGTGCAGGCCCTGTGGTTGACCGGCCAGTCCCTGCCAAAGAATTGTACGGCCGTGACGGCGCCGTGGTTGAAGTCCGGGGGTGCTACGCCGGCGCTCCTTTGGGCACGCGTCAAATTGGCTATGCATGCCGGCAATGGTCGCTTGGTGAAGCGCCTCGCGCCGACCTTGGCGCCCCAGTACCGGCTGTGGGCCGAGCGCTGGCTTGCGATGCAGGCCAATCCGGCTTATGCCCTGGCGCATCTCACCTACCCGCTCATCACGAGACGCGCCCGTCGTATCGTTCGCGCCGGGGTTGTCGCCTTGGGCTACCGAAGCCCGACCTTAGCGATGGCTGTCTGGCAGCGCCTGCGCCAACAGGAGCCCATCCTGGGCGAGGATAATAATTATGTGTTGCGGGGTCTTGGACTCATCGCCGCCCAGGATCATTTACCCGAGGCCCTCCCGTGGTTATCGGCGGCCGTGCCTGGGAACGGGACCGGCCAGCTGCGTCGTTGGCGAGTGCGGGTCGCGTTGCGCGAGCGAGCCTGGACCGACGTGCTCATGTTCATCGATGCCATGCCAGCGGCTTGGCGTACGCAGCCGGAGTGGCAATATTGGAGCGCCCGGGCGTTGGCAAAGACCGGCCACCCGCGCGCCTCACAGGCCCTGCTAAAGACGCTCGCCAGCCAGTTTGGTTACTACGGCTTCCTAGCGGCCGACCGGTTAGGTCTGCCCTATGTCATTCCCAACGTGCCGCTGATTGAGCCCGCCATGCTGATGAATGCCGTGGGCGACCGTCCGGAAATCCAGATGGCCCACGAACTCTTTTTGCTGCATCAATATAGAGAGGCCAGAGAGCTCTGGTTCCACGCCATCCGCCGTTTGCCGCAACGCGACGTGGAGGCGGCCGCCTTACTTGCCTCCCGTTGGGGATGGCGCGATTGCGCGGTCCTTACGATCGCCGGAACGCAGGCCGTGCATGCCTTGGATCTGCGCTTCCCGATTCTTTATCGGCCCTTGGTTGAGGCCGACGCGCACCTAAACAGCATTGATCCCGCATGGGTCTATGGCATTATTCGTCAAGAGAGCGCGTTTATCTTCAATGCGCAATCTAGCGTTGGCGCTTTGGGCCTTATGCAGCTTATGCCGCAGACGGGGTTTATCGCCGCGCGCGAGATCAGTCTCCCTATTACCGGGGATCGAGAATTCTATGATGTTGCCAATAATATCGGTGTAGGCACCCGCTATCTCGCCGATGTTCTGGCGCGCGCACGCGATCAGGAGCCGGTTGCGACCGCCGCCTATAATGCGGGCCCGACCGCCGCTAGTTCTTGGTTGCCGGTGAAGCGGCCGCTGCCCGCGGATATTTGGATCGATACCATCCCTTATCGGCAGACGCGCGGCTACGTGAAAAACGTGCTCGCCTTTACCGCGATTTATGACTATCTCCTGGCTGGTCACCAGAATGCTCTAAAGACGCGCATGGCACCCATTCCCCCGGCCGTCGAGTTGGCTACGGATGGCAATTAGGCCTGGGGGTCCCGTTGTCATTTCGGGAGGGTGCGGGTTTCTTGGCCGCGCACTGATAGCGGCACTCCATGGACGTGGTTACCGCCTGCGGGTGGCAACGCGCAGGCCGGACCGGCATCGCGATCTGCTCGTGCTTCCCAGGCTCGATCTGGTGGCCGGGAATGTCCACGATGACCATTTTTTGCAAGAGATCGTGGCGGGCGCGAAGGCAGTCGTGAACCTCGTGGGTATTTTAAAGGAGACGCGTCCCGGGGATTTCCACCGCGTCCATGAACAGTTGCCAGCGCGCATCGCCCGTCTCGGGCGTGGCCTGCGCCTCGTGCATGTGAGTGCGTTGGGGGCGCACGCGGCGTCCGCGAGCGCCTACTTACGGAGCAAGGCGGGTGGTGGGTGGGGTTGCGCGCCGAGGTCGCCGAGGCCGTTATTCTGCGGCCCAGCGTCATTTATGGCCCGCGCGATCATTTTGTGTGCCGCTTTGCGGGTCTTTTACGTTTTGCGCCGCCGGGCTTACCGGTGCCGCTGGCGACGAGTCTCTTGGCGCCCGCCTATGTCGCCGATGTGGCCTTCGGCCTCGCCCAGGCGTTGACGCAGGCGGATGCCGTGGGCCAGACCTATGAACTCTGTGGCCCTGAGGTCTTGAGCCTCGGGGCAATCGTGGGGGCCATCGCTCGCGCCCGCGGACGCCGCCTTGCCCTCTGGCCGTCATCGCCTGCCACAAGTCTCCGCCTCGCGCGGCTCTTCGAGTACCTGCCCTATGCGCCGTTTACGGTTGATCAATGGCACATGCTCACAGGCCGCCCCTTGTGTCGCCGATAGCCCGGGTTTTGCAGCCCTGGGTGTGAGCCCGCGGGCATTTTTGGCGACCCTGCCGAGTCTTGTCGCAGGCCCCCATAGCGCCTGCTGATACACGGTCGGACACACCGGATGGAAGGACCGGACCGTCCCGCCAGCGGCGCCCTGCTCTGCTAGAGTTGTAGGCCTAGCGGCAATTGTGCCGGCCTTTTGGGGGGTCGCGAGCTATGAATCTGTATGTAGGCAATCTGTCCCAGACCGTGACGACGGCCGACTTGGACGTGATCTTCAAAGGGCTTGGGCGGGTCATTTTTGCGCGGCTCGCGCAAGGCGACGAGGATCAAGATGCGCGCGGCTACGCCTTCGTATGGGTCACAAACGAGCGCCAGGCGCAACTCGCCGTCGGCGCGATGGACGGCAAATATCTCAAAGGGCAGCGCCTGATCATCCACCCGGTGCGCGACCGTGCCCGCCTAGCGCGGGCGTTGCGGGCCCTGAACGCTCGGTCTGGCCCCGACCAGGCAGCCGCCGAGTTAAGTCCCCTGAAAGGCAGCTAGCGCGTCGATTGGGCCTTAACCCCTAAAGCCTCGGCCGCCGAGACGAAAACCATCATCGGCACCAGCGCCTTTTGCGAGCGATCTTACCTAACGGGATCGCGGCTAAATCTCTTTGTGTACACGCCCCGGCGGGGAAGTTTAAGATGGCGGTCGTGGATCATTCGTCGGGAGGGGGTGACATGAGGCTAGCGCCGAAGGTTCTGATCGGTTTTATAGGTATCGTAGCATTGACCATGGACGCGCATGCGGCACCTCCGAACGCTACGGCTGGTACAGCAAAAAGCGAGAGCCAACAGACGATCGCGGAGAAGCAGAAGCTTGCTAAGGCGATGGCGGCGATAGCTGTCGACTCTGCGGTCAGAACCTGCTTATTCGAGAGAACGGCGGATGAGCGGGTGGCCAAATGCACGAAAGCCATTCAGATGCTCCGCAGTCCGTCAGGATCAAGTATGAGAAACCTGCTTCCGAGTATTCTGGCGGCTCGCGGCCAAGGGTACGCCATGGGCCCTAAGCCGGATTTCAAGAAAGCGATTCGAGACTATGATTCGGCGATCAGGCTGGCCCCGAGCGCAGATGACTACTATTACAGGGGCATCGCTTATCTGCATGAAAATAATGCTGATCACGCGCTGCGCGACTTTAAGGTGTTTGTAAGCCGCGAAAAATCGACCACTTCGGCCCTCGGCTATGTCTATATCGGGTATATCTACGGTTACGAGAAGTCCTATGCCAAAGCCGCTACGGCCTATCGTAAGGCCATCCACATCAATCCAAAACTGAAGGATAACTTGGCGAAAAGCCTTGCCTATGATGAGGCCCATGCCGGCAAAGCCAAAAAGTCACGGTAACCGGTTCGCTGAAGATCAGGACGAATGGGTTGGCCGCTTCCTCCCAGGTACGCGGCGGCATTGGCCGGTCGGCCACGATAAATTTACGTAAACAGCAATAACGTTCTATTACGGCAGCACCTATTTTGGTTGACTGCCCTATGAGCAGGGTAGCTTGTCGTGTCAGGGGGCGCGGGCGGCCGATTCCCCGTCGGGCGCGCCGGCAACGGCGACTATCTGGTTGGCGCAGAGCAGCTAATAATGGGGCGAGTTTGTCATGCGTAAGTCCCTCGAGTCACCAAAATGAGGACCGTCGGCACCTTGTCAGTGGCCTCGCGCCCAAGGCCTCGCCAGCGGTGGCACACCATGTGGCGAAGCACTGATAATGCCGGCGGTGACCGGAAGACCGTGACGGTCCGCCGCCATGCGTCTGGCGGCCTTGCTGTGTTTGGTCTTGCCAACACAGCCTCTTTTGGGGCGTTACCGATCAGGCCATCGATCGAGATTTCCTTGGTAACCAGTCTGGGGATGGCGCGCTGCCCGGCGCGCCCATTCACGCCGATATTGCTGTGGGCGCCAAGGGATCGCGGTCAAGGGGTATTCGGTGATGGGGCGAGGCGTTCTGTCGTGATCTCCATACGACGTCTGGAAGACGATCCAGTGGCCGCCTGGTTTATTGTCCGGGCGCTTGAGCCCGCGCCTAATCGTGGTTCACGTAGGCAGCGCGGCCACTTATACACAGTTCCTTCCGTCTGTCGCTTGAGGTGTTCGTCATGACCACGTGGATTGAGCGCGCTGCGCGAAAAAGGTCGATGGGCCAGATCGTGTTATTCCTGTTGGTAACGGGCATCGTGGCGATGCTCCTTGCGCTGAACGGCCCTTATTGGAAGGCGTTTTTCCACGATCCGGTGCGGATCGGCACGCCAGGACTGGAGGCGGCGGCGAGGGCATCCAACAGTTATCAGCCGATTACCACGCCGTTCGTCACGGTAACTGGCGATAAGGTGGTGAACACCGGTGTCACCGAGGTCACCACCTATGATGAGCTCATTTCCCATGTGTCTGCGGGCTACTATGCGCTGCGGGTGGGCAACCGTATTCTGATTGTGAAGAGTCCAAAGGTCGCGACGACCACAATGACTGGCTCACTGGGGCCGATGCCCTACGACCTGACGATGCAGCTCTTCCCCAAAGGGACGGATCCGGCGCTGGAGAACGCGGTCTATCCGCTCTTGCTGGAGACGGATTACCGCGAGTCGGGGTTTGTGGCGATCTTTTGGGCGCTGTTGGCGGAGACGGTCTTTGGCTTCTTTGCCTGGCGTTCGTGGCGGCGGTTGACCGGCCGCGTGGAACACCCTGCCGTGACGCGGGCTAGGGCGTGGGGCGACTTGGCGCTGACTTCAGCGAATGTGGAGCGGGAGCTGGGATCGGCCGTGACGGCCAAAAGCCGGGGCTGGATCCTGACGCCAGATTATGTGGTGAAGCTCAAACTGTTTAGCTTCGACCTGTTTCGGATGGAGAATCTGGTCTGGGCCTATAAAAGGGTGACCAAGCGCAGCATCAATTTTATCCCGACCGGAAAGGGCTATACGGCAGATCTCACGTTCAGCGATGGGGCCGTTGCCATTGAAGGAAGACGGAAAAGAGTGGATGAATGGCTGGCACTTGCCGCCAAAAGGGCACCGTGGGCCGTCAGCGGCTACAGCGACGAAATAAACACGCTCTATAGAAAATCGAAAGAGGAATTTGTCGCACACGTGATGAACAGAAAACAGGAGATGGGTCGCTGACGGATCGGCTGGTTGATCGTCGGATTCCGGTATTCTCGCAAAGCATGTGGGGGTTTAAGGGTATGAACAAGAGATTGATCATCATAGCGGCCCTGGCAGGAGCCATATTAGGCGGTCAGGGTGCCGCATGGGCGCAATCATCGGCTGACCACTTCCGTCTGGAGGCCACAGAAACACCGCTGAAGCCAATGGCCAACGGCTTCATCGCGAGCACTTGGGCGGTCAGTCCGGATAGGAACCATATAGCCTATGAGGTCGAGCGCGGTCATCAATGGTTTGTGGTCGTAGACGGCCGCGAGGGCCGGGCCTACGATGCCTTTTTGCGTGGCAGCAAACCGATCTGGGATGGCCCTCATTCGCTTCACGACTTGGTCAGGCGCGGCGATGCGCATCTCCGGCTCCAGGAAACGGATCATCCGGGAGTGAGGGGGTCCCGGTGTAAAAAATGACAGGGTCAGAAGCGCGACATTCGAGCGCTCTCTTGCAAGGCCACACGACGTGCGCGCTCGGGCCCGCATTCAGATGCGGGTGGGTTGGTTGGCGCCCCGAAACCCAGGAGACGCGAAGCCGGTCGGCGAAAGCGTCTCCGAAATATGCATCGATTTTGGGAAAGGAACTAGGCACTGGATGCTGAGCGACAACGAAGAGCCGCGCCATGAATGGGCGGGTCGTTTGTCCCCACCAAAATTCCCATGCCGGTTCGCGGAAATCTTTGGTCGAGAGCTGTGCGCTCGACGGTCAGCTTATCGGCGGGTTAGGGGTCTTTTTTGTGAGGTGTAGGTGGCCGGCCGCCCCCAGTCCGGGGGCAGTGAGCAGGATCAGCATGAAGCCGGTACAATGGCGCTCATGACAGAGAACCTCACGAGGCATATGGAGACCTATCTCGTAGGCGGCGCAGTCCGGGACGAATTGCTCGGCAGACCGATTGCCGATCGCGATTATGTCGTCGTCGGCACGACTCCGGAGGAGATGGAGGCGCGCGGCTTTCGGCGCGTGGGCGCGGACTTCCCAGTTTTTCTGCACCCGGAAACGCATTGTGAATACGCGCTGGCGCGCACGGAGCGCAAGACCGCTCCCGGCTACCGTGGGTTCGTGGTGCACGCCGATCCTAGCGTGACCTTAGTCGAGGACCTGCAGCGCCGCGATCTGACCATCAATGCGATGGCCCGTTCCGAGGCGGGCGGACTGATTGACCCGTACGGGGGGCTCCGCGACCTCAATGCCCGAGTGTTGCGCCATGTGAGTACGGCGTTTGCCGAGGATCCGGTGCGCGTTTTGAGGGTCGCGCGGTTCGCGGCTCGGTTCGGGTTTACGGTCGCCGACGAGACGCAGGCCCTCATGCGCGACATGGTCGCCGCCGGGGAGGTCGCGGCCTTGGTTCCGGAGCGGGTGTTCGCGGAGCTCGACCGCGCCTTGGCGGAACCCTACCCCTGGCTTTTCGTTCAAGTATTGCGCGATTGCGGTGCCCTGCAGGCCCAGTTTCCCGAGATCGACGCCCTTTTTGGGGTTCCCCAGCCGCCTCGCCATCACCCCGAGATTGATACCGGGGCGCATGTGCTACTCACCTTGCGCGCCGCCAGCGCGCTCAAGTTGTCCGCCCGGTCCCGGTTTGCGGTACTCCTGCATGACTTGGGCAAGGGGCTCACGCCACCAAGCGAATGGCCGTCTCATCGGGGCCATGAGGTGCGCGGTGTAGCCCCCGTGGAGGCGCTTTGTGCCCGGCTGCGGGCGCCGACTGAGTATCGCCTCCTGGCGCGGCTCGCCGCTCGCTACCACTTAGAGGTCCATAAGGTCTTCACGCTGAGGCCGATAACGATATTGCGACTCCTGGAGGCGGCGGACGCCTTTCGTCGACCCGAGCGGTTCGAGGAACTCTTGGGGGCCTGCATGGCCGATGCCCGTGGTCGGCTAGGCCAGGAGGATGCCCCTTATCCACAGGCCGATTGGTGGCGCCAGGCGCGCGCTGCGGCCGCACAGGTGTCGGGGCGCACGTTTGCGCAAGCGGGCCTAGCCGGCGCCGATATTCAAGAGCGTCTCCATGCCGCGCGCCTGGACGCGATCGCGGCCCTAAAGACGTCCATTTAGGGCGTGGCTTTCCCGTGTCGTCGATGCCATCATGGTCTGGTTTTTGAGCGGGGGGCATTATGCGCAGTTTGATTGACAGGTTGCGGGGGGTCGAGCGAGACATCGTTCAGCACCCGGACACCCAGACGGCCCCTTACTACGAGCCACAGGGTGCGGAAGTCGCGATCTTCGAGGCCGCCTGGCGCCGACGCCTACCGGTTATGTTAAAAGGCCCCACGGGCTGTGGGAAGACACGCTTTCTCGAATACATGGCGCATCGCTTGCATCGCCCGCTGGTCTCGGTGTCGTGTCACGAAGACCTGACTAGCGCCGACTTGGTCGGACGCTTCCTGCTCGAGGGGGAGTCGACCGTATGGCAGGATGGGCCGCTTACCCGGGCGGTGAAGGTCGGGGCCATTTGTTATCTAGACGAGATCGTCGAGGCTCGCACGGACTCTACGGTCATTATCCATCCGCTGACCGATCATAGACGGCGCCTGCCGATCGAAAAGCGCGGAGTGGAGATTGAGGCGCACGAGGACTTTCTGCTCGTCATCTCCTACAATCCGGGCTACCAAACGGTATTGAAGGACCTAAAGCCCTCAACTAAGCAGCGCTTCGTGGCGATCACCTTCCACTACCCGATCCCTGAGATCGAGGCGCGCATTGTGCAAAACGAGGTCGAAGGCGTCAGCGCCGATCTGGCGGCGCGCCTAGTCGCGATCGCGGGCCAGGCCCGGGCCCTGAAAGACCACGGCCTAGACGAGGCGAGTTCGACGCGCTCGCTCGTGTATACGGCGGCCTTGATCGCGGCGGGGTTGAGCCCTCTTCAGGCGGGCGAGGCGGCGCTCGTGAGCCCGCTTACAGACGACATCGAGCTGGCCGAAGCGCTCCGCGAGATCGTGACGGCCCATCTTGGGCCCGTATGACGCAAGACCCCGAGTTACAGCTCGCGCTCATCCTAAACGAGTTAAACGAGTCGAGTTTCGTCGCGCATCGGGACTTAAATGCGGCGCTTCCCGCCATCGAGAGTTTCGGGCCTGAGGTCACGGCGCGTTGGGCGCAAACCGGCCGCGACCTTTTCTTTCATGACCGCGACGCTGGCAAGGCCTTTTTCCGCGCTAGCGCCGAGCTCGCGCAGATCACTCACGGGGTCGAGGCCTGGACGGAGCAGGCGCGAGGGTTCCTATCCATTCGGGGCTCATGGAAGGCTCTAACCGGTTATCTCGCCAATTTCCCCGCAGCCGTTCATGAGTTCGGGGTCGAGGATGCGCGGCGTTGGGGCGAGATCGGGCTTAGCTGGGGTCGCGAGCACCGGGAAAGCGGCGACATCCTCTTTACTACGCCGGTCGCGGAGTTGAGCGATGGGCGAGGTTTTGCCGGTGCCTATGAACTGATGGGGCCACTTTCGGATTTGTCGGCCACGCGCGGTCTGCCCCCAGGGCTTGCGCTTCCCGGCGCCATCAAGGTACGGGCCTTATTGGGGCCGCAGGCGGTCTTGCCGTGGCTCAAACGCGGTACCGATATCCTGAAATCCGGCCGCCTGCGCGGCGAGTCCTTTTTTCGTCTGGAGGGGGCCGAGAGCGACGAGGCGTTACTCGCGGGTCTCGCGGGTTTTCGGACGAGCGACCATGAGCGGTTTCTGACGCTTTTTACGCGGGCGACGCTCGGCCTTACGCCGCCTCTTGTGGGTGCGGGCTTGCGCATAGGCGAGCGGCCGTTCGTGGAGACCGATGGGCGGGCGCTGTTCGTGCCGGCCGCGTTCCCCGATCGCGAGGAGGCGCTCGCGGCGTTTCTGCATCACGTCGGCCATCTGCGGTTTGGGACTTATGATGGCGGGATGTTGACCCGCCTTTTCGCGGCGGTGGGTCTTGCGCATCCGCCGCTGGACGATGATCAACGGATCACGTGGCGCCCGCTCTTTGCCGCTTATGGCGATGACCTGGCGCGGTTTCAGATGTTGTTCGATCTCTGCGAAGACTTTCGGATCGATGCGCGCATTCAGAGCCTTGTGCCCAACCATGTCCCACGGCTTTTGGCACTAGCAAGCGCCCGCCCCCCAGGCCCTGCCGGGCGCTATTACGACGTCGCGATCAGCAGTTTACAGATGATCGTGGGCAGCGCCGAGATCGGCGGCCATTGGCCGGCATTGCTCGCGCCCGATGCCGATCTTTTGGTGTCCTGGCGGTGCGCGCAGGCGTGGTATCAAGACACGGATCTACCGTCACTTGCGCTTGACGAACGGGCAGCCGGTTATCTCCCAGCGCGGTCTCCCAATAGCCAGCGCCCCGTGTACCCGCGCGCACCCGGTCCAGGCGAGGCCCTAGAGCCCGAAGAGGGAACTGGGGCCCCGGCCGGCGATGGTCGGGAGAAGAAGCCGGCACCGCTTGCGACCGGGCATGACCCAGACATGGAGATCCCACCGGAGGACACCGCGGGCTCAGGTGGGCGCGTGGGGGTGGGGCGACCCCAGCCCGGGGGTTGGAGCCCCCAGCGGCGTCGTTTGCGCCCGCCGGGTGAGGGTATCCCCTATCCCGAATGGGATTATCGAGAAAAGGCCTATCGCCGCGATTGGACGCGGATCCTGGAGCGATCTTTGGTCGAGCGCGATGCCGCGTGCGCGACCGGCCTTTTGACGCAGTACGCCCCGGTGTTACGGCGCTTGCGACGCGCCATCCAGTCCGAAAAGCCCCATCGTCCAAGCCCCAAGCGGCGCCAAAACGAGGGTGAAGAGCTCGACCTAGATGCTACGGTCGAGCACATCGTCGATCGCCATACCGGGTCGTACTCGACACCGGCGATCTATCGACAGCGGCGCCCGAGCGTGCGCGATACGAGCGTTCTTTTGTTGGCGGACCTTTCGACATCGATTATGCAGCAGGCGGCTGATGGCGAGGGGCGCGTAGTCGACCGGCTGAAGGCGGCGCTGCTGATGTTCGCGCTAAGCCTGGAGGAGGTCGGCGACCCTTATTCGATCGCGGGCTTCGCCTCCAAGTATCGCGATGCCGTGAGCTACTACCCCATAAAGGATTTTTCGCAACGCTTTACCGCCGAGACCCAGGCGATATTGGGAGGTCTTTCGGGGCGGCTTGCGACCCGCATGGGAGCGGCTATTCGCCATGCCTGCGTGCAGTTCCAGGGGGCGGGCGGCGCCCGGCGCCTGTTGTTGATCCTGTCCGATGGACGCCCTGCGGATTATGACGACGGTGGCGATTCGCGCTATCTGCATGAGGACACGCGCCTTGCGGTCAAAGAGGCCACGGACCAAGGGATTCATGCGTTTTGCATTACGCTCGATGCCACCGGTGCCCCTTACCTAGAGCGTATTTTCGGGCGCGGGCACTTTCTGGTTATCGATACCCTAGATGATCTCCCGGCTCGCTTGCCGCAGATCTATATGCGTTTGCGCAAGAGCGCCTAAGGGATAGCTCATAGAAGGCAAACTTCCACGATTGCGTCAGGTAGTCATGACGTGATGGCAATGAGGCTGGACCGTAAGCGCCATGCCCTGGGGTGTCCCAGACGCCATGAGTGCGGTTAAGTGACAAGGAGCGACTCAGTTTGGCGAGCAGGGGCGACCATGCATGTGTGCTCTCAACGTCTGCTATCAGGCGGTCGATAGTCTCCATGCGTTTAGATTTTCCCGCGCATGACATCGAGATAATGGAGCACGGTCACCAAGCCATTGACAGAAAACAATTGCTGACGCGGAATGCCGCGCGTGTGCAGGTTTTCTGTATTGAGCCAATATCGCAGTGTCTTTTGGTCATCGCCAAACAAGGCGTACAGGCTACCGTATATCCGTACGAGCATGGCGGCCATCTCACCGCTCTTCTCCATTGGGTTGATACCATTGCGACGGATCGATCCGCGATCGCGGCCGATGATTTTGCCAACATCGGCCTGCGCCAGCCCAGGCTCCCTACCAGCGTTCAGCACGGCCTCAGCGAGTACATCGCTTTCTGTCGTTTTTGCGGGCTGAAGCGGCTGCATGGCCCCACCTGCCACACAGTTGCATGTGGATCATTGTATATTATATGGCGGCATATGCCGCCGTTGCTGTGGCAAGCCAATGGTCCCGACACCCAGGCGGCGCGCCTGTCGTACCGACTGCAAATTTGAGAGGAGCTTGAAGGCCGGATGGAGTGGGGACCTTCACGCGGGAATGGTGGCGACAATGGTCGGATTGCGCGAGGCCGGCATTTCCCTCGTTGCCCCCGGGCCCTGGCTGACCAGTTTTCGCACGCGGTCCTCAATCATGCCTCGAGTGCGCGACGCCGGTCGAGTAGCCGAAAGCCCTCCAGCGCAAAAGGGAGGTCGCGGCTCCAAGCGATGACCTTGAACAACTCCCCCATTTCGTGAGGAAGGGTGAGACGCTTGATCGCTTGGCGGGCGCGAATGGCGTCCTGCCCGTCGATGGCTAGCCCGTCCCCCAATCCCAACGACAACAAAAATGCCGCTTGGCTCGTATAGCCCGCCAAGGCCAAGCCATGCGTATGGCCCGATTCGGCGAGCGCTGTGAAATCAACGTGGCAGGTGATGTCTTGCAGTCCCGGCAGAACCAACGGATCGGGGTGGGCTCGTTGCCGAAAATGACACATCAAGGTCCCCTGGGAGCGCTCGGGGTGATAGAACTCACGCTGCGGAAAGCCGTAGTCGACCAGAAGGATGATCCCCTGCGTCAGATGGTCCGAGGCCTCCTTGAGAAAGCCGTGGGCTGCCGGTATGGTCTCGGACTCGTAGCCATCAGGGAGCGCCAGATCTTGCAGATACGCGCTGAGGTTGGGGTCGGGCGGCCCTTCCACGAGACCCAGCCGCTCGCCGTCATAGGTGATGGATAGCGGTCTCGCAAGCCCCGCACGCATCCGAAAACGGGAAGCCGGTAGGGCATCGATCAACTCGTTTGCGAGGATCACTGCGGCCTGTTCATCTGGCCAGTTTTCCACGATGCGAACACGGTCCGCCCATTGCGGGATTTCGGCGGCGATGAGGGCTTGCGCCCGGCCGCGCAAGAGCGGGCTGCGCTCGATTAGCCAATAGCGATCCGGGAGCGTCTGTCGGGCACCGAGGGATTTCAGGATATCGACGGCCAGACGACCGTTACCGGCGCCAATCTCCATGATCGAGCCGCCGAGGGGCGCGAGGATCGCGGCACATTGACGGGCGAGGCAGTCCCCAAAGAGCGGGGAGAGTAGGGGTGCTGTGACGTAGTCCCCCTGCGCGCCAAAGACCTCGCGGTGCGTGTAATATCCCTGGGTGGGGCTGTAGAGCGCCCATTCCATATAATCGGTAAAGGACAACGAGCCGTTTTGGGTGAGCATCGTTTCGAGCGCGCCCAGATTCTCGGCCAGGATCGCGGTTTCTGCGGGCGTGAGGTCGGCCCAGGATGGGGGGTCAAGGCTTGGCATGAGTAGAGACCAGAGGTTATCGTCGCTATTTTGGCACAGAGGAGATTTGGATGCAGGTGCGTGAGCGGGTCGTACTTCTCACTGGGGGCGCGTGTCGGCTCGGCGCGGTGGTCGCGCGCCATTTGCACGAGCGCGGGCTCTCGCTTGTTCTCCATTATCGCTCGTCTGTCGAGGACGCCGAACGCCTAAAGGCCGAGCTTGAGACGGTACGTCCCCATACCGTGGCCTTGGTCCAGGCGGATATCCTGGCGCAAGACGCGCCAGCTTTGCTGGTCGATCGCGCCATTCAAAGCTTCGGGCGCCTCGATATGCTGGTGAACAACGCCTCGAGCTTCTACGAGACGCCGATAGGCTCGGCCTCCGAGCAGGATTGGGTGGACTTGATCGGCACCAATTTGCGCGCGCCGTTTTTCTTGAGTCAGCAGGCCGCGCCCCACCTTGCCTCGGCCCATGGCGCGATCGTCAACATCGTCGATATCCATGCCGAACGCCCCCTCAAAGGCTACCCGATTTACAGTATCGCCAAGGCAGGTCTCGTGATGCTGACTAAATCCCTAGCCCGCGAGCTGGCCCCCGATGTGCGCGTCAACGCCGTGGCCCCCGGGGCCATTTTGTGGCCGGAGGTCGGGGTGAGCGACGGCGAGAAACAGGAGGTGCTGGCCCGCATTCCTCGAGGCCAGACCGGGACCCCTGAGGATATTGCCGGCGCCGTGACCTTTTTGCTCCTGGACGCCCCCTACATCACCGGCCATGTGTTGGCCGTCGACGGTGGCCGCTCGGTCGTACTCTAAGCGCGCTCTTAGATTAAGTGGCTGCGAGTTTTGGCGTCCGGGCCCGCTTCGGGCTGATCGCCTTAGCGGCCGGGTCTTGGCTATTGGGCGTGCGCTCGATGATGAGCCCGACCTCGCCCGCGCCCCGGATGGCACCGTGTTTGTTGACCCGCAGGCGCAGCCACGTGATGGGGAATTCCCTCAAGACCAGCTGAGCTACCTCTTCGGCCAGGGTCTCCACCAAGGCAAACTCGGACGTGCTCACAAACCCGGTCACGCGTTTGGCGATGGCCTTGTAGTTGACGGCATATTGGATGTCGTCATGGGCCGCGGCTTTGCGAATATCGACGCCCATATCCAAACTCAGCACGATAGTTTGCCGAGTCTGGCGTTCCCAGCCCCAGATGCCGATAATGCAATCCGTCTTCAGATCGTGTAAATACAGAACATCCATGCTACCTGGGGGAACGCCGCTACGCATATCTTGATATTGGCCTGTGTTTTATCGGGACTCAGCTATCTCTTGGGCTCGATCTCCACCGCTATTGTGACAAGCCGCATACTGGGGCTGCCAGATCCTCGCAAGGCGGGCTCGGGCAACCCGGGGGCGACCAACGTGCTGCGCATTGGTGGCAAGAAGGCCGCCATTATCACCCTAACAGGCGATGTCCTCAAAGGATTTTTGCCGGTGGTGGTGGCCAAGTCGCTGAACGCGCCCCCCTGGATTATCGCCCTGGTGGCCTTTGCGGCGCTGCTCGGACATGTGTTTCCGGTGTTTTTTCGGTTCCGTGGCGGCAAGGGCGTGGCAACGGCATTCGGTGCCCTGACGGCGGTGAATCCGCTGGTCGGCGGCGGGCTTTTGGGGATCTGGATTTTTGTCGCCCTCCTGTTTCGCTACTCCTCGCTCGCGGCCTTGACGGCCGCCGTGGCTGCCCCCTTTCTCATGCTAGTCACCATACCCGCTAATAAATGGCTCTTTTTCCTCAGTACCGGCGCTATGAGCCTGCTGCTTTTGTGGCGTCACCGGAGCAATATCCAAAACCTGCTGGCCGGCCGGGAGACCAAGATCGGCGCTAAGGCGGACTAAGCTCGCTAAGCGGCCAACGGGCCCGGACCCCGAACTCACCAGAATCGGTCTGTCCCGCCGCAAGCCGCAGGCAGCCGGCATAGGCGATCATCGCGCCATTGTCGGTACAAAAGGCCGGTCGGGGGTAATAGAGCGCGACCCCAAGCTCCTGCGTCTCCTGCGCAAGACGGCTACGGAGGCGCTGGTTCGCGCCCACACCGCCAGCGATGACCAGCCGCTTATGACCCGTAACGAGGAGCGCACGGCGGCATTTGATGGCGAGCGTATCGACAATCGCCTCTTGCAGGGCACAGGCGAGATTGGCTTGGCGCGAAGAGTCGAGGGGTTGCGCCGAGGCGGCATGGAGAAGCGCCGTTTTGAGGCCGCTAAAGCTAAATTCGAGGCCGGGCCGGTCGGTGAGCGGACGGGGTAGGGCGATACCGACGTCCGAGCCGTGTTCGGCCGCAGCACTAATGGCAGGTCCTCCCGGGTAGCCAAGACCCAACACCTTGGCGCTCTTGTCAAAGGCCTCGCCTGCGGCGTCATCGCGGGATTCGCCTAGGATCGTATAGCGACCCAGGGCGCTCACGTCGGCCAACAGGGTGTGGCCGCCCGAGACCAAGAGGGCGAGAAACGGGAATTCCGGCGCGTCGGTCTCTAACTGTGGCGCCAAGAGGTGGCCTTCTAAGTGGTGTATGCCGATTGCCGGAATGGCAAGCCCGAAGGCCAAAGACCGCGCGAGCGCGGCACCGACTAAGAGCGCGCCAGCGAGACCAGGCCCTGCGGTATAGGCGATGCCGCTTAAGTCGGGAAGTGCCACCTGGGCATCATGGAGCAGCGCATCGATCAGCGGGAGCAGCTTTTGGATGTGGTCGCGCGAGGCGAGTTCGGGGACTACCCCGCCAAAGGCCGCGTGCCCGAGTTGACTGTAAAGCGCGTGCGCGCGCAGCCCCTGGTCGCGGTCGTAGAGCGCGACGCCCGTATCGTCGCACGAGGTCTCTATACCAAGAATGAGCACGCCAGATCCTTCACCGGGGCGAATTTGCCTTGAGTCTAATGTCCTAAAGGGCCGGGGACCAAGGCCGGTAGGGTCCCGGACGGGCATTTTACCCTATATGGTGGGGCCGACGTGGCAAAATGTCCCTCTGGGGCCCTTGTTCGCGCCTTCGGCGCATCCTTATAAGCGGCGGTGGGGCCAAACCCTAGTAAACGGAGTGGATGTTAGTCCGGGACTTCCCTTAAGGCAGCGCAAGGTTTCGGTGTACAAACGCTTTGTTGCGCGCTAGAATCCGCGGTCTACTACAATCCATGAGTTCAATTTTTAGCGAGGTGTATCGCGTCTATGCCATCTGTGCGGGTCAAGGAGCATGAACCTTTTGAGGTCGCGCTTCGTCGTTTTCGCAGGTCCTGTGAGAAAGCGGGGGTGTTTGCTGAGGTACGGCGTCGTGAGTTTTATGAAAAGCCGACGGCGGTTCGCAAACGTAAGGCGGCAGCAGCCCGCAAGCGCGAATTGAAGAAAATCGCCCGCGTAGCGTTGCGCACCAACCGGCCCTTTTAAGGCTCATGGGTCTTAGGGAACGGATCGCCGAGGACATGAAGGCAGCGATGCGCGTCCGAGACACGGCGCGACTCGAGACGATCCGCATGCTGAGGGCAGCCATCCAGCGCCGCGAGGTCGACGAGCGCGTGACCTTGGATGACGCCGCGGTGCTGGCCGTGATCGAAAGGCTTATGCGCCAGGGTCAGGAGTCGATTGACCAGTTTGAGGCGGCAGGACGTACGGATCTTCTCGCCAAGGAGCGGGCCTCGCTCGCGGTCTTTACGGCCTATCTCCCTGAGCCGATGCCCCCCGAGGAGCTGGAGGCGCTGATATCGGCGGCCTTGGCGGATACCAAGGCGAGCTCTATCAAGGACATGGGTAAGGTGGTCGCTCAACTGAAGCCGCAGCTGCAGGGTCGGGCCGATATGGCGCAGGTCAGTGCGCGCATTAAGGAGCGGTTGACTTAAAAAGAGGCGTGAGCCTTCCAGGTTCCAGCGGCTAGGGGGCAGTGTGGCAGGCAAGATACCTTCGCCCTTTATCGATGCGGTACTGGCACGCACGGACATCATCGAACTTGTAGGCGCGCGTGTACCTTTGCGCAAGGCGGGTAAGGACTATAAGGCCTGCTGCCCTTTCCACGAAGAACGCACCCCCTCATTTACCGTAAGCGGCGATAAGCAGTTCTATCACTGTTTCGGTTGCGGCGTGCACGGGTCGGCGATCGGTTTTTTGATGGAATATGAGCGGCTTAGCTTCGTCGAGGCAGTGACGGACCTTGCTCACCGCGCGGGCCTCGAAATGCCGGAAGAAGGCCGCAAGATGGCACCGGCAGGCCCCGACCTGAAGCCGGTTTTGGCGGCGGCCGCGAGTTATTTTCAAGAGGCGTTGCGGCGCCACCCCATGGCGGAGCGAGTCCATACTTACCTAAAAGGCCGCGGGATTACAGGGGTGGTCGCGAAGACGTTTCAGCTGGGCTATGCCCCGGCAAGTTGGGATGGTTTATTGGTCGCACTCGGCAAGGAGTATGAGCCGCAGCTCTTAGAGCGCGCCGGTCTCGTTGTCGCCCGAGACAACGGGAGTGGTTACTACGACCGGTTCCGGGATCGGGTGATGTTTCCGATCATCGATGCCCACAAGCGCGTCATTGGTTTTGGGGGCCGGGTGCTCGATCAGGGCGAGCCCAAGTATATGAATTCGCCGGAGACGCCGCTCTTCCATAAGGGGCATGAGCTCTACGGTTTGCCCCAAGCATTGGCCGCGATTGAGAAAACTCAACGCGTTCTGGTTGTGGAAGGCTATATGGATGTTATCGCCCTCTCTCAATTGGGGGTTCCCAACGTTGTAGCGACGCTTGGGACGGCCACGACGCGTGAGCATTTGGAGCGGTTGTTTCGGTTCGCGCCCGAGATCGTGTTTTGCTTTGACGGCGATCGGGCCGGTCGCGAGGCTGCATGGCGGGCCCTTGAGCAAGCGCTTTCGGTTTTACGCGACGGGCGGCAGGTTAGTTTTTTATTCCTGCCCGAGGGCGAAGACCCGGACACGCTGATTCGTAGCGAGGGGGCAACCGGATTCGGTGACCGGCTACGGTCCGCCATGGAGTTGCCAGAGTTCTTTTTCGAGACCTTGGCCGCCCGTGCGGACCTCGGGCGTCTGGATGGCCGTGCGCGGCTGGTTGAACTTGCCAAGCCATTGTTGTCGAAACTGGCGAAAGGCGCGCTCTATGAGCTCATGATCGCGAGGTTGGGCGAGCTTTCAGCATTGAAGACCGCGCAGGCGGAAGATCTGGTGCCAGCCCGGAAGGAGGCGCCAAAACCGGTTCGACAGGCATCCCAGGTCCGTGGTGGGTCGCTCGTTCGTCAGGCCGTGGCCTTGCTTTTGCAGTATCCCGCCCTCATTAAGGAGGTGGGTTTACTGCCGCCGACGAACCGGCCGGGGATGGAGGTGTTGACGGCTTTGGTGGATCTTTTACGAGAGACGCCGGGGCTTACGACTGGTGCCATCGTCGAGCGTTTCGCCGGTACCGAGCATCAGGCGGTGCTGGCGCGGCTTGTCATGTGGGAGTATCCGTCCTTGCTCCCCGATCAGGGGGGCGTGTTACGCGACATTATGACGACCTTGGCTACGCAGGCGCGCGAAACGGACGCGAAGATACGCTATAAGTTCTTGTTGAATAAAGGGAATTTGACGCCAGACGAGCAGGCTGAGCTCGTTGCTTATCGGCGTGATCAGGAGACTGATAGTTAGGTATTGGGCGGGGTGGCCCCGCTATTTTTGAATATCGTATATACTAGGAAGTTAACTTTTGGGCTTGGGCCCAACCGAGCCGAATCGGCAAGAAGGTCGACCTTAATGGATCAAGAGACGCAACGGTTACAGCTTAAGAAGCTTATTCTTCAAGGTAAGGAGCAGGGCTTTCTTACCTACCGGGATATCAACGACCATCTTCCTGAGGACGTGCATGACGCGGATCAGATAGAGATCGTGATCAACATGATCAACGATATGGGGATCGAGGTCTATGACCAAGCCCCTGATCCTGACACCTTGCTTATGAAGACGGATCCCCCGACCACCCCTGACGATGAAGAGGTGGTCGAAGAGGCGGAGCAGGTTCTAGCCTCTGCGGTGGAAGGCGAGTTCGGACGTACCACGGACCCCGTGCTCATGTATATGCGGGAAATGGGTACGGTGGAGCTTCTGACGCGCGAAGGCGAGATCGATCTGGCCAAGCGCATTGAGGATGGTATTCGTCAGAGTACGGAGGCCATTGCCACCTGCCCCGCGACGATCGCCGAAGTTCTGCGCATGATGGAGCTGGTCGAACAAGACCAGATGCGTCTGACGGATCTGCTCGTGGATTTTGTGGACCCCAAGGCCGTCGATGTGCCCCCACCAGAGATTAGTCGTGAAGTGGTGGCGATCGAAGACGATGATGACGACGCGGACGGTGGCGATGCCGTCGAGGCCGAAGAGGATGTAGGCCCTGATCGCGAGGAGGCGCTCAAGCGTTTTGGACGCATCCGCAAGCTCCACGCCTCCATTACGAAGGCGGCCGAGAAGAAGGGCTTTAAGAGTCCCGAGGTGGGCAAGGGCCAGGAAAAGCTGGCCGAAGAGTTTATGGAGATCAAGTTTGTCTCCAAGCAGATCAATCGCCTCGTAGAACATGTGCGCGCCTTAGTCGATGAGGCTCGTGAGCAAGAAAAGATCATCATGGAGATCTGTGTCAACAAGGCGCGCATGCCACGCAAGGTCTTCTTGAGGACCTTCCCCGGTAATGAGACCAACCTGCGCTGGATCAAAAAGATTGGCAAGGGTGGCGAGGGGAGCGCGGAGATCATCGAGGCGCATTTGGCGGTCATTACCCTGGCCCAGGACAAGTTGGCCCAGATCGAGGTGAAGGCGGGCCTGCCGGTCGCGGATTTAAAGGAGGTCAATCGACGGATGTCGATTGGCGAGGCCAAGGCACGGCGCGCCAAGAAGGAGATGGTCGAGGCCAATCTGCGTCTTGTGATCTCGATTGCCAAGAAGTACACCAATCGCGGTCTGCAGTTTTTGGATCTGATTCAAGAGGGCAACATCGGCCTCATGAAGGCGGTCGACAAGTTCGAATACCGCCGCGGTTATAAGTTCTCGACGTATGCCACGTGGTGGATACGCCAGGCCATCACTCGCTCGATTGCAGATCAGGCGCGGACCATTCGTATCCCGGTGCATATGATCGAGACGATCAATAAGTTGAACCGAATCTCGCGTCAGATGTTGCAGGAGATGGGACGCGAAGCGACGCCGGAAGAATTGGCAACGCGCATGGACATGCCCGAGGACAAGATCCGCAAGGTCTTGAAGATCGCCAAGGAGCCAATCTCCATGGAGACACCCATTGGCGACGACGAGGACTCGCATCTCGGAGATTTCGTCGAAGATACGAGCATCATGGCACCGACCGATGCCGCGACTGTAGCCGGTTTGAAGTCGGCTACGCTCGACATCTTAGATACCTTGACGCCACGCGAGGCCAAGGTGTTGCGGATGCGTTTCGGGATCGGGATGAACACCGACCATACCTTGGAAGAGGTTGGCAAGCAGTTTGATGTGACGCGCGAGCGTATTCGCCAGATCGAGGCGAAGGCCTTGCGTAAACTGCGCCACCCCAGCAGGTCCGAGCACTTGCGTAGCTTTCTTGATATGTAAGCCTCGTTTTCGGGCCTGTAGCTCAGTTGGTTAGAGCAGGGGACTCATAATCCTCTGGTCCCAGGTTCGAGTCCTGGCGGGCCCACCATTAAATCAAGGGTTACACGCACGACCTTTCAGGACGATTTCTTTTTCTGTATGCCCGTGCCCCTGGCGCTCGCCGTTAACCCGCCGCCTCCCGGATGACTTCGGGGTGTGTCGCGGCAATTTTAAGGAGCGTGTTGGCGGCCCCCGAAGGATTACGACGGCCTTGCTCCCAATCTTGGAGGGTGCGGACGGAGACCCCCAAAACTTCTGCAAACTGCGTCTGCGAAAGGCCCGTGCACAAGCGTGCCTCGACGATACGGGAAAGGCTGACCTTATGGACAGCGCCGACTTCGCCCGCCTTCATTTGGCGGACAGAGGCAAGCAGTTCCGCGCCAATGTCGCGCTTGGCGTCTCGCGCCTGTCACTCTTTTTCGCCCTTGGCCATGTTCGATCTCCTCTCGAAATTCTCGCAGTACTTGAGCCGATAGGAATCGCCGCTGAAACTTATGCCGCGTGCCCTTGCTGGCGTTGTAACAGATCCAGCAGATATTCGGGCGCAAGGTCTGCCCCGTTGGGCCATGTCACGGTATGGAGTAGGGAGTGTAGCCCCACCTCTGAAAAACATCCTCGATGGTAAAGCGGTCCAAATACCGACCCATGAAGTTCATCCGCCAAATTCACAATTCCACCTTGCCCGCTATTAAAACGAAGCTCTAAAAGGCGTCGGACGTCATTACTTGGTACAACGCGAGCATCAATGATATGTGACATGGCGATTGCTCCAATGGCGCGATAGGGCTAATGGGCTCTTTCCGGGTGGCGTGTTCCCAGTTGGCGGCCAGTTCGTCTAAGCGCCTTGTGCGCCAGTCTTCCACCAGTTACAGGGCGTGGCAGGCTTCCGGCCAATAAGATGCCATCCAACCCGATCCCCGCCTCCTGCCCTGCATAGTAAGCATGGAAGCGGGTTGTAGGTGGTTACGCCAGAACATCGCCAGGATAATACCGTAAAAGCGGCTGAGTTCAGGCATGGGCTTTCTTCTTCAACGGCACGACCCCGCGTACTCTTAACGCCAGCGGCCACCAGTACGGCATTGGTGCCTTTCTGCCAGACGTCTGCCCGCTGGCTACGGCAAGGTAATGGATGACGCGTACACCGCCCCGCTTGCCCTGACGCGACCACCGCACCTTGCGGCTTCCCCCGCCGCCGGCTATCACGTCTTCCGCGTCTGGTCTTGCTGCGAGCGACGCAGAAGGCGCCCCGCTCGTCCTCGTCCCAGTAGTCATGCCGCTGCCGGGAAAATAGCGGCATTTCGATTAAGGTCGGCGCATTATACGGCATTGCCGGAACCATTCGACGCAAGAGGGCGCGCAATCGCGGCCACCGCCGCTTCACCAATTGCTTGGCTCGCCTCAACGGGGACTTCTCAAGATCGCGGGGCACAGGCGCGTTGAACTGTTTCCCAACAAATATGCCACTAGTAAAGAAGATGCTGCCTTACCATCGTTTAAAAAGTCCTGTGACTGACTGAGGTACCGCCCCCAAACACCCGATAACGTGGCAACGCTCTCCGCAAAGAGCGGCGTGTATCTGGAAAAGATGGACTTTATTAAAGCAATACGATAAAAGTGCAATAGCGGAATTCCTTATTAAAGGTTCGCACATCATGCATAGAGAGATCACCGGCCGATACGTCTCTTCTTCTGTGGGTGGAGAAACGGTGAATGCCTTTGTACCCAACCCTTTGCCTCCTGTCCCTCCACTGGAACTAAGTGGTGCTAGGCAACATCTGCTGGAGAGAGCCACACTGGCGATAGGCAGGTTAGACAGTGTGAGCACGTTGCTTCCTGACCCACAGCTTTTTCTGTATGCCTATATGCGTCGCGAAGCCGTTTTGTCCTCGCAGATCGAAGGCACGCAATCCTCCTTGTCCGACCTGTTGCTGTTTGAACTAGAGGAAATGCCTGGCGTGCCTTTTGACGATGTAGTTAAAGTATCGAACTATGTCACTGCGCTGGAACACGGAATGACACGGTTGCGTTCAGGCTCTCCGCTTTGCAGCCGGCTTTTGCGTGAAATGCATAGTCTTCTCATGTCGCGTGGACGCGGCAGTGAAAAATTATCTGGAGAATTTCGCCGCAGTCAGAACTGGATTGGTGGCACCCGCCCTGGTAATGCCCACTTCGTGCCGCCTCCGCCGCAGGAAGTCGAATCCTGTATGGGCATGCTGGAGCAATTCTTCAACCAGACAGGCGGTACCGCGCCCGTATTGATCAAGGCTGCATTGGCACACGTGCAATTTGAAACCATACATCCTTTTCTGGACGGCAATGGCAGGTTGGGTCGCCTGCTCATCGCGATGCTGTTGTATCAGGGTGGATTACTGGCGCAGCCATTGCTTTATGTGAGCCTTTACTTTAAGCAGCGTCGTTCGCTTTATTACGAACTATTGGACAAGGCAAGGGCGCAGGGCGACTGGGAAGCCTGGGTGGACTTTTTTCTCGGAGGTGTGGCGGAAACCGCGCAAGGCGCAGTGCAAACCGCGCAACGGTTGCTTGCACTGTTCCAGCAGGATAGCCAACGTATTCAGGCCACTGGACGAGGTGCTGCAAATGCCCTGCGAGTACTCAATGCTTTGCGCGGTCATCCCGTTTCCAGCCTCAAACTACTGTGCACAGAGACTGGTATGAGTTTTCCGACCGTTGCTAAGCTCATGCAAACGCTAATCCAGTTTGGTGTCGCCCGTGAACTTACCGGACAGCGCAGAAATCGCATATTTGTATACGACGGCTATTTAAATATCCTGAATGAAGGCAGCGAGGTACTATGAAAGCGATTATCCAGCATACCTTAGGCGGACGCCTACTCATTTGCGTATTGCGGAACATCATGACCAAAGTGGTCGTCATCAACACCGTGCGAGCTTGGCTGGGTCATGTTTCTCTCAACACAGCCCATATTTACGCCGAAATGGATCTGAAGGGCAAGGCGAAAGCTTTAGCTAAGTGCGATATCAGCAGCGACCAGAAAACCGGAAAGCGCTGGGCAAAGCACCCTGGCCTCATGAGCGTTCTGCGCGCTTTGTAGTCAGAATTTATGTGGCGCTTGTCCGGATCTGTGCGGTGGGTGCCGAGAAATCGGCATTCCGCGACCCTTGTGTTCGGCTCCCACCTTATGGTGCCGTAGGTGCTCCACGCTTTCGCATACTGCGGGACATCATACGAGCTTCGCTAATGCCTGCTCTACCCAGCTAAATCCTACACGCTCCTGCTCGAGCCGCAGATTCGGGGCGATCCTATTGTCCCGCAAATCATCAAAAAGCCTCTGTTCATCGGCATGTAGCCTCGGCAAGTCGCGCACTACCTGGCGATCCTCCCGGCCCCATTGCGACGGGAACGCCAACAAGGTCGCGCGATCCATCAAGAACGACTCGACGCCATCGATTTCGCCGCGGAGCTGATCGAGGATGGCGAATCCATGGGTATCGATGTCCCCCCAGTAATAAATGCGACAGTCCGCCAACCAGTGCGCTTGGCGGAGCATCGTAAACCCGTACCCGCCCCCAAAAATCACCATACTGTCACGAGCTTCCGGAAAGGCCAAGAAATTGATTTCATTTTCGGTTATGAAGACTCGCGACACTGCGGGAGTGAGGCCTGAAAAACGCTCGGCATCCAGAGTCACATCGCGGCCAAATGGCAGCGCTACGGGCTCAGGGTCAAGTAGGCGCAACCGGATACGCAGGGGCTTGTCGCGAAATCCGTAGCGGCGGGCAAACTCGCCGCCATCGGTCGCATCGCCATCAATCGCCGCCACTGGCAGCGCCACATCGAGCAATTCTCGCAGTATGCCGCGGTGGGTCTCGATAAATTTACTATCGACGCCTGTAATATCGACTTGCCGGAGATAGATATCGGGTCTCGGGTGAGCCTGTAGCCAGACGACAATCGCGAGTAGTCGTTCCCACTCCGCGGCATAGTCGAGCGCCCGTAGCGGTTTGCGCCAGAGCCATCCTAAGAGCGATGGCTGGTTTTTCTGCGTCGTCTCAAGTACCGCCGAAAAGCGCGCGACCTCGTGACGTTTTGATAAGAGCGCCACTGCGTCGTCGAATTGGTCGACCCAGGCCTCCGTCGGCAGGCTATTCGCCCCCAAGCTCCGGTGGTTCACCTGCCGTACGGCGATCCGGTAATGCGATAGGGCCAAAAGCTCGGCCACCCAGGCGCGAACCTCATCAAACCGGTCAGCCATTTCAGTCGACGTCGGCCCTTTTAGCGTGAGCCGCCGCGGAAAAAGCGCCTTGCCGGAGACCAGCGAAGACAATATCTCGCCGCGGTCCCACTGTCTTTGCAGTTGCGCGCGCAGATCAGATGCCCGCGTCCAGCTCACCCTGCGATCCTGGCCTTTTCTGCGCGGTACTCCTCAATCGATAGATTGCGGAGCATGGACGCGCGCCCTTCCTCGTTGTGCACGAAACCCACGCACGACACGAAGGGCTCTATGATATGGATCTTCTGCAGGGGCGTTACGATCAGGAGTTGGAGATTCAGCTGGCCGAACAAGCGCAACCCATATTGCGCCGACTCATCGGATCCGCGCCCGAAGGCCTCGTCGATTACCACAAAGCGGAACGAGCGCGAGCGCACCGCTCCCCATTCCAGCCCAAACTGATAGGCGAGGCTCGCGGCCAGGACGGTATAGGCCAGTTTCTCCTTCTGACCTCCGGACTTTCCACCAGAGTCCGAGTAGTGCTCATGCTCGCTGTCGTCTTCGCGCCAGCGCTCGCTTGCCGCAAAGACAAACCAGTGGCGAACGTCCGTAACCTTGGTGGTCCAGCGTTGATCGGGTTCCGTCTGCCCGTCGCGCCCGCGAAAGCGCTCGATAATGTGTCGAACCTGCAGAAATTTTGCCTCGGAGTATTGGGTATCGTCAGACCCCGTGATCGCACCTTCCGTGCAGGCCCGTAGCTCACCCTGAAAATCCCGAATATCGGCATCGGGCGTGGCTTGCGCCTCTAGGACGATATAGCGTCCGGGGTTGTAGTCGATCTGCGTAAGCGAGGCGTTGACGCGCGCGATGCGCTCTTTGATCATCTCCCGTTCCCGCGCCAACTGCGACTGAAAGTTCGCGACCTCGCGGATGGTGTTTTCGTTCAGGAGTTCCTTAAAGCGCGCCTCGAAGCGCGGCAGTCCATCGGCTTCGAGGGCGTGGAGCATCTTTTGGTACTCAAAGCCCGCTTCGATGCTGGCGTCGACCTCAGCGGTCTCGAGCTTGAACGCCTCTTTGTAACCAGCCATGGCTTGGATAATTTTGTCGCGCAGGCGTTTGAGCTTCTGATCCTCGGAGTTGATCTGGCTCTGTAGCCAATCGCGCATCTCGCGTTCGCGGTTGTCACAGGACTCTACCGTCAGGGTGTGTTCGCCGAGCGCTATGGTGCGGGCCTCATCGAGTCTTACAAAGGACGCCTCGTGAGTCACGCGCGCCGGATCGTCTAAGAGTGCCTGAGTTTGCACACACAAAGACTCGGTGTCGCTTTGTTTTTGCTCGCACTTGGATCGTTGATCACGATACTCCTCAACCTCGCGTTCATGCGCCTGCCGCTTAGCCACGACCGCCTTTAGCTGTTCAGTCAATTGCTTGAGCGCATCCGAGGTCGACTCCAAGCGCTGGCGTTCTTCCGCGAGTTGCGCCACCTCGGTTGCCACCAGTTGCCAGTTCAGCTCGCGGAAATCGCCATACTCTTCGAGTCGCGATAAGACCTGGAGGCGCTCTTGCACCGCCCCTTGTTCGGTCTTGATTTTGGCGACCAGTGCGCCCCAGTCGGCTACTTGCGCCTCCAGTTTCCGTGCCGAGGACTCGAGAGCGGCAATTTTGGCGGTGTTCGTCCAGCCTAGGATGTAGCGGCTCCGATCGTCTAAGCGGTGGCGATCATCCTTCTCGTGACGATCGCCCGCCGATTTTGTCTGACCAGCGCGCGTCATGGCACGCGTCTCGCGGTGGAACTGCTCTTGGGTGGCGCAACAGGCAAAATCGAAACGCTGCGCAAGCTCGCGTTCGAGCCAATCATAGAAGGGGGAGTCAGGCCGCACTTCCAGTTTGCGCACCAATGAATCGCGATGTAAATCCGGCAGCGGGTTTGGCGTACTCTTGCGTACCCGGAAATAGACGAGGCGCCCACGCAGATCGGTCTTGTCGACCCAGGCGGAGACCGCAGCGTAGTGCGCATCGGGGATCAGAAGCGACAACCCGAAGTTATGGAGCAGGCGTTCAGCAGCCCCTTCCCAGTCGCGCTCGGTGGCCCGAACCTGCAGGAGCTCGCCGGCAAACGGCATGTCGTCCTCAGGTAAACGCAGGGCCTGACACAGGGCTGCGCGGATGTCTGCATAACGGGAGTCGATGTTGCTGCGCCGGGCCTTGAGACTTGCGATCTCGGCTGTGAGCGTATCGTGCTCCTGCTTGCCTTGGCGCAGTGCCACCACGCGCTCGGTCAGGTCGTTTTGGAGGATGGCGTCTTGGGCTTTGGCAGCCTCCGTGAGGGTCGCGAGTTGCGCCTGCTGATCGAGAAACCCGGTATCGTCGGAGGCGGGCGTCTCGCCGAGGGCGCGCATTAAATGATTGTAGCGTTGGGCCTTTTGTTCGCGCGCGTCGCGCTCTCGTTCTTTCCGTTCGATCTCGATTGCCAAGCGCTCTAAACGGTCGCCGCCGTTGTCGGCGATATGGCGTTTAAGCTCTGTTTCGGCGGTGTACTGGGCATCGCGCGCCTCCTCGGCCTGGGTGATCTGGTGATTTCGGCGTCGCCACTCCTCGGCTAGGCTTGCGGTGCGTCGATCCAAGAGCGCCAGCTTCAGGCCGGCAAAGTAGGATTTCAGGGCCTCGCGGGAGGCGCGCAGGGTCTCTGCACTGATGTTCAGGTCGGAGTGTCGCTCGCAATCCGCAACCAAGGGCGTCAGCAATTCGACCTGACGCTTGGCCTTCAATACCGCTTCGTGGGCGCGATTGAGGTTATCGAAGTGCCCAATGAGCGCCGTGATCCGGGATGCCACATCGAACGGTTCGAGCATGTGGCTGCGCACGAAATCCGTCAGGTTGCCGACCGACTTCATCGATACGGTTTGATGGAAGAGCTCCAGTGCCTGATCGTTCTCGATGCCAAAGCGGCGCCGGAACCACGCCCCGTAGGGCGGAAAGCTATCGAAAACCTCGGCGCCCAAGGCGCGCAGTTGTTTGCGCAGGCCGCCGATATCCGTGCCGAAATGGGAAAATTCGGTGGCAATCGACAAAGCCCGTTCGGCGCCGACGTAGAAGCGCGCTGGCTGCCCCTGCGCATCCTTCATCCAGAAGACCTGCGCAAGTGTCACGGTCTGGTCGTAACCCGCGTTATGGAAGACTCCCAATATGACGGAGTAGTTGTTGTGGTCGCGCAGTGCGATCGGCTTGGCGGCCCCGCTCACTTCATTGCGTTCGGATTTGTAATGTCCGAGCACATAGGATCGTAGTGACCGCTCCTTGTTGTCGGCACCGGCGGCCTTGTTATAGGCGATCCGTTGGGCCGGGACGAGGAGCGTAGTAATGGCATCGACCAGTGTCGATTTGCCAGACCCGATGTCCCCCGTAAGCAGGGCATTCTTACCAGCGGGATCCAGGGCCCAGATTCGACCGTCGAATGTCCCCCAATTGAAGATCTCGAGACGATGCAAACGAAAGCCCGAGAGGGTGTTGTCGGCCACGAAATCCAGGCTGAGTGATTCTGGTACGGGGTTGTCATGCGTCATTGCGAGCGCTCCCCGGATCCATGCCGAGTTGTAACCGGTAGGCTGCGAGCCGATCGTCAAAATCGCTGAGCCATTGAGCGTCTACGAACGCCTTGAGAATGCGCAGCACCTCAAAGACTGCGGGCCCTCGGGACGTGGCGCCGGCCGACTTTAGCCGCCGCAGGAAACCCATGTCGACAATCTTGTTTAGGTGGGTCTCGATCTGATCGATCAATTTGACCTCGTTGCTGTTTTCGGGCAAGAACACGCGCACGATCTCGACGATCTCGTCGCGGGTGAGCACGAGCCGCGTGTCGCCGCCGCTTGCGTCAAACTCGGCCAATTTTTTGCGTAGCAGCGCCAGCAGCAGGCTCACCGGAAAGGATAGCGGCCGCCGCGCCACGAGTCGCGGGATGACGTTATCGTCCACTTGGGGCCGGGAACGCAAGAACGCATAGCCCTCGGCCTCATCTAGCATAAGCTCGAGACCGAGTACCAGCACGTAGTCTCGAACGCGGGATTGGAGACTCAAGAGGGCGTGCCACATACCCGCATCGTTGTCCTGGTAGATCACCCCTTTTAACAGGGGAATGACGAGCGCGGAGAGATCCGGACTCGGTGTAGTGGCTTCAAGGTCTTGTTCTGTCATAGCGACCTCACAAATATGACGCGCGGCAAGCGTGCCCGCTTCCGCTGCTCCAGGCCGTCTGTCAACGGCAGTTGCCAAAAGACGGCCTCGATCACGTCTTCATCCACAACGGCTTTGGGGTCGTCGCTGGCAATCTGGAGGTAGGTTACGAGTTCGGCCAAGCCGTGTTCCAGGGGGTGCAGCTCGCATAGTTCTCGCAGGCTGATTTGCGACCGACTTTGTAGGGCGTGGCGAATGCGCCGCGTGAGCTGCCCGCGATCAATCACCACCTGGGCATATAGCGTCGCCGTGTCGATATCATCATCGCCCGCTTCGATGGCGATGTTGGCGATCACGGGCTTGATCGCGGGCGTATAGAGCGGTCGCTCCAGGGGCAACTCGATATCCGCGCCGGTTTCGGCGATGGTCGTGATATCGCCCGCCGGCGGCGATGCGCGCAGGCCCAGCGCCTGGGTCTCAATGCTTCGCAACAGGTCCATGATGCGCCGGTTCTCAAGCCATGCGCGGTCGTCTAGAAATCGCCGCAACTGTAACGACAATTGGGCCACCGTGCGTTGCGTGTGTTCCCCGGCCTCCAGCCAGTCGTAGTGGACTCGATGAGCGCGCGCGTCGGGTTTCAGTTCGGCCACGGGCGGCAGGGACAGCACGTGTCCGAGCAAGGTGGTCAGTTCCTCCTGGCGGGTGCTCGACATCAAGAAGTCCCAGAAGGCACGGAAACTGCGCCCCTGATCGGAATCCGCAATCGCGTCCCGTTCGCCCATGATGTCTTCGAGAAGCGCCCCTTTAGAGCCCTCCCATAGGGCGATTCGCTCACGGACGCGCCGGTCTAGTCCGCGAAAGTTGTGCTCCACCTCGCGAAAGTCAGAAAGCAGCTCGCGCGCGAGCTGAGTGAATTGCTGGAACCGGTCTTTGATCGCAGTCGCGTCCATTAAGGGGATGTCACCGCCGGCCACGCGGGCCATTTCGCTATCGATTTCGTCGCGGCGCTGACGTAACTCGGCCATGCGTATTTCGGGATCGGCCTCGCTGCCCGCGCTCATCTGGCGGAGCAGTATAAATAGGGTTAGTAGGCGCGACTCGGTGCCCACGAAGCTACGCGCAGCGAGCGTGCCAAGCCAGGCGATGGCCTTCTCGGTTGCCGGGGTCAAATCGAATTGCGGCTCGTCCGAGCCGGGGGCATAGAATTTGCGCAGCCAACCCTTGTCTAGGCCCGCCCAATCATCTAGATACTCGCCGGCGGTTCTCGGGAACGCGTCTGCGCCTAGCCGTTCGCGCAAAGCAAACAGCTCATCTTCCAGGGCCTCCGCTAAATCGGCCTGGGGCATGACGCGCACGTTAGGTGTCACGAAGACGCGCTGAAGGAAGCTTCCGATCAGCGGCGCATGATCCGAGCGTAGCAGGCGCCAAGCCGGGTGGTTTTGGCGCAGCAGATCCAGGGTGACGTAATCAAGGCTCATCGAACTCCAACCATCACTCTGCCGTCAGACGGCATCGCTAAAACACACCCCAGCGGCCTCGTATCCGGGCAGATTAGCTACGCATCTTACCCCGTGCGGCCCTCATGCGCGAAGCCTTGATCGCTTGGCGAGGGGGGGCCGGTTTCTGTTCGGCGGCGCGGTATGGGGGCGTGGGCCTAGTCTAGGATTCCATAAGGGGTCCGGCACCTTCAAATAGCAAGGCCCCACACAATCCCCGAATCCTCGTTGGTTGTCATATCTGGGCAGATTCACTCGAGCATGCGACGATGACGCACCCATACCCCAGTCCTTGGCAGCCAAGCGTATGCTTTACTTCGACAATCCGGTTCAGTTGCCCATTTCGGCCACCGACTGCCAAATCGACGTTTATGCATCTCGGCCGGAAGGACACAAAACGCTTGGGGCCACCGCGCGAATCGGCTAACCGGGGGTTCAAGCCCCGGGTTTTGTTGGGCGAGCAGGGTCTGGTAGTTCCAAGGCATCCAGGCGTCGGGCGAGTCACCCACCGCGATCACAGGATCACGGTGGGTGACGCGAGACAGCCCCGCAACGTGAGCTGGGGAGCGACGATGCCCACACAGGATGGGCGACATTAAGGCTTTGAGGGCAAGGATATCTATGGCCAACTCCCATTATCGAGACCTTGCGGGTTACCGTAAGTGCACACAACGGATCCAGGCGGCGTGGCCTGCATTCCTGCAACAGCGCGCGGCTATGCTCGCGGCGCAGGGGCGATTTGGCATTGTGGCGGAAAAGGCCGCGGAGAACATCGTCGGCGCGTTGCTCACGACGGTGCTGGATTGGGAAGAGCGGGACCTGAACTGGCAGCTTGATCGTGCCGATCTGGTGGTGACGCACAACTTCACCAAATATCTCATCGTCGAGACCAAGCGCCCTGGTAATCTCGCCAGTAGAACAGCTATAGAAGACGCCCTGACTCAGGCCAGCCGTTACGCTCACGAACAGCACGTGCGGCAGGTGGCGGTATGTGACGGTACCCTGTTCTTTGGCGCCAACATTGTCGACGGTGGCTGGACGCCGCGCGTCCTGTTTGATCTGAGCCACGAGGACGCGCCAGTTGATGCGCTCTGGTGGGTGAGCATGGATGGTATTCATCGCCCCGGCGAGACGCCGTCTGACTTATCGTTGTTGGCGCGCATCGGCGTGACCCCCGCCACGGGCGCGATCGCGGACACCGATCAGGGCGCGTTGCTTCATCCGAAGTATCAGATCCCGGCTCGTTGTTTTGCTTATGTGGGCGATCCCAACAAGACGTCAACCTGGAAGCTGCCGTACCTCCTGACGGATGGCTCTACCGATCTGAAGCGGCTACCCAAGGCCATTCAGTCGCTCGCCAGCAATTACCGCGGCGCGAAGGTGGGCGGCATTCCTGATGAGGCCATTCCCCACGTGTTTCGTCGTCTGGCGACCGCCGCCACAGCGGCGGGCAAGATGCCCGCATCGGGCATTACAGTCGCGCCCGCCTATCAGATGCTTGCCGATATCCTCTGCCAGCTGGAATCGGCCGGGGTCTAGGGCCATGACGGAATAGATGGTCATGTCTGTCCGGTGTCGCAGTGATGGACCCCGGTGGCGGGCATGCCAAACCCAGTCCAACATAGTGATACCCGCCCCGTCGCGCTTGTCGTTCCGCCTTGCCGGAAATAGCTGACCTGCTAGGTCCATGGTGGCTACCGGTAGGCCGCATGAACCAACCCCCTCGTTTCCGGCCCCTTTGATGGCTCAAGGCGCCCCGGATCGGGTACACTCGCCCCCATGAAGATTGTCATCTGGCGTGCCCCACGTATCCCGGTCCTGTCGCTGCGCGGCATGATCGCGGCGAAGCCCTATGCCATCAGTCTTGCGTCCACTCGTGAGCCCATAGAGCGAGCGTTCGCGCTGGCCAAGGCGAGCAAACGCGTGATCTTGTCGATCGAAAGCCCGGGTGGCTCGCCTGTGCAGTCGGATCTGGTGGCCAACCTGATCCGCCAGCATGCTGAGGATCGGGGCGTCCGTGTGCTCGCCGTGATTGGCGATGTCGGCGCCTCGGGCGGTTATTGGATCGCCTGCGCGGCCGATGAGATCTATGCGAACCGAATGAGTATTGTCGGTTCTATCGGGGTGATCGGCGGGGGGTTTGGGTTTGCGGAGTGGATTGCGCGCCACGGCATCGAGCGTCGCCTTTATACCGCCGGCGAACACAAGGCGCGTCTCGACCCCTTTCGCCCTGAAACCGCCGATGACGTCCTCTTTACCAAAGAGCTCCTAGAAGACCTGCATGGCGAGTTCAAGGACTGGGTACGGACCCGCCGCGGCGGCCGTTTGGGTTCCGAGGCCGCCGTCTTTGACGGCTCCTATATGTTGGGCACAAAGGCGAAGACCCTGGGCCTGATCGACGGTTTCGCGAGCATCGATTCACTCGTCGCTAAGATCGGCGGCAAGCGCGCAAAGCCCGCCTTGATCGAGCCGAGGCGACCCCGGGGCGTCATGCGCCTACTGGGGCGTAGCGCCATGGAGACGGTCGTCGATGTTGCGGAAGACCGCCTGATGCGACCCGGACTGCACTTTTAGTGGGCGGCTTGATAATCAGTTTGCGCGTACGCCCCATCAGGGCACACAAGCGCGCCGCGGACTTTAAGGCCCAGGCCATAGCCTTGAGCGGCTCTTAAATTCCTGAGCGAGGCCTATTCTATTAAGGTCTCTCGCCCCCAGGTCGAGACAGGCGGTCAGGCCCAAGCGCGAGGGGTGGTTGGGCCTGACCCGGATCATTGGGTCGCAGACCCCGAGCCTTAAAGCCGGTCCTGCGCCAAAAACCCACGCGCAGAGGTGCGACGACCTGCACCGGGGAGCCCGTCGACTGCGATGCCCGCAGCCTTGGGCCCGGAATCGCCCGGCACCTGCGCGGGTGTCGTGTGACCGCCCCTTTGATCTCAATAGATAGAAGAGGGTAGCGCAAGGCCCGCTCCACCGGCTCTGGATGGCGTGTGTGTGGCGCGACCACCACACCCCTTGGGATTTGAAACCGATCTTAGGCCAGGCCGCTTTTCTGGGGTGGGTATGCACGCGCTCTGGCGGGACCCGATCTCGTGGATGCCTCTAGGTGCGGTATGGGTAAGTCCCCGGCGTTCGCTAGCAGAGTGGCCCTTATAAGGTCGCGGTCGGCCCACAGCCGCACAACCCCGATGGGGGTCGCGACCGGCTGGCGATGGGGGGTTTACTGGCCAAACCGCCCGGCGCGTGAGGGCGGATCATCTGTATAAAACAGGGGCATCTGCCTTTAAATGGTATGCCGCATAAGGGCATATTGCCCCCTGGCGTCACCTAAAAGCGCGAGCTGCCGTATTTTGTCACCCCGGTCTTGGCCGGACAGGTCTTGCGCGGGTGGCCGTTTGTCGGCCCAATACGACAGCTCATTTTTGGCCTCCTTTATCCATTAAGGACTTACGGCGCTCGAGTCAGTAACCCCCCTGACCTGTGCCGCAGCTGGTATGGATTATGCAAGTTTTAAGGCCACATACACCGTCCATTGTGGACAGGTGCGTTAGAGATGCGAGGAGTATATGGCCATGCGTAAACAGAACCCGGTACGGGCCGCCATTCAGGCCGGCTTTACCTTAATCGAGTTAATGGTCGTGATC
>DATKTV010000005.1:0-26604 GCA_035530915.1 Acidiferrobacter sp. | reverse complement strand
CGGCTACGCGCTACGACAACAGGGGTGCGGGTATACGCAGGACATTTTCAGATTTCGCACAAAAACCCTGTCAAGTGTTTTTTGAGGGATTATTCAATTTATTTTCAACAACGTCGCTGGAGACGTGTGCTGAATAGTTACGAAGCAAGCTGGTTTTGTAAATATAGCACTACTCACGCCGCCTAAGGAAGCGCACTTTTATTACCAGCAGAGCCTTTCTATTTCTCAAAGAATGGACCCCTACAAGGATGCCCCACCATTGAATTTGTCGCTAACGAAAGAAGTCACCCAAATTGATCGGCTTGCACAGAAACACCCAGAATGCGGTGAGTCCCTTACGATTATGGCTTATAAGCCGTGCGAGTAACGCAGCAGACATTGGGCCAATCTTGTCCATTGTTAGTGCCCACAGTAAACAAATAGGCCCTGCCGGAGCTGGGGAACCCAAGTAAAGCCTGTGAGCTTCTAGGCGAAACCGTACACCTGGACCCTCTTGGTTGCCTATGCGCAAACGCCCTATTCTCATACATCCCTGGCCAACCGCTGTCCTGATGCCGAGCTCACCGAGCGTGCGCCGTGCGTACCGATCACCTCCCGCAAGGCCGCTGCCAGAGCCTCTTCGTCGTCATGGGTACAGAGGTTCCAGAGGCAGTTTAGCTGTTCGTGAAAACGGCTCGTATCGACAGCCGTACCTGCAGTCAGGCGAATCTTGGGGTGTCCGGTCGGCAACAAGGCCTCGTCTGCGTAGAACAACTCCTCGAAAAGCTTCTCGCCAGGACGTAAACCTGTGTAGACAATCTCGATATCCTGGCCCGGCTGCTTACCCGACAACAGTATCAATTGCTCCGCCAAATAGCTGATCTTGACGGGCTCCCCCATGTCCAGAACGAAAATCTCACCGCCCGCACCGATGGTGCTCGCCTGCAGAATCAATCCGCAGGCCTCTGGTATCGTCATGAAATATCGGGTGATATCACGATGCGTGACCGTAACCGGGCCGCCGCTCGCAATCTGGGCCTTGAAAAGGGGAATGACGCTGCCCGCTGAATCCAAAACGTTGCCGAATCGTACGGTCAGAAACCGCGTTTGTGATCGGCTATTGAACTCCTGACACAAAATCTCCGCCACCCGTTTGGTGGCACCCATCACATTGGACGGGTTGACGGCCTTGTCGGTCGATATCAGCAAAAAGACACCGCAGCCAAACTGATCGGCGGCGGCCGCCAAGGTCGCCGTCCCAAACACATTATTTAATACGGCAGACCGGCTCTGGCCCTCCAGCAAGGGGACGTGCTTATAGGCCGCCGCATGAAAAATGACCTCCGGCCGCTGCGCGCCTAAGACTCGCTCGACCAAAAATTGATCCCTGACGTCGCCGAGAATGGGCAGCAAGGTCAAATCCGGATAGTCACGACGCAGCTCAATCTCGATGCTATAGAGATTGAATTCGCTCCGTTCAAACAACACCAGCGTGCGGGGATGGAGGCGCGCGATCTGACGACAGAGCTCAGCGCCGATTGATCCCCCGGCGCCCGTCACTAAGATTGTCTTACCGCCGATCCCGTGGGCAATCTCCTGCCAATCCAGTAGCACCGACTCGCGACCCAAGAGGTCCTCGACATGAACCTCGCGCAGCTCTCGAATCGTGACTTGGCCGTTTACGATATCTTGAAGCCCTGGGAGAATCCAAAAGGGCCGCCCCGCCTGCTCACAAAGCTCGATCAGGCGGCGCATCGCGCTACCCTTGGCCTCGGTGATCGCGATAAAGATGATGTCGACTTCGAGGCGCTCGGCGATGCTGGGCAGCTGGCTGCAATCCGCCACGACCGGCACACCGTGGATTTCTTGGCCTAGGCGTCTGGGGTTGTCATCTATTAAGGCAACCGGCGTATAGCCGATATGGCCGTCCCGCAGGAGATCGCGGACCAACATCTCACCGGCGCTGCCCGCGCCGACAATAAGCGCCTTCTTTTTCGCAGACTGATGGAGACCGCCATCCTTCATAAACCGATAGAGAAGACGGGGGCCGCCTAGGAGGATCATAAGAAGCAGCCCATCCAATACGAAGGCCGATCGCGGTACATGGTCGAGCCGCGCCACTAGAAACAACGCCAAAGCGCTCCCTGCCGTGCCTGCTACGACCGCCTTAAAGATGCGCAGCAGGTCGGGTATCGAGGCAAATCGCCAGATGCCGCGGTAGAGCCCCATACCCCAAAAGATCAGGCCTTGGACAACCAAGACCACGGGTACAAGATAGAGGCTTTGGCGCAGGAAGGCATGCGGCACGGGCCCCAGGTTAAACCGCAGCCAATAGGCGCCCAGCCAAGCGACCGGGATCATGAAGAGGTCGTGAGCTATGATCGCCCAACGACCCAGCGGCACCCTAAAGCGAGACCTTCCCTTTGTCAGTTCCATGTCCTTCCCATCGCCCCACAAGGATAACCAAAATACCGTAGAGCACCACTAGAAAAGCCAGTATATCCCATTGCGTCGATGTAGGCCTCCCCACGGCGGCATAAGCACACGCTGCGCATGCCGCCATCAGACCATACTCACCCAACACGACGCGTCTATGGCCAAGCCCCGATCGCACCAGGCGCTGATAATAGTGGCCGCGATGGGCCGTTGTCGGATTTTCCCCACGGGCGAGCCTGCGGATCAAGGTCACCGTGGCATCGACAAGAAAGGGCGAGAAGATGATAAGCCCCGCCCACACCGGAAAATCTCCGCGCTGGGCACCGGCCAAAATCATGATACCAGCCGCAAACCCAAGGGTTGCCGCCCCCATGTCGCCCATGAAAAGGCGCGCCGGGGGGAAATTGCTGATCGTAAACCCACCGGCGGCGCTCGCCACGATAAGGCTGATCTCGGCATAGGGCAGATCGTGCGCCCGCCAACCGAGCAGCGCCAAGGTCGCAAACCCGACGACGGCCATGCCGCCGGCAAGACCATCCATGCCATCCATAAAGTTATAGAGATTGGTCCACCACGCCAAAAACACCGCCATGACAACAACCGCCACGGGGCCCGGCACGGGCAGCGCCCAATGCGGTAACAACATATGAGGCCACTGAAGATAGGCCCACGCGACACTTAAGGCCGCCGCGCCATGGACAAAGAGCCGCACACGCGGGCTCGCCCCGTGAATATCGTCATACCAAGACACGCTAGCGACCAAGGCAAGCGCCGCCCAAACGACATCGAGGCGCCAGGAGAAATGCCAGGGCAAAAAGGCCGATCCCGTCAGTACCCCGATCAAAATGGCAAGCCCGCCCATGCGCGGCACAGGCCGCGCATGCAAGGACCGCGCGTTCGGGCGGTCTAGGACCTGCCATGGGTTGCGCGGATCGGCGAGCAGGCGGCTCAAGAACCACACAAGCCCCATGATCGCCCCAGCAAGGATAACCAAGAATCCCCCGTCAATGTTCACAGCGGCTACCGGCACGCCACAGGCGATAAGAAGATGATCGAAAGAAGCGCAGTGCGCTGCGTATATGCCAAACAAGATAACGCAGGTTACGGTGGGACGTGCGCTGCGCGTCATGAATGATAACGGCATCCGCGCAAACCAAGACTCGGAAACCGGCAAGCGTCAGGCGGCAACAGAGATCGGCATCTTCGTAATACAACCAATAGCGATCATCGAAACCCCCTGCCCCATTAAATACCGGCGTTCTAAATACCATACACATGCCGGCGACCCATTCGACAGGCTCCGTGGGCCGCGGCGGGGTCTTACGCAGAAGTCGGCCAAGGGCCACGCCCGGGGTCGGGAACGCCCGCGCGCTATCTTGTTGCTCGCCCCCGCTACCGGTAACGAGGGGTGCCACGACACCGACCTCATCGTCTTCTAACGCACACATAAGAGCCGGGAATGGATCGGCGCGTAAGCGCACATCGGGATTCAGGACGCAAAAGATATCCGAATCCACGGCCGCCGCCGCTGCGTTGTGGTTGGCCCCAAAACCGCGCGGCGCGAGGTTCCTGATGATAGTCAGCGGAAATGGTAGCGAGAGACCTTCTAAAGACTCAGGCTTATTGACCGTCAGGACGACATGGATGGGCGTTTTACAAAAAGCCGCGAGATCCGCCCACAGATGGGCGATAAGGGCCGCTTGCCCGTGGCTGACCACGGACACGACGAGACGGCGGGGCGTACCAGCATCGGGGGTTTTTCCCATGAACGCCTCAGACATGATCAGTGGCGCGTGATCGCCCGGGGCGCGCACTCCGGTGGGCCGCCACCAGGGTAGGTATCGCCTGGGCCAGCGAGTATTGTGGTTCTAGGGCCAAATCCTGCCACACTTGGCCGTCTTCACTAAAGCAGGGCTCGAGTAACGGGGCCAGCGCCTGGGAATCCCACGCGCAGCGGCGCCCCGTAAACGCCGACACGTAGTCACCGAAGCGCGCGATCCCTGCAAAAAACGATTGTGGTAACGCGTAAGGAGAAGGCGGCCGCCCAAAGCCTTGTCTCATCACATCGTAGATTTCCCGTAAGGTATAGGGGTGGCCGTCGGTCACCGTATAGGTCACAGACGATTTAGGGGAGCCCAACAACGCCACAAGGACTGCGATCAGATCGTCTCGGTGAATGAGACCCCGGACCGCGCCCCCGCGCGGAATCGGCAGCGGCAGCGGGTGGGCGGCGGCGGCCAGCAGGCGATCTAGGTTGCCTTTCATACCGGGGCTATAGACGAGCGCCGGGCGAATGATCGCAGTACTCGCAAGACCCGCGCCGCACACGAGATCCTCAGCCGTTCGCCGACTGCGGGCATAGCTATCGTCGCTGCAATCGGCCTTGATACTGCTTACGAAAACGAACTGCCGAACGTGCGACGAGCGCGCCTCCGCCAACAGCGCCTGCGTACCGGCCACGGTCACTTCTTCATGCCGCGCCCCTATTGCCCGAGTGTGAGCAATGCCGGCGAGATGGAAGACGACATCGGTGTCTACGCAGCACCCGCGCAGCGAGTCCCTTTGGGTCAGATCCGCATAATGCCAGGTCATCCCGGGGAGCGCTGAGCGCCCTAGACCACGGACCTGGGCGCCAGATGCCAGCAACGCCGGCACCAAGGCCTGCCCTATGAAACCTGTGGCACCGGTTACCAGAACACGCATCTTGCCATCATCCTTAAAGTAACGTGTTCGATTAGCTCGCCGGAGAATCCATACGATGATAACGATCCTCGAAGCGCGTAATGTCATCCTCGCCCAAATAACTGCCAGACTGTACCTCGATCATTTCAAGGGGAATCAAGCCTGGGTTCTCCAACCTATGGCGGACCCCTACGGGGATATAAGTGGACTGGTTCTCGGTGACGACAAACTCCTCATCGCCGCGCATGACCCGCGCCGTTCCTTTGACGACCACCCAGTGCTCGGCACGATGATGGTGCACCTGCAAAGATAAGGCCGCCTGCGGCCTCACCATGATGCGTTTGACCTGAAACCGCGCACCCGTATCGAGCGTCTCGTAAAATCCCCACGGGCGCCATACCCGGCTGGGGGCCATACACTCGGTGCGCGCAAGCCCCTTCAGCTTCAAAACCAATTCTTTTACATCCTGCGGGCGCGTGCGGTCGGCAATCAACACCGCATCCTTGGTTTCGACGACAACCAGATCATGGACACCGACCGCCGCCACGAGACGACTTTCGGCAATCAGCAGATTGTCGGTCGCATCCAGAGTCACCACGTCACCCCGAACCACATTCCCGGCCTCGTCTTTTTGCCCAAGCTCCCAAAGCGCGCCCCAGGCCCCGATGTCCGACCAACCTACGGCCAAGGGGATGACCGAACCTACACCCGTCCGTTCCATGACCGCATAGTCGATAGATTCACTCGGGCATTCGCTAAAGCATCCGTTCAGATGGAAAAAATCATGGTCCTCGCGGCCCGTGGCGACCGCCGCCTCGCAAGCCTCGAGAATATCCGGTCGGAAACGGCGCAGTTCCTCAATCCAGATCGTAGCGCGCATCAGAAAAAGCCCGCTATTCCAAAGGTAATCCCCGGAGGCCAGAAAAGCGGCCACACGCGTGGCATCAGGCTTTTCCACAAACTCCGCGATGGCGTCATCCGGCCCGCGCCGAATATAGCCGTAACCGGTCTCGGGACTACTGGGAACAATTCCGAATGTGACCAGACGACCCTCGAGTGCCCGTGGTATGGCATTTTCTATCGCCATCCGGAAGCTCACGCCATCACCGATGACGTGGTCGGCGGGCATAGCCAACAACAAGGCGTCGGGATCGGCTGCAAGGATTTTTAATGCCGCAATAGTCAGCGCGGGCGCGGTATTGCGACCGACCGGCTCAAGCAAGAGCGGGCACGGCATTTTGCCGATCTCGCGCATCTGTTCTGCGATCAAGAATCGGTATTGGGCATTGCTCACTACAACGGGGGCTGCGACACCCTCTAATCCATCCATACGCAATGCCGTCTCTTGCAACAGCGTGCGCCCGCCTAGGAGCGCCAAGAGCTGCTTGGGATGATGGTCGCGTGAGAGCGGCCACAGGCGGCTCCCATTGCCGCCGCAGAGGATAATCGGATGCAGTTTCATGAGGCGCTCCCGTTATACCGACTTTTGGGCCTGGAGTAGGTGGTCTACATAGCGGCTGACCCCTTGTTCGACGGAATAGAGCGGATCCTTGTAACCGATCGCTCGTAAGGCACCCACATTGGCCTCGGTAAAACTTTGATATTTCCCGACCAGGGCCTCGGGGAACGGGATATAACTCACGACACCTTCCCCCTGGAGCGCGGCGAGACCCAGCGCCTCCTCGCCCTTTGCGCGACGAACCGCATTGACGGTCGCTACCGCCACGTCATTGAAGCTTTGCGCGTGTCCCGTACCCAGGTTGTAAATGCCACTCCTTTCGGGGTGGTCTAGGAAATAGAGATTGATCTTGACGACATCTTCGACCGACACAAAATCGCGTCGCTGTTCGCCCGGAGCATAGCCCGCGTTGCCGTCAAACAGGCGAACTTGCCCCGTGGCCTGATACTGGTGGAAGAAATGGTAGGCCACCGAGGCCATGCGGCCCTTGTGTTGTTCACGTGGGCCATAGACATTAAAGTAACGAAAACCCACGACCTGACAGGTAGTCTGCGTGCGGCGTCGAACATACTGATCAAAAAGGAACTTGGAATACCCATAGACATTAAGCGGCGACTCCAGGTCTCGTTGCTCCTGGAAAACGTGGCCCGCGCCGTAGACCGAGGCCGACGAGGCATACAGAAACTGCGCGCCCTCGTTTTCACAGAACCCTAAGAGAGTTTTCGAGTACTCGTAGTTATTCTGCATCATGTACAGACCATCGTGGTTCATGGTATCCGAACACGCCCCTTCATGAAAAATGGCCTGGATGCGACCGGCATAGCGGCCTTTCCCGAGTTCGGCGATAAAATCACGCTTATCACGATAATCGGCGATTTCACAGTCCGTCAAATTCAGGAACTTGTCGCCATGCTCCAAATTATCGACGACCAAGATGTCGTCGTAACCGCGGTCGTTTAGACCCTTTACAATATTGGCACCGATAAAACCGGCGCCGCCCGTCACTACGATCATAAAGCCCTATCCTCCAAAGCGAGTACTGTCGAGAGTTCGGTAAGCGGTACGGCGACCGCGCCCAGGTGTCCGACCACGATGCCGGCTGCGGCGTTGGCGATATGGATCGCCTGAAGCAAGCTCGCACCCACGGCAAGGGCGGCCCCGATCATGGCGATCACGGTGTCCCCCGCCCCGGTGACATCGTAGACCTCCTGGGCGCGTGCGCCGACCTGCGTGCGTGGGCCATCCCGCTCAAAGAGCGTCATGCCCTCTTCGCTACGGGTCACCAGCAAGGCCTGCAGGCCCAGTTCCGCGATCAGGGCGCGGGCCTTGCCTTCGAGTTCCGGCTCGGTGTGGAATCGCCCCGCGACCTGCTCGAACTCCTTGCGATTCGGTGTGATCACCGTGGCGCCCGTGTAGGCACTGTAGTCGTCGCCCTTGGGGTCGACGACGACTGGCACACCGGCCTTGCGCCCGGCGCTTACGATATCCCGCACGTAACCTAGACCGCCCTTGGCGTAGTCCGATATGACGACCGCGCCGGTAGTCGGCAGCATGGCCTCGTAGGCGGCCAATAGACTCCGGCAACCATCCGGCGTGGCCTGGGTCTCAAAATCGATGCGAATGAGCTGTTGGTTACGGGAGACCACGCGCAGCTTCACCGTGGTATTGATAAGCGGGTCACGGATCAGCCGATGGGCCACCTGACAATCGCCGAGCAGCGACTCTAAGGAATCAGCCGCCGCATCATCGCCACACAGGGCCACGAGCTCGCAGTGCGCACCGAGGCCGGCGATATTGCGCGCCACGTTGGCAGCGCCCCCGGGGCGCTCCTCCGAGCGGTTCACGGCCACCACCGGCACCGGGGCCTCGGGCGATATCCGCTCAACCCCGCCATACCAATAGCGGTCGAGCATCACATCGCCGACCACCGTAACCCGCGCCTTCGCTATGCGATGAAGGACTGCTGTGAGATTGTCTACCACCCCTCATATTCCCCTATAGTGGACGATTGAGGCCCTACGGCCCAGGAAGCTCGGCGAGACAGGCGGCTAACGCAGTCATCGGATCGGGCGCCTGGGTAATGGGCCGTCCGATGACGAGATAATGCGCGCCTGCGGCTAGCGCCTCGCGAATCCCCATGGTCCGCCGCTGATCATCCTGAACGGGCCCCTGTGGTCGTATGCCGGGTGTCACCAATACAAAATCCGGGCCGCACAACGCTCTCACAGCCCCCGCCTCCTGGCCTGAGCACACCACGCCGTCAAGGCCAGCATCGCGGACCAGCGCGGCAAGCTCTAGAGTCCGGGCTCGTGGATCGCCAAGCCCCAATAGCGCGAGCTCTTCGGCGGAGTGGCTTGTCAAAACCGTGACGCCAATAATCTGAGTCGATCCGCGAGGCGCGGCCGCGCGCGCGGCCGCCAGCATCCGTGGCCCCCCTAAGGCGTGGACATTAAGCATCCAAACACCCATTTGCGAGGCCTGGGCGCACGCGCGCGCCACGGTATTAGGGATATCGTGAAATTTGAGATCGAGGAACACCTCGAATCCCAACTCATGCAACCCGGCGATAATCGACGGCCCGGCGGCGGTGAACAATTCCAGCCCCACCTTGACGCGACAATCCTTCGGATCAAGGCGCGCCGCCAACGCCAAGGCCTCACGCGCAGTCGGCATATCTAGCGCGACAATCAGGATCGGACCTTTAGGCTTCGTCATCATCCTCCCCGGCCGGCATAACGGTATCCCACCGATGGCAACTCGGGCACTGCCAGTGCAGGGATTGCCCGGCAAACCCGCACTGAGTGCACAAGTAACGCCGTCGGCTCTCGACAATCTTCTCAATGATCCCTTTCAATACCGCAAGATCCTCACGCGACTCACCGGAGGCTTGGGCGACATGGAGCCCGATCAAGCGGTTTAAGCCACGCGCCGAGGGCTGGCGACGAAGCCAGGACACCACGAAGGCCTCGGCCGCCGCCACACCCTCGCGGCGCTCCACAACGTCTGCTAGGGCCAGCATCAGCGCAACGTCATGGTGACGGTTAAGGGCCTCCAAGAAAAACCGATACAAACCCGCTTCATCGCCCAGGGCCTGAAAGCTTTTTGCCAAGGACTGCGCGACCTCGCCCAGATACAATGGGTTTTGGTTCTCGATCCGCCGCCACGCCTTGATGGCCTCCTTATGGTGGCCTTCCGCGGCCTCGATATTACCGAGCACCATGCTGGCCCGAACACAGGCCCGATCACTTTGGAGGGCGCGACGCGCCTGCTCACGCGCCTGCTCGTGCTCGTTGCGTTTGTAGGCCTCTTCGGCCAATTCGCATTGGTATTGGGCGATGGTGCTAGCAAGTCCCGGCCCGCCCATGCGCCCAAGCCGTCGACAGACGCTGATCGCCTTTAGCCAATCCCGCTCCTGCTGATAAATATTCATGAGCAGGCGCAGAGCCTCTTCGTTATGGACGCGAATCTCGGCCAATTCCAGGAATAGGTTTTCGGCCCGATCCAAGAGCCCGGCCTTCAAATAGTCCTGCCCGAGTTCCAGCAGCGCCCGCGCCCGCTGATCGCGATCAAGCGCGGGGCGCGCGATGATGTTCTGGTGGACGCGAATGGCGCGCTCGACCTCGCCACGGCGGCGAAACAGGCTACCCAAGGCCAAGTGGGTCTCGACCGTCTCCGAGTTGACCTCAAGGACCTTGATAAAGATCTCGATGGCCTTATCGGCTTGTTCGTTTAGGAGAAAGTTTAGGCCCTTGAAATAGGCGGTCGGCAGGTCCCGGCGCGCGCGTTGACGCCTATAATCGTGGCGGCCCGCTACCCATCCCCAGCCCGCCGCAATCGGCAGCAGCAACCATATGAGGGTCGAGGCATGCTCAAAGAACATCTTTTATAGGAAGAGCCCGCAAGTTCGCCACTTCCTGCTCCATATGACGGAGCTGTTTGCGCACGGCACGGAGTTGGCTATGGAAGCGGACCACCCGATTAAGGCTTGCCACAAACCCCAAGACCACGCCCAACGCCAACACCGTCAACAACACGAGGGCAAGCGGTGCGTGCCACGCCAAGCCGCCGTAATACCGGACGGTGACATCACTGGCGTTTTTGTAGGCGAAGCCCAAGCCGAGAAAGATCACAAGGACTACGACCAATCCGTAGAGAATGCGTTTCATGGTGCTGTGACACTCCCTCCAAAAAAAAAGGCACGGGCGCTTACCCATGCCGCACTTTTGGTATCCTCTTCGACCCGATCCTACAGGTCAACCCGCTCCCGCAACTCCTTGCCAGGCTTGAAATGCGGGACTCGACGATCGGGGACTTCCACGCTCGTTCCGGTCTTCGGGTTGCGCCCCAACCGCGAGGGCCGATCATGAAGCGAGAAGCTTCCGAATCCGCGCACCTCAATCCGCTCGCCAGATTCCAGCGCCACCGACATCCGCTCGAGCAGGCCCTTGACGGCCAGTTCGACATCGCGCTGGTCTAGCTGCGGCTGGGTCGCCGCCAAGCACTGAATAAGCTCCGACTTCGTCATACCCATAAACGCTCCCTGTCTCAATCCTTTTGGCTGAGCTTCTCTTTCAATTTATCGCCCAGAGAGGAGGTCGTAACTGATGCCTTGCGGGTGTACTCTTGGACCGCCTCGTTCTCGCGCTCCATGTCTTTGGCCCGGACAGACAAGGTGATTTTGCGGTTCTTGCGGTCGATCGTCAGGATCTTCGCCTCTACCGTATCGCCTTCCTTCATGACGGTGCGCGCATCTTCGATGCGATCGCGAGAGGCCTCGGCAACCCGCAGATAGCCTTCGATGTCGTCACCCAACTTGATGGTCGCGCCCTTGGCGTCGATCGCCGTCACAACGCCTGACACCACTGCGCCCTTACCGTTCTCGGCGCAATAGTTGTTGAACGGATCGCCTTCCATCTGCTTTACGCCCAACGAGATGCGTTCGCGTTCGGGATCCACCGCGAGCACGACGGCTTCTAGCTCATCGCCCTTCTTCAGGTCGCGCACCGCTTCTTCACCGGCACGCGTCCACGACAGATCGGTCAGGTGAATGAGGCCGTCGATCCCACCATCGAGACCCACGAACACACCAAAGTCGGTGATCGACTTGATCTGGCCCTTGACCATGTCGCCCTTGTTGTGGGACGTGGCAAACTCTTCCCAAGGATTCGGCTGACATTGCTTGACGCCAAGCGAGATACGGCGACGCTCCTCGTCGATATCGAGAATCATGGCCTCGACTTCATCGCCTAACTGCACGATCTTGGTCGGGTGGACATTCTTGTTCGTCCAGTCCATCTCGGAGACGTGGACTAAACCTTCGACGCCCTCTTCGATCTCGATGAAGGCGCCGTAATCGGTAATATTGGTGACCTTGCCGAAAATGCGCGTGCCGACCGGATAGCGACGGGCCAGATCCACCCAGGGATCATCGCCCAGCTGTTTCAACCCTAAGGACACGCGGTTGCGTTCGCGATCAAAGCGCAAGACCTTGGCCTCGACCTCGTCGCCGATATTGAGCATCTCGGAGGGATGCTTGACGCGCTTCCAGGCCAGATCGGTGATATGCAAAAGACCATCTACGCCGCCCAAATCCACAAATGCGCCGTAATCGGTCAAATTCTTCACGACACCCTTGACCACTTGACCCTCTTCGAGATTGGCCAACAGTTGGTCGCGTTCCGCAGAGATCTCGTTTTCGACGACCGCGCGCCGTGAAACCACCACGTTATTGCGCTTGCGGTCGAGCTTGATGACCTTGAACTCCAGTTCTTTGCCTTCCAGGTACGACGGGTCGCGCACCGGGCGGACATCGACCAGGGAACCTGGCAAGAACGCCCGTATGGTATCGATGGCGATCGTAAAACCGCCCTTGACCTTACCGGTCATGATGCCGGTGATCACGCTCTGCTTCTCGAACGCCTCTTCCAGCACGTCCCACGCCTTGACGCGGCACGCCTTCTCGCGGGACAGACGCGTCTGGCCAAACCCGTCCTCCATATATTCGATAACAACTTCTACACGGTCGCCGACCTTGACCCCAATCTCGCCATTCGCGTTGCGAAACTGTTCCGTGGGAATCACGCCCTCCGACTTTAGGCCCGCGTTGACCACCACGACCTCGTCATCAACACGCATGACCTCGCCTACTACTAGGCTACCGGGCCGCATCTGGCATGATTGCATGCTCTCTTCAAACAATTCGGCAAAGCTTTGGCTCATGTATCTCTCTTGATCTAAGGCCCCGAGGGGCGGGTTACACCGCACTTAACGTCTAAGGCGGATCGTTGTCTTCAATTCGGGTGATCGAACTAGACGACTAGGCGCTTCCTGACCATGGCAAGAACCTGATCAATCACTTCCTGGAGGCCAAGCGCCGAAGAATCCAGCATCTCGGCATCCGCAGCCGGCCTAAGTGGGGCAACAGCACGCTGCGCGTCTCGCTGATCTCGCTCCCGAATCTCCCTTGTAAGCTGCGGGAGCGTAACACCGAAACCCTTTCCCTTCAACTGATCAAAGCGCCGCTTTGCGCGGACCTCGGCGCTCGCGGTCAAAAAGACCTTCAAGACCGCATCCGGAAACACCTGCGTGCCCATATCGCGCCCGTCGGCGACGAGGCCCGGGGGGCATCGGGCCGCGCGCTGACGAGCCAATAATGCGGCCCGAACCGGCCCCAAAACCGCCACTTGCGAGGCCAAGTCCGCGGCTTCTTGCGACCGCAACTGCGCACCACATTCGCGCCCATTCACGAAAACCTGGACATCGGCCTCGGGATCATCCCCGACAAAGGCCAGATCGAGACTCGTGGCAAGCGCCGTGAGACCCGATACGTCATCGTGGGCGGTAGCGGCCCAGGACGCGGCGAGCCCCAAGGCCCGATAAACGGCACCGCTATCGAGATAATGCCAGCCCAAGGCCCGCGCCACCCCAAAACCGACCGCCCCCTTACCAGACCCCGAGGGCCCGTCGATCGCCAGGACCGGGATCATGGGCCTACGACCTGTAGGTCGCAGCCGAGGGCACGAGCCGTCTCGACAAAACCCGGGAACGAGGTCGCCACGTTCCGACAGTCCCGAACCCGCACCGGTGCCGCCGCCCGCAGACCCGCGATCGCAAACGCCATGGCAATCCGATGATCGCCACCGGAGTCGATGACGCCGCCGGCGAGCGGCCCGCCGGTGATCGCCAGTCCATCCGGAAATTCCTGGACCACCACACCCAACGCCTTCAACCCCTGGGCCATCAACGCGAGCCGGTCGCTCTCTTTGACGCGTAACTCCTCGGCGCCGCGAAGCACAGTGGTCCCGACCGCGCAGGCCGCCGCCACAAAAATCGCGGGAAACTCATCAATTGCCAACGGCACGAGTTCTGGCGGGATCGGGATACCCTGCAAGCCACTGGCGGTGACCCGCAGATCGGCCACCTGCTCACCGCCGACTTGCCGTTCGTGGTCGACCTCAATCCGCGCCCCCATGGCGCGCAGGATGGCGATCACGCCGGTCCGCGTGGGGTTCATGCCCACCTGCTCCAAACGGATGTCCGAACCGGGGACGATGCTCGCTGCCACCAAGAAAAAGGCCGCCGACGAGAGGTCGGCCGGGACATCCAAGGAGGTCGCCCGCAGTTCACCCGCGCCGCCCACCACCGAGATCGCGTGCCCGTCCCGGGACACCGGATACCCAAACCCGGCGAGCATGCGCTCGGTATGGTCGCGACTTGGCGCCGGCTCAATGACTGTTGTGCGCCCCTGCGCATAGAGGCCTGCTAGCAAAATCGCGGATTTCACCTGGGCACTGGCCACCGGCAGGGTGTAGGTCATGGCGCGTAGTGGCCGGCCGCCTTCGATCTGCAGGGGCGGGCGACCACCCTCGCCGGTGTGAATCACAGCGCCCATAAGCCGCAACGGGCTTGCCACCCGCTCCATGGGCCGCTTCATGAGTGAGTCATCACCCACTAACTCGGTCGCGAACGGCTGCGCGCAGAGCAGCCCCGTCAAAAGCCGCATGCTCGTGCCCGAATTGCCGAGGTCCAAGACGCCAGCCGGGGCCTTCAGGCCATGGAGCCCAACGCCATCGACGACGAGCCGGCCGCGGTCCGGCCCCTTGATCGAGACCCCGAGCGCGCGGAATGCCCCGATTGTCCCGAGTACATCCTCCCCTTCCAGGAGGCCCGTGATCACGCTCTGGCCACGCGCCAAGGCGGCCAGGATCACCGCCCGGTGAGAGATAGATTTGTCGCCTGGAACCCGAATCGTGCCCTGCAAAGGGCCTGCGGCCGTCACGAGATAATCAGGACTCGCCACGGCAGGCCTCCGGGCTTAGGGTCTCGCGAAACGCCTGCGCCTTCACGAAATGGGCATGGAGTTCGGCAAAGTTGCCGCTCGCCAAGGCCTGGCCGTAGGCGGCCAGGTGCTCCCCGAAGGCCGCCAATAAGGGGCCTAGCACCGGGGCATTGGCCGCGCAAATGTCTCGCCACATCCGTGGGTCGCTACCGGCAATCCGCAAAAAATCCCGCAGACCCGTACCCATAAACGGGTAAAGATCCGCTTCTGTGGCCTGCGCGTTTAAAAAATCCGCGCATGCAAAGGCCAGCAGGTGCGGCAAATGGCTCGTATAACCCACCATATGATCGTGTTGCTCAGGACTCGCCAACAACACCCGTGCACCGACTGCCTCCCACATGGCCCGGACTGTGGAAAGCGCCTCCGGATCATGGCCGTCCAACGGCGTCAAAACCACCATGCGGTCGACGAACAGCGTCGGACGGGCCGCCTCCGGGCCCGAGCATTCGGCGCCCGCTATCGGGTGACCGGGGATAAATCGGCGCAGGCCGAGGGCCTTGGCCGCACAGCTGATCGGCTGCTTCACGCTGCCCAGGTCGGTCACGATGGCCTGCCCCGACAACAGCGGCTTTATGGTCGCGAGCAGGTCTGGCATGACGCCGACGGGCGTTGCCAGAACCACGATATCGGCGTCGCCCCGGCGAAAATGCGCCGCCCCGCGATCAATCCATCCGTGTTCGCGCGCCACCGCCAAGGAGTCTGGGTTCTCGTCAATACCGACGATGTCGGAGACAAAATCGGCGGCCCGTAGCGCGGTTGCGAGCGAGGCCCCCATGAGCCCGACCCCGACGATGGCAAGACGAGGTTTCACGTCCCACTCCTTGTGACGGCCTGGAGCGCGGCTAAAAAGCGGACATTTTCTTCCGGACGACCGACCGTGACCCGCAGATGACGAGGCATGCCGTAGGGGGCAAGCGGCCGCACGATCACGCCTTTCTCTAACAGCGCCTGATAGATCCGCGCGGCCTCGCCGAACTCAACGCAGAGGAAATTCCCAACCGATGGCAACACCGTAAACCCCAGGCTCTGGATCGCGGACTGCAGGGCATCTCGCTCTGTGGCATTGATCGCGACCATCTGTTCGACATACGCGCGATCCGCTAATGCCGCGATCGCCGCCGCCTGGGCGATCGCATTCACATTGAAAGGTTGGCGGAGCCGATTCATGAGCTCGGCGATCGGCGCTTGGGAAAGCGCATAACCGATGCGCAGACCCGCGAGACCATGCACCTTGGAGAACGTCCGCACGACAATCACATTCGGGTGTTGCGCAAGGTAGGCGCAACCGTCCGGATAGTCCGCGTCGGTCACGTACTCAAAATAGGCCTCGTCTAGGACCACTAGGGTGGACTGCGGACAGACCCGCAAAAACTGATCGAACTCGTCGGCCCGAAACCAGCTGCCGGTCGGATTATTGGGGTTCGCCAAAAAGACCATGCGGACCGTGGCATTGAGGGCTGCGGCCATGGCCACGAGATCATGGTCGTAACCGCGCGACGGCACCATCAGCATCTGCGCCCCGATTCCGCGCACACTGATCGGATAGGCGGCAAATGCATATTGATCGCACAGCGCCACCTCGCCCGGACTCAAAAAGGTCCGCGCAATGAGTTCGAGCACGTCGTTTGAGCCATTTCCCAGGGTAATCTGGCGCTCGCTGACCCCAAGCCTTTCGGCCAGCGCGCGCTTCAAACCAAAGGCGCCGCCATCGGGATAACGCTCGACCTGCGTGAGTGCCTGGGCCGCCGCTGCGCGGGCCTTAGGCCCGGGGCCGTAAGGGTTCTCATTGGAGGCAAGCTTAATGGCGTCGGTCACGCCCAACTCACGCTCCAGCTCCGCAAGCGGCTTACCGGGCTCATAGGGTACGAGTCCGCGCACGCCTGGGACCGCCAAAATCAAGGGATCGCACATCATAAATCGTTATTACTCCTCAATTCCGCCCTTAGATCGCTTGCGGATACGACCCGAGCCGACGCACGATGCGCCCGTCTTGCTCGAGTTCGTCTAGCGCTTCCCGAATTACGGCGTCGTCTTCATGTCCGGCAATATCGACAAAAAACACATATTCCCACAACGCACGGCGCGCGGGCCGCGACTCAATCCGCATAAGGCTGATAGACCGACGCGCAAAGGGCTCAAGCAGGGCATAGAGGGAACCGGGATGATTGGGGGCGGCCAACAGCAAGCTGGTCTTATCTTGCCCGCTTGGACCGACAGGACTGCGACCGATCACGAAAAACCGCGTCGTATTGTCGGGCGCGTCTTCAATGTTGCGCGCCAATACCGCAATCTGCCAGTGCGCGGAGGCCTCGTTTGAGGCGATGGCCGCCATGGTCGGGTCGGCCGCCGCCCGCCGCGCCGCCTCCGCATTATTGGAGACCGCCACCTGCTCGGCATGCGGAAGATGATGGTCAATCCACTCGCGGCACTGGGCCAAGGCCTGGGGATGGGCCGCGACGCGTTTGATCTCCGCTATGCCCTTGGCATGCGACATCAGCTGGTGATGCACCCTGAGCACGACCTCGCCGACAATCACCAGCGGCGATTCGACAAAGAGATCGTGCGTATGGCTTACGATACCCTCGGCGGAATTCTCCACCGGCACCACCCCGAAGTCGGCGGTGTTGGCGGTCACGCACCGGAATACCTCGGCGATCGTCGCGACCGGCACCGCATCCACGGCACCGCCAAAATGCTTGCGTAGCGCGCCCTCCGTAAAGCTCCCCTCCGGGCCAAAATAGGCGACCGCCAGCTTGTGCTCTAAGGCTAGGCATGCGCCCATGATCTCGCGAAATATCCGCACGACGTCCGCCTCGAGCAACGGACCCCGATGACGCTCGGCCACGCGCGCTAGGACTTGGCGCTCGCGCTCGGGCCGATAAAACGCCGGATCGGTATCGCCTTCTTGCTTGATCTGGGCAATGGCCTGGGCGTGGCTCGCACGACTGGCCAGCAATTCCTGGAGCTGCTCGTCTAACGCATCAATTTGGGCGCGATGCTCGCGCAGACGCCATTGCGGATCATCGGGGGGCACGGACATAATGACCTCAGGCGGTTATCCGGCGGACTGACATGACGCCCGCAATACTCGCAATCTGCTCATAGACCGTGTCCGGGAGCATGCTATCGAGATCCACCAGCGTGTAGGCCAGGTCGCCATGCGACTTGTTCACGAGGTTATGGATGTTCAGGCCAGCCTGCGCCACCGCCGTCGATATCTGGCCGACCATATTCGGGACATTGGCATTCGCAACCAACAAGCGGCAGGCCCCTTCGCGGGGCACGACGACCTCGGGGAAATTGACCGAATTGCGCACATTCCCGCGCTCTAGGAAGTCCGATAATTCGTCTGCCACCATGATCGCGCAATTGTCTTCTGCCTCTTTCGTCGACGCCCCCAAATGCGGCAATGCTAAGACCTTGGGATGGCCTTTCAGGCGGTTCGACGGAAAATCACAGAGATAGGCGTGCAGTCGCCCCGCGTCTAATGCCGCGACTACAGCGCCATCATCGACAATGCCATCGCGCGCGAAATTCAAGATGGTGGCGGTGGGTTTCATTAACTGTAGCCGCGTGGCATTGATCATATGGCGGGTCGCATCGATAAGCGGCACATGGAAGCTCACAAAATCCACCTGCTTTAACAACTCCTCAATACTGCCTGCCTTGCGGACCTCGGCCGACAGCTGCCAGGCCCCTTCAACGGTCAGTTCGGGATCGAATCCGACCACCTTCATGCCCAACAGGAGACCGATGTTGGCGACCATGCGACCGATCGCGCCCAGCCCCACAACCCCTAAGGTGCGCCCCGGCAATTCAAAACCGGCATAGGCCTTCTTGCCCGCCTCCACCGCCTTGCTGATCTCGGCGTCGGTCCCTTCCAGGCGCTCGGCAAACTCCCAGGCACCGCGCAGATTCCGCGCCGCGATCAGTAAGCCGGCCACGACCAATTCCTTGACCGCATTGGCGTTGGCACCAGGCGCATTGAACACCGGGATCCCGCGCGCACTTAACGCCGCGACGGGGATATTATTGACGCCGGCACCGGCCCGCCCCACGGCCTTCAGCGTGTCCGGCAAGACCATATCGTGCATCTTGAAGGAGCGCAGCATAATCGCATCGGGATCACTCACATCGGGTCCGACGAGGAAACGCACCCTATCAAAGCGCACAAGGCCCACCGCCGAGATCTCGTTTAACGTCTGGACCCGAAACATCAGCCGTGCCTCCGCGCAAAATCCGTCATAAAGGCGGTCAGCGCCCGGACCCCTTCTTCTGGCATCGCGTTATAGAGGCTCGCACGCATGCCGCCTACCGACCGGTGCCCCTTCAGTTGCAAGAGACCCCCAGCTCGCGATTCCTTCAAGAAGGATTCATCAAGCTGGGGGTCTTTTAACGTAAAGGGCACGTTCATCCACGAACGGCAGGTAAGCGCGACCGGGCAGCTATAAAATCCACTGGACTGTTCGATGCAGTCGTATAAAAGACGGGCCTTGCGCTCGTTTACCACCGCCATGCCCGACAGCCCGCCCTGGTCGTTTAGCCAGTCGAAGACGAGCCCGGCCATATAGATCGGGAACGTCGGTGGGGTGTTGTACATGGAATCGTTTTTGACATGAATCTGATAATCCAACATCGTCGGCATGCCCGGCAACGCCTGGCCCACCAGATCCTCGCGCACGATGACCACCGTAAGTCCTGAGGGACCGATATTCTTCTGCGCGCCCGCGTAAATCAGACCAAACCGGCTCACATCGATCGGCCGCGACAGGATCGTAGATGACATGTCGGCGACCAACGGCACGCCATGGGTATCGGGGATAAAGGGGAACTCCACGCCGCCTATGGTTTCGTTGGGCGTGTAATGCACATAGGCGGCATCGGCCGAAAGCTTCCAGGTGCTCGCCGCCGGAATGTCCGTAAACTGATGGGACTCGCCGCTCGCCACCACGTTCACGTCACAAAACCGCTTGGCCTCGCTAATCGCCTTTTTGGACCACTCGCCGGTATTGACGTAATCGGCGCGGTGCTTGCCGCGCAGCAAATTGATCGGGACCATCGCGAACTGGAGCGAGGCGCCGCCTTGCAGAAACAAGACCTTATAAGAACTCGGGACCCCTAAGAGCGCACGTAATGACGACTCGGCGTGGGCGGCAATCCCCATGAATTCCTTACCGCGGTGGCTCATCTCCATGACCGACATGCCACTGCCGTGCCATTCCACCAGCTCCTCCTGGGCCTTGCGCAAAACCGCCTGCGGCATGACCGCAGGTCCCGCTCCAAAATTAAAGATCTGCGTCATTGTCCTCATCCGTTGCTGTTGTTTGCGCCTCCGCTCCTACGGGAGCGTCCCCAAGCACCAAAGCCTCCTCGATCTTCTCGAGGCCCACCAATCGTTCATCGGCATCGAGCCCCATCAGCCGTACGCCTTGCGTATTGCGGCTGGTCATGGAGATCTCCTGCGCACGCATGCGGATCAGGCTCCCGGTGTCCGTGATCATCATGACCTCGTCATCCTCCCCGCTCAGCACGGCGCCGACGATCTTGCCGTTGCGCTCGGTGACTTGCATCGATATGACGCCCTGCCCGCCCCGGTTATGGCACGGAAACTCGGCAAACGGGGTGCGCTTGCCAAAGCCATTCTCGGCCGCCGTCAGTACCGCCTGCGCCTGCGCGGCCGGATCGACGATCATCAGAGACACGACCCGCTGACCCGCGCGCAGATTCATGCCGCGTACGCCACGGGCGTTGCGGCCCATCGAACGCACGTCCCGCTCATGGAAGCGAATCGCCTTGCCGGCGTTGCTAAACAACAGAATATCGCTGTCGCCGCTCGCAATACCAGCACCCACGAGTACATCGTCAGAAATCAGATCGATGGCGACGATACCGCTGGTCCGCGGGCGCGAGAAATCCGCCAACGGCGTTTTCTTGACGGTCCCATCGGTGGTCGCCATGAATACCGACTTCCCTTCCTCGAAGGTCGAGAGCGGTAAAATCGTGGTCAGTTTTTCGCCTTCGGCCAGCGGCAGGAAATTGACGATGGGTCGGCCTTGCGCCCCATGCCCAGTCTGCGGCAGCTCATAGACCTTGAGCCAATAGGCCTTACCGCGATTGGAGAAACACAATATGGTGTCGTGGGTATTGGCGACCACCAGACGATCGACGAAGTCCTCTTCGCGCATGCGTGCGCAGCTGCGGCCCTTGCCACCGCGATGTTGCGCCCGGTAATCGGCCAGCGGCTGGGCCTTGACATAACCCGCGTGCGACAAAGTGACCACCACCGTTTCCTGGGCAATCAAGTCCTCGCGGCTTAAATCCAAGCGGCCTGCGTAGATTTCCGTACGACGGGCATCGCCGTACTGGCTCTTGATCGCCAAAAGCTCTTCGCGAATCAGCGCCATGAGGCGGGTATCGCTGCGCAGGATCTCAAACAGCCCCTCGATGCGCCGCAAGATCTCCTGGTACTCGCTATGGATCTTCTCCTGCTCCAGCCCCGTCAGTCGGTGGAGCCTCAAATCCAAGATCGCTTGCGCCTGTACCTCGGTCAAGACGTAGCCATCGTCGGTCATGCCTACGCCCGCTGGCAGCCCCTCTAGGCGCGACGGCGAGGTCGCATCCTTTAGTAGGGCGCCGACCAAACTGGCCGACCAGGGCCGCTCCAACAGGCGCCGGCGCGCGGTCGCCGGATCGGCGGCCGCCTTGATCACGGCGATAATCTCATCGATGTTCTCAAGCGCTACCGCAAGACCCTCCAAGATATGGGCCCGTTCGCGGGATTTGCGCAGTTCATACAAGGTCCGACGAGTCACGACCTCGCGTCTGTGGCTCAAAAAGGCCTTCAAAATCTGCGGGAGATTCATGAGCTTGGGCTGGCCGTCGTCGAGGGCCACCATGTTGATACCAAACACCGTCTGCAAAGACGTCATCTGGTAGAGGTTATTTAAAATAACCTCGGCATTTTCGCCGCGCTTTAACTCGATGACCATACGCATGCCCGACTTGTCCGACTCATCGCGCAACTCGGCGATGCCATCTAAGCGGCTCTCTTTGACCAATTCGGCAATCTTTTCGAGCAACCGCGCCTTATTGACCTGATAGGGGAGCTCGGTGACGATCAGCGCTTGGCGGCGACCTGGCTTCTCTTCCTCGATTTCCACGCGTGACCGTACGTAGATCTTGCCACGCCCGGTCAGGTAGGCATCGCGAATGCCGGCAGACCCATTAATGATCGCGGCGGTCGGAAAATCCGGACCGGGGATATAGGCCATCAAGGCCTCGACCGAGAGGTCCCCGTCTTCGATCAACGCGAGCAAGGCGTCAATCACCTCGGAGAGGTTGTGCGGCGGGATATTGGTCGCCATGCCGACGGCAATACCCGACGAGCCGTTCACCATCAAATTCGGTATGCCGGTAGGAAGGACTAACGGTTCATGCTCTGAACCATCATAGTTCGGCGCGAAATCCACCGTCTCTTTATCGAGATCGGCCAACAGATCGTGCGCGATCCGCGCCATGCGGATTTCCGTGTAACGCATGGCCGCCGGGGCGTCGCCATCGACCGAACCAAAGTTACCCTGCCCATCGATGAGCGGGTAACGCATGGAGAAGGTCTGCGCCATGCGCACGATCGTGTCATAGACCGCCGTGTCGCCATGGGGGTGATATTTACCGATGACGTCACCTACGACGCGCGCCGACTTCTTATAAGGCCGGTTCCACTCGTTGCCCAAGACCTGCATGGCATAGAGCACGCGGCGATGGACGGGCTTTAGACCGTCACGGACATCAGGAAGGGCCCGCCCTACGATGACGCTCATGGCGTAATCGAGGTACGACTGCCGCATCTCCTCTTCCAGATTAACTGGGATAGTTTCTTTGGCGAATTGATCCATCAAATTTAGGCCGCGATTGCGGCCTTGGGACCTCTTATGGGGTGCCTGTAAAGCCGGTCTGTCAGTGTACCACAGAAGCCCCCTCTACCAACAGCGCACGGGCGACCCCAGCCGTTGTCCCGGTGAGGCGATAACGCCCGGAACACCCGGTGGCGGCGTTAAGAATGAGCGGGTCTGGGGGCGCCTGGCGGCGCGGTGGGCGCCGCCAGGCACACGGAAACTACCGGATACTCATAGCCGTTGCCCCCCATCCACCCCCATGCCCCGGACACGGGCCCAAGCCCCCAGAATGGGCCCGGTGGGACGATATCCTGATAGTGTGCGCCACGCGTCGGCTGGAATTCCCGCGGCTCGCGTCACCCGTGGCCCGATAGGTTACGGTTTGCGCAGAGTCGCTTTCGGTTGTGTCCGGCAATTGCTGGCCGGACAATGTGTCCCAAAACGAACCGAGGCGGTGCGGGATCACACGTATCAAGGTAAGGGCGGAAAGCTCCCAAATCGCCTGCGAGACATCGCCATCACCGCCCGGTCAGACCGTGGTAAGCCGTGGTGGTGACCACACTCCTGCGCTCTGGTCGTTGACCCAGGAAACCTCCACTACCGTCGCGTTGTTCCGCCCATCATTGAACAGACCAGCAATACTGCCTATGAAGAAGCGATCAAACTGATTCGCAAGGTGTGCGGGTTAATGAAAGCGCTAAGCCAATCGCGGCAATTCGGAGATTATTTGGCGGAGCTACCAGAAAACGCCACAGTGCTCCGCCTATAACCGCGTAGTGGTTTAGGGGGTGATAAAGTGGCGTCTCATGATGCGGATTCCATGATAACGATGATATCGTAACCCTCATGCCGAACCGCAAAGTCATCTATCGCCTGTATCCCAACGTTGAGCAGGAAGCGCGGTTACAGGAGAGTATGCGCTCCATTAACCGCACCCTCCCCTACCTGGCTTCGCGCTGATATCGTATGGGTCATGGAGAGGTCGATCGGGTGGGCGGGCCAACCGGAGTGGCAACCGTTCTTTCACAGTCAGGATACGGTACGGTCTGGCCCCGGCGCCCCGGGGTGGGGGCGCCGGGGCGGGGTGATGAGGTCAGCGCCGCGGCGTAAAGCGGGGCAACGTCGGGTCGGAGGCCAGATTCATGGGCAGCAGCGCCTCGAGGTCTTCGACGGTGCAAGCCTTGGGGGAGATCGGTGAAGATTCGGCGTAGGTAATGATAGGGCTCGAGGCCCGACGCCTTGCAGGTTTCGATGAGGCCATAGAGGTTGGCGGAGGCCTTCGCGCCGGCCACGGTGTCATGGAAGAGCCAATTCTTTCGACCAAGACAGAAGGGTCGAATCGCGTTCTCGGTCGCATTGTTATCGATCGAGATACGCCCATCGGTGAGATATACGACGAGCTTATCCCATTCGTTCGCAAGATACGTAAGAGCGCGGCCCAAGGCGCTCTGCGGCGGGACGCCGGGGCGGTGGATCTGAAGCTATGCATGGAGCGTGTCCCACAGGGGCTTGGCATGCTGGGCGCGGTATTGCCGGCGGTCTTCGGGCCCCAGATCGCGTGCCTCCTTCTCGATCCGATAGAGTGCCTGGATCTGGACGAGCGCCTCCTCGGCCAGGCCCTTCTTTCTGTGCTTGCCTTGCGATTTGATCACCTCGTCGAATTTCCTCCGGCAATGCGCGAGGCATCCTGCGTGGATGAGCCCTTGGGCACGCACAACCGCTCCGTAACCGGCATACCCGTCGGTTTGCAGGAGGCCCGTGAAGCCTTCGAGCAGGCGCAAGGGCACCTCCTGGGAACGGCTCGGGTCATAGTCAAAGAGGATGATGGGCTGACCGGGCGGTCCGCCCCGTTGCACCCACAGATAGGACTTTGACTCGGCGGCATTGTGGGCCGCATGGCCCATCTTGCCCGGTTCCTTCAGGACCTGCACCGGGGTCTCGTCCATCTGGAGGATGTCGTAGGCCAAGAGCCGGTCACGCAGGAGGTTGATCAAGGGCTGGATCAACTCCGTGCCCACCTGCACCATCCAGCGGGCCAAGGTCGCCCGCGGGAGATCCACCCCGATCCGCGTCAGGATCTGCTCCTGGCGGTAGAGGGGCAAGGCATCCTGGTATTTGGAAACTGCGATATGGGCGAGCAGGCCGGGGCTTGCCAGGGTCTTTGGTAACGGTTGCGGGGGCAGCGGGGCGATCTTCACGCCCGAGGCGTCGTCCTTCCGGACCCCATACTTCAGGCGCACATGGCGCAACACGCGTATGGTGGCCGGCACGATATCGAGCTGCTCGCTCACCTCTTCGCCGATCACCGTCATCGGCTGCCCATCGGGGCCTAAGCGTTCGTCTTCGGGGAGTTCATGGATGATATCCACCCGCGGGAGGGCGGCCGGCAAGGGCTTGCGGTACCCGCGGGCCTTGCGGATGTGGCCTGCCACCACGCGCTCGACTGTCGGCGGCTCTTCAGCGGCGAGGGCCTCCCGTTCGACCTCGACCTCGGCCTCATCAAAGAGCCCCATCTGCGGGCTTGGGCCCTTCTCGCTGCGTGCGCTATAGCGCCGGGCGATCGCGAGGTTCAGTTGTTCCTGCAGGCGCTCGGCATGACGCGTCAAACGCTCGATCGTGGCATCGCGCTCACTGATCGCCTCGTCACGCACGGCGATCTGTATATCCTTCTCCCGGATGAGATCCGCCACGAAACGCTGGATGGATTCGGCGTCTTCAGGAAGCGTCTTGGTGGTCTAATTCATGGCAACCATTATACGATAATCGAAGCGACATTGCACGCAAATAATAGCTATTTTCCTCAAGAAACCCGCTGATACACCAAGGACGGATGCGGCTTCATGAGCGTGATGTCATAGCCCGCGAGCAGCCACTGGAGCTGGTCTTCCGAGAGTGTCAGGACCGCCTCCGAGACCTTGCGCGGCCAGGCAAAGCGCGCCGCCTCCAGGCGCTTGACCCACAGCGCAAAGCCGGTCTGATCCCAGTAGAGGATCTTCACGCGGTCGCGCCTACGGTTCGTGAAGACAAAGAGGGCGCCGGTCAAAGGCGACAAAGCCATCTCTTGCTCCACGCGGGCGGCGAGCCCATCGATCCCCACCCGGAAGTCTATGGGCTCGCGGTGTAGGTAGACGGCCAGCGGCTCTATGAATAGGCGCATGGGAATCAGGCCTCCAGGGCCATAAGGAGGGCGGCCACCCACGCCGGGGACACCGCAGATGACAACGTCATCGTGGCCTGGCCGACCATGAGCGTGACCGTATCGCCTACGCAGTGGGGGCCGCCTGGCTTGGGGCCGACCGGTGCTGGCAGGCCCCGGGGTGTGATCGCCACCGGCACGAAGGCCGCGGGAGGTGCGACACGCTTTACCTCTCGCCCCCTGCGGCTCGCCGAACGCTCGCGGAGTTCCAGGCTGCGCCGATAAAAGTACGTCAACCGTAGTCCATGCCGGGCGCAGAAGTCGCGCGCGCTCTCTGCGCTTGCCTCGTACTCGGCAAAGAGCTCTCGCCAAGCCTCATTACTGCGGATCTTCGCCATCCATCCGTCTCCATCAATGTGATGGGCGGGAAGCGTAACGGGATCAGGGCAACTGCGGCAGGGTGGGGTCTATGGAGCGCTTACACAGGAGATGCTGGGGCTGCATCAGCGGTTGTATAACACGGCGCTGGAAGAGCGCATCCGGGTGTATACGGAAACCAAGAAGGGAGTGTCGTTTGCGGCCCAATGCCGACACCTCACCCTTTGGCGCCAAAGCAACGCCGGCCTCGCCTCCCTTAATGCCCAATCGGAACAGGTGACGTTAAAGCGCCGGCACTTGG
>DATKTV010000004.1:0-19765 GCA_035530915.1 Acidiferrobacter sp. | reverse complement strand
GCCGCCGAAACCCAAGTCGCGGGTACCATACAGCGACTTCGGCTCTTTTGTGCCGGGACGATTCCTATCGTCAGACACATCAAGATACGCGGTCTTGCTAACCCGTTTGATCCCGCGTGGTTCTCTTACTTTACCCACCGGGGGCCGGCAAGCCGCGAAAGATTCTGCTGAGCGACCCGGTGCCAAATCATGGCGCTGACGAAGGGCTTGAGCCGGATGAGTGGGCGACTCTCATTTAGGGGGCGGCGGCGCAGTAATGCGCTGCTGCTACCCGACTGGGGTGGATTCACGACCCACGACCTGAAACGCTGTCGCCTCATGGCCGGCATGGTAGCCCTCATTTATAACTGGTGGAATCTCTTCGTCCGACTCGCGAATCCTCACAAACATCATGAAGCAATTACCAGTCGACCACTCTTGTTACACGGTGTCGCTACCAAAACCCAACACGGTGGCCAAACGACGCTTACCATCACAAGCCAACATGCGAAACAGGCGACGATCCAGGCCGTGCTGACGCGTTTAGCGGCCTTCTTGAACTCTCTCAAGTCGACTGCGGAGCACTTCACGGATACCGAACGGCTGGCCCTCATTTTAAGGCACGCATTCGCGAAATTCCTTCGGGGACGGGCGGGGCCACCGGCTCTAAGACTAGCCGGAAGACTGACGATGTGAGGGACCAACTGCCGTTTTAGGATGATGGTTTTCATCCCTCATTATGAACAGGAACCGGGTCGCGTTCAGTATCATTCATGTTAGAAACAGGCCCTCCCTTCAGTATCATTTCGTATTGGAAGAGGTTTCCGGTTGTCTTTTGCGGCCTTTGGTGCTGTACTGACCGGTCATACTCCCACGAGAGGTAGTGATAGTGAGATCAATTGCCCCCTTATCCGCAATCTTTGCGATAGCCGGCGGCATCATCGCCTTCTTACTGCGGCCTGCGGATATTCTTGGCCACCAGCTGGGGTTATCCGTCGTGCTGACACGAGGAGCTAACCTAGAGGGCGTCCATCAGCTGCTCGTGCCACTTGCGCAGAGGTCCTTTAACGAGCTCGCCGCCGGCCTCATTATCGGTGCGGTGGTTGGGCTTATTGTGGGCGCTCTTATCAAACGTCGCTAAGGTCGTTACGGGCCGCGGCCCACGCGCGCCCGTAACAACTTGCCGGAACGGGCGGCGCGCCAACTGAGCGCCTCCGTCCCCGCGCAAACGCCGGGTGGGCCACCCAGTCACACGGCCACTCCATTTTTTGCCGCCCTTAAACTGAATCTAAAGCGTGCGCGGGCGGAGCCGCCCTCAGCCAGACGTGAGATCCCGTTCGTAAGTCGTATGGGATCGCTTGAGGCAGTCCCGCTAGAAACCCCATATTCAGCACCGCCTAAGGGTGGGAAAATACTCATGTGATGTTTTGGGTCTCCTTGTGGTCTGGGGCGCGGCCTTTGCGGGCGGAGGATAATCGCTCCGGTTGGGTTGCTCGCGGAACTCCCGGAAAGTCCCACGGACTTAAGGCATAGGGGCGACCAGCAAGTGGCCTCGGGGTTTTGTGTGCCCGGAAGTCTTTAAGTTTATTGAGGGGTCTGGGGTCGGGCTAGATGAAGGAGACCGTGTGGATTTTGACGATCGGATGCAGGGGCGGGTGACGGACATGATGCCGTTTGATGTCAGCGGGCCTCTTGAGATGCGCGCAAGGCTTCGGTCCTACCTCGCGACACTCTCTTTCCCTCCAGAGCTCTATGAGGCATGGGTGGAGGCCGCCTGTGAGGGCGCAAGCCACGCCGGGCAGGCGTTTGCGCGACTGCAAGAGCGGTTGGCGAACCAACTGACACAAGGTGCCGCAGATATGCCTGACGACGGACAGTGCGGCGCGCTTTGGCGGCTCTCGGTCTGGCTTCATACCGATGCCAGCGTGTTAACCGACTTATCCTTAGCTCCCCCTCTCATGCGCCAATCGATGGCCTCAGAGCGCACCAAGTCATGACACGGGTGGGCCCGGCAAGACGGCAGAGCATCTTGTGGCGGGGTGCGCTTTTGGCCTTTTTGGTTTTGATTCCCAGCGTGATCGCGAGCCAGTTTATGCTGGGGGTACTTCCGCATCCTGGTTACCGGATCCTAAACGACAGTCTAGCGACAATCTTCGGGTTTCTCTTTGGATGGATCTCGATCGGACTTTGGATCTCATTGGCCGGCGCCCTGCTTTTGCTCTCTCGACACCGCTCGCGCTTGCAATCCAGTTCGCAGGGGTCAACGGAAATCCGTGCGCGGACCGCGCTTGTGATGCCGGTGTTTCACGAAGATCCGGTTCGTGTCGGTGCCGGGCTCGAAGCAGTTTACCGCTCGTTAGCGGCAACCGGGCGTCTATCCCAGTTTGATTTCTTTATCTTGAGCGATAGCAACGACCCTGATGCATGGGTGGAAGAGGAGGTCGCGTGGGCGGCCTTGCGCGTGCGCCTAGGCGCGCAGGCGCGCATCTTCTACCGGCGTCGGCGCAATAATATCAAGCGCAAAAGTGGAAATATCGCGGACTTCTGTCGTCGTTGGGGCAACCAGTACCGCTATATGGTCATTTTCGATGCCGATAGCCTGATGAGCGGCACCCTCTTGACACACCTAGTGGAGCTTATGGAAGGCAACCCGGCTGTGGGCCTTATCCAAACGCTACCCGCCACCATTCACCAAAATACCCTCTTTGGGCGCGTCCAACAGTTTGCCAACCGCCTCTATGGTCCGGTGTTTGCGGCCGGTCTCCACTTTTGGCACGTGAGTGAAGGGCACTACTGGGGCCATAATGCGATTATTCGCGTCGCGCCTTTCGTGCGGCATTGCGCGCTCCCCAGACTGCCTGGTGGTGGGGCATTCGGCGGCGAAATCATGAGCCATGACTTTGTCGAGGGGGCGCTGTTGCGCAGGGCGGGCTGGGAGGTGTGGATGGAGCCAGCCCTTGAGGGCAGTTACGAGGAAGCGCCGCCTACGCTCTTAGACGAGCTGAAGCGCGACCGACGTTGGGCGCAGGGCAACATGCAACATGCGCGCCTCGTGTTCGCACGCGGGTTTGTTTCCCCGCACCGAGTCGTGTTTCTCAATGGCATCATGTCGTATGTCTCATCATTCTTATGGTTAGCATTTTTGGCGCTGTCGAGCGCCGAGGCCATTTTGCATGTGCTTGTGCCGCCACAGTACTTTCCGCATGCCCATGTCTTGTTCCCGGTCTGGCCTGTCTGGCACCCGCGGTGGGCGCTGGTGCTTTTTTGGTTTACGCTCGCTGTTTTGTTTGTCCCCAAGATCTTGGCTATCATACTGACCGTCGTTCGTGGCCGCATGGCGTCCTTTGGCGGCGGTCTGCGGCTTTTGGCAGGCGTGGTGTTGGAAAGCATACTGTCGGCCATTTTGGCCCCCGTTCGTATGCTGTTTCATACAGTCTTTGTGGTTTCAGTTTTGGCCGGTCGAAAGACCGGCTGGGGGCCTCAGGCGCGCGGGGATGCGAGCACCACGTGGCGGCAGGCTTTGCGCTACCACGCCACCGGCACGATACTGGCCGTGGTCTGGGGAGGTCTCGTTTATCTTCTGAGCCCCAACTATTTTTGGTGGCTCTTGCCGGTGATGGCGGCGTGGCTCATTGCGATCCCCGTATCGGTGTGGATCAGCCGAGTGCAGCCGGGGATTAAGGCCCGGCAATGGGGGCTTTTCCTGACGCCGGAGGAAATCCAGCCGCCACCGCTGCTGCGCGTCTTTAGCGAGGCGGGTCGCGCCCCGGTCCTACGGCGATGCACGACGGCGCGTGGTTTTCTGGCGGCGATTGTCGATCCTGGCGTAAACGCCCTACACTGCGCGCTCTTGAGGGCCAACAACACAGTCAGCGACGAAGTGGCCCTCAATCGCCAGCAGCTGATGCTAACGGCGGTAAAGGATGGGCCACGCGCCCTCAGTAAGCGGGATCGTCTGCGGCTCTTAAGTGATCGCGAGAGCATGACGGCGCTTCATTGGCGGGTGTGGGCCTTAAAGGGGCCACGAGCACGGCATTGGCTAGATGGGGCCCTGTTACCTACAGACAGGTCCTTGCCACCGCCATCGCGGGCGCACGTCTCGCGCTGATTAGCTAAAAACGGGAGGATTGTGAGCGCACTGAGATTTTGGCGCGCCCTGGGAGTGGGTGCCGGGGTGGCTTTGATATTGGCTGGGTGTGCGACTGAAGGCTCTGTGCGCCAGGTGCGCGCCGCGGCCCAAAAGGCCAGGACGGAGAGCGGTCAAGCCCTGGCCGCCACGCGTGCCGCAGCGGCCCAAAGGCAGGTTACGGACCGGGCTTTACAAGCACAGTTGGCACGACTTGAGAGCGGACAACGGCAGCTTTTGCAAAGGGTGCAGCAGTTGCAGACCCGCACAACTCACGGTCAAGCCACCGAGACGAGCGTAAACTACCGGCCACTTACCCGCGCAGCAAAGATCAAACTCAACACCGTTTTCGCCAAGGTAGCAGCGCAAGCGCAAGCGCTTGCGGTGGCGCCGTATAAAGCGCCGCCGGCTATTTCCCCGGAGTTGCGAAAGCTCAGTTATACCGATTATGGAAAGTTGAAATTGGTCGGCCGAGTCCCCGGTTGGCCGACCGGCACCCCTTTTCATATCCAGCTCTACCCTGCCGGCTACCTTTTTACGTGGCCGGTAAGAATCGCGATTGTGGCCGGCGGCAAGACACTGCCAGCGCAACTACCTCTTAAGGTAATAGGCGATCCGGGGCTCGCCAAACGCATCCCAGGCTCTGTGCCGGAAGCGGGTTTTAGCGCCTACACGCCCTTTGGTCATGGCCCCTCGGTCAACCAATTCCTGTCATTTCTGGGGGCCAGTTATTTCCGGGCTGTGGGGCGAGGTCAATCGTGGGGACTCTCGGCCCGGGGTATCGCTATCGATACGGCGCTGCCGCATCGCGCCGAGGAGTTCCCTTATTTCCAGGCATTCTGGATCGTGGCCTCCCACCCACATGCCCACCACCTCACGTTCTGTGCCCTGCTTGATAGCCCAAGCCTCACCGGCGCCTATCGCTTTGTTGTGCGCCCAGGACGCGCGACGATAGTCGATGTGAAGGCGGTATTGTTTGAGCGCAAGCGGGTGCGCCGCCTAGGCATTGCGCCCTTGACGAGCATGTTTCTCCAAGGCCGCTTTAGCCATCGTCGTTTCGACCGACTGTTGCGCAGCGCCCACGACTCCGATGGTTTGGCGATCGCGATGCCTGGCAAGATGCGCCTATGGTGGCCGCTGCGTAACCCTCGTCGCATCGCCATCTACCGCTTTCCGCTCACCAATCCGCAGGGGTTTGGTTTGATGCAAAGGGCGCGGCGCGCTGGCGATTACCACGCCTTTGGTATGCATTACGAGGATCGACCAGATGCCTGGGTCACGCCCGAAGGCGATTGGGGACCAGGACACTTGGTGTTGGTTGAGCTCCCGACAAACTCACAGACGAATGACAATATTTCCGTGTTCTGGGTACCGAATAATCAGGGTACGCGTTTGCAGCCCCTGACGTTTCGTTATCGGATAACCTGGCAAGGCCAAAACCCTAAAGGCGCCCATTTGGGTTATGTGGTCGCCGGGCGCCATGCCTACAATGCCAACAATCATAGCGAGACGTATGTCGTGAATTTCGCGGGTCGGGGGCTTGCCAGGGCGGCGGTTGCGACGGTGACGCCTCATGTCCGCGTCTTTGGGCCCGCCCACGTAGTCAGTGCGTGGGCTACGCGAAAGGCGAGCGGAAATTGGCGCTTACAGTTTGAGGTGATGCGAACAGACTCTGGCGTCGTTACCATTCACGCCGCCCTCATGCAGGGCCTGACGCAGGTGACCGAGACCTGGGCCAGCGTACTGCCAACTGCCAAATGATGGCGTGGCGCGGGGTGACACCCCAGCGGCCTAGCAGGAAAAGATTTCCAGGGGGAATGGGCATGGCCCAGCGCAATCCGTATTTCTAGTGACGCATAGATTCCGCATAGCATCGACGGCCACGATCTAGGGAAAACGCCGTTTTGACGAAAAACAGACGCCAAATCCGCGCATGGGGAGTCTTGGGGCGGAATTCCTCCTTCACAGAGGTGGTCTCACCGCAGGTCTTGCGACTTGGGCCCGCGCCTTCCGCGCCACCGGCTTCACGCCCGGCGCAACTCACCCTGCCCGGCACCCAAGGCGAACGGGGTGCTCGGGGTGTTCATTGACCACGGGGCGCCTGCCTAACTGGTCGCCGGGCGCCTTAATCTGGGACCGCTATGGTGTTACCATCGCGATCCCTATATAATGCGCGACCCTTTCCCCCAGCATCCCTATGACAACTCAGAATCTTCGGAACATCGCTATTATCGCCCACGTCGACCACGGCAAGACCACGCTCGTCGATGAGCTTCTAAAACAGTCCGGCACCTTTGAGAGCCGGGCTACCGTCAGCAGCCGCATGATGGATTCGAACGACCTTGAGCGCGAGCGCGGCATCACGATTCTGGCCAAAAACACGGCCATCCGTTGGCGCGACCACCGCATCAACATCGTTGACACGCCGGGGCACGCGGACTTCGGCGGGGAGGTCGAGCGCGTCTTATCCATGGTCGACTCGGTCCTGCTGCTCGTTGACGCTGTAGACGGCCCTATGCCGCAAACTCGCTTTGTGACCCGCAAGGCCTTCGCGCTGGGTCTTAGGCCGATCGTAGTCATCAATAAGGTCGATCGACCAGGGGCACGTCTAAGCTGGGTGCTCGACCAGACCTTCGATCTCTTTGACAAACTTGGCGCGACCGAAGAGCAGCTCGATTTTCCGGTGGTCTACACGTCGGCGCTCTATGGGTACTCGAGCCTAAGCCCGGATGCCCGCGAGGGCGACATGACGCCGCTTTTTGAGGCGATTTTGCGCCACACACCGCCGCCCAAGGTCGACCCTGATGGCCCATTTCAGATGCAGGTCTCGAGTCTCGCCTACTCTAGCTATGTGGGCCCGATCGCAACCGGGCGCATTACGCGCGGTACCGTGCGCCCTAACCAGATCGTGGCCATCGTCGACCGCGACGGGAAGCGCCGGGAGGGCAAGGTGCTTCAGGTGCTGGGGTTTTTGGGCCTTGAACGGACCGAGGTCAAAGAGGCCTCGGCCGGCGACATTATCGCAGTCGCGGGTATCGACCCCGTGCGCATCTCGGACACCCTCTGCGATCCCATCCTAGTCGAGGCCCTGACCCCGCTCACGGTCGATGAACCGACCGTCACCATGACGTTCGAGATCAATACCTCGCCCTTCGTGGGACAGGACGGAAAGTTCGTCACAAGCCGCCAGCTGCGGGAGCGACTGGACCGAGAGCTTATCCATAACGTGGCCTTGCGCGTCGAAGACACGGCCGATGCCGACAAGTTTAAGGTCTCGGGACGCGGCGAACTGCATTTGGGCATCTTGATCGAGACCATGCGTCGCGAAGGCTATGAACTTGCGGTATCGCGGCCCCAGGTCATCACCAAAATGGTGGATGGCGAGATGCACGAACCGTATGAGCTCCTGACGCTGGACGTAGAACAAGCCCACCAGGGTGTCTTGATCGAACGCCTAGGGAGCCGCCGCGGCGACCTTCTCGGCATGGACCCCGATGCCGTAGGGCGCGTCCGCCTCGAATATGTCATCCCATCCCGCGGCCTGATTGGGTTCCAAACGGAGTTTTTGAGCCTGACCTCCGGAACCGGCCTGATGCATCACGTCTACGACCACTACGCGCCCGTCAAGAAGGGCAGCATGGGTGGTCGCATCAACGGGGTGCTCATCGCCAATGGGGCGGGCAAGAGCGTAGCTTATGCCCTCTTTAGCCTCCAGGAGCGCGGTCGCCTCTTTATCGGGCCGGGTGAAGACATCTACGAAGGCATGATCATCGGCATCCATTCGCGCGACAACGACTTGGTCGTGAATCCCTTGCGGGGCAAACAGCTCACCAATATGCGCGCCTCGGGGTCGGATGAGGCCGTGCTATTGACGCCGCCGATTCAACTCACCCTGGAACGGGCAATCGAGTTTATCGATGATGATGAGCTAGTCGAGGTGACGCCCCATCACGTGCGGGTGCGGAAGCGCTACCTAAAAGAGAATGACCGCAAGCGCTCGCAGCGCAGCGGCTAGTTTATCTGTTCGCGAATGGCGTGAAACTGCGCCTTGGGGAACCGCTCCATGGTGAGCTCCAGATGGGAACGAGACGGCGCGAGATAGGTTAACGCACCGCCCGCGTCCCAGGCGAGATGGTTGGCGAGCCGTCTCTGGAGATCATCTAGGGTTGTGGCATCGGCCTCAACCCAGCGCGCCGAGACAATGGGTACGGCCTCGAAATCCGCCTCGACGCCATACTCTTTGCGCAATCGATACGTCACCACCTCAAACTGCAAGGCCCCGAGCGCCCCCAAGATCATGTCGTGCCCCTGTAACGGCCTAAACAGCTGCGTGGCGCCCTCCTCGGTCAACTGTTCCAGTCCCCGCGACAAGGCCTTACTCTTCAGGGGATCGCGCAAAATGGCGCGGCGGAAGAGCTCCGGCGCAAAATTCGGGACACCCGTAAACCGGAGGTTCTCGCCTTCGGTAAAAGTGTCCCCGATGCGAATCGTACCGTGATTGGGGAGCCCCAAAATATCCCCCGCGAAGGCTTCATCGGCCATAGCGCGCTCGTTCGCAAGAAACGTCAGCGCGTTTGCGGCATTGATCTCGCGCCCTTCCCGAACATGGTAGAGGCGCATGCCCCGCCGGTACCGACCGGAGCAAATCCGCACGAAGGCAATGCGGTCACGGTGCTGGGGATCCATGTTCGCCTGAATCTTAAAGACAAAGCCCGAGAATCGCTCCTCCGTTGGCAGGACTACCCGTGTGACCGTAGGCCGCGGAAGAGGCGAGGGGGCGAGATCAATGAACGCATCAAGCAGATCGCGCACCCCGAAATTATTCAGGGCGGAACCAAAGAACACCGGTGACTGCTGCGCCTTCCGATAGGCCTCAGGGTCGAGAGGGGGGGCGGCCCCGCGCACAAGCGCGATCTCTTGGCGAATGCGTTCGCATTCGTCCCCCAAGATGCTCTCAAGCTCGGGATCGTCCAGGGTCAGCGTTCGCTCCTCTTGAACCCGCTCACTACGCCCTTGCGGCAATAACCGCACCTGGGAATCCGCCAGTCGGCAGATGCCCTTAAACCGCTGACCCATACCCAGGGGCCAAACGACCGGCGCGCAGGGAATATTCAAGGTGCGCTCAATCTCGTCTAGCAAGTCGAGCGGCTCCCGGCCCTCACGATCGAGCTTATTTACAAAGGTGACGATAGGCGTATTGCGCATGCGGCAGACCTCGAGCAACTTGATGGTCTGCGCCTCTACGCCCTTGGCCGCATCGATCACCATAAGCACGGAATCGACGGCCGTCAGTGTTCGATAGGTGTCCTCCGAGAAGTCCTGATGGCCTGGGGTATCCAGTAAATTGACGATCACGTCCCGATACGGGAATTGCATGACAGAAGAGGTGATCGAGATACCGCGTTCGCGTTCAAGCGCCATCCAGTCAGAGGTCGCGTGACGCGCGGCCTTACGGCCTTTTACGGCACCAGCCAAAATGATCGCCCCGCCGAACAGCAAGAGCTTTTCGGTCAGCGTCGTTTTTCCGGCGTCAGGATGCGAAACTATCGCAAACGTTCGGCGTCGGGCAATCTCTGTGGCTAGCGAAGACATGGGAGCGCGCAAGAATACACAACCCAGACGCCGAAGACTAGCGCCAACGCTTCGCGTGCCACCAGGACGTGGTTATACTAAGGACCTCATGACAATGCTTTATCCGCCCATACAGCCCTATGCTCAGCATCGCCTCGCGGTGGCGCCGCCGCACGTACTGTACGTCGAGGAGTGCGGTAACCCGGCGGGCATACCGGTCGTCTTCTTGCATGGTGGGCCGGGCGCGGGCCTTGAGCCCTACCATCGCCAGCTTTTTGATCCCGCCCGTTATCGCATTGTCTTGTTTGATCAACGCGGCGCGGGTCGGTCGACACCACATGCCGAACTTAGCGATAACACCACGGCGCTATTGGTCGCTGATATGGAGCAGATTCGGAATCACCTGCGGATTGATCGCTGGCTCGTATTCGGCGGCTCCTGGGGATCTACGCTGGCGCTTGTCTACACGGAGACCTGCCCCGAGCGCGCGCTCGGGCTAATCGTGCGCGGCGTCTTTCTTTGTCGGCCGGCCGAGATCCACTGGTTTTACCAAGAGGGGGCGAATTGGGTGTTCCCGGATTACTGGGAGGACTTCGTGGCACCGATACCACCGGCCGAACGAGACAACCTAGTCGCGGCCTATTATCGAAGACTGACCGGCACCGACCCTAACGAACAGAAGCGGTGCGCGCTCGCATGGTCCTTGTGGGAAGGGCGAACCGTCAACCTCGTACCGCGACCCGATGTCATCGATTTTTTCGGACTAGACCATCTGGCATTGTCGCTCGCCCGCACCGAGTGCCACTATTTCGTGCACGACTCGTTCCTGCGGCCGAATCAGATCCTGGCCGATGCCGATCGCCTTCACGGCATCAAGGGTACAATCATACATGGGCGCTATGACCTCATTTGCCCTTTGCGCAACGCCTGGGATCTCCATACCGCCTGGCCGTCTTCAAATCTTGTGGTCATCCCGGATGCTGGCCATTCCGCCGCTGAGCCGGGGATTGCCGCGGCGTTGGTAGCGGCTACCGATCAGTTTGCACAGGAGCTGGCGTGGCCACCTACATCATAGGCGACCTCCAGGGCTGCCTGAAAGCCCTAAAGGTGCTGCTTCGGCGTATCGATTACGTCGACGGTCGCGATCAGCTTTGGTTTACGGGCGACCTTGTCAATCGCGGACCCGAGTCGTTAGAGACTCTGCGTTTTGTCAGAGCCCTCACGGCTCCGGTCATCGTACTCGGCAACCACGATTTGCATTTACTGGCGGTTGCATGCGGAGAGCGGCGGGTAGCGGCCGACGACACCCTGGACGCGATCCTCTCGGCCCCGGATCGATCAGAACTACTTGACTGGCTACGGAGGCAGCCGCTCCTGTATTATGACACCGAGAAGCAAGTGGCCATGGTCCACGCTGGGCTGCCGCCACAGTGGGACATCCCGCAGGCCTTGGCGCTCGCAGCCGAGCTTGAAGCCGCCTTGCAGAGCTCGCAGTCCTGCCAGACGTTGGCCAGGCTCTACGGGCCGCGACCGGATCAATGGAGCGACGAACTTAATGGCACCGAGCGCCTGCGTTTTATTGCCAACGCGCTGACGCGGACGCGGTACTGCGACCCGCAGGGGCGGCTAGACATGCGCGACAAAGGCCCGCTAGGCACACAGCGCACCGGGCTCGTACCTTGGTTCCGCGTGCCCGGACGGCGCAGCCATGATACGCGTATTGTGTTTGGCCATTGGTCAACTCTTGGCGCCCAGAGTTTTGAAAACGTCGTCTGTCTCGATAGTGGATGCTTATGGGGTGGGACGCTCACAGCCCTGCGGTTAGAGGATTCTGCTTTTCTTTCGGTGCGCTGCGATGACTCGATGAGCACGCAGGCTGAGGTTACGATATGAACAAAGACCAGCATCACGTTGAGGTGGACGTCAAAACCACCTATCTCGACAATCAGTCCGCACCTGAAGCAAACCGCTATGTGTTTGCGTACACGATCACAATCACCAATAAGGGGCCAACGGCGGCCCGCCTCGTGACCCGACACTGGGTCATTACGGATGCCAACAATAAGGTCCAGGAGGTACGTGGAGATGGGGTCGTAGGCGAACAGCCTTACCTCGTCCCCGGGATGAGCTTCGAGTACACGAGTGGGGCTATGATTGAGACGCCGGTGGGTAGCATGCGTGGTAGCTACCAAATGGTGGCAGATGACGGAACCTGCTTCGATGCCGACATACCGGCCTTCACTCTCAGTATCCCGCGAACGCTTCATTAATAATCACGATTAGCGCCCGGGAGCAACGAGACCTGAGGCCGTCTTGCGGCACCAGAATCGAGGCTGCCCGCGTTAGTAATCGCTCTGTCCGGCGTGCCCTTGCGCCGTTCGCCACCCCGCCTAGTCCGACTGCCAAGAGTGACGCACCGCGTCAGGCAAGGGCCAAACTGGGGTACCGCACTTGCCCTACGCGTCACCCCGAGCGCGCAGAATAGGTGACACGCAGCGTCGCTTATCTGGTCACCCCGGCCGGTCGTGACAAGAACTTCTTGTATCTTAAGTACTTTTTTTATGGTGCTGATTTGGCATGATGGTTGCTTCGTATTAGGGCATAAGACCTTATAAGAAGGCGCGGGAGGGCATCATGTTAAGTTACGTCATAAGTCTCGTGAACCACTACGAAGAGCAATTTGGCGCGCGTCCCAATGTCGTCTACATGAGCCAGGCTCATTATGAGTTTCTGCGCGAGGAGATGCCCGGGGTGCGCGCACACGATGACGTGGTCTCAATGATCGGTATCGATATCTCGTTGTCCACCGAAGTCCTTTGTCCTCATGTCGCAACTGCCGAATTCATGGAGCAGCGCATCTTGGTAAGCTAGCGGATCTGTGTGGGGGAAATATTGGGGCCGAGAGGCCCCTTTTTTGCCAGAGCAAATTCGCAAAACGGCCCATGTGCGTTGACCTGTCATCCAGTTAGTCTGTGGGTTGCGCGGAAACGCCGGCGCGACACCACGAAGCGCCTGGGCACCGCCGCACGCCACGCGAAAACCCGTCATCACCTCATCGAATATCAGTGAGGCGCCGTGGCGATCACACAAAACCTGTAAACCTAAAAACCCAGTTGACCCCTCACATCGTCAGTCTTCCAGCTAGTCTTAGGGCCGGTGGCCCCGCCCGTCTTCGCGGGAATTTGGCGAACGCGCGCTTCAAGATGAGGGCCAGCCGCTCGGTATCCGTGAACTGCAGTCGATTCGAGTGCATTCAAGAAGACCGCTAAACGCATCAGCACGGTGGCCGGCAGCGATTGAGGCAAGGATCTCACGTCCGGTTCTGGAGGGCTTGCGGATGCAATTCCTGTGGGCCGCTCAACTATGACGGTTGACGCGCAATCGGCCGCCTGTACATAGGGTTGTTCTGGCTAAGTTAGCCAATTATAGCGATAACAAACCTGTCTCATAGTGGAGAACCGTAACCATGCAGGCCAACATGCTCGAATCGAAGAATCGGCTGTCGGAACTGGTAAAGCGCGCCCAGGCAGGCGAGGAAATTGTGATTACCAACCGTGGCGTGCCAACGGTCCGACTCGAACCTGTGAGAGCGCTTTCAGCAGGCACAGCGTCTGGGGATATCCTGGGGTGGCTGGCACGCAACCCTCTGCCAGCGCACGCACGCCGAACTCGGGAAGAAATCGAGGCCGATATTCGGCGTGAACGCGAAGAATGGGCTGATTTATCTCGACAGCTGCGTCATCATTTACCTCTTTGAGGATCATCCGGAGTTCGGTCCTCGGGCCAGGGCGATGTTGACTTCCGAACCGGAAAAGCAATTTGCTGTATCACCGCTGGCCAAGTTCGAATGCCTTGTCGGGCCGATACGCAGCGGCAACCTACTGCTGCAGCGCTACTACGAGGAGGCCTCAACCAGTTCAACCAGTTACACATGCCTGAGGACGTCTATTTGCTGGCGGCAACGATACGTGCACGGTTTGGCCTGAAACCGCCCGATGCGCTGCATCTGGCTACCGCACAGTACCACCGCGAGATCCTCTGGACGAATATACCCGGCTCCATCAAGCGGCACATGGTCTGGCAAGGGATCTGCTTAGCGATTCCTTTTGATTGAGGTCGAGGCGCAGTGAGCACGCCCCCAGTTCACCCGCCACGGTGGTCAGTGACTTCGCCGTGAACCGTGCCGACCACGTTACCCAGACACAGAGGAGATACAAGATAGCAAGCCACCAGAGGCCCGTGAGATTACCCGATAGACCCGGAACCCGTCGAAGTGGTTGGGCTGGCTTGCGTGCCCAAGCCCCAGCATTCCTGTTCGTGCCCCCAACAGGCGAGACCACAAGGGGATGTTTACCTAGAGTTGCGAAAACACCCGATCCGCTGCGGCAATCGTCGCCGCGATATCGGCATCCGTATGCGCGCTCGACGCAAACCCGGCCTCGAATGCGGACGGCGCCAAATAGATACCCTCCGCGAGCAAGCCGTGGAAAAAGCGTTGAAAACGATCCGTGTCGCAACGCATAACCTGTTCGTAACTCCGGACCTGTTCGTTTGAAAAGAAGAGGCCAAACATGCCGCCGACTTCATTGGTGGTGAAGGCAATGCCCTGCCTTTTGGCGGCGGCTGCCAGACCTGTAGTCAATGCCGTCACCCGCGCACTTAAATCCTCATAAAACCCTGGGGCACGCAACTTCCGTAACGTCGCAAGCCCTGCGCTCATAGCCACGGGGTTGCCGGAATTGGTACCTGCCTGGAAGACCGTGCCATCGGGGAGCAGGTGATCCATGAGCGCTGCGGGGCCACCAATGGCCCCGACCGGAAGACCGCCACCAATCACTTTGCCGAGCGTCGTAAGGTCGGGCCGAACGCCCAGAAGCGCCTGGGCACCGCCGCACGCCACGCGAAAACCCGTCATCACCTCATCGAATATCAGTAAGGCGCCGTGGCGATCACACAAAACCCTTAAACCCTCATGGAATCCTGGTACCGGGGGAACGCAATTCATGTTGCCGGCTACTGGTTCAACAATGACCGCCGCAATCTCATGACCGCGCTCGGCAAAAAGCGCCGCGACCGATTCGAGATCGTTGTAGTTCGCAACCCAAGTATGGGCGGCTAATGCGGCCGGGACCCCTGGCGAGGTCGGCACGCCGAGCGTCAGCGCCCCCGATCCGGCTTTGACGAGCAAGGAGTCCGGGTGACCGTGATAGCCGCCTTCGAACTTCACCACGTTATCGCGCCCGGTGACGGCGCGACTCAGGCGAATGGCGGTCATGGTCGCCTCGGTGCCGGAGCTCACAAATCGCAACTTCTCAAGCGCGGGCATGAGGTCGCGGATCTCGGTCGCGAGTTCCGTCTCGATCTCGGTCGGAGCACCGAACGCAAGGCCGCGCGCGGCCGACTCGCTGACCGCCCGAACGACATCCGGGTCGGCATGCCCAAGGAGCAAAGGGCCCCAGGCACAGACGTAGTCGATATAGCGCCTTCCATCGATATCGAAGAGATAGGCGCCATCCCCGCGGGCCATAAAAATGGGCTCGCCTCCGACCCCCTTAAAGGCGCGCACCGGGGAATTGACGCCCCCCGCGATCACGCGCCTTGCGCGCAGGAACGCCTCGTGGCTACGACTCATGATCTCTCCTCAAAAATGTGTTGGTAGGCGCGTGCCGCGCCCGTGATATCCGGTTGTCCAAAAATCCCATCGATCACCGCCAAGGCGGACGCGCCGGCGGCGACAAGGGCGCCGCCATTTTCGGGCAGAATGCCGCCGATTGCCACAAGCGGCTTACCGAATACGCGCGCCGCCGCCAACACATCGGGCGTGGCCCGGGGCGCTTGCGGCTTGGTCCGCGATGGGTAGAAACTCCCGAAGGCGAGATAATCCGCGCCGCGCGCTGCCGCGTCGCGGGCCTGCGCGAGGCTTGCATAGCACGAGACCCCGATAATAGCCTGTGCGCCCAACACGGCGCGAGCCTCCTCAATGCTGCCGTCGTCCTGTCCCAAGTGCACCCCGTCGGCGCAAATGGCGTAAGCCAGTTCGACATCGTCATTGATGATCACGGGCACGCCAAAAGAATGGGCCAGAGACACAAGTTGGCGGCCATACTCGACGGTGAGGGCCGGGGACTTACAGCGCAACTGGAGCATGCGGACCCCGCCATCGAGTGCTGCGGCAATGCGGCCCATCCCCTGCTGCGTACAGCACCGCGAATCCGTAAGCGCGTACAGGCCCTCGATTCTCAACTCACTCGTCCTCTTGTCGTGCCCAAAATAGCCGATCAGGGATCTCTTGGCCCATGCCCAGGCGCCAAGCCTTGGCGAGTGTCTTGTAAGTATATTCCTGGGCCTGAACGACGGCGTTGACGGTCTCCAGGCCCTGTGCCAGCGCCGCCGCGCAGCCGGAGGCGAGCGTGCAGCCGGACCCGTGGTATTGACCTGGTAGGCGCGGATAGGTGAATCGCTCGAGCAACTGTCGGTGCCCGTAGAGAAGGTTTACGACTTGCTCAGTCGGCTCGTGGGTCCCAGTAATGAGGACATGGCGGGATCCGCGCGACATCAGCCCTTGGGCACAGGCCTCGAGATTGTCGGCCTCGGGAACGAGGCGCCTTGCCTCACGGCTATTCGGCGTCAACAAGGTCGCCAACGGGCACAGGATCGAACGATAGCCTGGTTCGAGGGGATCATCACTCAACTCGTCCCCGCGGCCGGTCGTCAAAATGGGATCGACTACGACCGGGATATCGGGGTAGTCGGCGATCACCCGGGCTATGGCGGCAAGGTTAGCGAGACTGCCCACCATGCCCACCTTAAACGCCGCCACCGGCATGTCTTCGAGAACCGCGCGCGCCTGCGCGACCACGAGTTCGGCCTCCACGGCCATGAACGACTTCAGACCGACGGTATTTTGCACCGTGACTGCCGTCACGACCGGGGCGGCATGGCAGCCCATGCTCAACAAGGCCTCGGCGTCCGCTTGCAGGCCGGCGCCCCCAGTTGGGTCGTTGCCCGCGAAAACCACTACGACGGGTGGATTTATCATTGTCTCCCCCCCTGAAGAGCCACGCGCACAATATGCTCCAAGGCCTTTATAAGCAAAGGGTTGTCATTTAAGGCCGGCACGACATGATATTCCTCGACACCGACGTTGTGGGCAAGCGTCGCATAGGTCATGCCGAGCTCGTAGAGCGTCTCGACATGATCTGATACAAAGGCAATAGGGTAAACCAAAATCTGCTTCACGCCAGCACGGGCTTGATCGCGGACCACATCATCCACATAGGGCCTTAGCCACTCGCGCGGGCCGACTCGGCTCTGATAACAAAGCGTCACATGCGGCCAAGCCAACCGTTTTCCGACGCATTCCGCTGTAGCCTCGATCTCCCGTTGATAGGGGTCGCCCCGGTCTACCAGCATCTGGGGCACCCCATGTGCCGATAACAGCAAACTGATGTCTGTGGGTGAAGGCTTGCTAAAACGTGCCGCGGCGGCCTCGATGCTCGAAACAACCCCCTTTAGGTAATCCTCTTCCTGGTACCACGAACCAACGAATTGGACATCGGGATGGTAGTGGAGGCGGGCACACTGGCGAATGAATTCGTTGCGGGCACTGCCAGTCGTCGTCAACGAGTATTGCGGGAAAAGGGGCAAGAAAACGACGCGCTCAAACCCGCCCGCCTTCAAGGCCGCGACCACCTCGGCGGTAAGCGGGTGCCAATAGCGCATGCAGACAAATACCCGCGCCTTGAGATCCGCCAACGCCTGCTCCAAGGCCCGCGCCTGATCCTGGGTGTGGGCGCCAATGGGCGAGGCGCCACCCAAGGCGGCATAACCACGACTCGCCTCCACCCGGCGACGACTGGCAACCAAGCGCGCAAAGACCCGCTGGGTGAGGGCCGCGAGCGGCAACTGGAAAATATCCGGGTCAGAAAAAAGGTTGCGGAGGAAGGGCTCGACAGCATCCAGGGAATCCGGCCCCCCGAGATTACAGAGAACAATAGCGCAGCGTGTCGTCATCGGGCGATTGTACTGCTTGGGGGCCTGTTTCACGAGAAGCGAAAATCATGGCAAAATGGCCCCGATGAGGGTTAAGTCCCATGAGAGTCTATATGTGCGTTATTTGCGGCTTCCTCTATGAGGAGGCCAAAGGCTTACCGGAACACGGATTGGCCGCTGGCACGCGCTGGGAAGAGGTACCGGAAAACTGGACCTGCCCGGATTGCGGCGCGACCAAAGACGAGTTCGAATTGATCGAGATCTGACATTGCCAGCTTACGCGCTTGTCCGCAGCCGCAAACGCCGCACCTTGTGCCTACAGATCAACCCAGCGGGACAGCTTCGCCTGCTCGTGCCGACGACCACCAGCCAGGGGGATATTGACGCCTTTTTGGACGCCAAATCGCAATGGATCCACCGCACTTTGGCGCGCTTAGAGAAGATATCCAAGGCGCCCCCTTTTGCCACGGGCATGGCCCTTCGCTATTTAGACGAGACCTTGCGCCTCCAATTGAACGACGGGCCCGATCAGGCTGGTGTGCGCCGCTACGGGGAGACCTTGGCGGTAACAGCAAGCAACCCTACCCAGGCGCGCGCCAAGCTCGAACTTTGGTACCGTAACGAGGCCCGCCATCACAGCGTTGCCCGTATCATCCATTTCGCGCCGCTTGTGGGTCATGCCCCGAAGCGTATCCGCATCGCGGGGCAAAAGACTCGCTGGGGCAGCTGTTCGACACGCGCCACGATAAGCCTGAATTGGCGCCTCATGTTGGTGCCGGAGAGGCTTTTCGACTATGTTGTGGCCCATGAGCTTTGCCATCTCATCGCCCCCCACCATGGCCCCCAATTCTGGCGCGAACTAGGGCGGGTCATGCCTGACTACGAGGACCGGCGCGCACAGCTACGTGACATCGGCTCGCAGTTGACGTTTTAGAATGTTTGCGGGGCAGGAGCCATAAAGGGTATCTTTTCCTTCGGCAACACCCTAGGGCACCAAGCCCGCTAGGCGAGGAGCTCATGGTGCAACTAAGTGGCGCGCGCAGGAAGCCTGACCGGATGGTTCTTCGGGATCGCCCCCAGTCTCGGCGCGAGGAAATTGCGAATAGCGCCTTACACGCACTAGCTGTGGTCTTGACCTTGGGCGGCGGACTCGTCCTCGTGCACGAGGCATGGCGGGGCCATGACGTCCTAACGCTGGCAAGTACCTTCGTTTTTGCCGCCACCATGGTCGCCCTCTATATGGCCTCCACGGTCTATCATGCCTTGGGGCGCGGCACCACGAAAGACCGCCTGCAACGGATCGATCGGGCAGCTATCACGTTTTTGATTGCGGGCACCTATACCCCGATTGCCCTACTCATGATCCGCGGTTGGATAGGCGCGTCTTTATGCCTTTGCGAATGGTTACTGGTACTGCTCAGCATGGCCATTATGGTCCGCGATCCGCAAAACTACCCAGAGCGTTCTACGTGGATCTATCACGCAATGGGCTGGCTTACGGCATTGGGAGCGATACCACTTATCCAACACACCCCGACCCCCGTCATCGTCGCTTTAGGGATCGGTGGTATATGCTATATCATGGGGGTGTTGTTCCTTATTCGTGATCGCGTGAAATACTTTCATGCGGTCTTCCATGTTTTTGTCATGCTCGGTACCGCTTTCCAGTTCTGGGCCATTAGTCGGTATGTTGGGTAAGCATGTCATGGGTCGTAAGCAGGCGGTGGGCTTACGCTGGTGGCGACTATAGTCGGCCGCAAGCCGACCGTGATCGCCGAACAGTAACAGTTGGTACACGCGAGAAAAGGGATGATGGAAAAAACACCACTAGCGAAGCCCGTAACGGCAAAAGATTGCGACGTCCTGGTTATCGGTGGGGGACCCGGAGGTTCCACGGTTGCCACACTTCTGGCCGAACGGGGCTACCATGTTATTGTCACAGAAAAAGACCACCACTAATCACCAGCCATTCATAATGCGAAGGAGCAACTGTGACCTTCCGCCACCGGGCCACGATAGAGGCTCATCTCCTCCGCATTATTTATCCCCTTCCGTTAAAGTGAATCGAGCCAGGCGAGCACGCTGGTATCGCGCTTC
>DATKTV010000003.1:0-29648 GCA_035530915.1 Acidiferrobacter sp. | reverse complement strand
ACAGGCGATAGATGACTTTGCGGTTCGGCATGAGGGTTACGATATCATCGTTATCATGGAATCCGCATCATGAGACGCCACTTTACCACCCCCTAAACCACTACGCGGTTATAGGCGGAGCACTGTGGCGTTTTCTGGTAGCTCCGCCCGGCAACGACCGGTTCTGTCTTGTCCGGTAGCCAAACCCAGACATAGGCTTCACCGTATGGAGGGGCCTTAGAAGTCATCGACAACGGGCTTGCCCGCCTTGTAGATGTGCTTGGGCAATAGCGCGATGGTGATCGTCCGTGCGGCCTGAGAGTGTGGCGATGCCCTTTTCGTCCGCATCGAACAGCTTCACGCCGAGGATGGCGGCGGCTTCGAACATCAGTCCGATTTCGACCTTGGGATCGCCTTTCTCGATGCGTTGCAGAGTGCTGCGCGACATACCGATCCTCTGGGCCAACTCTTGTGCGGTGAGCCTGCGCTGCATCCGGCCCAGCCGGATGGCCTCGCCAAAGAGGCTTAGTCCCTCCTCTGTATAGCGCGAATATGGGCGTTTATGGGTCGAAGCCGTTTGAGATCGTTATGACCTATATGTGATCCACATCGCTGCATTCTGACCTGTATATAGGCCATCGTACGGGATCGGCTACCGAGGTCAAGCGATCGGATCCCGTCGGATCCGCGATCCCGTCAGCCCCCTGCCTTTAAGTCTGGACAGGTTCAGTGATCGCGTGACCGCAGCCGCACCAACCGCTCGGCGATTCGGGCCTCAAGCCCTCGATCGGTCGGTTGGTAGTACGAAGCGCGCGCCATGCCTTCCGGGAAATAAGAAACACCGGCCGCATAGGCCTCCGGCTCGTCGTGCGGATAACGATAATCCCGACCGTGGCCCTGGGATCGGGCCAGTGCGGTCGGGGCGTTACGCAGATGTACGGGAACCGGCAGGGTTCCATGCGCCTCGACATCCCGTCTCGCCTCTTGCAGCGCCTTGTAGACGGCGTTGCTCTTCGGGGCCGAGGCGAGATACACCGCCGCCTGCGCTAACATCAGATCGCCTTCCGGACTTCCCAGACGCTCGAACGCCTGCCAGGCATCCAGGGCAATTGTCAGCGCCCGGGGGTCCGCGTTGCCAATATCCTCGCTGGCCGCGCGCACCAGGCGGCGTGCGACATAACGAGGGTCGCAGCCGCCATCCAGTAACCGCACAAGCCAGTACAGCGCGGCATCCGGGTCCGAGCCGCGCACCGCCTTATGCAGTGCCGATATCTGGTCATACAGAAGATCGCCGCCCTTATCGAATCGTCGGTAGCTCGTTCCCGCCGCGCGCTGTATGAAGGCGGCATCGATCACCGCAGCACCAGCGTCGCTGGCAAGATCCGCAGCGAGCTCGATAAGGGAGAGCGCGCGCCGACCGTCGCCATCGGCAAGCTCGGCTATAAGCTCGAGACCGACGGGTGCACAGGCAAGCCGGCCGGCGAGACCCGCAGGTGCCGCTAAGGCCCGCGTCAATAACACCACCAACTCATCGGTACTGAGCGCCTGCAATACATGCAGCCGCAATCGTGATAATAGCGCCGAGCTCAGCGCAAAGGCTGGATTCTCGGTCGTAGCACCTATCAAAACGACGCTGCCCTCTTCCAGCGGCCGCAAGAGCGCGTCCTGCTGGGCCCGAGTATAACGATGGATCTCATCGATGAAGGCCACCAGGCGCGCGCCCTGCGCGAGCGCCTCCCGCCCCTCTTCCTCTAAGGTCTTTAGTTCCCGCACACCGCTCGTTAAAGCGCTTAATGCGACAAATCGGTAGCCGGAGGCATGGGCAAGCAGCCTCGCCAAGGTCGTCTTACCGCTTCCTGGGGGGCCATAGAGGATCGTGGGATAGGGGTGCCCGCGCTCGTAGGCGATCCGCAACGGGGCGCCAGCCGCCAAGAGCTCAGACTGGCCGACGAAATCGGCCAAGACTACAGGGCGTAACCGTTCAGCAAGCGGCGCTGGCACTATTCGTGGACAATGGTGGTATGGGGGGGCGGCCGAAACCGGAACGTCGACGCCGGCAGGGGCCTATTGAGCCTCAGGTCATGCAGACGGATGTCGGTCGTTTGTCCCATCGGATCGCGTAATATAATGCGCGCGATCCGCGGACCGCGATAACCGATGCGAATCCAGCGAAACCCCTGGCCGTGGCCGTAAGGCATGAGCTCAATCCACTCAAGCCCCGCGCGCATCGGGAGGTTGTGGACCTTGAAGAGGCGCGACAGATGCCCGCGACCGGCCAACAACAAGGCCGGCGTGCGCCCCAGGGCGTGGCTCAGACTATATTCGGTCGCTTGCGCAAGCCCCGGATCGTAGAGCCAGACGCTCGATCCTCGCCCCACAATCTGCTCTTTATAGGGGCTCTGATAGTCCCACCGAAACCGTCCTGGCCGCTTTAACCACACACGGCCCGCACCACGGGTCACCATCTCGCCGTGGCGGTCGCGGACCACTTGCGTAAACTGCCCGCTTAACGTGTGAACCTCGGCAAAAAAGCGCGCGAGATTGGCCGCCAAGACCGAGGCCGGTAGCATCCACAAGACTATCAACAGCGTCGCACGGCGCATCATTCACATCTCCGGTGGCGGGGGCGCTATGACTTCGCGGAACCCATTTGACTGCAAGGGACCCACCACGCCCGAGCGCTCCATTTGCTCGATCAATCGGGCGGCTCGGTTATAACCAATGCGCAGCCGCCGCTGTACGCCTGACACCGAGGCCCGACGGGTCTCCGTGACAATCCGCAAGGCCTCGTCATACAACTCGTCGCTCTCGTCGTCTGCGGCCCCCGCCTCTGATGACCCTTCGGCGTTCTCTTCGACGGCAAAAATGCGCTCGTCATAGACCGCCGGTCCGGTCCGCTTCAAGGCCTCCACGACCTTGTGCACCTCGGCATCGTCCACAAACGCGCCATGAATGCGTACCGGGAATCCGGTCCCGGCCTGCAAAAACAGCATGTCGCCATGACCCAGCAATTGCTCGGCCCCCATTTGGTCCAATACTGTCCGTGAGTCCACCTTGGCCGAGACCTGAAAGGCGATGCGCGCGGGGATGTTCGCCTTGATGAGCCCCGTGATCACATCGACCGAGGGCCGCTGGGTTGCGAGCACCAGGTGGATACCGGCAGCGCGCGCCTTTTGCGCCAAGCGCGCAATCAATTCCTCAACCTTCTTGCCGACCACCATCATAAGATCGGCCCACTCATCGATCACGACCACAATGAAGGGGAGTCGGCCCAACTCCCGGACCTCGCCGGGCGGGGCGTTCGGGTCGTTTAAAATCTCACCGCGGGCGTGGGCCTCATCATAGTGCTTGTTATAGCCGGCAAGATTACGCACCCCGAGGGCCGCCATGGAGCGATAGCGTCTATCCATCTCACTTATGCACCAGCGTAGCGCCTGGGCGGCCTGCTTCATATCGGTCACCACCGGCGCCAAGAGATGCGGTAAGCCATCGTACACCGCAAGCTCTAGCATCTTCGGGTCAATCAGGATCAGGCGCACGTCCTTGGCTGTGGCCTTGAACACGAGGCTCAAAATGAGCGCGTTCAGGCAGACCGATTTCCCGGAACCGGTCGTGCCCGCGATCAGAAGATGGGGCATGCGCGCCAAGTCCGTGACGACCGACTGGCCACTGATATCTTTCCCGAGCGCCAAGGCCAGCGGCGAGGTCACGGCCTCGTAGGCACTCGAAGACAGGATTTCACGCAGGCGGACGATCTCGCGGCGCTCGTTGGGGATCTCTAGCCCAACGAACGCCTTGCCAGGAATATTCTCGACGACCCGGACGCTCACCACCGAAAGCGCGCGCGCCAGATCGCGCTGCAAGGTCGTGATCTGGCTTGCCTTCACGCCCGGCGCGGGTTCAATCTCAAAACGTGTGATCACAGGCCCCGGATGCACAGCGACGACCTTGACCTCGACATGAAAGTCGAGCAGCTTCTTTTCCAAAAGCCGCGACATCGCATGGAGGGATTCCTCGGAGAACTGCGCCTTTTCGACTAATGGCGCATCCAATAGGGACAGGGCCGGCAAGCCCGCGTTGGGCGGCTCCCAAAAGGCCGTCTGGCGCTCGCGCACCGCCCGCGGGCTCTCTTTAGGTTCGATGGCCGGCTCAATACGTGGCGGCGCCGCACGCCGTAAAATCCGCCGCCCCTTGGCGACCGTTTGTTCGCGCTCTTGGCGCGCGCGCCGCCCCCGCCAAGAGTCGCGCAGCCGGCCCATGGCGCTATGGACGAACGCGACACCCATAAAGGCGAACCCCCCTAGCCAGTCCATAACGCCAAGCCACGAAAGCCCCGTTGCCAACGTAAACCCCGCCAAGAACACCGCCAACAGGAGTAACGTGGCCCCGACGGGATTGATCGCGTGCGCGAGCACCACCGCCGTGGATTCACCAAGCAGGCCGCCGGCCCGGAATGGCAACGACACGGGTGCCTGAAAATCCAGGCTCGCCAAACCGCAGGCCCCGACGAACGCGAGTACGACGCCGAGCAAGACGAGCAGATGCGGCCGGTCCGACAACGAAAGCCGGGGGCGCAGCAAACGCACCCCACCCCAACCGATCAAAACTGGAATGCTGTAGGCCGGCAGACCGAGGAGCGTCAATAAGATATCCGCAAGCCACGCGCCGACGATGCCGCCGCCATTGAGGACCACGCCGCCGCTATGCGACCAACTCGGGTCGGTGGCATGAAACGTCCAGAGCGCGACTAGCAGATAGAGGGCGACGGCGAGCACCAGGAACAGAAGCGCCTCGCGCACCAAGCGATGACCGGCCGGGGTCAAGGGCGCGCGCGACCGCTTAAACTGGGCTTGAGCCATAAAGGATATCCTGCAACCTGCTCAATGGATTGTCGATTGGCATTATGACAAAGCCGCCGCGACCGCCTCGTGGACAATCCGACCAGCCTGCACATTCAAGCCGCCGGATAACTGCTGATCATCTGGCCCCGATACCGCAAGCGCCTCGACATAGGGCAACAGAACCGCCGATAGGGCCTGCGAGGCGGTGCGCGGGACGGCGCCGGGCATATTCGTCACCCCAAAATGGACCACGCCCTCCGCCACGAAGGTCGGGGATCCGTAGTCGGTCGGTCGCATGGTCTCGACACACCCCCCTTGGTCGATCGCAATATCCATAATCACCGTCCCCGGCCGCATCGTAGCGACCATAGACCGAGGGATCACGCGGGGGGCCCGGGCACCGGCCACAAGCACCGCGCCGATCACAAGATCCGCATGACGCACGGCCTCGGCAATCGTCTCCTCGTAGGCTGGCAACGCCGTGACGTTGGCGCCCACGGCCGCCATGGCGTGCAACCGCGCCGGCAGTTTATCGAACACCACGACTTGAGCACCGAGGGCGGCGGCCAGTCTCACCGCGTTGCCGCCGGCGACCCCGGCGCCGACGACCACCACCTGTCCGCGCTCGGTCCCGGCGAGTCCGCCGAGTAGCACCCCGCGTCCACCCGCCGGGGCGTGGACTAGGGTACTGCCGATTTGGACCGCCAAACGCCCGGCAATATCACTCATCGGTGCCAACAGCGGCAGGGTCCCATCGTGGACGATGGTCTCAAAGGCCACGGCCGTCAGCCCCGCCTTTTGTAAGGCCTCGGCCAAGGGGCGATTTGCCGCCAGGTGGAGATAGGAAAAGAGGATATGCTCGCTGCGTAATAAGGGGTACTCGGCCGCGACCGGCTCCTTGACCTTGACGATCAGCTGAGCGGCTCGGTACAACGCACTGGCATCGGCCAGTATCCGGGCGCCATGAATCGCGTATTCGTCGTCGCCAAACCCACTACCGAGACCCGCGCCGGCCTGCAAAAAGAGCTCATGGCCGCCCTGGACGAGGACTGCGACCGCATGCGGCACCAACGCAACCCGCGCCTCCCACGGCTTCACCTCCCTCGGCACACCTATACGCATTCCCTTCCTCCAGGTCCTAGTCTAACGGCCTTTCCCTAAGCCTGCTATGGCGCGTCCATTCCGGCCGACAAAACCCGCCGGATGCGCCTATAATACTCCCGTTGCCTTCCATTTGGGGTCTGTTATGTCTGCATCTCGTCATGCGCGTCTCCTTATCCTGGGTTCCGGCCCGGCCGGCTACACAGCCGCCGTCTACGCCGCCCGCGCGAACCTAAAGCCCGTCCTGATCACTGGCCTGGAACAAGGCGGTCAACTGATGACCACCACCGAGGTCGATAATTGGCCAGGGGACGTCGAGGGGCTGTTGGGACCGGACCTGATGGACCGCATGAACCGTCATGCCGAGCGCTTTCACACCGAGATCCTCTTGGACCAGATCCACACAGTCGACTTAAACCAGCGCCCCTTCGTTCTGACCGGCGATGCCGCGCAGTACACCTGCGACGCCCTCATTATCGCAACCGGCGCCTCGGCCAAATACCTAGGCCTGCCCTCCGAGGAGCGCTATCGTGGAAAAGGGGTATCGGCCTGCGCGACCTGCGACGGCTTCTTCTTTAAGGGTCAGCCGGTCGCGGTGATCGGCGGCGGCAACTCGGCGGTCGAAGAGGCCCTCTATCTTTCGGCGATCGCCTCCGAGGTCGTGGTCGTAGTTCGGCGGGACCAGTTCAAGGCCGAGGCGATCCTGATTGATCAACTCCTGGCAAAGACCCGCACCGGCAACATCCGGGTGGAATGGAATGCCGGTGTCACCGAGATACTGGGCGATAAGAACGGGGTCTCCGGGATCCGCATCGACACCGCGCAAGGCGCGAAGGAGATTGCCGTGCAAGGCGTGTTCGTGGCCATCGGGCACGCCCCGAACACCAGCCTCTTTGCGGGGCAACTGGATATGGTCAACGGCTACATCAAGACCCGCGGCGATGAGGGACGCTTAACTGCCACCAGCGTGCCCGGCGTTTTTGCCGCCGGCGATGTCCAAGACACCATCTATCGCCAAGCCATCACGTCGGCCGGCAGCGGCTGCATGGCCGCGCTAGATGCCGAGCGCTATCTGGCCAAACTCGAAGGGGATGCATCCCATGGCGGAGAAGCCTGAGGACCAGAAGAAGCTATTCGCGGGCGCGGTCGTAGGCGCCCGCAAGCTCACCCAAGATCGCGTCGCCCCGTTCCGTCCACGCGTGCGCCCGATCCCGCGACCGTACCCGCGGGAAGCGGACGCCATTGCGGCCGATAGGGATCACCTCAGCGCCCACGACATCGACATTGGTGCAGCCGAGGAGTTACTGTTCCTTCGTTCCGGTATCTCCAAGGAGGTCATGCGCCGGGTCAAGCGCGGACAGATCGCCATCGAAGATGAATTGGACCTGCATGGCCTGACCGTAGACCAGGCCCGCCTCGCGTTCGTGGAGTTCCTCCGGGCGGCCACCGATCAAGGCTGGCGTTGTGTGCGCATCATTCACGGCAAGGGCTTAGGGTCGGAGACGCGACTGCCGGTTCTCAAAGGCTGCGTCAATGCCTGGCTGCGGCAAAAGACCGAGGTCTTAGCGTTTTGCTCGGCGCGCCCCGCAGACGGCGGCACCGGGGCAGTCTACGTCCTTTTGCGGCGCGCCCTTTAGGCCTTGTCGTCTAGGAGCACGATGGCATGCGCGCTCATGCCTTCGCCACGCCCGGTGTAACCCATCCCTTCGGTCGTTGTCGCCTTGACGTTGACGGCGTCTAGCGCCACTTCGAGATCGGCTGCCAAGTGCGTCATCATGAGACCCACATGGGGGGCTAGGCGCGGCGCCTCGGCGACGATGGTCGCATCCATATTCACCACCACGAGGCCGCGCTCTTTGAGCATCTGGACTGCGGCGCGCAACAAGACCCGACTGTCGCAATCCTTATAACGGGGATCGGTGGCCGGGAAGTGCCGCCCCAGATCGCCTAAGGCCGCCGCCCCGAGGATCGCACTTGTCACCGCATGCGTCAGCACATCGGCGTCCGAGTGGCCGGCTAGCCCGCGTGGATAGGGAATGGTGACGCCGCCCAATATCAGCGGCCGACCTAGAACGAGACCATGTGCATCAAACCCCTGCCCTACCCGCATGACATCCCCTCGTGACGCTTCTGATACGCCAAATACATTTCGGCCAACGACAGATCCTCCGGTAGCGTGATCTTGATGTTATCGGGACTGCCGGGTATGAGCCTGGGCCTACCCCCCAGACGCTCAATGGCGGCGGCCTCGTCGGTCACCACGTCGCCGGCCGCCACCGCCGCCTCTAGCGCTGCGCGTAGCCGCGCATACGGGAAGACCTGCGGGGTCTGGGCCAACCAAAGTCCGCGCCGATCGACGGTGGTGTCGACATATCCTTCCGGGCCCTCGCGCTTGACGGTATCGGCCACGGCGCGCGCCAAAAGCGCGCCGTCCGGCGATAATCGCGCGGCGTCCGCCAATCGTTTGAGGTCCGCTAGACGCACGCACGGGCGCGCCGCATCGTGGACAAAAACCAGATCATCGGGGCGCGCCTGTGCACTGAGCGCGGCCAATCCCTTTAACACCGTCAAGACTCGCTCCGCCCCGCCCGCGAAGGTCACCAAGGGGGTGGTCAGTGCAAAGGTGTGTTGGGGCCAATACGGGTCACCAGGCGCTAGACCGACCGCGATCGCCAGACACCCCAGACCATCGAGCCGATCTAAGGTCTGGGCGAGGACTGTGGCCCCCGCAAGCGGGAGATATTGCTTAGGGAGCGCCGACCCGAACCGCGACCCGTGTCCGGCCGCGGGCACAATGACCCATGCGCGCATCGCCGACACGTCCTTTAAAGACCGGCGGCGATGGATGAACGAATCACGTCTTGCGCGGCGTCCAGCGCAATCCCCTCGACGACCGCCAATTCCCGTACCAGATAGCCCGATGCCAATTCCAGCAGTCGTGCCTCCTCGAAAGAGAGCCCATGTCCCGCTTTGAGGCGGGTCAAATCGCGCACCGCCGCCCCAACCTCAAGGCAACAGCCCGACTGAATACGACGCTCCAAATCCTTGTAATGATCCGCCCAATGGCCCACCGGGCGCGCGGAGCTTTTCTCGCCTAAGACCCGCAAAAGGTCCTCGATCTCTTGGCCCTGCAAAAGGAGCCGCAGGCCGTTATCAATGGCCTTGCCTTCGGGCACCTTGATCGTAATGTGGTTATGAGGGATGCGGATCACATAGCAGATCTCGTGCACAGTCCCAAAAACGAGGTCCTCCATAGCCTCTATGACGCCCACGCCCGCCGTGGGATAGAATACATTCTGTCCGACCTCAAACCCCCCCTTCCCCACAACTCGCCTCCTTGGCGCACACGCACTCGCCCATTATGCCCCCAAGGACAATCCCGGACAATGCGGCGATAAGCTCTCACTCTTGCGCATATTGGATTACAATGCGCGACTTATGACTTCCCCCGACCCCCACAGTGACGGTCTCTATTCGCCACTCGCGCCGCCATCCTCATCGGGGCACGAACAATGGTTGGGTCTGCATGCTAGCGCGCGGAGTCTCGCGCTTGCGCAGGCCGCCTGCGCCGGACGCCTCCTGATTGTGATCACCCAAGACGTCCGTACCCGCGAGCGTCTGGAAGATGAATTGCACTTTTACCTAGACGCCCAGAGTCCGCCGATCCTCACGTTTCCTGATTGGGAGTGCTTACCCTACGATGCCTTTTCGCCGCACCCGGACATCATCTCCGAGCGCCTAGCAACACTCGCGACCCTACCCCATCTGACCGGGGGCCTCGTTTTGCTCGCGGCCTCCACGTTGATGCATTATCTGCCGCCGGCCACCCACCTCCTTGGCCACAGCTTCATTCTGAAGATCGGTGATCGCCTCGCGATTGACCCGTTTCGTGAACGCCTCATCCAGGCCGCCTACCAGGCGGTCGGACAAGTCGTGGCCAGTGGCGAATTCGCCGTCCGTGGCGGCATTGTCGACATCTTCCCGATGGGTGCCAAAACCGCCTTTCGGATCGACCTCTTTGACGATGTCGTGGAGTCGATCAGGACCTTCGACCCTGACACGCAGCGCTCCGAGGATGTCGTCACAGAGATTCGGGTCCTGCCGGCGCGTGAACACCCGCTCACCGCCGAGGCGATCCAGGTCTTTCGGTCCAACTATCGGGCGACCTTCACCGGCGATCCGCGCGCGAGCCTCATTTACCGCGACGTGAGCGAGGGCTTAAGCCCAGCTGGCGTCGAGTACTACCTGCCGCTCTTTTTTCCCGAGACCGCGACCTTTATTGATTACCTCCCGCCCCACGCCACCTTCGTCTTTACCGAAGGGGCGCGGGCCCAAACACGCCACTTCGAATCCGAGACCGCGGAACGCTACGAGGCCGCGCGCGGGCATGTCGAGCGGCCGGCACTGCCCCCGGAGCGGCTGTTCTTGCAGGCTGCCGACCTTGAGACCCGCCTCGCCCCGTTTGCGCAGATTACCTTAGGGTCCGAGGGTTACGGTACGATCCGGCGGTTCGCCACCCATGAGCCGCCGCTCCTGCCGCAAGACAGTCACGCCCCAGAACCCAACCGCGCGCTCCTTGCCTACTTAAAGGCGTCGCGGATGCGCGCCCTCTTGGTAGCGGAGACCGCTGGTCGCCGCGAATCCCTTCGCCAGGTCTTGACGATGCATGGCTACGACCCACGGCATTTCGAATCTTGGGGCGCCTTCCTGGCGAGTTCCGAACCGCTGGGACTGATGGCGGCCCCCTTGGATCGCGGCCTCGAACTCGATAATCCCGCCATCAGCGTCATCGTTGAATCGCAACTCTATGGCGAGCGCGCCCAGCAACGCCGGCGGCGCACAAAACCGCGCGACCAGCTCCAAATCCTACGCGGTCTGGGTGAACTCAAGGTCCAAGACCCGGTCGTCCACGAAGACCATGGCGTCGGCCGTTACTTAGGGCTCGTACGGCTTACCGTTGCCAACACCGAAAATGAATTTCTCGCCCTTCAGTATGCCGATGGCGACAAGCTTTATCTGCCGGTCACCGACCTTCATCTGATCGGCCGCTATACCGGCACCGATCCAGAACAGGCGCCGCTCCATAAGCTCGGCCATGAGGCCTGGGACAAGGCCAAACAACGGGCTAAAGAGAAGGCCCACGATGCCGCAGTCGAACTCCTCGAGATCTATGCCCGCCGGGCGGCCAAACCCGGCTATGCGTTCGCGCCGCGGGCGCTTGCATACAGCCAATTCTCGGACGCCTTCCCGTTCGAGGAGACGCCCGACCAAACGCGCGTCATAGCGGAGGTCTTGAGCGACATGGAGAGCGCGCGACCCATGGATCGGCTGGTCTGTGGCGATGTGGGTTTCGGTAAAACCGAGGTGGCTATGCGCGCCGCCTTCCTCGCCGTCCATGATCACAAGCAGGTGGCGGTCCTGGTCCCCACGACCCTTCTGGCCCAACAACACTACCAGAACTTTCGCGACCGCTTTGCCGATCTGCCCGTCGAGATCGAGCTCTTATCCCGGTTTCGTACGCGCGCCGAGATTGACCAGGCGATTGAACGCCTTGCGGCCGGCCGCGTCGATATCGTTATCGGCACCCACCGCCTCCTGCAAGACGACGTGCGCTTTCATGCGCTGGGGCTCGTCATCATCGACGAAGAGCACCGCTTTGGGGTCCGCCAGAAAGAGCGCATGAAGGCGCTACGCGCCCACGTCGATGTCTTAACCCTCACGGCCACACCGCTGCCACGGACCCTGAATATGGCGCTTGCCGGGCTTCGCGATGTCTCGCTCATCGGGACACCGCCGCAAGATCGCCTCTCGATCAAGACCTTCGTCACGACCTGGGACAGCGCATTGATTCGCGAGGCGTGCTTGCGCGAGATGCGCCGTGGCGGCCAGATCTATTTTTTGCATAACGACGTTCGCTCTATGGCGCGACGCGAACAGGAGCTAAAGGCGCTCTTGCCGGAAATCGAGATTCGGATAGCCCACGGCCAGATGCCGGAACGCGAGCTCGAACGGGCGATGCTGGACTTCTACCACCAACGCTTTCACATCCTTCTTTGCAGTACCATTATTGAGACGGGGATCGATGTCCCGACCGCCAATACGATCATTATCGAACGGGCGGACCGCTTTGGACTGGCGCAGCTCCATCAGCTACGCGGCCGCGTCGGGCGCTCGCACCATCGCGCCTACGCCTACCTGCTTACGCCTGAGCCCGCTGCGCTGACTGCCGATGCCCGCAAGCGCCTAGACGCCATCTCCTCCTTGGAGGATTTGGGCGTCGGCTTTGCGTTGGCCTCACAGGATCTGGAAATCCGTGGTGCCGGCGAGCTGTTGGGCGAATCCCAAAGCGGGCAGATCGATGAGGTAGGCTTCACGCTGTACAGCGAGCTTCTTGAGCGCGCGGTCGCGACCTTGAAGGCCGGCAAGGATTTGGATGATGAAACGATATCGCAGCGATCGACTGACATCGATCTCCACGTCGCCGCCCTGCTTCCGGAAGACTACTGCCCAGACCCGCACGTGCGCTTGGTCTTCTATAAACGAATCGCGAGCGCGACCGCGGATGCGGAACTCGATGATCTCGCCGGCGAGCTCGTCGACCGCTTTGGCCCGACACCACAAGCCGCTACACGCCTCTTTCAGCTAGCGAGGCTGCGCCGGCTCGCCCACCCGCTCGGTATCACGCGAATCGACGCCGGACCCAAGGGTGCACGTCTGCAATTTGCCGTAAAGCCCGCCCTGGATCCCGGAAACCTGATCGCGCTCATGCAGTCGGCGCCCAAGCAGTACCGTCTGGATGGACCGCATGGCCTGCGCGTCCTGGCCGACTGGGCGCTTCCCGACGAGCGTATTCAGGGGGTGACTCAACTCGTGCAACGGCTCGCGACATCGGGCCGCCAAGGTCCAAATACCACCCCGGCCGTCCCAAAAAGCCTTCGCGATCGCGCGTAAGGGCGTTCATGATCGCGTAATCGGTGTTCACGATGGACCGCATACGCAGTATCGTTAATGCCGGAGGGGGTGAGTCGTTACCTTGAGGGCTTCTAAGGGATTCTCTAGACGGTTGCCTACAAAGGATCGCCTCCCTTGGGTGTCTGGCGCGGGATTCTGATCAAACACATTACCACCGAGTCGTGGTCGGTGAACGTCTCCCAACGTACCACCATCTATGTGTGCGCCCGAAGCTCCTCTGTGGCCCGGACATTGATGTCCTCTTCAATAACTTGTCTCAGTGCGCTTCTTGAGAAATGGCGACGCACATACAGGCTTTCGCAATGAGAAGTCGCGCGCCAATACGCATCATCCTCAACTAGTCTCACAACTTCGTTGGCTAGGACATCCGCATCATCACTGCAGGGAATACAATCGGAGAGTGATCCAAATCCTTGCAATCCAGTTGGAGTAGTCACAATAGGCACACCATATCGCATAGCCTCGATGACTTTACCTTTCATGCCTGCCCCAAAACGCAATGGAGCAATCGCAACTCGTGTTTCATAGTACCGTTGCACCAGTTCCTCTTCCGAGACAAATCCGGTGACGGTCACCTTATCATTTTCTAGGTCGCGAACATCCCCCGTAGGGCTTGAGCCCACCAAGCTTAAGTGCAGTCCGGGATAGCGCCGCCATAAACGTGGCATTATATCTTTCACAAGCCATACCGCCGCATCAACATTTGGCAGGTGCCCAAATCCAGCAACAAACATGATGCCGTGTCTTTTCCTTAGATCGCCACCATCACAATGCGGGAAGCTCTCGAAGCCATATAATGGTACTGTCCGCGCACACGCCCTTCCTCCTCGCCCTTTAAGCCATTCAGACACGCACTCTGTTTCAGAGTTAGACGGATAATACACGCCATCAACAGCCTCCCAGATGCTTCTTTCAAGATTCTCATATCGTCTCTGTTCTTTCCGTATAAACGAATCATCCGGGCACGCCTTAAGCTGCTCTTTGAGTCGTAAATGATGCACATCATGCCCATAGTACAGGATGCGCGCTCTACTGTTAGCCCTGATGGTATCTAGGTAACACATAGCGACATCCGGGCGACTTAATACTGCATAGTCCACGTGTTGCCCGTTCCCCCTGAACCATTCTTGGAACTTCCCTGCGTACTCCGTCCCGCAGTAAACTTCAATACCAAGTTGTTGCAACGCTACCTTGTAAGCAATATCACCACCATAATTGTGTGGCCAGAATTTAACGTTGCAACCCATCTCAAGCAATAACTCCATCAAGTGAACGATGGCGCGGGACCCCGCGTCCCTATCTGGCTCCGGCACATAATGCTCGACAAGCAGAACGCACGCCTTCCCCATAGACCGGTCACGGGCCCAGAATACGTTTTCTCCATTGTGGAAGTGATCCCTCTCCAGTACGCTCCGCCACTCCGCACAAAACTTATGGCGATTGACTGCCTGAGCCACCTTAATCCCGGTGCCAATATCCGTCCCATGCGAAATGCCCTCATGATGAATAATCACAGACGCCGGCTGAAAGTATACCTTCCGCCCTTGCGCGCGGACCCGAAATGCTAAATCGGTGTCCTCATAATAGGCGGGCGCATAGTAGTCATTAAAATACCCCACGTGTTTTAGTAGATCCGCCCTGATTAACAGAGACGCTCCCGAGCAATAATCGACCTCGCGCATGTAGCTATATACGCTCCGAAGAGGGTCATCTAAGCGCCCAAAATTCCACGCACTCCCATCCTGCCATACAATTCCGCCAGCCTCTTGCAATCGGCCGTCTGGATATATCAACTTCGACCCAACCAATCCACAATCAGATCGTTTATTGAAGACATCTAACATACTGTCAAGCCAACCATCGGTCACCTCGGCATCATTATTTAGAAAATAAATATACTCTCCGCGAGCCAGAAGCGCAGCTCCGTTGCAGGAGCGCACGAACCCCATATTTTCTGAATTGGCTTCATAACGGAGGCCTAGTATGCGTGCTAATTTTGAGATATCCGCATCACCCGACGCATCTTCTATGACCACAATCTCGATAGGTACCCGTGGCATATGTTCGTGTATGGACAATAGGCAACCGAGCGTGTATCCAAGTTTCCCATAGGTTGGTATAATGACTGTGACCAGTGGGTTTGCGCAAACCGGAAACTCCAGCTTACTGATTACGTCATCTAGTTCAATACCGATCAATGGAGATACCGTGTTCAACTGGAGCTTTGGTGACTTTTGTGATTGTTCCCACATCTCATAATGCTTAAGCCCTTTAAACAAAACCCCGGCGTGTCGATACATAAATTCGACAAGTTTTCCCTTAGTGCTGCTTTTCACGGGCAGCGTTAGGTAGATAGAGCGTCCCCACCTTTGGAGACGTGTGCGCACAATTGTGGTGATAATGCGGCTGCCTCCCGTATGTTGTGACGTAGCAAACCCCCAAAGCGACCGTATGCGCCTTAGCTGCTGTGCTACGACACGAAGTGGTCGCGTGACACGCCAACTCGTTGAACTGTACAGAGCAACGAGTTGCCTGTCACGTTCAGCCACCACTTCGTTTAACGCAAAGCGTTCCGCTTCCCGAGCACCGAGCGCAATGAAATAGCGGATTAGCCTCTGCTTTTCCGTCGATTCCGTTTGAAGCCAGTGCAGCCCTTTCCCATCGCAAGCGTTATTGAGCTGCAACACCCCCAGCCCGTAAGAATGCATAAACTCAATATTGTTCGGATACCGCTCCCGAAGCTCTTCCCATAATTTGTGAACCCCAAAATCGCGCTCGCGAACATTGATATCATGGAACAGCACAACCGCGCCTGGCGCAAGTTTTGGTAACCATGTCTCAAAATCATGGCAAACCGCATCATAGGTATGCAGCCCATCAATGTGCAGGAGATCTATGGATTCATCCGCGAACTGAGTTACGGCATCGTCGAAAGTCATCCGCAACAACTGAGAGAATCCCGCATAATGCTCCTTATTGTGCGCGCTCACCTTGATGAAGACATCCTCGCCATACTGACCGGTCTGTTCATCGCCCAGCCAGGTATCAACGGCGTAACATTGAGCGGAAAGTTCGGCTTCGGCAGCTGATTGGCAGAATGCGAAGTACGAATGTCCGTAATGAGTCCCCAATTCAACGAATATCTTGGGTGACACCTCTCGGATGATCCATGCTGCAAAAGGAATGTTCCCCAGCCACGCGCTATGGGATTGCAATGATCTTGGTGTGAATGACGCGATATCTAATAGGTTATTTTCAGTCATGTCGTACTCGTTCCCTGAAATGAATCCTGCAAACCGCAACTATCCCTGCAATAAAACAAAGCGATCACAACACCTGCGGACACCGTGATGGTGGTACCCTAAGCGGTGCGCATGCTGGCAGGAACCTCAGCGCGACCTGAACCCATACAGCGTTTATCAGCGCTTGCTTATTCGTACACCTCGGCAGACTGAAGCGTGTAACCCGCCCTATCCTTCTCAGACACAATAGGAGATTCCCTAAGAGGCCAGCCAATGGCCAAATCCGGGTCATCCCAGCGGATACAGCGCTCATATTCCGGTGCCCAATAATCCGTCGTCTTGTAGAGGAACTCGGCTGTCTCTGAGACCACGACAAATCCATGGGCAAATCCTGGGGGGATCCAGGCCATATGCTTATTTGCGGCCGACAGACTAAACCCCGCCCACTTCCCGAAGGTGGGCGAGCTTTTGCGGATATCGACTGCCACATCGAAGACCTCGCCTTCGATCACCCGGACGAGCTTGCCCTGTGGTTGACGGATCTGATAATGCAGACCGCGCAACACCCCATGGCGTGAACGCGAATGGTTGTCTTGCACAAATTCACCTTGAATCCCTAAATCTTGGAGCGTCTTTTTATTGTAGCTCTCAAAGAAGAAGCCGCGATCATCACCAAATATGTGCGGTTCCAGCAATAGTACGCCCGGTAGATTCGTTTCACAGACCTTCATCAGAATAGAGGCTCGCGTAGCAATCCCATCAAATAGTGCCCATAGCCGTTCTTCCCTAGGGGTGCCGCCAGAGCCTCCAGCTGTTGGGCGTCAATATACTTCATCCGGTAGGCGATCTCCTCGGGGCAGGCTACCTTGAGTCCTTGGCGCTTCTCGATCGTGGCGATAAAGTGCGCGGCCTCGAGCAAGGATTCGTGGGTCCCGGTATCAAGCCAGGCCATACCACGCCCCATCACGATGACCTCTAGCTGACCTTCTGTAAGGTAATGCTTATTGATGTCTGTGATCTCGTACTCCCCGCGCGCCGAAGGGCTGAGTGCTTTGGCGATATCGACCACACGATTGTCATAAAAATAGAGCCCGGTGACCGCATACCGCGATTTGGGGGCGAGTGGTTTCTCCTCGATCGACAAGACCCGGCGGTCTGGGCCAAACTCCACTACGCCATAACGCTCCGGATCCTGAACGGGGTACGCCCATACCGCGGCGCCCTGCTGGTGACTGACTTTAGCTTGCAGGGTGTGCGCGAGGTCATGGCCATAGAAGATGTTGTCACCCAGTATTAAGGCACAGGGGTCACGACCGATGAACTCTGCACCGATCACAAAAGCCTGAGCGATCCCCTCCGGTTGGGGTTGAGCGGCATACTGGATAGTCAGACCCCACTGCGCGCCATCCCCTAATAACTGCGCAAACCGCGGCGTATCTTGCGGGGTGGAGATGACTAAGATCTCCCGTATGCCTGCCAACATAAGGGTCGACAGGGGATAGTAGATCATGGGCTTATCGTAGACTGGCAAGAGCTGCTTTGAGACCACCTGAGTAACCGGGTAGAGCCGCGTCCCTGAACCGCCGGCTAAAATGATCCCTTTCATGGCATAACGCTCGACTGTGTCCCCTTCGCCCCGTACTGCTTATCGATCCACTGCCGGTAATCCCCAGTGATCACGCCCTGAAGCCAAGGACCGTGCGCCAGATACCAGGCCACGGTCTTGCGCAGCCCGCTCTCGAAACTCTCTCGCGGCTGCCATTGAAGCTCGGTACGGATCTTGGTCGCATCAATGGCGTAGCGCAGGTCGTGGCCCGGTCTGTCACGCACAAAGGTAATCAGATCAGCGCGATGGGGAACGGCGGCCTGCGGGTGTAACTCATCGAGGATCGCGCAGAGCGCGTGCACCACCTCTATGTTCGTCTTTTCGCTATTGCCGCCGATGTTATAAGTCTCGCCTATCTGGCCGGCCGCCAACACCGTCCGAATGGCCGCGCAATGATCCCCCACATAGAGCCAGTCGCGGATGTTGCGGCCATTACCGTACACAGGCAGGGGCTTACCAGCGAGCGCATTCAGAAACATGAGCGGTATGAGCTTTTCCGGAAACTGATAGGGCCCGTAGTTGTTCGAACAGTTGGTCGTTAAAACCGGCAGGCCGTAGGTGTGATAGTAGGCCCGCGCCAGATGATCGGAGGCGGCCTTGGAGGCCGCGTAAGGGCTATTGGGGGCATAGGGGGTCTGTTCCGTGAAGGGCGCATCATCGGGCCCCAAAGACCCATATACCTCGTCTGTCGAGACATGCAGAAAACGAAACTGCCCCTTATCAGGGTCTGGTAAGGTCGACCAGTATCCACGGGCCGCCTCCAGCAAGCGAAAGGTGCCCGTGATATTAGTCGTCACGAAATCCTCAGGCCCTGTAATCGAGCGGTCGACGTGACTCTCAGCGGCAAAATGCACAATAGCCTCGGGGCGATACTGGATCAGGAGTTGGCGCACCAACTCGGTATCATTGATGTCGCCCTGGACAAAGACGTGGCGCGGATCACCGGACAGGCTCTCCAGATTGCGCCTATTGCCCGCATAGGTGAGCTTATCTAGGGTGACCACAGACCCATCGGTCCCGGCGATCCAGTCCAATACGAAATTGGATCCAATGAACCCGGCCCCGCCGGTCACAAGGATGCTTTTCCTACCCGCCCTATTTCCCTGGCCCTCAACTCCCATAACCAAAACCTTCCTCGCCGCTAGGTGTGCGCGCTCAATGGATCCCGCTCTTCTTTGCTCTCTTTCTTAACGGGCGCTTCTATGGCGACGAGACGCCCATTGGCCAACTTCATGACCTTATTGCACAATTTACTGATAATATCCGGCGAGTGCGAGGCGATCACGAGTATTGGCGTCTTTTTCAGCAACTCTTGTAATCGATTCTCGGCCTTTTCCACAAAATTGGCATCCCCCACAGAGAGCCACTCATCCATGATGAGGATGTCCGGCTCGATATTGGTAGAGACCGAGAATGCCAGACGCATGACCATCCCCGAGGAATAAGTCCGAAGCGGCATCCCTAAGTAATCGCCCAATTCGGAGAATTCCGCAATATCGTCCACTTTCTTTCGGATCTCTTTGGGTTTAATGCCCATCATGAGACCGCGAAGGACGATATTTTCATAACCTGTGGCCTCTGGTTCCAATCCCATGGAGATGTCCAAGAGAGAAGCGATTCGGCCATTGATGGCGATGCTGCCTTCCGTGGGCTCATACACCCCGGCTAATACCCGCAAAAGCGTCGTCTTCCCGGATCCATTCTGGCCGACAAGACCTACTCGGTCGCCCTCCCCGATCTCAAACGAGACCTGATCTAGGGCACGCACACAAACGCGCCCACTGTGATCGGCGCCAATACGACCACCGGTTGCGGTTCGCAAGATCGTCTTCTTTAATGACCGCGTGGGGGTGTTATAGATCGGAAACTGCACCCCTAGCTCGCTGGCCTTCACTGATACCGTCATGTCTATACCCAATACGCGATGCGGGCCCGGAAGCGACTAAAGAACGCCAGCGCCACCCCCCAGCCCAGTACTGTCATCACGGCCACGAAAACCAGCGAATATTCGGAAGGTAGGCGTCCCTGAAGCGGCCTCATCACGAGCTTCATCAGATTGAAGGCGGGATTCCAGTTCGCCACCCACATATGATTCTTCAGGAGGCTCGCTCGATACATCACTGGCGTTATGAAAAACAAGACCTGCACAAAGCTTGTCACGATCTGCGGGATGTCCCGAAAACGCGCCGATAAAGTCCCCAGGATCAGACCGATCCACATCGCATTCAAGGCGATAGCGAACAGCCCGAACGGCACTAAGACCACCTGCCACCCCCAGGATATCGAGAACCAGAGATAGACAAAGACCAGGACTACGACATTATGGAAAAATATAATGAGATTGCGCCAGATCATCCGCAACACGTAGACGCTAAAGGGGAGCCGGATCTGCTTGATGATCCCCTCGTACTGGATAAATATGGAACAGCTTTCCATGATCAGGGTGGAGATTAACGCCCATATGATCATGCCGATTGACAGATAGGGGATGTATTCGGCGACCTTTTGGTGGAACAGCTGCGCATACAGCGCACCCATGGCAGCGACCGTGATCCCTAGACTCAACGTAATCCAAAACGGGCCAATCGCAGACCGCTTATAGCGCATCTTGATATCTTGCCAGCCAGTAATGATCCAGACGTGGTGGGCCTTAAGACCCTCCTTTATGTCAGTCACCGCCAAACTCCATTTGCTGGGCGCGGCCGCCCCTACCTGGTCCATGTTGGCCTCATCCGAAGTCGACTTCTCTAACGATATCTTTGTAAATTCCCTATCTAGGCCCCCTTTAGGTAGGCCTGCCCATTTACTCAAAATCCATCGCGCCCATGGCGCCCGAGCACGGGTTACACACCTGAGCTGCCGCAAAAATCGGTCAAAGTACCCTTTGCAGCAATCCCGAAACAGGTAAACCCTTGCTTCGTCGGGCCAGATACGATAACCCAGGAAACCCCTTACTGTCCTCTTGATCTCATGGCCGTGTGCGATGCGCGCTGGCGGTGCGCACAACATGCAACCCACGCCGTGCGGGCCACACGCGCCCCCTCAGAGGGGTTATTCGCACCCACATATCGGTAACTAGGCGCCCCACCGACCCTGGCCCACCAAGCCCCTGCGATCTAGCCCGACTTGGGGTGCCCCGGGAAACCTCCGACTGAGGCCATTTCAGTCTAGTCGAGCCAACCGAGGGCGCTACCGGTCCGATGCCTCCATGCCCTCTGGAAACAAGACGCTCTCGTAGCCGAAAAACCTGAGGTCACGGATTCTCAAGGGATAGAGGATCCCGTCTAGGTGGTCGCACTCATGCTGGACAACGCGGGCATGGAAGCCCTCCGCTTCGCGCATGATCGGCGTGCCCTCCAAGTCAAAGCCGCGATAACGGATACGTTGGTAGCGCGGGACGAGCCCGCGCATACCCGGCACGCTCAAGCAGCCTTCCCACCCCTCTTCCTCGTCGTCGCCGATGGCCTCCACGACTGGGTTTACAAGGACGGTATCAGGGACGCCGGCCACCTCGGGATACCGTGGGTTCGCCTGCACGCCAAAGATCACGATGCGCAGCGGCACACCGATCTGCGGTGCCGCAAGGCCCGCGCCATTCAACGCCGCCATCGTGTCTTTCATGTCGCCAACGAGTTCAGTGAGCGCCGCAGAAGGAAAGTGGCTCACCTCTTGGGCGCGCGCAGAAAGGAGCGGGTCACCCATATACCGCACAGACCTTATGGCCATGACTTTACCCTTCGCCGTTTCGGCTCCATACTAGCACCATTGCCTCAAAGGAGTCTCTTGTGCGCCGTATCGTCCCGATTCTGATTGCGCTCCTCAGTCTGTCCGCACAGGCCCATGCCGCACCACCTAAACTCTATGAGGTTCAGGTACTGGTTTTCGCAAATCACTTACCCCAACTGGACGGCCAGGAATACTGGGGCCAAGAGAAGATCGTGCCTATCAAGGATTTCAATCAAGCGCTGTCTGCGAGCCATGTCTTGCCGGTCGGCTCGCAGCTTGCCATTGCCCAATCGGTGCTATCGACTAACTCCCACTATACGGTGCTCGCCGCCCGCAGTTGGGTACAAAACATGGTGTCTTTACGGACGACGAAGCCGATCCGCATTCAGAGCGCTATCGGCGGGACGCTAACGGGAGTCATTCGGGTCTTTCAGTGGCGGCTCATTCATGTCGCAGTCGATTTGCACTACACGCCGACGCCAGGCATCCTCAGCACGACTCCGCCCCCTGTTTACCAACTGATGGCAACGCGGCCGGTAGTGCTGCGGGATACAAACTACTTCGATCACCCGAAGATCGGCGTTTTGGTGCGTGTCGTCCCTTATACAGGCCCCATACAGGGCCCGACATCAAGCGGTCAATAAGATTGCCTCTCGAGACATCCCCCGCATAACGGGCCACTGGCACCGAAGGCGCCCGGCGGGGTGTTTGTTCATAGTCTGAAGCGACAGCGGAAACCCTGCGAACGGGCCGGGAAGGCTTTAAGGGGAGCTGTACGCTGCGACCTGCCAACACAAACATCGGCGCAGACAAATCGAGGGTCTGGTCAGAGACGGAATATAAACGGCCTAGAGGGGCTCGTCGTGCAGCCTGGGGATGGCCTGCTCGAGCAGGCTTCGCACCTTGACCATGCCGGCGTCCAGATAACGCCCGATCAAGTGCAAATCTATCGCGCCCTCGGCCTTGCCGGCCGCGAAATTGGCGACTACCGCAACCGATGCATAGCACACACCCAGTTCGCGCGCGAGCCCGGCCTCGGGCATGCCCGTCATGCCAACGATATCGGCCCCGTCGCGCTCCAATCGTTGAATCTCCGCTATGGTCTCAAACCGTGGCCCTTGCGTTGCCGCATAAGTGGCCCCCGAGACCACCTTTAGTCCAGCACGCTCGGCCCCGTCGCGCAAAACGCCTCGTAGCGCCTCGCAATAGGGGTAAGTGAAATCGACGTGCGTAACGGGCTCTGGGCTGCTGCCAAAAAACGTGTGCGGCCGTTCGTAGGTGTAGTCGATAATCTGGTCCGGCAGAACAAGCGTGCCGGGCACGAACAAGGCATTAATGGCACCCACTGCGTTCACTGCAATGACATGGCTTACCCCGCACTCCTTGAGCGCCCACAGGTTCGCCTGGTAATTGATACGATGAGGGGGAATGGTATGGCCATGGCCGTGGCGGGGCAAAAAAATGACGTCGCGACCGCCGATCGTGCCATAGACCATGGGCGCGGACGGTTCACCATAAGGGGTACGCAAGACTCGGCGCTGACGCACGGTCAAGTTGCGCAGGTGCGTAAGTCCGCTCCCGCCAATAATTGCGAGCATTTTCATTTCAGTGCGTAGATTCCTTTTGTGTTCCGTAAGTAGCCGTCATAATCCATGCCACAACCGAACACATAACGATCGGGGACATCGAGGCCTGAAAAATCGGCCTCCAAGCGCGGGGCGCGTGATCGCACCTTTGTCACCAGGACTGCCTTCAATACGCAAGCTGCGCCACGCGCCTCTAGTGTCTCAGATAAGGCCGCGAGTGTCGTTCCCTCATCTAAGATATCATCAAGCAGAACGACTGTTCGACCCACAACCGGCATACTCGGCCCGGCGACCCAAGCCAAATTACCGCCCGTCTGGGCGCCTCGATAACGGGTTGCGTGCACATAATCCACCTCTAGGGGGAAGGCGAGTCGCGGCAAGAGATGTCCGGCAAATATAAGCGCGCCGTTTAGCACCACCATCAAGATGGGGTTCGCCCCCGCTACCGCATCATGGAGGGCAACCGCCATCCGATCCAAGGCCTGATCGACATCGGCCTCGGCAAACAACTGCTCGGCCGTCTCTAAAACGCGCCACGCCTCGCGCGCTTGAATCGTTCGATCGCCCCCCATAAAGGATTAGTAGGTAAACGTTACGGTGTCGTCATCCATAGCCTCGGTGATGACATAGGCGCCGCCTACCGTCTCCTCGATTTCTGGAATCAAATCCTTGCCCCACAACTCAAGCGTCGGGGTGCAAACCTTGAAATGGACCCCCGCCTCGTGCGCATCCTTGATGAAATCGTAAACAGACTTCGTGCTCCCTTCCTGCACGAAGAGTTTTTCGGCCACGCCTTTGATCGCCAATTCGCCCGCCCGAGCCGTCAGCACCACAGTCACCTCATACTCCATAGCGGCGGCAACGGTCGCCTGGAAAAAGGGCGCGCCGAGTTCCGAGGGATTATGGGGGTCGGTATTTACCATGATCATAAGAAGCTTGTCAGCCATTGCAGTACTCCACGAATCGGTCAGAAGAATGACGCGCGATTATAGCGACTTCCAGTGGCAAATCCCATAGCCGCACCCGCGCTCACCCCGCTTTCGGTAACACCATCGGGGCAGCTCAAGGTCTGAAACGGCAATATATGGACTGCGCGTGGCGGGAATCCTGCCTCTTCGATAAGGCATTCCTTGAGGTGGGCAAGGTCCGGGGTAAAAGATCCCTTGTGCGTGGGATCTAGCCTAAGGCAGATCCGCTACGAAGAGGCCGTGCCGCCTAAAGCCACAGGAATCGTACGGGATCTTCGTGCATCACAGGGCCAAGCCTTTTAGGTAGGCGCGAAACTCTGTCTTGAGTTCAGGGTGGCGCAAGGCGTATTCCACCGTCGCCTCGAGATAACCAAGCTTGCTGCCACAATCATAGCGCTTGCCTTTAAACTCGTAGGCCAGTACTTGCTCCCGTTCGAGCAATTGCGCGATGCCGTCGGTGAGCTGAATCTCACCGCCGGAACCTGCACCGATATTTTCGAGCAAATCAAAGATTTGTGGCGTCAGAATATAACGGCCGACAACACCCAATGTGGATGGGGCCTCGCCTGCGGCGGGTTTCTCAACGATGCCTTCGACGCGATGCAACCCTTCATCCCAGGGGCGGGATCGGACAATACCGTAAGAGCTGGTCTCTTCCGGGGCCACGTTTTGGACGCCAATGATGGCATTGTGGTAGTGCTCATAGAGATCCACCATTTGGCGCAGAACCGACGGCTGGGCATCGATCAGGTCATCGGCCAGAATAACTGCAAACGGCACATCTCCTACGACTTGCCGGGCGCAGAGCACGGCATGTCCAAGCCCTAAGGCCTCGGCTTGGCGGATATAAACGCAGGTGACTTCCTTTGGCAAAATCCCCCGCAAGGATTGCAGGACCTTATCCTTGCCGCGGGCCTCAAGCTCGGCCTCCAATTCATAGGCTTTGTCGAAATGATCTTCAATGGCGCGCTTGCTCCGACCGGTCACGAAAATGAGTTCCGTGATTCCCGCATCAATAGCCTCTTCGACCGCGTATTGAATCAACGGCTTATCGACAATCGGCAACATCTCTTTCGGACTTGCCTTTGTTACCGGCAAAAATCGCGTGCCGAGACCCGCGACTGGAAAAACGGCTTTCTTGACCACACTCACCAGACAACCCCCTCTATGAACATTAAAACTAGTCTCTTCCCTGATACCTGACCTCGATTCTATCGGGAAGGGCCGCCTCAAGCCATCCCTCGCCCGACGCACCAGACGAATAACGGTGCGCAACACTCGCCCATCCCGCACCACTCCGGTGACGAAACCACGATAGGGAATGCACAGCCCCGCGCTCTGCGGTCTAGTTGTGTCCACTCACTCCATATGCTCGACGGCCTCTTTTTAAGGTGGCACCAAGAGTGCCGAAAGAGTACATGGCAGACCGCGCGCAAAGCGCCGACTTCGAAGCAGACAACGCGGGTAGTGGCCTCACCTAGACAGTCGCCGAGATTCAAACCAGAGATCCCCATGACAGGCAGTCTCAATCGCCCATATTATTCCCATCCGTGGCCAGAATGCGCCCCCGTTGCAGATTGGGCTCATGGGATTCGATAAAGCCGACCGACTTCGGTGTCGCCCGCCGTTCCGAATCTGCGCTCCCATGCCCATCATCGACACCGGCCAGATCGTTAACGCCAGTCAGATCATTTGGCAAACCGCGCCTGAAGATGTGTCTGGCCTGTTGTCTCGGCCAAGCGCAAATCGCCGCCGCGCGTCCGGCTCGCCACTATGAGCCAAGAAGAGCGCGCCGAAGGCGGTTTAAGTCTGGGGTTGGGTCTTGCAATCGGCAATGGGCGCAGGGGGCCACGGCGTAATGGCCGAAGACCTGATCATGCGCCTACTTCCCAGATCTGCCCCCGCTAAAAAATAAGGCGCCGGCGATCTTCTTATCGCTCGGCGCCCACACTCCCAGACCGAAACCACACAAAGGCCTCCGTGCCTATTTGCTGCCTTGTCGCACGATTCCTGTCTGGGTGTCTCGCCGGGGTATATGAACAACCCCGGCCTGCCGTTTAAGGTTTCAGCAAATTAAAACCATGTTGTTCAAGCTGCATAATACGCACGACACCGCCTGGGACGACAACGGCGGACGGAAGCAGTTTCGGCAGATGGCCCGTGTGTCTTTTGAACGCGAGCATCGTATTGTGGCAGGCATCAAACTCCACACCCTGCGCCGTCAGACCCTGAATGCGCGCCGCGAAGGGGCTATGGGCAAAAAGCATCTTGAGACCAGGCCCGTAGGCTACGACCACAACCTGGATCTTGTCCGACCCAAAATAATTGAGCACATTGGCGGTATTCGACAGGGCCACGGCCCAACGATGCGGATTGCCTTGGTCGACTTGGATCACCAAATGTTGCGTGGCAAAGGGATGAGACTGGGTGAACTGCGGCTTGTTAAAATCGTAATGATGAAAGAGCGTCCAATTCGCGGCCATAGCGGGCACGCCCAACACCATGGAAAACAATCCGGCCAACATCAATTTGTATCCTATTTTCATAAACCCTCTCTCTTGGTGGAAGTATCATCTATTGTCTTCGGTAACTCCCAACGACTAGGCCCTAAGCTTGGACTTTGTCTTGACACCTAAAATGGCGCGCTTTCGGTTAGTCGCTACTCGTGTTGAATTTCTTACGCCATCAGACTGTATTTTGCAACACCCTGGCGTGCGAGGAAACGAGGGCAGAACATAAGGCAATAATGATATATGTTGATTCGTTTGAAGAAACGGGGCGGATTCCATCAGGCACACAATCACGACAACCAACACCGTTGGCGTAGCAATCATTGCGAACCGTCTGGGGCAATAGATTGGGCGTGCGCGGCCTTCCTGTAGGGAGAGTGCGCACGCTCTATGGGGCTAGCGTTGCCTATTTGCACAGACGCAAGGCTACTCAACATCCGGTTACAGTGTTAGGGTGGGCGGCTTTGGGTCAATGATGGAGACTCCCTGAACAGGGCGTAAAGGTTATAGAATGTCGCAGACCTCCGTACCTACTTATTTCCGCCACATACCTAGCCTCAGGTCTTTACTTAGATTTTTGGTCGATCTCGGTCGATAAAGGCATATATGAGCGCCCCCACACCGCCTAATCCCGCCATTGCGCCAGAAGCCCCTGCACCCCAGGGGAGCCTCCGACGTAACACGTTTTACAATATTGCCGGCAGCATCGTTCCCATCTTCGTGTCGTTGGTCACAGTACCTCTCTATTTGCATGACATCGGCATCGCTCGTTACGGAATACTGGCAATTGTCTGGTTGGTATTAGGCTACTTCAGTGTCTTCGATTTGGGATTGGCGCGGGCGACCACCAACCAGGTAGCTAAGCTTCGCCATGCCCCGCTTTCTGAACGCAGTCAACTCTTTTGGACGGCCACGCTCCTGAATATGGGATTTGGCGTTATCGGGGGCCTGTGCGTCTACGGCGTAGGAGGCGTCGTTTTTGGTTATTTCATAAAGGCGACACCAGCGCTCCATAACGAGGTCCTTTCAACCTTACCATGGCTCGCTGCCTCTATACCCCTTGCCACCATGAGCGGTGTTTTTACCGGCACGTTGGCAGGTTGCGAACGCTTCTTGCTCGTTAACACCCTGCAGGTTTTCGGGACTATGTTATTTCAGATAGTGCCGCTAGTGGTTGCCATAATGCATGGGCCGACGCTGCGTTGGATTATTCCTGCAGCCATTTTGACCCGCCTTGTCACTAGCGTGCCACTCGCGGTGGCGGCAGGGCTCGTGCTCCCGGCCGGAAGACCTCGCTGGCCGACACGCTTGTGGGCGCGCAAGTTGCTAGGATATGGGGCGTGGGTGTCCGTAACCAACTTTATCGGGCCCATTCTAGAGGCGCTTGATCGTCTACTCATCGGGGTGATTCTGGGAGCTACCGCTGTCGCTTACTATAGTGTCCCATTTAATCTCGCGAACCGATTGCGTATTCTTCCCGGCGCCTTAGTCGGCGTCTTGTTTCCGAGATTTTCTCAACAAAATGATGCCGCTTCCCGCGCGCTAGCAACCGAGTCCGTCCGAGTGTTGGCCGCCGTGGTGACCCCAGTCTCAGTTGCCGGGATATTGGGGTTAGGACCTTTTATCGATGTGTGGATATCTCCGGCGTTTTCTCATGTGGCCACCCCGGTAGGACAGATTATCCTAATAGGTGTCTGGATCAATAGTCTTGCGCATGTTCCCTTCGCGTGGCTTCAGGCTCAGGGACGCCCTGATCTTGTCGCTAAGTTCCATGCCTTAGAGCTTATCCCGTTTTTAGGAGTATTATGGGCGGGACTCCATGCCTTCGGCTTACCCGGGGCGGCACTTGCATGGACGCTACGGGTGGCAATGGATACGGTTCTGCTTTTTTGGGCGAGCGGCGAAGGCCTGCGGTCCTTGCGTCCCTTATGGCCCGGCGCATTGGCTATCATTTTGGCGTGGTTACTAGCCCAGCCTGGGTTCATGGTCATATGGCTTAGGGTGGGTTTTGATGTCCTGTTGTTTATGATCTCAGGTTTTTGGGCCCACAGACGGGCCCCGGAACTATGGCGGTGGGTCTAAAAAAAGGGTATGCCCGCGGGAGCTTGTTGAGAATGAGGAAGCTATGAGAACGGCTATACAATCATCGGGTCCGATGGGGGCTCAGGAAGCCCTAGACGAGTGGCCCGCTTCGGGACTGGAGTCGTGCCCCGTCTGCCCTGTATGCGGAGGGAGCGCTCGACATAAACGCTTCGAAGGGCTCAAGGATCGGGTTTTCTTTGTGGCACCGGGCACATGGACACTTTGGCAGTGTGAAGATTGCAGTGCCGGTTATCTCGATCCGCGTCCGAACGAGGCTACGATTGGCGAGGCCTACAAAGACTATTTTACGCATGGGCAGGCGCTCGACCTCATCGGTCCTACTGCGCCCCGATCAGGATGGCGTAAAAAAATCGGACAGCCCTTGCGCAACGGTTATCTGAATCATCGGTTTGGCTATAGCCTCACGTCGGCAAGCCCACTCGGCATGTTTCTACTGCCGCTGCTTCCTGGGCAGGTAACGGCGGCGGAATCTATAGTCCGTCACTTACCGGCGCCTGACCGGAAGGAGGCTAGCCTTTTGGATGTCGGTTGCGGCAACGGCGGGTTCTTAATAATTGCTCAGCACCTTGGGTATCAAGCGATAGGACTTGAGCCGGACCCTAAAGCCACCTTAGCCGCTCGCGCAGCAGGCTTTGAGGTGGCACCGAACCTTCTCCCGGGCAGTGGATTCGCTCCGGGAACGTTCGACCAGATAACGCTCTCCCACGTGGTAGAGCACCTTCATAGACCAAGAGAGGCATTCGCAGAGATGTATTCGTTACTGCGTCCAGGCGGTCGCGTTTGGATTTCGACCCCGAACTTGAACTCCCAGGGGTTGGAGCGTTTTGGGGTCGATTGGCGGGGGCTAGAGCCACCTCGTCACCTTGTGTTGTTGTAACTATTCAGCATCCTCCCCAACAAACGCTGGCATTTCCCCCTGAAAGAGCAGCGTTAGCGCCTCGCTGGCACTGACGCCGTGTTTACGGCAGGTTGAAAGATAGCCACGAATGCGGCAGAACATCTGGGCACCTTCCA
>DATKTV010000002.1:0-9467 GCA_035530915.1 Acidiferrobacter sp. | reverse complement strand
GATGTTCCTGTCGGCCTTCGCAGCCCTGCGCGATCCCGTCTCCCGGGCTTACTACGACCGCAAGATCAGCCAGGGCAAGCGACACAATCAGGCGCTCATCGCACTGGCCCGTCGGCGCAGTGATGTGCTGTATGCGATGTTACGCGACGGCGCTTTTTATCATGCGGCACCTACAACAAATGCTTGACAAAGGACATAGGGGCCCCCCGCTCACGCCGCTGGCGTCCCTTACGCCATCCAGCGTGCCGAAAGCAGCCTTTTCCTCGGGTACGCCACAACTTACGCAGAACTACGCGGAGACCTCCGGCGGGGCCACTCTGGACGGGGAGACTGGGTCCATCCCGGTGCTTACGGTCGGTATCAGCGGGATTAGCACCAATCCCCAAGGCGGCCTGTACTGGCGGGCGAGTTACACCCATGCCAGCGGCGACACCAACTACAACGGCCACACCCTTGGCGGCACGCCCGTACAAAGCACCTCCACCAACACCATCAGCGAATGGCACGGGCGATTGGGTGAGGCGTTCGGTTTCTCGCGGGTGGCGCTCATCCCCTATCTTGGGGTCGGTCTACACAATTGGGAGCGTGCCGCCACCAACGGCAACGGCTTCGGCGGCACCGGACTAGGTGAGCTTCCCTAGCTTTCCTACGATACTGTCGCATGCGTAGCCTTCTTGTTCATGTTTTTCTCCTCGGTGCCGGTGCCCATCTCAGCAAACCCTCCGTACTCAAATCCTCGTCGAGTCCCGGCCAGTGGATGCCGTATCCACCACCCGCGATTTCCCACTTCGCGCGATCCGTGGCGCTGGCATGGGCCAGACGGGGATACCATTCAAGAGGAACCGAGATGCTGCGCCCGTCCATGAGCCGCACGGACAATGTGTCCTCGGTGATCTGTACATCTGCTACGCGCTCATTCTTCCAGGTCATGCCGCATGCTGTGGTAGAGGCCACGCGCCGGATGCTTTGGCATCCAAGATCACAATCTCAACGATGCTTCCGTCCTTGGCATAGGCGATGTTCAGATTCCAGTCTTGCGATATCTCGCGGGCTACCGGCTTGTCGGTGAAGTGCAGGACCAGAATGTCATCCTCAGCGTTATAGTCAGTTTTCATAGGGATACCTCCCAGTGGGTCATGATGGTCTTGATGATAACCACGTCATCCAAGAGCGCCGCTATACAGAGCAGGTTGTCTTGCCGAGTGGCGAACTCGCGGTATATCCAGACATGGCGCGGGTCCTTTTCGCGGATGGTGCCCGTCTCGATGATCTCGCTGATCTCGGCCTCGGTTATGCGGCGCTCCTACATTCTTCTTCGGGCATGGTGGGTAAGCGCTACCGGGCGATCAAAACGGGCACTATGCACGTTCTGCCCCCTTCCGCCTCGCGGGCACGACCTCGGCACCGGCCTTTACCCCAGCGACCACAAACGGCAACACCATCCCGCCCGGTGACACTCCCCCCCGCGTTAAGAACGCGTCTGTAATGTGCTGCATAGGGACGCGCAGGCTTTCTAGGCCGGGGACGATATAACCGGCGGTCACATCGTTGTCCATCTTGTGGTTCAACAGGCGCTTAACGGTGGAGTGCGAAAGGCTGAGGCCATCCGCGAGGGTGGCGAAGGTGCGGCGCAGGTCGTGCAACGTAAACGCGACCCCCGAATGCGCGATAACCTTGCCGACGCCTCGGCGCGGTTCGATCAGGTACCCGCCTTTTCCCGGTCCCGGAAAGACGTAAACGCCATCGCCATCGCGCGCACGACGGCGTGCCAAGAGGTCATACAGAAAGTCCGACAATGGTAGGGTGTGATCCTCGCCGTTCTTGGTGTCGCGCACGGTGAGCGTTTTGGCGGACAAATCCACATCCCGCCAGGCGAGCGCCGCCGCCTCACTGCGCCGTAGGCCCGTCAGGAGCAGGACGTGCAGATAATCGGCGACCACGGCGCCGGGGCCATCCGGGTCTTCGTCTGCGAGCGCACGCACGGCCGCGAACCAGGCGGGCAAGTCCGAGTCTCTCAGGACGGTATCGCGCCGCTTGGCACGGTACCAAGCGCGCGTCTGCGAGAGTCGACGCACCGGGTTGTCCAGAATAATCGAATGGCCGTTCGGGCCTTCATAATTCGCGATGGCGAAATTAAAGAGCGCCCGTAACGTCCGCATAGCGAAGTTAGCGTAGGTCTCCCCGTGATCCTTACCTAGTTGCGTATGGCGGCGGGCAATCATATCTTTGGTGATCGCAAGCAGCGGGCGGGGGTGCCAGTCAGCGAAGGCGACTTTCAGCGCGCGGCCGTAGTCGTACACCGTTTTAGGTTTCAGGTTTTTCCGGGCCGCACAGTAGTCCGTGAAGACTTCGGCCAGCGTAACGGCGCGCGCCTGATCGGCCCGCTTCTCCGTGATCGGATTCACCCCATCGGCGATCTGGTTCAGGAGAGAGCGCGCTTTTTTACGGGCTTGTTCAATGGTCATAGCGGGGTAGTCGCCGAGGCGCATGCGCCGCGATTGACCCTCGATCTTATGGCGCACAACGAACGTCCGCGTTCCACGCGGGGTCACCGCCACCTGTAAACCCGGCATCCCGATGTCACCGTAATAAGCCCGCTTACCGGCCAGCGCGGGTGGCAGGGCATCCAGCATCTTGACAGTAAACGGTTGGCGCTTAACCATGCCCACCTCCATAATCAGTAGGTCGAAACGGTGCCGCTCTGGTGCCGCTTTGAGCGGGATTCTGGGGGTATATCCAGGGTGCACCATAGACGTGGTAATCATGTTAACCCTTTGTTTTAGGAAAGCAAGTGAAGGTGGGTTAATCAGTAGGTATACTGACGGGCTCTATTGCGTAATCAGTAGGTCGGGCGTTCGATTCGTCTCACCGGCACCATTATGATTGGGATCACAATTGGGGGAGTGTTCTGTAGGGGTCCTTGTCTTGCGATGTTTCCCAAGAGACAACAATCTGTATTAGCGTATGGGCTAGACGGCTTTGCGTGGCGTTGGGTACTTTAACCGGCTCTCTGCCCATCCCGATTGGGTGAAGGCCGGTCAAGGGTGGGAGGGCCGCGAGGACATCCTCCAGCTCTCCGGCTGGACGCGAACACGACGGGTCGTGATCTTAGTCGCCCCCTCAAAGGGGACATTGTGTTATCGGCAAAGGATGACCCCAGGGCACACTCACGTTTATTGACAGCTCTCTCGCGACTGCCGGTTATGAATATGCCGTTCCCTCTGGGACGCAAGGCGACTTGTCACCTCGACCCCTTATGAGATCCGGGCGATCGCCCAACTCTACCGGGATCGGGCGGCCGCCGAGAACAATCTCGACGAATTGAAGAATCAATGGGGCTGGGGTGGTTTTACCACCCACGATCTGAAGCGCTGCCGCCTCATCGCCCGCATGGTGGCCCTTGTCTACAACTGGTGGAATCTCTTCGTGCGATTGGCTAATCCTCATAAGCATCTGATGCGATCACCAGTCGATCGTTGTTGTTGCATGGGGTAGCCACCCAGACTCAACATGGGGGCCAGACGTATTTGACTATCACCAGCCAACACGCCAAACAGGCGGCCATCCAGGCGGTGCTGACACGCTTGGCGGCCTTCTTGAACTCTCTCAAGTCCACTGCGGAGATTCTATGGTTCAAGTCAATACCTGTGTGAGCCGTTTCGGGTCGAAATTGGTCTTGTGAGTGTGAATCGACCAGGCGGTACGAGCAATACGCCGAGCCAGGATCACTAAGGCCTCAGTGGAGGAGAGACCACGCGCGCGAGAGTGCTCTGCAGAGAGATGAAATAGATGCCGCTCAAGGCCGGAGAGACCACGCGCGCGCGAGTGCTCTCATAGAGCGGTTTCCACGGCTTCGTCTTGGCCGCCGCCATGGCGGCCAAGTAGAGCAACCGCCGCAACTCGCTCGGACCGCGTTTTGAGAGACGCCGCCGTCCGCGATGCTCCCTCGATTCGTCAGGACGCGGATCGAGTCCCGTGAAGGCGACGAAGGCGTCGGCGCTGCGCAAGGGCACACGCTCAAGCGTATTGGCTAGGCTTGCCCCGACGACTGGGCCCACGCCCTGGATGGTCTGGAGGCGTGCATAGTCCTGCTTGTGCACGGGGCTCGCCTCCATGAGCGATATGACCCGCGCATCCATGGCGACGATAAGCTTATCGGGGCGCTGCCTCAAGGCCTTGATCTCGGGGCCCAATCCCTCCAGATCCTTGAGTGACTGGGTCAGGGCGGCCCGGATACGGCTTAGCGTGGCGCGGCGTTTGATGAGCTGATCCATCTGACGCTGCTCCGGAGTAGGCGGGATCCACGGGTGGAGCTTCGCGTGCTCGTGGGCGATCATGCGGGCGATGAGCTGGGCATCGACACGATCGGTCTTGCCGCGCAGTCCCATAGCCTTGGCGTAGTGGTGGGTGTCCTTGGGGTTGAGTATATAGACGACGAAACCCCGCTTATAGGCGAGTGTTGCCAGCAACTCGTGGTAGCTGCTGGTCGATTCAACACCGAGGCGGCTGCCGGCCGGCAATTCCTTGAGAAAACTCAGCACGGTGGCGCGCTGATTGCCGATCTTGCGTGGGGAAAAACGGTTTTCAGCGCACGCCACCGCGATCTCGTTCTTGCCGATATCGGCACCGATATGGAGCAGTTGACCGACACCGAGCGTCTCGCTCTGATTCTGAGGCGCGCGTTCGCGAAATATATGGGGACGACAGCCGGTCCCCCGGCTTTATTGGGGTCGGGAATATCGGGGATGTGAAGGTTCAACTGCTTTTTTAGGTTCATGCGACCTCTTCACTCCTTCGCAAAAGGCGATGATCTTGGTCGACCTTCAAAACCCGCCGTTTTCTCATATCAGGTCATGCACAACTTTCGATCATGGCCATCGGATCGAATGTACAGCACAGATTAGACTTGACCCGGTTTCATCACTGATACGCCGCACTCTTCGCTTTGGCACAGCTGATGCCGATAAGGAGGCGACCACACCGTTAGGGAAAGTAAAGCGGGGCGTGGTGTCTGTGGAAAGGGCGGATAGGCCGATGCGAATGATCCGGGTAGTTGTGGCCAACAAGAAGTGACACCAACCGACACGCTCTTGACGCGCGAACGCTCTCAAGGCTAGGTTAAGGGGGGGTGGTGCCACACAAATAGATAACAAAAACGTAAATCACCTTAGCTAAGGCCACTAGGATAACAAAGGAGACTCATGTTGCGTAACCATCACATAACGTTAAGGCTGTCGGTATTCGTGGGAGTAATGGGCTTTCTGTCCATGTTCACGAGCGCTTACGCTCTCAAATATGGTCCGGCGTCATATAATTCGTACCCGGCCTACTACAATAGCCATCCGTTACCGACGCCTCAGTTCTTTAAGGGCAAGGTCATGAAGGCGGTTATCGAAGTGGATAGCCCGTCTCCAAAAAAATGGCACTACGCTGTTGCCGTGCTCGCCAATATTGAAAAATCGTTCGGTAATAACAGCCGGCATTATCAAATGGAGCTCGTCGCCTTCGGGCCAGGAGTTCGCATGCTGTCGAAAACGGCCGATGGTAAGAATAGGGCGGCTTTACAGCGCCTAGAAGCGCATGGACTGAAGATTCGAGCCTGCCATAATGCGATGCTCGCGACCCATCTCTCAAGAGCCGATATCTTCCCGTTCGCAAGGGTCGTTCCGGCGGGAGCTCTTGAAGTGGCAAGAAAAATCATGCAAGGCTACGTGCCGCTTAAGCCCTAAGGCGGCGTTATAACCCAAGATGGGCACGACAAACGCATGATGCTGTCGTGCCCATCTTGGCCTTTTGCAGTAGGACCTCGAATGCATATGGTCTTTGGGGTGTATCGCAGCCAGCGCAGAATGGCTTGAGCGATCTCGTATTTCTGCGAACCTTGTAGGGCGCACGCAAGCCATCTTTGTGTGAAACGGACTACTCGAAACCACGCGTTTTGTGCTCGTAACGTAGGGCTGGCCTTCATCTGGATCACCAAGTGGATTATCGAGAAGCCCGCATCACGGTCCGGGTCTCTGGGCCCTGCGTTGCCGTTAAAATTGATTCGGGTTAGGGGTCGACGGATGGATATACGCCCAACCCTCGGCCTCGCGGATCGTGATTTCACCCACACCTGATGGCACCACATGGATGAATGGGTACAGGTCGTGCCGATCGACATGCAGTTCGCGCAACGTATTGGCGCATTGCGCCAGGATCACCCCTTGTTTTTGTAGGCGGCGCAGCTTTCCCTGGAAGCCGTTTCCTTTTACGTATACATCAAAGCCCTTGCTGTTGGCAATCAACTCCACCGTGACCTTCCCTTTGAGGCGCTGGTCTTGGAGGAGGTTCTCGATGTTATTGAGGGTCTTCTTTATGATCTTGTTCCCGCCCGCATCAATCTGAAAGATGGCACCGTAGTGGGATTTTGTGGCGGCTGCACCATGAAATGCGTGGGCGTAAGCGACCCCGATGCCCGCAGTAAGGAGTACGCTCGTCATGGCCCCAGCTGTCAGACCGCGAATGGTCCCTCGTAGTGACTTAATCATAGGTTAGCTCTCCATCTTTGTGATGTTCGTTGCGTTGTTAATACATCCACGTATATAAGTAGACCGTAATATGCTAATGACCAGTCCCTCTGGTAATATACGCGACACACTCTATGCGTCAATGGTCGGTTGACCAGCATATCGGCTGGCGCGACCGCAGGTCTCGTGGCGCACGGTTTGCGATGGCCGCGATGCGGGGTGGATAGGGTGTTTAGGCAACTGTGCGGCGCGCGCCACACGAGGCCGATAAGCGGGCCTGTTGTCGGCTACCCGATAGTCCCTCTGAGCGTTTTCTGGCTGGCGCTGATCAGCTCTCGGTCATGGCCTGAGCAGCCTGAACGTCGCCCCCCATTTTTTCTTGCATCCTGGAATGTACACCACGATTCGTGCCCGACCGAGCGTGACGTTGGTATCGATGCCCCCGCAACGGAGACGTTGCATTATTCAAGCCATAGCTACCATTAGGCGCGGCAGTTCCCTCAGGCAAGTTCGGCGCGTTAGGGGGGTTATTGCAGTCATTGAACAAATATAGAAAAAGTCAAAATTTCCGCATAGCTGATCCTCAGTTCGGCTACTACGGTCATCAGACGTAGGTGATATTGCTTTATAGGGCGGCTGTGACGGGCCATAGGGAGATGCGCATGATGTCGGAAAATACTTTGCAAACAATGGGGTTAAGGGCGCTAGTCGTCGATGATAGTACTACCATTCGTCGCCTAATGGATTTGACGTTGCGGCCGTTAGGCATGGATTTGGAGTTCGCTGATAACGGTGAGGACGCAGTCCATCTTGCCAAAACTCGCCCCTACGACATCATATTTTTGGACATCATGCTGCCGGTTATCGACGGTTATCGTGTCTGCAAGATGATCAAGTCTGATAAGGCGTCAAGGAATGTGGCTATTGTTATGCTAACGAGTAAAGACAGCACTTTCGATCGAGTGAAGGGAATCATGGCAGGTACTGATGTGTACCTTACGAAGCCACTGGCGCGGACGGAACTCCTGAAAGCCATCGCTCGATGTATTCCAGAGGTTAAATTTGTTGTGAATATCGCCACCACATAATGAATGGTGTGTCGGGGTTGGCGACGTTGAGAACGTCTGAAATACCAGAATCCAAACGGATGTAAGGAGCGGCAATGTCAGTCAAAAAAGTACTCGTCGTGGACGACTCATTAACAGACTTGAAAAACATTGAGCAGATCGTGATCGAAGGAGGATATTCAGTCATTACCGCGACTTCCGGTGCGGAAGCGGTGAAGAAGGCGACGAGCGAACAGCCCGATGCGATTCCCCTAGATGTGGTCATGAAGGACATGAATGGGTTTCAGGCGTGCCGACTCATTACGTCCGGTGACGCCACGAAGGCCATCCCCGTGGTCCTGGTGAGCAGTAAGGGCGAAAAAACGGATCGCATCTGGGGCGAGGAACAGGGGGCAAAAGCCTATATCGTGAAGCCGTTTACGAAGCAACAAATCTTGGACACGCTGAAGTCTTTATAGAAGCGCATGCGGCATCCGTTACGAGATGAACCTGTATAGGATGATTCTTCCCCGGTCTCCCGGACACCCGGTTAAGAGAATAAACTCTTGACTGAGGTGAGATGATGAAAACCAAGAAGCCAACCGAGAAGACGACCCGGAAGCGTTACAGCGACGAATTCAAAGACCAAGCCCTGAAGCGTGCCGAGCGGGATGGAGTGGCGCTTGTGGCCCAGGATCTCGGGATCGCCGAGACCCAAATCTATGCCTGGCGGCGCAAGCGCCAGATGGAGGGCACTGTCACCGAGGCACAGCGGTTGAAGGAGGCCGAGGTCGCCCGTCTGAAGCGGGATAGGGCGCGCCTGGAAGAGGAGAACGCGTTTTTAAAAAAAGCCTCGGCGTACTTCGCAGCGAGACAGTCGAAGTGAAGTACGCCCTGATCCGACGCCACGAAGGCCAGCATGCGATTGCGCTCATGGGCGACCTGCTGTCGGTCTCCCGCAGCGGTTACTACGAGGGGCGGGACCGTCCCACCCGACCGCGCGCGAAGGCCGATGAGAGCCTTGTCGAGGCCATACGGCGCATCTACAACGACCACAAGGGGCGCGCCGGTTCGCCGCGCATCACCTGGGCGCTACGTCACGAGGGGCGGCGGGTCGGAAAGAACCGTGTGGCGCGCCTGATGCGCCAAAACGCGCTGCGGGCCAAGGCCGCTCGCAAGTTCAAGGCGACGACCCACTCCGATCACAATCTGCCGGTGGCACCCAATCTCCTCAATCAGGACTTCAGCGCGCAACGTCCGAACCAGAAGTGGGTTTCGGATATCACCTATATCGCCACCGACGAGGGATGGCTCTATCTGGCCGTGGTGCTCGATCTCTATGCCCGCACAGTCGTGGGCTTAGTCCTGTCCGAGGGGATGACGGCCAAACTCACCTGCGATGCCCTGCGTATGGCGCTCTGGCGGCGCAAGCGGCCTCGGGGCGTCATCATCCACTCCGACCGTGGCAGCCAATACTGCGCGCATGACTATCGGCGTCTTCTGAAGGCCCATGGCCTCATTGCCAGCATGAGCAAGAAAGGCGACTGCTATGACAATGCGGCCATGGAGAGCTGGAACCACAGCCTGAAGGTCGAGGCCATCCATGGAGAACGCTTTGCGACACGTCAGGAGGCGAGGAAACAGGTTTTCGAATACATCGAATATACTATAATCGAAAGCGCCTACACTCCGGTCTCGGGTACCTCTCTCCCGAGACCTTCGAGCAGCGGCATGTGGCCTAACTGAGTGTCCGTGATTCTGGGGAGCCAGATCAGTTCGGCCAATTGGTTTCGGAGGTGCCGGGGGTTGGCGATGGTCTCTATGCCCTGATGTGTGGTTACGGTCAGAAATTCCGTGAGGCCCCAATCGAATGCGCCCATTTCCGCACCACATGTCCTCTGTATCGCCGCGA
>DATKTV010000001.1:0-24493 GCA_035530915.1 Acidiferrobacter sp. | reverse complement strand
AATTGGTGTGCAGTGCAAGTGTCCACAAAACGCCCACACTGACGGTACTAAAAAGAAAAGCCGGTTAGTGGTGACACGTAACCGGCTGTATTTCTTTAGGTATATGGTGCGCCCGGAGAGATTCGAACTCCCGACCACCTGGTTCGTAGCCAGGTACTCTATCCAACTGAGCTACGGGCGCGTAAAGGCGGCGATTTTGCGGACTGGTGGCCTTATTGTCAAGAACGGCGTGCCCCTTAAGCTTCGTTCGCAAGAGCGTAGCGGCCCACTGACAACCCAGTCGCCAACTTAAAGCCGGGTAATAAACAAATAATGGCGGAGAGAGAGGGATTCGAACCCTCGATGGAGTTTTTGACCCCATACTCCCTTAGCAGGGGAGCGCCTTCGACCAGCTCGGCCATCTCTCCAATTGGTGTCGCACAGCATACCTTGTGTGACGCGTTCGGGGAAGAGAGTTACCCTTTGGGAGGAACCCCCTCGGTGCTCGTTTCCCGCTCTTTCTGGATCCGTTCGTAGATCTCTTCACGGTGCACAGCGATATCCTTCGGGGCATTGACGCCAATCCGGACTTGGTTACCCTTAATGCCCAACACGGTGACTTGAACTTCATCGCCTATATTGAGTGTCTCACCGATACGTCTCGTTAAAATCAGCATGGCGCCACTCTCCTTAATCTCGCAAATCTTCCCACCTGCCTAGTCGCTTCGGGACATGCACGCGCCCCGCCCTGACCCGCGCACTCTCTTCGACCGCCCCCCCGAGGACGATGCGAGTCGACCGTTTACTGTGCAGATTCTATGCCAGTTATCCAGGCACCCCATTTTCGGCATCGAGCCCAAAGGCGCTATGTAAGGCGCGGACCGCAAGTTCTAGATACTTCTCCTCGATAACCACGGAGATCTTAATCTCAGACGTGGATATCATCTGAATATTAATGCCTTCTTCGCCTAACACCCTAAACATGGTGCTGGCGATCCCCGCGTGCGAGCGCATCCCGACACCCACGATCGAGATCTTCGCGATACGCTCGTCGCCGCACACTTCACGGGCCTGTAATGCAGTTGCGGTACTCTGCAAAATTTCGCGCGCCTGACGATAATCGGCATGCGGCACCGTAAAAGTGAAGTCCGTGGTCATGTCAGCGCCGATATTCTGAATGATCATATCGAGATTGATATTCGCCTGGGCGATGTCGCCGACAATGCGATAGGCGATGCCGGGCTTATCGGGAACCCCCTTGATCGTCAGCTTGGCCTCGTCCCGGCTAAACGCGATGCCTGATATCAGCGCCTGCTCCATTTTCGATTCCTTGTAGGTGATGAGTGTCCCAGGCCCGTCCTCGAAGGACGACAAGACCCGTAACGGCACATGATACTTGCCAGCAAACTCCACCGAGCGGATCTGGAGGACCTTGGCGCCGAGACTGGCAAGCTCCAGCATCTCCTCCACCGTGATCTGCGCCAACCGCCGCGCCTGCGGACAGATGCGCGGATCGGTCGTATAGACGCCATCGACATCCGTATAGATCTGGCACTCGTCGGCCTTTAAGGCGGCGGCCATAGCCACGGCCGTGGTATCCGACCCGCCGCGCCCTAAGGTCGTAATGTTGCCGTCCCCATCCATCCCTTGGAATCCGGCAATCACGACCACGCGCCCGTTCGCCAAATCCTCACGCACGCGCTCACCATCAATCGCGAGGATGCGGGCCCGGCCATGGGCGTTGTCCGTACGGATATGGACCTGGCCGCCGGTATAGGACTTGGCCGAACACCCGAGGTGTTCTAGTGCCATAGTCAGCAGGGCAATCGTCACCTGCTCGCCGGTTGCCAGCAGCACATCGACCTCGCGGGCTGGGGCCGTGGGGTGTAGGGCATGCGCCAATCCCAGCAGGCGATTCGTCTCGCCGCTCATAGCCGACACCACGACCACCATATCGTGGCCGCGCGCACGATCGGCGGCGACTCGCTCGGCCACGGCCTGAATACGCTCGACCGTACCTACCGAGGTGCCGCCGTACTTCTGGACAAGCAAGGACATAGTTGAGAGTCTTGACGTTTGAAAGACGCGCAGATTACCGCGCCCTTCCTTGAGTGTAAACGAAAAGTGCCTTTTTTAAGCCAAGCGATCGGCTAAAAACGCGTGTGCGTGCGCCAAAGCCTGATCTAAGGCCCCGTTATCGGCGCCGCCGGCCTGAGCGAGGTCCGGGCGTCCACCGCCCTTGCCCCCCATCACGCGCGCGGCCTCGTTGACGAGCTCGACGGCACTCACCTTCGAGACGAGATCTGGTGTCACGCCGGCGATCAGGGTCACCCGCCCCTCCGCGACCGCCGCCAACACAATAGCCGCCGAGCGCAATTGGCTCTTTAGGCGATCAATGGCCTCGCGCAGACCCTTCACATCGCCCTCGAAGCGACTAATCAAGACCTTCGCGCCCCCGATATCCATAGCCTGTGCGGCCAAATTTTGGCTGGCCGCCGCCCCGCTCTTAGCACGTACCTGCGCCAACTCCGTCTCCAACGTGTCCGCCCGGGTTTTGAGGCGCAAGACCTTGTCGACCAGCTCTTCACGAGCGCCCCCGATCACCTGCGCGGCATCCGTGAGGCGCTTTTCGATGGTGCGCACATAGTCGAGCGCCGCAGCTCCCGTCACCGCCTCGATGCGCCGGACGCCTGAACCCACGGCCGTCTCCGCCAAGATCTTAAAAAGACCAATGTCGCCCGTGCGGTTGACGTGGGTGCCGCCGCATAATTCCGTGGAGTGATCGCCCATCGCAATAACGCGCACCCGATCGCCATACTTTTCACCAAAAAGCGCCATGGCCCCGATGTCGACTGCGTCCGCCAAGGCCATCTGCCGGATGGTCACCTCGGCATTGGCCCATATGGCCTCGTTGACCGATTGCTCAAGGGCCACGAGCTCCGCCGGCGTCACGGGCTGTGGGTGGCTAAAATCGAAGCGTAGCCGGTCCGGTCCGACCAGTGAGCCGCGTTGCGCCACATGGGTGCCCAGGATGCGCCGTAAAGCGGCATGTAGCAGGTGGGTGGCCGAGTGGTGGGCGGCAGTCGCCAAGCGCCGCGGGGCGTTCACCACGGCCGTCATCCGATCGCCGACGTTCACAGTCCCGCTCGCGACTTGCCCGATATGCGCAAACCCCTTACGGGTATCGGCCACCGCAAAGGCCCCGGCCTCGCCCTCAATGACGCCGATATCGCCGACCTGACCCCCGGATTCGGCATAGAACGGGGTTTTATCCAAAAACACTACACCCTCTTCCCCGGCCGAAAGCATCGCGACCGCCCGCCCTTGGGCCGCTAATGCCCGGATATGCACCGGGGCGACAATGGACTCATAGCCGCAAAACGTCGTATCTCCGGCGACTACGACCTCCTCGCCATGGAAGCTCTGCGCGGCGCGCGCGCGTGTTCGTTGGGCATTCATCTCCCGCTCAAACCCGACCATATCAACCGTAAGTCCCCGTTCCCGGGCGATGTCCTGGGTCAGGTCAGCGGGAAAACCATAAGTATCATAGAGCCGAAAAACGATGGCCCCGGGAATTGCGCCGCCCGCCTGCAGGCCCTCGATATCCTGATCCAAGAGCCGCAGACCCTGCGACAGGGTCTCTGCAAAGCGCTCCTCTTCCTGCTTTAGGACCGCCTCGACATGCGCCTGATCGCGCAAAAGCTCTGGGTAGGCCTCGCCCATCTCGGCGATCAAGGGGCCCACCAGGCGATAGAAGAACGCCCCTTGGGCACCCAGACGATAGCCGTGACGCAGCGCCCGGCGGATAATACGGCGCAACACATAGCTGCGCCCCTCATTGCCGGGGGTGACGCCGTCAATCACCAGAAAAGACGCCGCCCGAATATGATCTGCGATGACATTTAACGACTTGTCGCGCAGATTGCTCAGCCCTAAGACCTCGCCGACTGCGCGAATCAGCCCTTGAAAGAGATCGATATCGTAGTTGCTGGTGACCTTCTGAAGAACCGCCGCCATGCGCTCAAGGCCCATGCCGGTATCCACCGAGGGCTTAGGGAGCGGCGTCAACTCGCCCTCGCGGTTCCGATCAAACTGCATGAACACGAGGTTCCAGATCTCGACGTAGCGATCGCCATCGGCCTCGGGAGTCCCGGGTGGGCCACCAGCAATGCTTGGACCATGGTCGTAAAATATCTCCGAACACGGCCCGCAAGGCCCAGTATCACCCATGGACCAAAAATTGTCCGCCGCCCCTATGGCGCTAAAGCGGGTCGCATCCACGCCGATGTCGTTTAGCCAGATATCGGCGGCCTCTTGATCTTCCTCAAAGACCGTCACCCAGAGGCGCTCGGCCGGCAACCCCATCTCGACTGTCAAAAACTCCCAGGCGTAATGGATGGCCTCTTTCTTGAAGTAGTCCCCGAAACTAAAGTTGCCGAGCATCTCGAAGAACGTATGGTGGCGCGCGGTGTAACCCACGTTTTCCAGGTCGTTGTGCTTACCACCGGCGCGCAGGCACCGCTGCGCGCTCGCCGCTCGTCGATACGGTCTGGTGTCGCGTCCCAAGAAGATATCCTTGAACTGAACCATGCCGGCATTGGTAAAGAGCAGGCTCGGATCATTACCTGGAATCAAGGAACTACTAGCGACCACCTCATGCCCGTGGCGCGCAAAAAACTGCAAGAAGCGACTGCGTATCTCGGTACTTTTCATAACCTTTGTCTTTTAGGTGCGCGGCGTGCTGACCGCTTGGGTGATTTGTTCAAAGCTAAAACCCCGCGTCTGCAAGAAGCGGGACTGGCGCGCCCGTTCGGTCACCCCCTCAGGGAGCGCCTCGCCAAAACGCTTAACACGCGCACGGCAGGCCCGTTCGTTCCATAAGGGGTCGCGGCAATCTAATACGGCGGCAATCGTCTCGGGCGCTAAGCCTTTCGCCCGCAGCTCAACCAAGATGCGCAGCGGTCCTACCCCCTGCAAGGCTCGCGAACGCACGCGACTGTCCCCATAGCGCTTATCGGAGACCCAGTTCTCGGCCGCCAATTGCGCGACTACCGAGCGCGCCTCGTCCGGCTCATACCCCCGCGTACCAAGCCGCTCGATCAATTCGACACAACTATAATCGCGCCGCGCGAGCAGGCCGAGGGCATAGGCGCGCGCCGAAGCGCCTCCCCCGCTCAGATATCCGCCTCCTCATCGCTCTCCGCAACATCTCCGACGATGACGCCGGGCGGCGCGGTAAACGTCTCGCGCAGCCGTGCCTCGATATTCTGGGCGATCTGCGGATTATCACGCAGGTACTGGCGGGCATTTTCTTTGCCCTGACCGATGCGTTCGCCACCGAAAGAGTACCAGGCGCCGGACTTCTCGACGATATTGGCAACGACTCCGAGCTCCACCAGCTCGCCTTCCTTGGATATCCCTTGGTCGTAGAAGATATCGAATTCGCACTGCCGGAAGGGCGGCGCGATCTTATTCTTGACCACCTTGACTCGGGTCTGGCTGCCGACGACCTCTTCGCCCCGCTTGATCGCCCCTATGCGCCGAATATCCAGGCGCACCGAGGAATAAAACTTTAAGGCATTGCCGCCCGTTGTGGTCTCGGGATTGCCGAACATGACCCCGATCTTGATGCGAATCTGGTTAATAAAGATCACCAGCGTGTTCGAACGCTTGATATTTCCCGTGAGTTTGCGCAACGCCTGGGACATCAGGCGTGCCTGCAAGCCGACATGGGAGTCGCCCATCTCGCCCTCGATTTCGGCCTTGGGCGTCAACGCCGCGACCGAGTCGATCACGACGATGTCGACGCCCCCGGAACGCACCAGCATGTCGGTGATCTCCAGGGCCTGCTCCCCGGAATCGGGCTGCGACACCAAGAGATCGTCGACATTGACTCCTAGCCGCTTGGCGTACGTGGGGTCTAGGGCGTGCTCGGCATCGATAAAGGCCGCCGTGCCGCCGAGTTTCTGGGCTTGGGCTATGACGTGCAAGGTGAGCGTCGTCTTACCTGAGGATTCCGGGCCATAGATCTCCACGACCCGACCGCGGGGGAGTCCACCGATACCGAGCGCGATATCCAGTCCCAACGACCCGGTCGGGACGGCGGCGATCGCGGGCGCATCCCCGGCATCGCCGAGGCGCATCACTGATCCCTTCCCAAACTGCTTTTCGATCTGGCCTAAAGCCGCACTTAAGGCTTTGCCTTTATTGACATCCATGAATACCCCCGCAATGGCGCGCAAGGGGGCGATTATTCCACAAAGGGCGTCTAGGACCTAGCTTAAGAACCCTTGATCGAGACGGGCAATGAGTCCCGTGACCGCCGAAATCACCGCCTCCCATCGCACGATCTCGCGATTTCCCGCGAAATGATAGGTCTGGGCCTCGGCTGCGGCCCGATTGGCCCAGGCGATCACGACCGTGCCGACCGGGCGCTGCGGGCGCCCCCCGGACGGGCCGGCAATCCCGGTGATGCCGATCCCGGCATCGGCGTGGCCTAAAGCGCGCGCCGCGCGCGCCATCTGGCAGGCCGTGGGCTCGCTTACGATATGGTCCTCGTCCAAACACTCCGGGGCAAGCCCCAGGATGGTGCGCTTGGCGGCCGCGCTATAGGTCACAAACCCGTACTCAAACCAGCGCGAACTCCCGGGAATCGCCGTAAACGAGGCCGCCAGTAGTCCCCCTGTGCAAGACTCCGCCACCGCAACATGCAGACCCTGGCGGCTCAACTCCTCGCCCAAATCGCCACAAAACGTGACTAATGAGGCGCGCCGCTCAGTATCCATAGGACCCCCTGTAGGCAGACATTGGCATACACCCCGGCCAAGACATCGTCCAACATGATCCCATAGCCGCCGGGGAGCCGTTCGAGGCGCTTGATCGGATAGGGTTTGGTGATATCAAAGAGTCGGAACAAACCAAACGCCGCCAAAACGACCAGCAGCCCGTGCGGGACGGCCAGTAGCGCCACCCCCATCCCGACCACCTCATCCCACACCACCATGGGCGGATCGGTCAGACCCAACTCGATAGCCGCTCGCCCAGAGGCGACAACACCCACACCGAGGGCGACGACCAGCAACAGACTATAACCGGGCCAACCTAGGCCCATGACCGGCCACCACAAAACGAGACCTAAGAGCGATCCGGCGGTCCCCGGCGCCTTGGGAAAGCGGCCGACGCCAAACCCCGTTGCCAAAAAGGTCGCCGCCGAGATCTTAGCCAAGGAAGTGGTTAAAGCCAGCGACCGCGGGGGTATAGACCCCGGCGTCTGTGTGTAATGTGAGGCCGGCCCCGACCACGATGTCGCCTAGATAATGAAAGCCACAGCGAAACCGCGGGGCGATCTCCGCCAACGCCGCCAAGCGCTCGGGTGGTACCGTAAAACAGAGTTCGTAATCATCCCCAAAGCTCAGCGCCGGATCATAGCCGATGGTATCCAAGACCGTGCGATAGGCATCCGATAACGGCAGGCGTTGCAAATCGAGCGTTGCACCTACGCCACTGGCCGCCAGGATATGGCCGAGATCGGCGATCAGGCCATCGGACAGGTCGACGGCCGCCGACGCAATCGCGCGCAGCGCTTGGCCCTCCTCGATACGGGGTCGCGGGCGATCAAGGCGCGCCAAGACCCCGGCGCGAAACTCGTCTGCCAAGGCCACCGTGCCGGCACGCGCCAAAAAACCGAGCGCCGCATCGCCCAAGAGGCCCGACACATACACGCGATCACCTGCGCACGCGCCACTGCGACGCAGGGCCTGCACCTTAGGGACCGCGCCCAACGCCGTGATGGTCACAGCGAGCGGTCCACGCACCGTGTCGCCGCCAATCACATCCATAGAGAGACTATCTGCGAGCGTAAAGAGCCCGTCGCGGAACTGCCCAAGCCAGCGTTCATCGATACCCGGGAGCGTCAGATTCAGCAAAAAACCGATCGGGCGGGCGCCCATGGCCGCCAGATCGCTCACATTGACCGCGAGCGCCTTATAACCCACATCGAAACCAGGGGCGTTCTCGGGGAAGTGGATACCGGCGACAAGGGTGTCGGTCGTCAAGGCATAGCTGCTATCAGGGGCGCAGGCGGCCACGAGCGCTGCGTCATCGCCGATCCCGAGCAAGACCTCGGGGCACCGCGGCGCGCGCTTGAAAAAGGCCTCGATCAGCCCAAATTCATCCATCTAGCCGCGCCTCTCGTCTGCCCTCAAGATGGCAGCGGCCTTATCCAAGACGGCATTGATAAACTTATGACCGGAATCGCCCCCGAAGCGTTTGGCAAGTTCGACCGCCTCGTTTAAGACGATGCGATAGCCGATCTCGGGGCGATACCGAAACTCATAGACCCCGAGGCGCAAAATGGCCCGCTCGACGGGGTCGACCTCGGCCAGTGGCCGGTCGAGATGCGGAGCCAGCAAGCCATCGATTTCTTCCACGTGACGCGGCACCTCGCGAATCAACTCCGCGAAATAGGCCTCGTCTAGGTCACCCTCCGCGTCCTCGTCCGAGTCCTCGTTGCGCAAAAAGAGGCGGCCGATATCGTGATGCGACTGACCGGTCACCTGCCATTGGTAGAGCGCCTGGACGGTCGCTTGTCGGGCTCGGGACCGGCTCCCACTCATGGATTGCGCAGACGATGTAACAGGTCAACCATCTCCAGAATGGACAGCGCGGCCTCCGCGCCCTTGTTGCCGGACTTGGCCCCGGCGCGATCGATCGCTTGGGCCACGGTATCGACGGTCAGTACGCCGAGCGCGACCGGCACGCCGGTTTTCAGGCCGACTTGCGCGAGACCCTTCACGCACTCGCCGGCGACAAATTCAAAGTGTGGGGTGGCCCCGCGGATCACGGCCCCTAATGCCAAAATCCCCTCGTAGCGCCCGCTCTCGGCCATGACTTGAGCGGCCAGCGGGAGCTCAAAGGCCCCGGGCACGCGCACGACGGTGATGTGCTTAGGGTCGGCGCCATGCCGATGCAGGGTATCGAGTGCACCCTCCAAGAGCCGCTCGCCCACGAACGCGTTGAAGCGTCCCAGCACGATCCCGAATCGGGCCTCACCGGCGATCAGTGTCCCGTCAATCATGACTTCCCCGCTCATACATGTCCTCCCGTCATCGGTGCCAGATATTCGACTACTTCTAGGTTGAATCCGGCCAATCCCGGCACCTTGCGCGGATGACCCAATACTTGCATTTTATGGACACCCAGCTCCAACAAGATCTGGCTGCCAAGACCCACCGTGCGCATCACTTCGCGCGCCGATCCGGGGGCCTGGGTGTCCTGCGGCGCCCTGAGCCTGGCCATCGTCAGCGCCATGGGCGCGGGCTGGTCTAACAAGACGACAACGCCACGGCCCGCCTTATCGATAAACTGAAGGGCACCGGCCAAGGTCCAAGACGGCGAATCCACGGCGTTCAGGAGGTCTAACAGGCTTTCCTGGACGTGGACGCGAACCGGGATCGGATCGGCATCAATATCGCCGCGGATCAAGGCGAGATGCACGCGATCCTCGATGTCGTCGTGATAAGTCACTTGGCGGAACGACCCATAGACGGTGTCAATCGACCGCTCGTCTAAACGGTGCACGCTCGATTGATGTTGTAGACGATAATGAATGAGGTCAGCGATCGTGCCGATCTTTAATTTGTGTTCCGCGGCAAAGACCTCGAGCTCCGGTTGGCGAGCCATCTCGCCGTCGTCTTTCAGGATCTCGCAGATGGCCGCCGACGGCTCAAAACCGGCCAGCCGAGCGAGGTCGACCCCGGCCTCGGTGTGACCGGCGCGCGCCAACACGCCGCCCCGTTGCGCCATGATCGGGAAGATGTGCCCGGGGCTGACCAGATCGCGGGCCTTGGCCCCCGGCGCGATCGCCGCCCGAATGGTCGCGGCCCGGTCGGCCGCCGAGATCCCGGTCGTTACCCCCTCGGCGGCCTCGATCGAGGCCGTAAACCGGGTCGCATAGCGTGAGCCGTTGTCCTTGACCATGGGCTCAAGGTGTAGTTGCTGGCAGCGCTCGGGTGTTAAAGTCAGGCACACGAGGCCGCGGCCATGGCGGACCATGAAATTGATCGCGTCTGGCGTGACCGCCTCGGAGGCCATGAGCAGGTCGCCCTCATTCTCGCGATCGGCGTCGTCCATGATGACGACCATCCGCCCGGCCTTAAGTTCGTCTATGATTTCAGGGATGGGGCTAATAGGCATGATGTGTTCATTGGCAACCGGCCGAGTTGACCGGCCCCGAATTATGACTGACCAAGAGATGGAAGTCGATGGAACCACATAGAACCGGCCGCAACGAGCCGCGAGTCCCGATACTTGAGCCTGGGCGGGCACTGGGCCCCTATTTGATCTTGAGCACCCTGTCGTCTAGCGTGCGCAGCACCATCTATATGAGCCAAGACCTCGCCCTAGACCGGCCGGTCGCCTTAAAGGCCACCCCGCGCGGGGCGACCTCCGTGATCGCCGAGGGGCGGGTGTTGGCCCGTTTCAGCCACCCCCATATCGTGACCTTGTATGGGCTCTGGGCACAGCCGGCGGCCTTGATCCTCGAATACTTGGTCGGTGAGACCGTAAAAGCCCGTCATAAACGGCTCGTAACCCTCCCGCAATCCCAAGTCCGCACCTGGATCATCGCCGTGTTGAGCGCGCTTGAGGCGGTTCATGGCCAGGGTTTTGCGCATGGCGCCGTGCGCTCCGACAACGTCTTCCACACCACAGATCAGCGTATTAAGCTGCTCGACTTCCGCCAAACAAGCCTCGGGGAGTCCCCGCCCATGCCGGCCGGCGATATCCGTGACGCCGGCCGCCTCATGCAGGAGTTGCTCGGTACGGAAACGGGGATATTGGCCGAAATCGCCCGGGGCGCGACCCTCGGACGCTACCAGACTGCGCGGGCCTTCCGCATAGCCCTCGAGGCGGTGGCCGATGCCCTCTTCGGTGAGACCCCATTAGCCGAATTACCCGAGACCAAGGAGTCCGCCTCCGAGGCCGCAGACCTGGTCACGCGCGATCCGCAGTCTGGCGACTCGGAAGAGGTGGCCGGGCCTGCCGTGTTCGCGTGCGACAGTGGATCCGGTGTCCTCTTCCCGGACATCTTCGGCGAGCCCGCCACGGGCCTCGTGGCGACCGCGCCTAAGCCTGTGAGACGGTGGGAGCGACCGGCATCCCCGCACAAGCGCCTCGGGATTCTGCTCAGCCTCCTTTTCATCGTCGGATTTTTTGCCATCGAGGCGGCCTGGCCCTATCGAAAAACGGTGTTACGGCCCGTTTCCCACATCACCCATGCGGTCGTGCAGTTGACCCACGGGACGCCGCCGGTTCTGGCATCCCAATCGGCCGCCACCGTGCCAGCTACCAAGCCCACGTCCCCGATCATCACCCCAAGGGCTGCCGCCCCCGTAGGAGCCTATGCCGCGTTGGCTCACGCTTGGGGCGATTAGTCTCGCCGCCGTCCTCGCCGGGTGCACGCCACCGCCCAGCGCCCAGCGCGCGGTCGTGGGTCGTTGTCACGCCGGTGCCGGGTGGTCGATGGCCTATGTCTCCCTCTCGCCCCTGGGGGCACTCCCGGCGCGCCACGTTCAGGCCCTGCGGTACTGGATCACGGTCACGCCGACCATCGGCCGACGTTGCGGTTCGTTTTTATTGACTAAACACTTGACGCTCCTGCGGGGGCCTGGATCGCTGCACATCACCGAGGTGCGCGATTTCTACGCCCACGGCCAGCTGATCGCCGAACATCGCGCCAGCGTGGGTCGCGAGATCCGTCACAGTGGCACCTATGAGGGGCGGCTGTCGCTGCCTATTCCGATGTCCACGCCGTTCGGCCGCTACCGGGTCGTGAGTTTACTGTATGGCCGCTGGGGCCGGCGCGCGCCGTTTTTGATCGCGCGGACGCAAGCGACCTTTGCGATCCGCCCTTAGGACGCCTTCAGCAGGCGCTCTAAGTAGCGCGCGATGAGATCGACCTCGATATTGACGAGCGCCCCGGGCTCCACGTGGCCCAAGGTCGTCGCGGCCAAGGTGTGGGGGACGATGGCAAACGAGACCACGGCCCCGTCTATGGTGTTGACCGTGAGGCTTATGCCATCGACGCAGAGCGACCCCTTGCGCGCGATATAGCGGCCAAACTCCAAGGGCACCTCCAGGCTCAACAGCAGGCCCTCACCTTCCCGACTACAGCGCAATACCGTAGCGATCCCGTCGACATGGCCGGAGACCAAGTGCCCGCCAAGCGCATCGCCGACCTTCAAGGCGCGCTCCAGATTGACGAGGGCCCCAGGTCGCAAGGCGCCAAGCGAGGTGCGCATCAAGGTCTCAGTCGACAAATCGGCCGAGAACTGCGCCCCCTCCCCCTCGGTCAGGGTCAGACACACGCCGTTCACGGCAATGCTTTCCCCTATGACCCAGGGCGCCTTGGTAAGGCCCGGGGCGGCGATCGTCAACCGTGCCCCGCGCGCGTGCGCGACTCGCCGCTCGACTGTGCCCATCGTTTCGATCAGTCCTGTGAACATCTATTCCCCTCTCAAATCTCCCGCGTCAAAGTGATACGCAAGTCGTGACCCACCCGCCGGACCTCCTCATAACGCCAGCATATTTGCTGATCGAGCGCGGGGATCGTGAAATCGGCAATCGGACGCCCACTCCCAATCAGGACCGGCGCCATGTAAAGGATCAACTCATCGATGAGTTGATCATGCAGTAAACTCGCGAGCAACGTCGGACCCGCCTCCACCAAGAGGTCGTTGATGCCCAGACCGGCGAGTTCCGCCATCACCGCGCGCAGGTCCACCGCATGGGCGGCACCGCCGACCGCCACGACTCGCACACCAGCGGCCCGCAAAGCCTCGGCGTTCGGTCCTTCGGCTACTGTGAAAACGACTAACTCACCGGGTTCCGTGACGAGCCGTGCGGTCGGCGAAAGCGCGAGACCCGAATCCACGACCACTCGCAACGGCTGACGGACGGCCGGATGGCGGACCGTCAAATGGGGGTCATCGAAGCGCACCGTCCCCATACCCGTCAGAATCGCGCCACTTTGGGCCCGTAGGGCCTGGACGTCGGCACGGGCGCGGACCCCCGTAATCCATTGGCTGTCCCCGTTTAAAAGCGCGGTGCGGCCATCTAGGCTTGCGCCGACCTTGGCGGAGACGAAGGGAGCGTTTCGGGTCAATCGGGATATGAATCCGCGGTTCAACTGGTGGGCCTCGTCGCGCATGAGGCCGACATCGACCGCCACTTGCGCGGCCCGCAAGGCCGCAAAACCCTCGCCCTGCACACGCGGATCCGGGTCTTCCATGGCCGCGACCACACGCACAATGCCAGCGGCCAGCAAGGCCTCGGTACAGGGGGGCGTGCGCCCCACATGACAGCAGGGCTCAAGGGTCACATAGGCGGTCGCGCCACGCGCCAAGGCGCCGGCCTCCTGCAAGGCCAGCCGCTCGGCGTGCGGCTCGCCGGCGCGCTCATGAAAGCCCTCGCCCACGACCCGGTCGCCCAGAACGATCACACAACCTACGCGCGGATTGGGGTGCGTCGTCTGCATCCCGCAGCGGGCGAGCCCGAGCGCGCGCGCCATATAGACACTGTCGGTCAGCGCGTTCACGGCTCAGACGACAGATCTGGGGCCTCGGCTTCATCCTCCAATCGCTCCACCTCTTCGCGGAAGGCGTTTAGATCCTGAAAACTCCGATAGACCGAGGCAAACCGTACGTAGGCGACCTTATCAAGATCCCGCAGCTGCTCCATGATCCACTCGCCAATCTGGCGGCTGGCGATTTCACGCTCACCGCTGCCGAGTAATGAGCGCCGAACATAGGCCACAATGGCATCGATCCGGACGGCCTCGACGGGCCGCTTTTCTAGTGCCCGCTGGAGTCCGGAACGCAACTTCGCCTCGTCAAAAGGCTCCCGTCGACCATCGGACTTGATGATCTGGGGTAGCCGCAGCTCGGCATTCTCGAAGGTCGTGAATCGTTCCCGGCACGCGAGGCACTCGCGACGTCGGCGCACGACATCCCCCTCCTCTGCGAGGCGGGAGTCTATGACTCGCGTATCCTCCATACAGCAAAAGGGGCACCTCATGGCCTACATGGTTACCTCATCGTTATAGACGGGGAACCGCGCGCACAACCCCAATACCTCGCGCTGCACGCGTTCGCGCAGGGCGATGTCCTCGGGTTGCTCCAAGATATCGCACACAAAGCCCGCCAGTGTCCGCGTCTCCCGTTCACCAAAACCCCGGGTGGTAATGGCCGGCGTGCCTAGGCGTATCCCGCTGGTCACGAACGGTGACCGGGGGTCGTTGGGTACCGCGTTTTTATTGACGGTGATGTTGGCCTGCCCAAGGGCCTCCTCGGCCGCCTTACCGGTCACCGACCGGTCGATCAAATCGACCAACATCAGGTGGTTGTCGGTACCGCCGGATACGACCTTGAACCCACGACCCATGAGGGCATCGGCCATGGCCTGCGCGTTCTTGACCACTTGCTGCTGATAGACCTGGAAGTCCGGGGCCAAGGCCTCGGCGAACGCGACCGCCTTGGCGGCAATCACGTGCATGAGGGGGCCGCCCTGGGTACCTGGGAAGATCATGCTGTTTAAGCGCTTCTCGATCTCAGGATTGGCGCGCGCCAGAATGATGCCGCCGCGCGGGCCGCGCAGGGTCTTATGGGTGGTCGACGTCGTCACGTCGGCGATCTGCACGGGACTTGGGTACAAACCCGCCGCCACAAGCCCGGCCACATGCGCCATGTCGACAAAGAGATAGGCCCCGACCTCGTCGGCAATGTCCCGAAAACGCGTCCAATCGATCAGCCGAGAATAGGCGCTAAAACCGCCGACGATGACGCGCGGCTTGTGGGTCCGCGCGAGCTTCGCGATCTCGTCGTAATCGATAAGACCAGTCGTGGGGTCGACACCGTACGCCACGGCGTTAAACAGACGCCCAGAAAAATTGACCTTAGCACCATGGGTCAGATGACCGCCATGCGCCAAGCTCATGCCCAGGATTGTGTCGCCGGGGTTGATGAGCGCTAGATAGGTCGCGGCGTTGGCCTGCGACCCGGAATGCGGCTGGACATTGGCATAGTCCGCCCCGAACAGGGTCTTCACCCGCTCGATCGCCAGGGTCTCGACCATATCGACATACTCGCAACCGCCGTAATAGCGCTTGCCCGGATAGCCCTCGGCGTACTTGTTCGTAAGACAGGAGCCCTGGGCGGCCATGACCCGCGGACTCGTGTAATTCTCCGAGGCGATCAGCTCAATGTGATCTTCCTGCCGCAAACGCTCCTTATGCATGGCCTCCCACAGGGGGCGATCATAGTCCTTCAGGGTTTTCTCGCTAAACATTGGGCTCCTCTTAGTCGCGCATCATTACCGCAGCCGTTAAGGATACCCGATTCATGACCCATATGCATGGTCGCAGCCGGTGCGCGCCTGGGCGCATCGGATCCCCGGGTCGGCCGTAACCCTCATGCCTGGGGTCGCGGCGAAACGAAGGCTGTGACACTCTCAACCCGCTAAAGCGGTTAAGCGCGGCCGTCACCGGGTCGCGTCGTTATGATATTTATCAATATTTGGCGGCAATGGTCCGCCAGATGCCGACCCCGAGGCGCTCATGGGCGACCAGCCGATGGTTTTGCCACGATCTGGCGGGCCCGACCCTGTGGGCCGGTCCGGGCTCGCCACGAACGCCTAGCGGTTCCCGGAGACGCCGCCCTTGCGCAGCGCCCGAACGTTCGTCCCATAGCGAAACAGCCGCTCCAAAAGAAGCGGCGGCAAGATCACGAGATCATAGAGCGCGGCTAAGGTGTCGCCGAGCGCCGCCAAGGCCCGTGCGCCGACACGCGCCACAAACGCCAACACCCGCACCAAGCCCTCTAAGATGAGCCCGGTTACCGCCCGCAAGGCATAGATGAAGGACTCCAGCGGGATCGCGATAAAGGCCATCACACACGGCAATACCAGCGCCAATATCCCCTCGGCCACGGCCTGCCACATCGGCAGATTAGGCACCGCCAGCGCCCCGACCACCGGCGCGCCCTTGATGGCACTCTCCTGGACGAATACCAAGATCGCCTCAAGGCCCGCTAGACCTAACAGCAGGCCAGTCGCCACCCCGATCAGCCAGTGGCGCACGGTCTTGGCAAGCAAGGTCACCGGGCTAAAGATATGGGTAATATTGAGGGCGTCGAACAACACGAGACCAGCGACGATTTCCATGGCAATGATGACGAACGCCACCACCACTGATGCTGGCCAATCCGTGAGCGCCACGCCATGGCCTACCCCAAGCTCACTCAAGGGGGCCGCGATGAGATGGAGATTGATGACTGCGCCGCCAGCGGCCACCAATAGCACAAACCCCGCCACCAGTAGCCGCACAAACGCCGAGGACACAAGCGACCGATCCACGCCTGGCACCGCTTGGCTCAGGGCCTGATAACGCTCCACGGCGCTGTTAATGGCCGCCGCGTGTTCGACCACGCGGGTCAAGCGGTTGTCGACACGCGCCAAGGCGCCACTCACGGCCCGCCACATGCGTTGCGACCGGGCCAACAGACGGTGACGCTTAGTCGCAGCCTTTTGGTAGTGCGTAAGCGTTTGCCGATGCGCCTTTTCCACGACGCCCTTAAAGGCCGACTGGAGGTGATCGACCATGGGATCATCTGCCGACCGTAACCGGCCGATGGCCGCGACTGCCTTGATCCATTCCGGTGAGGCCTGCGGAACCTCGGCCGAGCGCTTGAAATCGGCATCCCACTGTTCGATCTGCGCAAGCAACTCGGTCTGAAGGGCGGGAAATCCTTGCACGTCCCGGCGCACGACCTCATCTAATCGCGCCCACTCGCGCTCGACTTGCAATCCCGCCTCGGCGCGCGCCTCGGCGCGCAACAGCGCCTGATTGCGTCTTTGCATATCACTGGCTGTCAAGCGCAGAAAGTGGGCCACGAGCTGGAGGGGTTGGCGTACCAAGCGGGTGCTGGCCCGCACCACTTTATGGAAGGCCGGTCGCGCCACATAGAGAACGAGCCAAGCCGCCACTACCACGCCGGTGATGGGCCAAGGCTGCGTCCAGAAGGATAAGTGCATATACCTACCTCTTTAAAAGCGGTAGGCAGTCAATACCACAGACTGAGTTGTCGATCCAGCCAAGACGGGCCCGGCGGCGCGGGGACCTGATCGGCGGCTAGGGCCGATCGACGCTCACGGCCTTACGCGGTATCAGGTCGTCGCGCTTTAGCCCCAGCCACAAAACGATTGGGCTTGCGACCAGCACCGAGCCATAAGTACCGACGACAATGCCGACCGTCATCGCCAAGGCGAAGCCGAACAAGACCGGACCGCCGAAGACCAGCATCGCCAGCACCATCATCTGCGTCAAAATATGGGTCATGATGGTTCGCGACAGGGTGCGGGTGATCGCGCTATCGATGATCTCGGCGGTAGTGCCAGTCCGCATGCGCCGAAAGTTCTCCCGGATCCGATCAAAGACCACCACCGTGTCGTTGACCGAGTAACCCAACACTGCTAAAACCGCCGCCAATACGGTGAGCGAAAAGCTGACATGAAAAAGGGCGAACACGCCCAGCACAATCACCACGTCGTGAATCGTGGCAATAATAGCCCCCACCGCGAACCGCCACTCAAACCGCAAGGTCAGGTAGACCGTGATGCCGATGGCGACCAATAGCAGCGCCAGTGCCCCCTGATCGGCGAGTTCCGAACCCACCTCGGGGCCGACAAACTCGACACTGCGTAACGTGGCGCCGGGGTGCTTCACCACCAACAGGCGCATGATGTCCGCGGCCAAGACCTTGCTGTTGGTGCCGGTCGTCGGGAGTCGAATCAAGAGCCTGCTCGCGGTACCGTAATTTTCCACACGCGCTTCGCGATACTGATGGCGCGCCAGCAGTCCACGAATAGTCGCCGGCGACGTCGCGCTCGCAAACTGCACCTCGATGACCGTGCCGCCCGTGAAATCCACATTGAAATTGATGCCGCGCACCACCAAGGCGGCCACCGCCGCCACAAAGAGCACTGCCGACAAAAACACGGTAGTGCGCGCATAGCGCATGAAGGGGAGGTCGCGAGTAATACGAAATAATTCCATCAGATGGCCAAGCGCGCCAAACGACGGCGACGTCCGTAAAATGCGTTAACAAGGGCCCTCGTGACCAAGATGGCACTAAAGAGCGAGGTCAAGATACCGAGGCACAACGTCACCGCAAAACCCCGCACCGAACCCGACCCCAGCCAAAAAAGGGCAAGGCCCGCGATCAAGGTCGTCATGTTGGAATCTACGATGGTGCCGAGCGCCTTACTAAAGCCCGTAGCGATCGCCGCCTGCGGCGTGTTCTTGTTGCGCAATTCCTCGCGGATACGCTCGAAAATCAGCACATTGGCATCAATGGCCATACCCACGGTGAGCGCAATACCGGCAATACCCGGCAGCGTCAAGGTCGCCTGCAATATCGACAGCACCGCCACCAAAAGCACCACGTTGATGCCTAGGGCGGTCGCCGCTATGAACCCAAAGACTTGGTAGTACACCATCATGAAGAGCGCAATCGCCACAAAGCCGATCAAGGTCGCGTAAAAACCACGCGTGATATTGGTCGCGCCTAAGCTTGGGCCGACGGTGCGCTCGGCGATGATACTGACAGGCGCCGCCAGGGCCCCGGCACGCAGTAACAGCGAGAGATTACGGGCCTGGCGAATCGTACCGATACCGGTAATCTGGAAATTCGCGCCCAAGGCCTCGCGGATCACGGGTGCCGTGATCACCTGCTCGATCTTGTGCGTGATGCGGATCCGGCGGCCATCGGGGCCGCGGATCGCGACGCCTGAGCTGGTGCGCTTTAAGTGCGTGCGGATCTCGACATAGACCACTGCCATGCGCTTGCCGACGTTGCGCTGGGTCACTCGCGAATTAATCGCCGCGCCCTGACCGTTTAGCGAGATATTGACGACTGGCTGCCCATTCTGGGAATCGACCCCGGTTGAGGCGTTGGTGATATCGTCGCCCGAGTACAAGACGCGATCGTAGAGCAAGATCGGCTCATCGTGCCGATCATAATAGATGCGCGTACCAGGCGGCACGTTACCGGCGAGCGCCGCGGCGATACTGTCTTTGCCGTCGACCATATGAATTTCCAGCGTGGCCGTGCGACCGAGGATCTCTTTTGCCCGCGCGATATCTTCCACGCCCGGCAATTCGACCACGATACGCGAATCCCCTTCCTGTTGGATCACCGGTGCCGCCACCCCCAGCTCATTTACACGCCGACGCAGCGCCGTCAGATTCTGCTGAAGCGCATAATGCATCCGGGCGGTAATAGCCACCGGGGTCATGGCCGCGCGCAGGCCGAAATTGGGGATTGACACTGCCTGAAGGTCGGTAAATTTCGCCGCGATCAGCTTTTTGGCGGCGTCTACCTGGGCTGCATCCCGAAAATGGATCTCCACGGAGTCGGCAGTTTTATCCATCTGCACCTCGCGGTAGCGGATGTCGTGACGGCGCAAGGTCCGGCGCAGGGCTCGGGCATCCTCCGTCAAGGTTTTGTGCACCGCCGCTTGCATATCAACCTGCAACAAGAAGTGCACGCCGCCCCTTAAATCCAGACCCAGATACATGGGTCGCGCGCCCAGCGCTTGCAGCCAGCGTGGCGTAGCCGGTGCGAGCGCCAACACCGTGTGGTAGTCGGATCCGAGCTTTTGGGCGATCAGCTCACGGGCGCGCAACTGCGTCCCGGCGAGCCTAAAGCGCACCTGAATGCCCTTGGCCGTCCGCCCGGCATACAGATAGGGCAGGTGCGCCGCCGTCAGGATGGCCTGCACGCGCGTCAGGGTCTGGTGACTCAAGGTCGGCCCACTACCGGAGATATCGACCGCCGGATTATCACCATACACATTGGGCAGCGCATAGATCGCCCCCAACACGACCAAAAGCCCGATCAGGGCGTTTTTCCACCAGGGATACTGATTCATCGACCTAGTGCGCCTTCCTGATCGTGTCCTTCGGCAACACCACCTGGACGCTCGCGGTCTGAATCTTGATCGCCACCCCAGCGGCCACTTCGATGGTCGAGAATTGCGGTCCGACCTCGGTCAATCGACCCAAAAGGCCGCCAGCCACGACCACCTCATCACCCGGCGCCAAGGCCGCGAGCATCGTCCGTTGCTCGCGTGCCCGCTTGCTCTGGGGGCGCATCATGAAAAAATAGATCGCCACACCAAACAAAATGAGGGGTAGAAACTGGAGATAGCCTCCGTCCCCGCCCGCCGCACTCGACGCCGGGGCAGCCGCCCAGGCGTTGGAAATAATATGTATCATAACAGCCCTCTTTTTGTATCTGTGATCGTAGTCGGCAGATCGTCTTCAGGGAGCTCCCCTAAGGATCGTGGCGGCCGTTTGTGGCGCGTACGATAAAACGAATCGACAAATTCCTCCAGCCTCGCGCCGCAGATAGCCTCGCGCAGCCCGCGCATCAGGTCCCCGTAATACGTGAGATTGTGGAGCGTCGCAAGCCGAGCCCCCAACATCTCCCCGCACCGCTGCAAATGGTGAAGGTAGGCCCGGGTCGTGTGCCGACAGGTATAACATAAACAGAGCGGATCGACCGGACCTAGATCATGAGCATACCCGCTGTTGCGTATCTTGACGACACCTGTACGCGTAAAAAGCCAGCCATTGCGGGCATTTCGCGTCGGCAGCACGCAGTCAAAAAGGTCAATACCGGCGCTGACCGCGGTGACGATGTCCTCGGGGGTCCCGACCCCCATGAGGTAACGGGGGCGCGCTTCCGGCAACATTGGGGCACAAAGCGCAATCAGCCGGTACATCTCGCTTTTGGGCTCGCCCACGGACAGGCCACCCAAGGCATAACCGTCAAAATCCAGGGCTTGCAGGCCAGCGGCTGAGCGTTCCCGCAGATCCTCGTAGAGCCCCCCTTGGACAATCCCAAACAGTGCGCCAGGGCCTTGGTAGGCCGCGCGGCTGCGCGCCGCCCAACGCAGCGACAGCTCCATGCTCTCACGCGCCTGCGCGGGGGTTGCCGGATGTGGGGTGCACTCGTCGAACACCATGGCGATATCGGACTGCAAGACCGTCTGGGCCGCCATCGAGAGCTCCGGCGTCAGATTCAACAGGCGTCCATCGCGTGGCGACCGAAAGACGACCCCGTCTTCGGTCAATTTCCGCAGGGCCGCTAGGCTGAAGACCTGGAAACCGCCGGAATCGGTCAGAATCGGCCCCGACCAGTTCATGAACCGGTGCAAACCGCCGTGATCGGCGATGATCTCCAGGCCCGGCCTTTCCATGAGGTGAAAGGTGTTGCCGAGCACGATACTGGCCCCCGAGCCTAAGACCTCCTCGGGACTCATCCCCTTCACTGCCCCATAGGTACCGACTGGCATGAACGATGGGGTCTCGACGGACCCGTGACCCAACGACAAGCGACCCGCGCGGGCCGGCCCATCGCGGCCCAACTCGAGAAAGGGGACAGGAAGCATGCCATACGCTAACGCAAACACCCATGATTTTCCACAAAACCGCGCCCGATCTCCTCGTTTTCACGCCGCGAGCGCTTAAGGGCCGGCATGATCCGCACGCGCCCACGGGGCTTTGCGTCGGCGGTATCGTTTGCGATCGCACCCGCTCCGGCCTTCACAGACGCGGATAACAAGCAGGCCGCGGATCTTTAAGGACAAGGTCCCCAGCTATTGGGATCGGTCTAATCGATGAGGCGTTGGCCACTCGCATGTCGATCGCGCGATCACGGCGCGCGTCATCCCGCCGCCCCCTTTTTCCACTTTCTGGCTGCGGGACATCCTGACCCTGGCCTGCGGCCGACGTAAAACGTGAGGCGCATAAAGAGACGGGCGCGCAAGGGGATCAGCGATTATGTTCATAGCAAGGCCTGGAACCGACAGAACGCAGACAGTCAGCGACCTGCCGCGATTCCCGGCATCGGCCCGATCACGGCCACGGCCCTTGTGGCCGTGATCGGTGATGCGAAGACCTTCGCCAATGGCCGCCAACTCGCCGCTTGGCTTAGGTGCGTGCCCCGGCAAGCATTCGAGCGGCGGCAAGCCCGCGTTGCTTGGCATCAGCAAGCCCGAAGACGTCTATCTCCGCACACCCCTCATCCACCGGGCGCGGGCCGTCGTGCAATCGGCTGAGCGGAAGATCGAGACCAAGATGTGGCTTAAAGGATTGCTGGGTCGGCGCCACAAAAACGTAGCGGCGGTGGCGCTCGCCCATCAGAATGTACGCACGGTATGGGCGCTGCTCGTCCACGGGCATGACGATCGACCGGACGATGCATCCTCAGTGTCAATAGCTGCCTAGCGGCGCCAGCGGGGTAGAGACGAGGACCGAGACCCACGGGTTACACAGAGGAGGCGCTCCCAACAGCTGCTTCAGGCCATCATGACATGGTGGCAAGACAGGTTAGATCATGACCGGGGGACTCTGAATATACGCATCGCGCTTCGAGCGCGTTTAGGTGATGAGAGCCTAGTCAGCGGAGTCCATCAGGGACCGAGGCGTAAGCCTCATCAAAAGTCCGGATGCATGGCTGCATACCGCACCTTCTTGACATCGTGAAATGAGGGGCTTGGCAAACTGGGGGCGGCCATGTATGCGTGTAGCGCTTCAACATCTGCAAGGTCTTGTGGCCGGTGACGGTGGCCGCTTCCACCTGATTCAAGCCTTTTTCGAAAAGCCGTGAGGCGGCCTCATGGCGCAGATCACGGAAGGTCAGGCCCTCGATCCCGGCCGCCTTTCCGGAGGACGCAAGGCGACAGACCCGCTCGAAGGCCTGTGAGATCGAATCGGGGCGGATGGCGTTGGCCCCGACCCCCTCCGCTTGTCGCTCCCGAATAAACCCCGCCATATTCGCCGGTTATGTCCCTAAACTGCTGTAAATAGCTGACGAGCTCAGGCGGTTGGTGCCACCGCCTCGATTCGGTAAATTGGCGTTATCGAGACGTTAATCAACCGGAGATCGAAGCGATGGCAGAGTATGAGGTTAGCGTAGGCAAGGATCTGTTGCCAGGGTTGTTGAATGGATCAGAAGGCCTGGCCAAATTGGTGGAGGCGGTGTTGAATCAGATTCTGGACGCACAGATGACGGAGCACCTGGGGGCAGTACCCCACGAACGCTCGCCGGATCGCCAGGGGTATCGCAACGGGGTACGCCCCCGGACGCTGTACACCCGCGTGGGACCCGTGACCCTGCAGGTCCCCCAGACCCGGGACGGCAGCTTCTCGCCGGAGCTGTTCAAGCGCTATCAACGTAGTGAGCAGGCCTTCGTCCTGGCGTTGATGGAAATGGTGGTGCAGGGGGTCTCGACTCGCAAGGTCACGGAGATCACGGAGAGCCTCTGTGGCGCTTCGTTTTCGAAGTCGACGGTCAGCAGTCTGTGTGCCGGTCTTGATCCCCGGGTCCGCGCCTTCAATGAGCGCCGTCTCACCGCCGACTATCCGTTCGTGCTGGTCGATGCCCTGGTGCTCACGGTCCGCGAAGACGATCGCGTGGTGTCGAAGGCCGCCCTCATCGCCTCGGGCATCCGTGCCGACGGTATCCGGGAGGTCCTCGGCATCCAGATCGGTGATTCCGAGTCCTTCGCGACCTGGGACGGCTTCTTCAAGGGCCTCAAGGCCCGCGGCCTGAAGGGCGTCCTCTGGCTCATCTCCGACAGCCATGCGGGTCTTGTGGAAGCCGCCCGCAAGCACTTCCAGGGGGTTGCCTGGCAGCGTTGTCAGGTGCACCTGATGCGCAACCTGCTGGGGCACACACCCAGTCGCCACCGGGCCGAGGTGGCGGCCCATGCCAAACGCATCTTTCAGGCGGCGGATCTTACGGAAGCCCGTACCCATCTCGCCACCTTCGTGACCGCTTTCGAGAAGACGGCTCCGAAGGCCGTGGCGTGCCTCGAGGAAGGCTTCGAGGATGCCTTAAGCGTGCTGGTGCTGCCGGAGAAATACCGCAAGCGGCTGCGCACCACCAACATGCAGGAGCGCTTAAACGAGGAGATTCGCAGACGGGAGCGGGTGATCCGGATCTTCCCAAACAGCGACTCGGCCCTGCGCCTGGTCGGCGCCCTGCTCGCCGAGCAGAACGAGCAGTGGGCCGAACGCCGCTACCTCGACATGGATGAATTCCATGAATGGTGGACGATGCGGCAACCCACGCACACCGGGGGCAATATCGTGGCGCTAAGCTAGAGAAGGGACGTCATTACCGGATCGAATTTACAGCAGAGATTGGACTTGACCTCAGAATAAAACCAGTTACGAGCGCGTGTATAGGATACACATACCACCATATCCTCTACAAAACAAGAACTTACAATCCTATCAGAGTAAACAATCGTAAATAATCGGTGATCACGTCTCCGGTTGCTGCGTTAAAATCTGCCGGAAGTTACGCGCGAGCGGATAGAGCCAGATATCTTTGATGGGTACGCTGATTTTTTTGGCCGGCCCCAACTTGCCGCGACCCTGAGTCTGGCC